>NZ_JBITEM010000014.1:0-290561 GCF_044455225.1 Nocardia sp. NPDC051321 | reverse complement strand
GACACTGGGCTGGAAAAAACCAGCCGAAGCACTCGACGAACTACTATCGAACCCGACCAATCCACCCGGTGTTGCAATGACCGCATGAATCCGCCCCAGTGCGGATCCCAAGAGACAGTGCGGATCTAGGCAATACCGGCCGGGGAAGGCCTCGCGGGCCTGGCCGCCACTGAACCACCGCTGGTGGTCTCGACTGCCATCCACCGCATCAGCGACCCATCCACAACCAGTCAGGCCACCCGTCCGCATACCCACTGCGTAAGCCGCACCCCCAGTACACGCGGTGTGCACCTCCCACAAACGGTGAGCATCCCCCAACACCCCACGCGGACAACGGAATCCGCATCGAGGGGAGTCAAATGGTCGCCAAATGATCTCTGACAGCAACCATTTGACTCACTTGATCTTGAAAATCTCGAAACGCCACCACAGCCAGATGACCACGCTGGAACGCGACACCACGCGCCTGACCGATGACTACAGCCGGGTACGGCACACGACGCCACCACACTACTCACGGGAAAACCTGGACAGGTCTTCAGCTTTCAGGGCTGCTGACCTTGGGCCGTCCTTAGCTGTACTGATCCGGATATGTATACGCATCGAGTCCTTAGGCGTACTCGCCCGAGTAGGTGTACATATCCCAGGGAATGATCGGGCAGTGCTGGGCGCGTCGCCTGCCGTTCCCGACTTCAGGTGCACGTCAGGTGCGCGATGTCGCGTTCCCGAGGTGGTCATCTGGCTGTGGTGGCGTTTCGAGACCCCCATACCCAGGCCATGACTGGCAATGGTCCGGCCCAGAGCGCTCCGACATTCGAGGCGAGTCAAAAGGTGGTTGGGCATCGTTGACGCGAGTCAAATGGTCGCTGTTGGAGATCTTTTAGCGACCATTTGACTCACCTCGATGCACACTCCTGGAATGCGGGGCGCGAAAGTGGTTCGGGGGCTACAGGGTTGGGGCTACCACTCGGGCAGGCGGCGTCTGCCTGCGAGGATGTCGCGGACGAGATCGTCGTAGGCGTCGGCGAGTTCGGCGAGGTGATGCCATGCGCCGTGCAGTCTTTCGTCGTGTGCGTCGAGGGTCATCAGCGCGTGGTGCGCGCGCACCGAGGATTCGGCGAGGCGGTCGATGACCGCGCCGACGGTTTCGGTGTGCAGGGTGGCACCGAGCCGGTGCTGGGGCACGCTGCGCGCGACCCAGTCGTCGATGGCCATGACCAATTCGACTCTGCGACGCTCGATTTCGAGGACCACCAGCGGGTCGGTGTCGATCGAACCGCCGCGGCCGACCAGTCGCCGCTCGTGCAGCACCGCGAGATCGCGGGCGAACCAGAGCAGCGGACCGCCGACTACGCGGTGTCCACGACACGCCCGAACAAGTAGATCCGAGGTGGGAAGCAGCCCAGGAGCGTGGGACTGCACCACCGACTCGGCACACCGCAGTGCGCCGGGAAGAGCCATTACGACTGTTGTATCCGAACCTGCCACGTTGCCTCGCCGTCATCGCCGCACAACACCGGATCAGGACGTTCATTACAATAAACCTCTGAAGGCACCTGTCAAGCGTTACCGGGCCGTAGGAAGTCACGAAGAGTACACTTCGTTACCTGCACGACCAACCGAGGAGCAAGATGGCGGACGGTCCGACGTACCACCGGATCGCAGACCTCCTCCGCGAGGAGATCCGCGCAGGCAAGTGGAAACCGGGTGATCGGTTGCCCAGCCACACGGAGCTGGCCGAGCACATGCAGGTCTCGCTTACGACCGCTCGCAATGCGATTCAGGTTCTGGTCACCGAAAATCTGGTCTACACAGCGACTTCCCGCGGCACCATCGTGCGAAACCAGGAAGTCCTGGAATCAGTTGTCACCGAACACATTCGACAGGACCGGCCGAAGTCGCCGCACGATATCTTCGAGGAGATCGCGCGCGCCGCACACCGGATGCCGTCGAAGGAGTTCAGCGCGAAGATGGAGCCCGCCGGGCCTGCGGTCGCGTTATGGCTCGGCGTACCGGAGGACTCCTGGGTGCTAGCTAGGACGGTCGTCCAGTTTCTCGATAACGAGCCGTGGTCCTGGGAGGTCAGCTTCTATCCGCGAGACCTGGCCGAGGCCACCGGAATCGACTCACCGCACGACATTCCGGAGGGCACCACCCGGCGGCTGGCCGATCGCGGCCATGCGGAGACCGCCCACCGCGACACCTTGACCGCGCGGCCCGCCTCCGCCGAGGAGGCCACCGTGCTCGGCGTGGCGGCGGGCACGATCCTGCTGGACCACCTGCGCATCGGCGCCAATCATGAGCGGGTCACCAGGGCGACTCGCCATCGCTCCATCGCCGCGAGCAACCGGCTCGCCTACCAGCTCGGCGATGCCGAAGGTCTCGGCGTTATCGGACGCACGCTCGGCGTGCCGTATGAGCCAGGTGTGCCGTCAGCATGAGTAATATCGCGTTACGCCAGGCCACAATTGGCGATCTGGGCTTCATCTGCCGACTACGGCTACAACGAACCGCGTGGCTGACCGCGCGCGGCTCCGATCAGTGGACAGTCGCGGGCCGCGGCAAACCGATCGAGATCTTCGCGCGGGCGGTCGGGCGATCGCTGGACGCGGGCCAGACCTGGATCGCGGAGGTGGCGGGCGAACCCGCGGGCACCATCACCGTCGATCGCCACGCCGACCCTGGGCTGTGGTCACCGTGGGAACTATCCGACGCGGTCGTCGTCCACTACATGATCGTCGACCTGCGATTCGCCGGATACCGGATCGGCCACCACCTGCTCGCGCACGCGGGAATGCTTGCGCGTCAACAGGAACGCGACTGGGTTCGCCTCGACGCGTGGACCACCAACACCGAACTGCACGACTACTACCGCAGGGAGGGCTTCGAGTTCGTCCGTATCGCGGGCCCGATCGCGACCGGCCCCTCCTGCGCACTCTTCGAACGACCCACCGACAGTTGGGATTTCGACACGCAGGTCACCATCCCAGCCATCCGCATCGCGGCAAGCACACCTAAACTCGGTGCAGTCCAGGCCTAGTCACTGAGGCTAGGCGGTCGGCGGCAGGTAAGCGATCTGCACCATCTCCTGGGCCCGGCTGCGCGAGGCCAGCGTGCCCCGGCCCGGTGGCAGCTTGCTCGGACGGATCTCGCCGATGATCTTGCCTTCGTCCCGGGAGCCGCTCATGATCAACGTCTCCACCGACAGGTTCTTCAGGCCGCCGATGATCGGGTCGTAGAGTGCGCGCGAGACACCACCCATACGCCGGGTGACCACGAAATGCAGGCCGATATCGCGGGCCTGCGGCAGGTATTCGATCAGCGGCATAAAGGGATTGATGGTGCCGGCCGCCACCATGTCGTAGTCGTCGACCACGATGTAGATCTCCGGGCCCTCCCACCAACTGCGATCGCGCAGCTGCTGCGGGGTGATATCGGATTCCGGGATCCGCTTGGACAGGAACTGCACGACCTCTTGGATCATCGGCCCGCAGGTCTGCGACGAGGTGGAGTACCCGGCGAGCTGCTCGCCCTCGACCACGCCGAGCATGGACCGGCGATAGTCGATCATGATGATTCTCGCCTCGTCCGCCGTGGAATTCTCCACCACGCCCATCACGATGTTGCGCAACAGCGTCGTCTTGCCGGATTCGACATCGGCGAAGGCCATGAAATGCGGCTCGGTCCCGAAATCCAGGATCAGCGGCTGCAATTCGGATTCGCCGAGTCCAACGACCACCTTCGTCGAGCTGAGCTCGATACCCAGTTCCCTTGTGGAGGAGAGCAATTCATCGCGGTCGAGCTGCATCGGCAGCATCCGCACCTCGGGCGCGTGCCTGCCCGCGTGCAACTCCGCGAGTTCGTGCCGAGCGCGGGTGACACCGTCGGCCAGCGAGGCCGGGTCGGAATCGGAGTCCAATCGTGGCAGAGCGATCAGCATGTGCAACTGCTCCGGCGTGAGACCCCGGCCTGGGCGGCCGACCGGAACCTGAACGGCGGTGCGCCGCCCCATCTCCGAGTCCGACGGATCGCCGAGGCGCAGCTCCAGCCTGGTGCCGATCTGATCCTTGACCGCGGGCCGGATCTCGGCCCACCGGGACGCACCGATGATGAGGTGGATGCCGTACGACAAGCCTTGGGCCGCTATGGCGAAGATCTGCGGCTCCAGCACATCGAACTCTTCGCGGATCGCGGCCCAGCCGTCGATCACCAGGAACACGTCACCGAATCGGTCGTCGGCCAACGGATTACCGGCCGAGGCCGCACCGTCGGGCACGTGCGCCGCCGCGGCGAACTTGCGCCGCCGGAATTCGGCCATCGACTCGATACCAAGCTCGGCGAAGCGTTCCTCGCGCTGGCGCATCAGCGAGGTGAGCTCGGCGACGGTGCGGCGCACCCGGTCGCCGTCGAGGCGACCGGCCACCGAGCCGACGTGCGGCAGCCCGACCAAGCCCGCCATGGAGCCGCCACCGAAGTCCAGGCAGTAGAACTGCACGTGCTGCGGGGTGTGGGTAGCGGCGGCGGCCATGATGATGGTGCGCAGGGTGGTCGATTTACCGGACTGCGGACCGCCGACGACCGCCACATTGCCTTGGGCGCCACCGAGACTGACGGTCAGCACGTCGCGGCGCTGCTCGTACGGCTTGTCGATGACACCGATCGGCATCCACAGCTGACCGTGCCGGTTGACCGGCGAGCGCCAATCCGGGTCGGGCAGCAGCATGTCCACCGTCGGGGATTCGTCGAGCGGCGGCAGCCACACCTCGTGCGCCGGGCGGCCGTGCCCGGTCAGTCGCTTGACGACGGTGTCGAGCAGCGAGTCCGGAATGCCCTCCTCCGAGCCGGGCGCGGCGAAGGCCGACGGCGGCGGCGGGAGTTCGAGCATCGGGTTCGTCGGTGACGGCGGCAGATCCAACGCGGAGTCGAGCTCGACCGGTTCCGGCATCTCCACCGGTCCCGCGGTGAACACCGCGAGTCGCTGGCCGCCGACCGGGGCGCCGTCCTCGCCGGTCACCGTGCCGACCGGCGCGACATACGGGCCGGAAACGTAGCTTGCGTTGAACCGCAACGGATCCGAGGCATCGCTCTTCAGGTATCCGGCGCCGGGCACGCTCGGCAGGTGGTAGGCGTCGGTGATGCCGAGCACCGCGCGCGACTCGTTGGCCGAGAAGGTGCGCAGGCCGATGCGGTAGGACAGGTGCGACTCCAGGCCGCGAAGTTTGTTCTCCTCCAGGCGCTGCGAGGCGAGCAGCAGGTGCACGTGCAGCGAGCGGCCGAGCCGGCCGATCATCACGAACAACTCGGCGAAATCCGGCTTCTGCGAAAGCAGTTCGGAGAACTCGTCCACCACGACGAACAGCGCGGGCAGCGGATCGAGCGGTACGCCTGCGGCCCTTGCCTTCTCGTAGTCGGTGACGTTGGCGTAGTTGCCCGACGAACGCAGCAGCTCCTGCCGCCGGTTCATCTCACCGGCGAGCGCGTCCTTCATGCGGTCTACCAGGGAGAGTTCCTCTTCCAGGTTGGTGATCACCGCGGCGACGTGCGGCAGCGAATCCAGTCCGAGGAAGGTCGCGCCACCCTTGAAGTCGACGAGCACCAGGTTCAGCGCGTCCGGTGAATGCGTGGTGACCAGCGAAAGCACCAGGGTGCGTAGGAATTCCGACTTACCGGAGCCGGTCGCGCCGATGCACAGGCCGTGCGGGCCCATGCCGTTCTCGGCCGACTCCTTGATGTCGATTTCCACCGGGGTGCCGTCGGGGGTGATGCCGATCGGCACGCGCAGTCGTTCCCGCGCGGTGCGCGGCCGCCAGACCCGGGCCGGGTCGATCTGGGCCGCGTCCGGAATCTTCAGCAAGGCCATCAGACCGGGGTCGGCCGTCGAGCCCTCGCCGAGGCTGACAATCTGGGCCGCGGTGGCCAGCCGGTAGCGCGACAGCGTCCGCGAAAAGGCCTCGGCCTCAGCCGCACTCACCACATCGGCGACGGCGAACTTCTCCACGCCCGCCGCGCTGCGTGCGGACACGTCGCCGTCGGCGGCGACCAGCTGCAGCCCGCGCCGCGCTGCGAGTCCACCCTCCGGGGCGGTGAGGTCGAGCACGGTCACCGAATCCAGGCCGGATTCGCTGATCAGCCGTTCGTTGCCGTTGACGTAGCCGTCGTCGATGATCACCACCAGGTGCAGCCGCCCCTGGGTCGGCTGCGGGTTGCGCATGAAACGCCCCCGCTCCATCAGCTCGGCCGACAGCGCGGTCTCCAGCTCGCCGAGCGAGGTGTACATCATGCGGGCCGAGCCCATGCCGTCGCGCAGGGTCGGATGTTGCAGGTGCGGAAGCCATTTCGCCCACGCCCACGGCCCGTCCGGGTCCGCGCAGACGATGGCGACCGCGAGATGGTCGGGGCCGTGGAAGGTGACCAGCTCCATCAGCATGGAACGCGTCAGCGTGCGCGCGTCCTGCGGCGAGCCGCTGATATTGATCGCCGGGAAGGCGCGCAGCGACACCGCGGTGGGCAGGCTGTGTACCACTGAATGGGTGCGCACGAACCGTCGCAGCGCGACGGTGGAGACCGGTTCCAGGTCCTCCAGCGGACCGGTCTCCGGCCGGGCCAGCTTGGTGGCCAGCCGGTGGCTACCCATGCCGACCCGGACGTGCCCGAAGTCGGGATCGTTGGGCCTGCGTTCCCACATCCGCCTGGTCCCGATCAGCGACGGCAGGTCGGCCGGATCCGGATGACTCCAGACCAGGGTCTCCAGCTGCTTGTTGCCGGTGCGCCGTACCTCTTTGCGGATCTGATCCAGGTAGCGGAAGTAGTCCTTGCGTTCCTCGTTGAGCTCGACCGCCCGTTTGCCCGTGCCGCCGCGGAAGCCGGCCATCATGCCGACCATCGACATGAGCATCATCATCGGGAACATCATGGACATCGGGTTGGCCAGCAGGTTACGGCCCATCATGGCCATCATCGCGATCATGCCGACGACCGCGACCACCATGACGATGGGCATGATCTTCATCATCAGCGGGGCGGGCAGCGCGCGCGAGATCTCCGGTGGCGGGGTGAGCGCCACCTCACCACCGGGTGCCCGTGGCGGCGCTATCCGGGGGCGTCGTACGAAACCTTCGGTAGCCATGGAGTCCTTCGATCGTCGAGCTGTCTGCGTGCGGCGGGCAGCCTGCGGCTACGGGTCGAATTCGGCGTCGATCTCCCGGCGCCTGCGGCGGTACGGAATCGATACCGCGATACCGATTGCCAGGGCGGTCAGACAGGTCAGCGAGCCGATCACCGCGATCCGGCGCGGCCGTGGGTCGGGGCCGGGCGGGATGACCGGCGCGGCGATCGCCCGCGCGACATCGGCTCCGTCGTCGACGGACTTGTCGGGCAGCTGCGCGGTGAGCGCGGCGAGCGGGTCGATCAATCCCGCGCCGATCGCGTCGTTGCGGCCTGCGTCAGGTGCCTGCGCGGTGCGCTTGATGCGCTCGATCACCTGCCGGGCATCGAGATTCGGGAATCGGGACCGCACCAGGGCCGCCAGACCGGCGACATAGGGCGCCGCGAAACTGGTGCCGTCCACCGGACGGATGCCCTCGTCGGTCTGCACACCGTTCACCAGGCCGACGCCGCCGCCCTTGCTGTCCAGCGACACGATATTGCGGCCGATCGCGGCGACGCCGACCCACGGTCCGTGCAGCGACAGGTCCGACGGCTTACCGTCCGCGTCCACCGAACCAACGGCGAGCACGTACGGCGAGAACCAGGCCGGGCTGGCCACGGTGTTGACCGAGTCCCAGCCCGAACCGTCGTTCTGCTTCTGGCATGGACCGTTGTTCTCGACGTTGCCCGCGGCGGCCACCACGACGACATTGCGCTCGTAGGCGTACTTCACCGCGGCACCGAGCGAAGAGTCCGCGGTATCGGATCCGGCTGGGCTGCACGCGACTTCGGAGATGTTGATGACGCTGGCACCGAGATCGACCGCGCGCACCACGGCCGCGGCCAAGGTCAGCACGCTGCCGTAGCCGTCGGCACGGATGGTGCCCGGCGGCTTTTCACTGCCGCGATCCTTCTTCTCGTAGGCCAGGCTGAGCTGGCGGATGCTCAGGATTTCCGCGTCGGGCGCGACGCCTGCGAACGCGTCGCCCGGACTCGGCTGCGCCGCGATGATGCCGGCCACCAACGTGCCGTGCCCGTCGCAGTCGACGGTGCCGTCAGAATCGGAGACATAGTCGCCGCCCGGTTGCAAGGCGGCCAACCGCGGATGCCGTTGCACCCCGGTGTCGATCACCGCGACCTTTTGCCCGGCACCCCTGCTGAACTGCCAGGCCGCGGGCAGATCCAGCACTCGCTGCGAGATCGGTGGCTCGTTCGGCGGCGCGCCGGTGAGCGAGGGTTCGGCGCATTGGTCTGCCTGCTGGGTCGGCTCCAAGGGCGCCGGATGACCACTCAAGGCCTGGGCGATGCCCAGTGCGCCCGGGTCGATGCGGGGCGGCGATATCGCGGAAGCGGGCGGTGCGGGTGCGCTCACCAGGCCGACCACCGCGGCGGCACCGGCCATCCGCAGCAGGTTGCGACGGAAAGCGCTAGGTCCCATCGGTCCCCGCACTCATATGTTTCTGGCCATCGAGTAGACGCCCATGATCCACAGGACCAGCGGGATCAACGAGATGATCAGCAGGTACTCGAAGATCTCGATCATCCGCCTGGTCACCGGGGTGACCTCGATATGCGGTCCGATCACGCCGAAGCCCACCGTGCCCGCCGCGAAGGCGACGAGCAGGCCGACCGCGAGCAGTTCGAATTCCGTGTCGCCGAGCGCCGCACCGGCGGCCAGCCCGACGAAGGTCAGGCTGCCGCCCCCGATCAGCGTCGCGGCCTGGGTGAGATCGGCGAAGGACCGGCCGCGAAGGCACAGGATGATCCCGGTGACGATGGCGAGCACGATGCCCTGCCAGCGCCCCGAGCCGAGCGGGTCGGCCGCGCCGAACGCGCCGATCACCGCGGTCACCGTGCACGCGATGATCAAGCCGGATTGGTACTGGTTGGCCGCGCGGGCGCGCTCGCCGAGGCCGGACGCCGACGGCAGCGCGGTGGCGCCGATCGCGCCGATGCCCTCGATGGTCGGGCGCTGTTCGTGATCGGCCGGGTCGATGGCGGCACCCGCGGTCGGCACCGGCGGGATCGGCAGCCTGGCCAGCCCGGCGGCCAAGCGCGGCACCATCGAAAGCAGCGCGATGCCGACCACCACCAGGCCACCGGCCAGCTTCGGTAGGGCAGGATGCCAGATCAGATACACCGCGGCGGCGACACCACCGATCACGCCGAGCGCGCCAGCGGCGGAGAACAAGGTGGCGCCCGCGCCGATCACCCGATAGCCGAGCACGGCGGCCACGATCGTCACCGAACAGCCGAGCAGCAGATGCGCGCTGCCGAGCGAGCCCGGCACGAAAAGCGCGGCACCGCCGAACAACAGCAGCAGACCGTCCAGCGACAACCAGGTGGCGGAGAGCTGGTCAAGGTATTTGCGGGCGGCGAAGCCCGCGGCGACGAAGGCGGCGATACCCGCGCCCGACAGCGCGAACGCGGGCGCGAGCGGATCGCCGTGCCCGCGCGAATTGACCAGCAGCGCCAACGCGGTGAGCACCGTCAACACGGCGGCGACCAGGCCCATCCAGCGCGCGGAGCTGCCGGTCCAGCTGCGGAATTCCTCGGCGGTGAGCCGGGATACCGCGTCGATCACGTCGTCGAAAAGCGCGGGCGATTCCTTCGCGGTGACCGAACGCAGCACGAGCAGCTCACCGTCGTGCACGTCGGCGTCGTTGAGCGTGCGGCTCGGCGCGAACGCCTCCTGGCCGACCCGTGCCAGCGTCCAATGCTGAGCCTGCAGCGGCACCGAGTCTTCCTCGGCGTCGAACTGGTCTGGGTTGCGGGATTCGATCAGGGCAACCAGGTCGCCGATGAAGCCTGCGATCGGCACGGTAGCGGGCAGCCCGACGTCGAGCTGCGTGTTCCCGCCGATGACGGAAACCCGGCTCAGCTCCGGTTCAGCGGCTCGTGTGCCACTGGTTGGTGACTCGATCAACGACCCCGGACCCCCGGCCTCTCCACTGACGATTGTTCACGCCTCGACGGCACTGGGTGGAACGTCTTCTGAGTGAACGACTTCGACACCCGTAAGACTCTCACCTAGACAACACTTGCGTTGCAACCTCTGGGCAGCTGAACCTAATGTAACGGACAGACCAGGCACTGCGCGATCGGTAGTCTGGGGGGCATAAAGAACTCATCCGCTACTACGAACGAAGACTTCGGGGTCCGACAGCCATGACCGGCAATCGCCAAGCACAACGCGCCTTCGACGCCGGAATTCTGTCGCTGGGATTGTCCATCGAGGGACAGGAATCCGCGCGCGACCTCGAGTACGCGAAGCTCGCCTTCCAGCGCGCCACCGAGTGGGACCCCACCATGTGCGACGCCTGGCTCGGTCGCGCCGCCGCGGGCGAGCTCACCAAGGACGTCTTGTTCAACATGCACAGGACCAGCGCGAGCACGCTGTACCGCGAGCAACGCAGGCTCGGTCTGCAGCCGCGCGACCTGGCGGGCCGGTTCCTGCCCGGCCTCTATATCGACTACCCGCTGGCCAGCTACACCGAAATCTGGCTCGCCTGGGCCGCTTACCTGATCGCGGACAAGGAGTACGACGAGGCCGAGCGGGTGCTCAACGAGCTCGACACGCACCGCAGGTCCCACCTGAGTGACCCGGATCGCGAGATCGACAACCGCATCTGCGCGTACGTCCGCGGCGTCATGCACTACAACACCCAGCGCTGGCCCGATGTCATGTCCGTGCTGGCCGGTTCGGCCGAGTGGGACGATCCGTATCTCGCGGCGGGCGCGAACGTCATGGTCGGCACCGCCTGCGCGCAGCTCGGTCTGTTCGGTGAGGCGATCCGCCGGATGGAACAGGCCGAATCGGGCCCGATACCCGCCGCCCGGTCCACCGCCATGTTCTGCCGCGGCCTGTGCCTGCGCGAATCCGGCAACGAAGAGGTAGCGCAGGGTCTGTTCGAGAAGGTGTACTCGCAGGCACCGGATTTCGAGGCGAACACCGCCGCGATGCGCGACCGCACCTATCGGATCAGCGTCACCTCGCGTGAAACCATCGACGCACGCACCGACAAGTGGGATCCGGCCTCCGCGCCGTCGATGAAGGCCATGGAGCAGGCCGAGACCGAAGACCGGGCCAAGAAGATCCTCGCCGACGCCCGCGCCGAACTGAACTCCCAGATCGGTTTGGCCTCGGTGAAGACTCAGGTGGCCAAGCTGCAGTCGAGCGCGCAGATGGCGAAGATCCGCGCCGAGAAGGGCCTGGCCGCCGGGGCACGCGGTCAGCACCTCGCGTTCACCGGTCCGCCCGGCACGGGTAAGACCACCATTGCCCGGGTGGTCGCCAAGATCTATTGCGGCGTCGGCATCTTGAAGACCGACAAGGTGGTCGAGGCCAAGCGCGTCGACTTCGTCGCCCAGCACCTCGGCGGCACCGCGGTCAAGTCGGAGGCGCTGATCGACAGCGCGATGGACGGCGTGCTGTTCATCGACGAGGCGTACACGCTGATCCAGACCGGTCTGCAAGGCGGCGACTCGTTCGGCCGTGAGGCCATCGATACGCTGCTGGCCCGGATGGAGAACGACCGCGACCGGCTGGTGGTGATCATCGCCGGATACGACGGCGAGATCGATCGCCTGCTCGCCGCCAATGACGGTCTGGCATCACGGTTTTCCAAGCGCGTGCAGTTCCCGTCGTACACCCCGGCCGAGCTCGGCGAGATCGGCAAGGTGATCGCGCACAAGCGGGACTCGGAGCTGTCCGACGAGGCGCTCGCACTGCTCGTCACCGCCTGCACCCAACTCTACGAGCTGCAGAGCACCGACCAGAGCGGTCAGCCGCGCCGGGGCGTCGACCTGGCGGGCAACGGCCGTTTCATCCGCAATGTCATCGAGACCGCTGAGGAAGAGCGCGAGTTCCGGCTGGCCAACGACGAAACGCTGGATCTGAGCACCATCGACGAGAAGATGCTGATGCGCATCGAGGCGCCCGATATGCACACCGCGCTGTCCAGCATCCTCGCCTCGCTGAACGTCGGCTTCACCGGCTGACGTTCAAGGGCCGCAACGGCTTCCGTCACGGACCGCACTCGACTGATGCGGCCCAGCGGGGGCACGACTAGTGCTGTGGCTCCAGCGGCAGCTTGTCGTGCACGGCGAGCGCATCCTTCGGCGACAGCGTGGGGCCGGGCACCAACTGGCCGATGATCGACCATGGGGCGAGCCGCGGGGTGTCCCCGAGGCCGAGCATGCCCGGGATCGCCGGATCGGGGGGAATGCCGTAGCGCACACCGTTATCGGCGACGTAGAAGAGGCTGCCGCGCCGCGGGCTCCCCGGCTCCATACCGGTCACCTGTACGAACTCACCGCTGCCCGGCGGGACGTACACCGCGTCCACGTGATCACCGGTCCCGTCGGCGGTGGCCAGCGCGACGGCCTTCGCCGATTCGGCGATCGGCACGCGGACACCGGCAAGCAGGGTGATCGACGCACGCTCGTTCGGGCCGTCGCCGGCGTCGACCTTGCGATCGGCCGGGGCCGTGCCCGGTGTCTTGGACCACGCCACGCAGGCGACCGGCGCATCCTCGGCATTCAGGATTTTCGGGGTCTCGACCGGAAAGTCATTGACCGGCAACACGTCATGCACAACGCGCACCCGGTCCAGCACGTCCGGCGGCATGGTCGGCATGTCACTCATTCCGTGCGAGTCGGCGAACCGGATCAGTTGCGCGGTGAACGGACCCACCGGCTGCAGCGCGTCGGCGAGCACGGCATACAGCTGGGGCTTGCCGTCGCCGGCATCGCGAACGGAGATGACGCCGCCGACCGGAATATTCGACAGCGGTCCCGGCCCCGGCTGACCGGCCTGCGGGATCTGCGGCGCCGCGAGGGCGGGGACTTCCGTTGTCGCACCGAGCATTCCGGTGCCGATCGGACGCGCCCGGTGCGTTGTCAGGTTCAGCGCACGCACCAGCACCGAGTTGCCCGGGTCTACCTCGGCCCGCTTGCCGTCATAGACCAGGTAGGTCTTGCCGCCGCGCTGCACCAGCAGCGCCTCGTCCTTGCTCACCGTGCGGGTCCGCTCGCCGAGGACCGGACGGCCCGCGATGATCGTCGTGGTGCCGCCGGTGGCCGAGGCCGCGCTGCCGCCCTGCGACAGCGTGATCGTCTCGCACAGCGCCCATTCCGATCGCGGCCCCTGCGACGACCCCGGCAGCGCGCTCGGCGCACCGGGGATGCCGACCATCGGTCCGCGCGGCATGTCGTTGAGCTTGCTGTCCTTCACCGCGTGCGGCTCGGCATTGGTGCCGGTGATCAACCGGGCGGAGGCCAGATTCAGGACCGGGTGCAGCGTCTTGCCGCCATCTTTGCTCTGCACCACGACGTACAGCGCGCCACTCTCCTTGCCCGACACGATCAACGAGTCACCGATCGCGCCCTGCGGCCGCAGGAAGCTCAGGATCGCGGCGCCCGCTATCACCAGAATCCCGAGCACCGCACCGACCCACAGCGAGCGCACCTGGGACCGCATCGGGTCGTGCAGCATTCGCACATCACGCCGCACCAGCGCGTGGTCGAGTCGGCGCAACAGGAATCGATACCCGTTGACCTGGGCTCGGGTGGTCAGCTGTGCCGGCACAAGGTCTCCATCGAACTGTCGAGAACCATCTTCATCGACACGGTACCGTAATTCCAGGACGGCCCTGAACCGATGATTTCATGGTCATGGGCGGTGGCCGTACAGGTGGCAGACAGGGACAACGCGGTGACGACAACTGAGCAGCAGACCAGGCCCGACGGGGCGACTGAGCCGGAAGGCGATGGCGCGCCGACACCGCCCGCCGACCCCGCCTCGGCCTACGACACCCTGCGCGATCCCGAATTCTGGCTCTTCCGTGTCTATCCCCTGCGGGTGGTCGTGCCGGTGGTGGTGCTTGCCGCCGCGCTGGCCTGGGTCGTGCTCGCCACCACGCATTCGCTGTGGGGCGCGATCGGCGCGGGCACCGGTTTCGCGGTGATTTTTCTGCTCCCGATCCGCGGCCGCACCCCGGCAGGGCGGATCGGCGGCGCCCTGGCCCGTCGGCGCACCAAGCGGCCCGCTGACCAGCTGACCCAGTCGCCCGCCTTCGACGTGCCGTTCAGCGAGGGTGGCGGTTACGGGGTGCGCTGGGACGGCGAGCTGCTGCTCACCGTGCTGCGCATCGACCCGCCGCCGGACACGCTGACGCTGCTGCGCCGTGGCTCGTTGAGCACGGACCAACTGCTGCCGCTCACCGAAATCGCCAGCTGCCTCGATCAATTCGACCTGACCCTGGCCGGCATCGACATCGTGAGCACCGGCGCGCGCACGGCGGGCACCGGCATCATCTCGCACCTCTACGACAGCATTCTCGGCCCGCTGCCCGCCATCGCGCACCGCACCCTGTGGCTGGTGCTGCGGCTCGATCCGCTGGCCAACGCCGAGGCGGTGGACAAACGCGGCGGCGGCGGCACCGGCGCGCTACGCACCGCGATGATCGCCACCCGCCGGGTGGCGAACCGGCTCGCCGCGCACGACATCGCCACCTCCGTGCTGACCGCCGCCGAAATCAACACCGCGGTCCGCGAACTCACCCATGGCTTCGAGCTCGACCAGCTCACCGAATCGCCACGGGCACTGGAGTATCAGGGCCGCTACCTCACCCATTATCAGATCGGCGCGGACATGATCGGCCCGCGCGGGCTGGCCGATATCTGGACGGTGCAGAGCCTGTCCACCACGGTGACGCTGCGGCTGCGGCCCGGCGCGCACCGGCACGACACCCGCGCCGACCACGTCGGCACGGTCGTGCTCAATGCCGTCGTCCGGTTCGACACCACCTTCGAGCCCGAGGAGCCACCGCTGCCGGGGCTGCGCGAACTGCCGGGCAATCAGCTGCGAATCCTGTTGGACACCTTGCCGATCGGGGACGCGGGCCGCTGGGGTTCGGACACCGGGTATCGCGGCACGATCACCGCGCTCACCGACATCGCGGTGCCGACCGCGGGCTGCGGGCAGTTGATCGGGGCCGACGAGATCGGCCAGGGCATCGCGGTGCGGTTGGTCGGCGAGGGCACCAGGCACCTGGAGGTCGTCGGCAACCTGGACCTGGCCCAGCAGGTGATCCTGCGGGCGACCGCGCTCGGCGCGCACGCCATCGTGCACACCGCCAGACCCGACGCGTGGCACACCATGGTGACCAACCTCGATGCGCCGCATGTGATTTCGATCGCGCCACGGTCCGCGGGCGCCAGCTACCACGCGCCTGCCGCGCCACCGCTGCCTGCCGCGCCCTACCCGAGCACCACGGTCGTGGTGTTCGACGGGATCGCACCGACCACGCATGCGGGCGGGGCCACCATCGTGCATGTGCGCACGCCGGATCAGCCGCCTGCGCCGATCGATGCCGACGTCACGCTGATCCAGGATCCGGACGCGCCGAACCGGATCACGGTGCGCACCGCGACCGCGACCGCGACCGTGTTCATGGTGACCACGCCGGACGAGATGCACTACATCGGCGAATCGCTCGCCGCCCGCTGATCCGGGAATCGCTGTGCTGGTCGAGAACTACAGCACTGGCTCGAAAACCGAAACGGCCGAACGGAACTGGTTGTCCCGTTCGGCCGTCAGGTAAGGGATAAGGTCAGGCGTAAGCGGAGAAACCGTCGCCGACCTTGTTATCGGCCTCGAGTGCGCGGTTCAGCGCGCTCTCCACCTGCGCGGCGAGCTGGTTCACCTTGTCGATGGTGTCGGTGAGCTCCGTGTCGAGCTCCTTGTGCATGGCGTCGAAACTCGCCGACGCGTTCTTACCGGCCAGGTTGTTGTGGAAGGCCTTGGCAACGGTCTCCAGCGTGGTGATCTCCTGCTGCATCTTGCCGCCGTGATTCTTCAGCTCGTCGTACAGCGCGTTCATGGTCGGCGGGTCATACATGATGGTCATAGTTCAGTTCCTTCGAATAATGGGTGACGAATAGGAGTGGAGTAGGCCGTTTAGGTCTGGTCCATGGCCAGCAGTGTCTTCTTGCCGTTCTCGACCGCCTCGTTGAACCGGTCGAACTTCGTGTTCAGCGCGGTGGCCTCTTGGTCCCACTCGTTGGCGACCCGAACGAACGCGTCGTTGGCGTCGCCCTTCCAGCCTTTCTTCGCTTCCATTGCGGCATGATCGATTGCTTTGACCGAGGCGCGCAGGTTCTCGATCGCTTGCGTCAGTTGCTGGGCGACCGCGGTGATACCTTGGGCCTCGAGCGCAACAGTGTCGCCCGAGGGGGCGAGGTTAGTAAGTGCCATTTCATTGACCTTTCGTCATTTTTGATGATCGTTCTGATGCAAACGACCTCGTTGAACTACGAGACAACCGAAGTTGCCACCCGAGAACTACTGAGGCAGCCACCTCCCCCCGGGCAGCCCCTCGATCAACGTGGCGACTGCTTGCGCAACCCGGTGGTCGGAACCTGGCGTGACCGTGGACCAGACCTGCTGATCCGGGGAAACCGTCGGCGCTGCGACGATCCGCCCGCGGGCGGTGTCGTACACGGCGACGGCACCAGGCGCCCTTGTGGTCACGCCATCCTGATGGGTGCACGCCACGATCTCGGCGTAAGCGTGCGTCCCACCGAACGCGAGCCCCAATCTGGTGGCGTCGCGCTCGGTGGCACCCAGGGCATACAGAGCATCGGTGAGCTCGCTGGAGCCGGCTGCGGCGTTGAGCCGCTCGGCCAGCTCCGCGGCTGGGACGCTGAAATTGGGAATGTCGGCGGGCTGGCACGGATCCATGGCGGCAAGCAGCGGCCGCACCAAATCGGCTGCGGACCCATCGGTCCACACCTGCCGCACCTCGAAGTCGTCGCCGGAGCGGACCGCGACCGCGTGCGCGTCGCCGCGACGCACCACACAGACTCGGCGCGGGCCATTCTCGGTGTAGATGCGGGCCACCAGTTCCTGCTCCGGCAAGGCCAGCGTGAACAGCGTTTCGGCCAGTTCCGAGGCCACTTCACCGTGCGCGTCGATCAGGCCGTCGCCCATCAGCGTGGCCACGGCGTGCTCCTGCGCCCGCTGCCATTCTTCGAACGAATCCTGCTGTGGCCCAACCGAAAGCGCCAGCGGCAGGGTCTGCACCCCGAGCCGGTCTGCGACGGCGAGCAGCGCGTCGTTGGTCAGTGTGGTCACGGCGCACCGCCGGATTCGGTCCGAGTCTCGGTGGGCGATTTCGTCACCAACTCGGTGCCACCGAGAACCGCTGGCGCGGCTTGGATTTCGCCTTCGAGTCCGATCTGATCCGCCTCGCCCGCCAGATTGGCGCGTGGGAAGCGGGCCGAATCCTGGCCGCCGCCTGCGCCGCCCATCGCGCCCGGAGCGATCGGCGCGGATTGGCCGGTCGCGCTTGCCGTACTGACCTGGGTCGATTTCGTCGTCGACTCGGTGGTCGTGGTGGCTTGCGAGTACACCGGCGCGCGGTAGGACGATAGCGCCCGCGGCGGCAAGGTGGGTATCGCGATCGAGCCGATCGGGATACCGCTGAGGCCCGGCATCGCGGCGGGTGTCACTGCCGCCGCAGCGGTGGCCTGCTCAGCGGCCAATGCCTGTTCCGGCGCGATTTTCGGCGGTTCCTGATGCTGCCACGGCGTCGCCAATGGTTCGGCGGCCGTCTCGTAGCTGCGCATCACCCGGGACGCAACGGCTTTCGCCATGTCCGCGTCCGCGTCGTTGTCGGCGGCGATCGCCTGGATCGGCGCGCCGAGCATGGCGCCCATGCTTTTCAGCATCTCCTGCACCTGCTGGATCTGCTGGATGTCCGCGGTGTTCGGCATGGTCAATCTGGCCACCTCGTACGCGGCGACCTGGGTCTGCAGACGGGTGGCGTTCGAGGTCGCGGTGGTGGCCGCGTCCACCAGCCAATCCCGCAGCTTGGTCACCGTTTCCATGACCTCGCCGCTGCGACCGGACTGCCACGCGACGCGCAGCGAGGCAAGGACCCGCTCGTATTCGAGCACCGCCGCACCGAAAACCGTGGCGAGCCGCGCCCATTCGGCGGCTGCCTCGGCCATCGGCAGAGAGCCCGGCCCGGTGGTGAGGTCTCGCGCGAGCCGATCCGGCTGCCGAGCTTCCCACACCACGCCGGTAAACCCTGGCTTCGGTGGTTCGATCATTGCTGCGCTATGCCTTTCCAAGACAGGCCTTTCCACGGACCCGTGCCTCAGGCGGACGTGCCGCCTGCCGCGTTGAAGTCCGCGACGCTGTCGCTTTCCATCTGGCTGAACTCGTTGGTGTGCAACCGCAACGTGGCCGCCAGCTTTCGCATTTCGGTCACGCTGGCCTGTGCGCTCGCCAAGTACGACGACGCGACCTCGTTCCCGGTCTGCGCGGCCCGGCCGGAGACTTCGTCTGCCCCCGCCGGCTGGATTGTCAATGCCTGTTCGGCGGCCTGCAGATCCGCGGCCAGCCGGTCGGCGAGCACGTCGAGTCCACTCGATGCCTCCCCGGCCGCGGCTGCGTCGAACTGGAAGCTGGTGAACGCGCCTTCACTACTCATGAGACCCTCCTCAAAGTCAGAGCGTGAGTTCTTTATCCGGCGGTGGTTCCGACGTGGTGTCGGCCGCGCCGACCACCGGCAACGAGACCCCTTCGATGCGGCCGACCACTTCGTCGCCGTGCTGACTGGTCACCAGCTGGCCGCGCAGCCCATCGCTGCTCGACCCGCCGTCTTTGCCGAGTCCGGCGCCTGCGACACCGGACATCGGCATCCCGCCGCCCATGCCACCGGTGCCACCGGTCGACATCGCCGCTGTGGTGGCGGGACTCGACCCGCCCACACCGCTCAGCCCGGTGAGCGAGCCCATCGAGCCGCTCGCGACTCGAGTGCCCTGCCATGGGTTCAACGGAGCGGCGGGAGCACCCGAGACACCGGGGCCGGGGCCACCGAACGCGCCGGGACCGCCAACGCCACCGGCGGACGCGGCTTCGGCCTTCGCCTTCTCGTCATCGGAGAGTTGGCTGCTCTCATGGGTTTTCGAGTCGACGACCGGTTTCGGCGCACTGAGCGCCGAACTCGCCTGGGCGAGCGACTGCGCCGCCGTGGTCGCGGTGCTGATCAGCGGCGTCACCATGCTCATCAGCTGGCTCAGCTGGTCGGCGCCGCCCGCACCCGCGACGCCCTTGGGCGCGTTGGTGATCGGAACCTTGGTCCCGGTCGCGGTCATGGTGCCGCTGTGGCCGAGCAGTTCGACCTTGGTCTTGACCGTGATGCCGAGCGCCTCGGCCATCGACTCGACCGCCGAAGCCGCCAGAAACGCCTGTCCCGGCGGGGTTGCCGCGTACAGCGGCGCCAAGGCCAGGGTGGTGGAGAACTTCGCCACCACCGCGGACATCAGCCCGGCGCCGGTGAAGACGCTGCCCGCCGCGTTGGTGAGAACCGCCTTCTCCTGGGTGCTTTGGCTCTCCAGCTTGCCCGCGTCGGTCGCGGCCTCACCCGACTTCTTCGCCGCCTCCATCGCCGCCATGCCCTGCCAGACCGACATCGCCGTCTGGATCGCGGAGGTGCCGACCTGCATCACCGTCTGCATGACGGTCGAGATGCCGGTCAACAGCTGGGTCGGGTCCATCGGCGGTGGCGGCGCCGCCGCGTTCTGGGTGCCGTCGGCGTTAGTCGCGGCCGGCTGGGGTGCCGGTGGCGCGCCGAGCTTTCCGCTGCCGAACGCCGACGCCAGATCGGTCAGCGGCCGCATCAGCGCGGTGAGATCGAGCTGCGGCAGCGGCGGCATCTCGGGCATATGGATGAACGAGGGCAGCTCCGGCAGGTTCGGCAGACCCATATCCTGCAGAATGTGGTTCACCGGCTGGTCGAGCATCGGGGCTAGGACACTGCCCCGCAACAGATCCAGCACGCTCGGATCCAGCGGCTCCGCCCCCGGCGGTGGGATGGCCCCGGGAATGGTCATGGCTTCGAGATGACCGATCCGATGGCCGCACCGGACGCGCCATCGGTGGACTCGTAAGTGCTGGCCGCCTGGTGCGCGGTGAGCGCGGTCCCGGCGTGCACCGCGGCCAGTTCGGCCACCGAGCTCAGATGGTTCGCCTGCGCGAACGCGAACGAGGCGAGGAACTCCTGGCCGATCAGGCCGAACACCGGCACCACCGTGCCTATGGTTGCCGCTTGGTCCACCGCGCCCGCCGAGGCGACGCCCGCTGCCATCGCGGCCGAGGCGGAGCCGTAGGCCCGAACCGCATCTGGAACAACTTCAATGTGATTCATGACTTGACATCCAATCCCGAAACACCATAAGGCGTTTCGTCAGACCTTACCTATCGGAGCATGTATGCGCTGATCACGGCATAATTTCTCGATCACTTCGCCGCGCTTTCCTCGTTATACGCGGTAACCAGCTCGGCCCGCTCGGCGAAGGCGCGATACGCCGCCGCGCGCGCGGTGTCGACCAGCGTCTTCTCGAAGTCGGCGGGCGAAAGCTTCGCTATCGCACCGGAAAGGCTCAGCCCGACCAGCGCACCGTTACCGTCCACCGAGGCGGTGACCGAGCCGTCCTCCGACGTCTCGGTCATCAAGATGCCGGTGGTCGCCTCGTTGAGATCACGCAGCCGGTACATCTGCTGCTGTACCCGCGCGATCAACTCGTCCATCGTGTCGACCATGACTACCTCCCGAATTCCCGTCCCGGTCAGACTGATCGAAGCCAGCTCTGCGGCTCGGTCTCGTACTCCTGCTCCTCGATGATCTCTTGCCGCGCCACTTCCTGCTCGGTGGGCAGCCCGGTCATCGCCAGCATTTCGGAGGTGAAGCCCGCTTCCTGCAGTTGCGCCCGACGGGCCATCCCGGCCCGGTTTGCCGACTGCTTGCACAGCCGTAAGATCTCGGCCGCCAACGCCTCCGGGGCACGCCGCAATTGATCCTGGTCCAGCCGGATACCCAGCGGCAGGCCCTGCTCGGTGGTGCGCACCGCGATCGAGCCGGTCAGCGATGTCACGACGAATTCCGTCGGAAACTCCTGCGGCGTATCGCCATTGGGTGTCGTCACGGCCGCTCCCTCTCCGAACATGGGATCAATAACAGCGTCTCACGCATGTCAACTCCTTAACAACTCCTTATGCGCGCTCGTCTTTGATGGCACGGACCACCTCGGCGATTCGACCGTTGATCAACTGCACGAGCCGCTTGCCGTCCGCCGCGACCGCCGTTGCCGGGGTTCCCTCGGTAATGACGTAACGACCGTCGTCTTCGATGTCGCGCCACTCGAGCCGATGGCGGGTAACTCCGCGCGGACCGAACCGGGAACGCCCCTGGGTGATGTCGATGGTGCCCACATATTCGTCTCGCGCGGCCATGAACCGTGCGGACCGCGAGTGCACAGAATCGGTAAAGGAATCTTGCACAATGGAACTGGCGTAGGAATAGTCCAACTCTTCGGCCCGGTCCTCGGCGGGCAGGATGTAGTCCGCTTCCCTACCCGCCGGGGCCTCGGGAATTGCTTGCACCACCACGTCGGCCAATCTCAGCGCGTCGCACTCGGTGACGGTATATCCGCCGCTATGCCAATAGGTTTCACCAGGTTTCTGGGTTACCACGTAGCCGATATCGCCGCGACGGACGGCATACACGCGGACCAAAGTGTCCGGTTTAGTGTTGTCGCTGCCGTCGGAGCCATGCACCGCGATCTGGATATCAGGCTCGAGTAGTGTCTTCAACACCGTATCGACGAACTCCGGGTGCGCACGTTCCACCCGATTCAGCGCCTGCCGTATCTGCGAATCCAATTCGCTGCGGGTGCGCACGCGAGCGGTCATGATCAACGGCCACGGCAGCCACGTCGTCGTTGCCCGTTCCCAAAAGGCAAAGAGTTCGAGATCGGTAAACGTCCACGTGCGGTTCATTGTTCGACGATGGGTTTGACCACTACCGGCGCGTCCCCGATCGCATCTTCGAGATGCTCGGTGGAGTCGAGATAGTCGGCTCGCTTGTGCTCCTTCTGCTGGCCCTGGGCGCCCGGGCCGGGGCCGGGGCCCATGCCCATCCCGGCACTCGACGCGAGACCCGCTCGCGCGCCGGTCGCGGAGACGGAGGTCGCCGCCTCGACGCGCGGGAACAACTTCGAGGCCTTGTCCAGGTTCTGTCCGACACCGCCGGGCTTCGCGGCGCTGCCTGGGCCAGGACCGCCGCCTTTCGACGAGGCCGTGCCCAATGCTTTCTTCGCCTGCTCCTCCAGGTCTTTCAGAGTCGGCAGGGTCGGCAGTCCGGCCAAGCCTGCTTGCTGCGCGGCTTGCTGTGCGGCAGTAGCCAATTGCGAGCCCATCTGCTGAGCCGCTTGGGAGAGCTGCTGCCCGATCTGCGACGCCATCTGAGTGGCCTGCTGGCTCGCCTGCTGTGCAGCTTGCTGCGCGGCCCGCTGCTGCTCTTGCTGCTGCTGCAGCTTCTCGCGCTGAGCCTGCTGTTCCTGGGCCCGCCGCTGCTGCTCTTCGATGGCTTTGCGCTGCTGATCGGCCTGCTCTTGCAGCTTGCGCTGCTGTTCCTGCTGCTGTTGCTGGTTCTGCAGGCCCGGAGCGCCGGGAGTCGCCTTGCCTGGGGTGCCCGGCGTACCGGGAGTACCTGGCGTGCCAGGCGTTCCCGGCGTGCTGTTGTTCTGTTGCGGTTTGGGGCCAAGCGGAAGGGGCAGCTCCGGGATGGCGGTGGAGGTCGCCGCTATGCCCTGCTCATACCAGCCTGCGTAGGCATCTCGGGCCAGCCCTAGTTCTATATTTTTGTTTTCCGGAGACAATGTGTCCGCCGGGGAATTCGGCATATTGACCTGGGTGTTTTTTCCCCAGTTGTACGCGTCCATCGAGACGGTGCTCATGTTTTTCATGGCCTGGACCAATGCCGTGCCGGTGCCGGTGTAGACGTGCACCGCGCTCTTTGCACTGTCGGCACCGTGGCCGGTCCACTTCTCCGAGTCCACCAGGCCGGAGATATTCGCGTTGAAGTCGGTGAAGCCCGCATCCAGTTTATCGGCTATGCGCTTCCAGCCCGTCGCCACATCCTTGGCGGCGTATACCCCGCCTAGACTGGTAGCCAACTTTAAAAAATCTTCATACAGCAGCGATACGGCAGGCTCTGCATCGACCAGAGCCCCCTTGTCCGTAACCTTGAGTCCAGAAGGCAATCCCCCGTATTTGCCGATCTGCCAGTTACCCTTGTCGTCCCGCTTCGCCCGTTGGTAGTCGCTCGGATCAGGGACCGGGGTGTCGGCCCAACCGTAGACATCGCCTTTTGTGGTGCACAGGACAACCTGCCAGGACTGCCCGATACGCTCGATGCCTTCCCTGGGTTTCCTACTATTCTTGATAGTGTCCAGATCGGTCTGTGATTGCGTGTCCGCGTTCTTGTAGTGGTTGCCCGCGATCAGAAACGACTGGGCCATATCGTTCAATATTTTCTTATGGTTGTCCAAGACCTCGTCACGAAACCTCTTGCCAGCCTTGACGAACTCATCGGTCAACCGATGACCAGAGGGTAAATGGCCGAACATTTCGGCTTGCGTCGGCACAACTCTGCTGACATCTCCCACGGCCAGATCGATGATGTCGAGCATATCGGCGCAAAAGGTCGCCGCCTGAGTCGCGACCCCATTTTCCAACTTGAGGGCGCCGGGCCGTTTGAAGCCCTTCCAATCGTCCTTCGGATCACCCATTGGTCACACCCCTGCCACGCGAAGGTTCCGAGTACGGCCGCAGACCGACACGATAGCGACAGGCCACCCACCCGTCCTCGGCATCGAACGACGCTCGTGCACTGGATCCTTCATCCGCTACTGGCCCTCCTCGTACCTGCGACGCCGCTGACGTTATGTGCGCACGACAGCATCGCAGCCAGTTCCTACAGCGTGCCAATTCTATGGTTACTAGCGTCGACCTCGCATGTACAGACCCGAATCTTGGTGGCACGCTTGCCCCGAATGCATGTTGACCAGCGGCTTTACCGATGATCACGGGGTCGCCGATGCCTGGCCTCGCTCACTCGTTCTGCTCGAACGCACGGTCGATCGCGGCCTGTCGCGCGGCCGCGTTGGTGCCGTCCAGCTGGCCCGCGAAGGCGGCTCCCGCGGCCACGATCAGATTATCGGGGATGTTCGGGTACGCGTCGGCTATCTCCCACAGCGCGTGCACGGTGCGCACGTCGAGACCGTTGTCCGAGGAGACGCCGTCCCCACCGCGGACCGCGGCGAGCGCGTCAACGAAGTTTTGCCGCAGTTCGTCCTCGGTTGGGTAGTCCACGAACATGATTCCTCCTTGTCGGTCTCAGTGGAACACTCCGGCACATTGTCGCGGGTCGGCCAGGACGTCGCGAATTATCAGACCCAGGTCGGTCCCGGCGCCGCCAAGCGGGTAGGGGAAATCGACGACGGGCTCGCCGCCGACGCGCACCTGGAAGCGGGCCTGCTGCGGGCCGAGGTGCTGCCAGCCGACATCGACGGCAGGGGCATCGAGGTCGAACTCGTTGACGCCCAGGCGCAATGTCAGGCGGCCCGCCTTGCGGTAGAAGACGGCGAGGACGTCACCGAAGTAGCCGAGTACGCCGCCGACCGGGCTGGTGGCCGCGGCGGTGACCGCGCGCAACGAACCGGTCTCCGGATCGAAGGTCGCCATGCGGCCCCCGTCGAGTGGCTGGATGACTATTTCGCTACTCGGCGTGGTGTTCTCGCCGTTCCAGCGTCGGCGTTCGCCACCACGCGGGCCCGCGGCACCGGCGCCCGATCCCGCCATCGGCGGCATCATCGGCGGGGCCATCGGCGGCTGTTGTGGGTCACCGGCCTGCGAGCCGTTGGCTTGCCATGGGTTCGGGATGTGCCCGTTCTGGCCGGGGTATCCGGGTTGGCCCGGAAGCGACGGCTGGCCTGGGAACGGTGCTGCCCCAAACTCTCCCGGGTATGGGGGAAGTGCCTGGAATGGGTTCGGCGGTGGCGTGGGCAGGCCGGGAGGCTGCGTCGGATCCGGCGACGTAGGCGGTGTCGTTGGGGGTGTGGTTGGCGGCGTCGTCGGAGGTGTGGTCGGAGGTGTGGACGGCGGCGTCGTCGGGGGCGTGGTCGGCGGTGTGGACGGCGGCGTCGTCGGGGGCGTGGTCGGCGGCGTCGTCGGCGGTGTGGACGGCGGCGTCGTCGGAGGTGTTGTGGGAGGTGTGGACGGCGGCGCTGTCGGAGGTGTCGTGGGCGGCGTCGGCCTTGTCGTCGGCGTGGTCGGTACCGGACGCGGCGTGTGTGGGTGCGTCGGAGTGCCCGGAGTCCGTGGCGGACTCGGCGGGTGCGGCGGATGCGGGGGAACCGGCGGATGCGGGGGCACGGGCGGGTGCGGGGGTTGCGGCGGCTCCGGAAGTTCCGGCGCGGGTACATGAACGGTAGGCGCGGGCCCTACCTCCGGCGGGAACTCGAACTCGTAGTCGTGCGGCGGATGCGGGATGCGCGAACGAAGCAGCGCCGGATCCGGCTCGCCACCGCGGAACCGATCGTCCCCACCATCGTCATCCCCGTTGCCGGTGCCGCGATCACGATTCGAGCCACCATCGGTGGTCCCCCGATCCGACCCCGAATCGTCACGATCGGAGTCCCCATCGGACTCACGATTCCGGTCCCGCGCAGAGCCTGAATCACCGGGCGACTCAACGGGATCGGAGCCGTCACCGTCGTGATCGCGATGCACTGCCGAGTCCGGATCGACCGGCTGCTCGCGATCAGGGCCACCGGTGTCGCGATCCCGATCTGCCGCCGTATCTGAATCAGTGGGCTGCTCAGCGAGATCGGTGCCATCACGTTCCGGAGCGGGGCGGGCCGGGGTCGAATCGCCAAGCGGTTCTCGCTGGTTCGTGTTCTCCTCGTCCGATCGAGGCTGGACGCCTGCGTTCGGATCGAGCGGCGTCAGAGCTTCGGCACGGGTCTCGGCCTGCGCCAGCTCCGCTTCGATGCGCCCCACTTCGGCGTCCGCGACCAGGTAGTCCTTCGCCGCTCGCTCGAGTTCGGCGACCTTGTCCAGCCGGGCCTGCTGCTCGGTGACGTCCAATGTCCGCGCCCGCAATTCTTCAGCGCGCGCTTCGATTTCACGCACCGAGCGCAGCTCGTGCGGCTGGATGGTCATGGACAGGCTCGCGGCGGCCTCGGCACGCGCCGCTTCGGCCCGATCGAGCCGATCCTGGGCAGGCAGCAACTCCGATTCGAGACGCTCCCGAAGTTCGGCTACCTCCTGTCGAGCATCGACTTGCGGGTCCGGGTCATTGCGCGTCGTATCCGCCTCGTGCTGACCACTTTCCGGCGTCTCGGCCGCCGGAAGTTCCGGCTGCCCACTGCGCGCCAGCGCACGAGCTTGCTCGAGCTCGACGTCGTGCCGTTCGACGTTCTCTTCGTGGCGCCGCACGTCCGCCGCGGCGTCCTCGAAGTCACGGAACGCCTGCGCGAAGTCGTCCACTCGCTGCCGACCTTCCGCGTCCGGCTGCTGGGTCCGCAGTTCGGCCAATCGCGTGTCGATGGGTTCGTCGGAGCCGAACAGCCAGGCGGGGTCGATACCGAGGCCCTGTTCCAGCGCGAACAGCGCATCGGTTCGCGCGTCCAAAGTGGCTCGCGCCTCGGACAATGCGAGCTGGTAGCGGTCGCGCGGCAGGAACGGCGCCGAATCCGGCAGCGGTGCGGCCGCGAACGGAATGCCGGCCCGCCAGCCGGTCAACGGCGGCCGATCCGCGTCCCAGTGGAAGCCGAGACCGACCGCGTGCGTGTTCGCGTCGTGCCAGGTCTTGCCCCGGTTCTCGGGATCGCGCAGAAACTCCGACTCAGCAAGCGCGTCGTAGAGCAGCACGATGTCCTGCTTCAGCGGCTCGCCCGCCGCCAGGCGGTTGAGCGCCTCGGCGACGTCGGCCAGCTGATCCATCCGCCGCAGCACCACGCGGCCCGCGGGATCGGCGTAGTCGGTGACCAGATGCTCGTCCGTCATCAGGTGATCGAAGACCTGCTGGATTTGCTCCCTGGTGAAGCGCGGCGGCGGCAGGGCTCCGTCGGCGGTGGCGTCGTGCCACATGTTCGGCGCCAGTTCCCGCGCCATCCGATCGAGCTGCTCCTCGGTGATGCGCCCGGTGTTCTGCTGCTCGATGAGCAGGTTTCGAATGTCGGCGATGGTGTCGCGCACCGCGATTCGATCATTGCCGTCGAACATGCCGAGCGCGCGCCCGGCAAGGTCATCGATCTGCTGGTCGACCCTATTCAGCTGCTCGGCGACGTCGGGCCTGGTCGGGTCGATGCCGCGATGAGCGTCCACCAGTTCCTTGCGTACCAGGTCGACGAGCTTGCGCGCGGCGTCGGCCTGCTGGTCTTCGCCGTAGTGCGCCAGCTGCTCGGCGATCTTGTCGGCCAGCCGGTCGTCGGCACGGAACCTGTCGTATTCGCCGTCGGCCCAGTCCTGGACCCGCTGCCAATCGGCGGTCTCGCGATCGAAGACCTGCTGCAACCACTCGGGGATCTCGACGTGTTCGTCCAGGCGCGAGTGATCGCTCGCCTCCCAACTACGGAACATCGGCTGGATGTTGGTCTCCGGCGGCTTGTGCCAATCGAAACCGTCCCAGACCGTCCCGAACGGTGGCAGCCGCTGCAACCACGGCCGGGCCTTGACCCAGTCGCCGATCGCCGGGTGCCGATGGATCCAGTCCCGCACCATCGGGTGATCGATCGCCTGGAGCAGGGTACGGATATCGCGTTGGATGGCATAGAAATCGCCGCCGACGTGGATGGTGACGATGTCGTCGGCCGGGACGCCATCCTGGAAGTACTCGACCGGTGCGCTCATCGGATTCATCGGCAGCATGTTCTTCGCGATATGCCCCGGCGGGATGTCGGCGAACGGTGTTGCCAAGTCGTTGATGTAGTCGGCGAGGCCCGCCCACCAATCGGGATTGCCCGGGTCGTACGCCTCCAGGCCGTCGCCACGACGCAACCTGCCGTCCTCGCCCACATTGATCGACCAGTCGGGTCTGCTCGGGTTGACCGTATGCCAGTCACCGGCGCCGTCACGCCAGCGGACCACCAGCATGCCGGGGTCGCCCTGGATCCAGCCGGTCGCGGTGCGCTCCAGCGACGGCCCTGGGTGCACCACCGTCTCCCGACCCGGCGCGGTCTCCCGGTATTCGATCCGTGGATGCTGCAACATCGCCTGTGCGACACCGGCATTGGTGCGGATGGCGTGTTCGAGCGCCGCATCGTGCATGGCGCCGTGGCGCGCCGTCTCGGGCTGCTGACCGAAAACCACGATCCTTGGCGGCTCGCCCACGATGATGCCGACCCGATCGGTCGCCATCCGGCCGCCCTCGGCGCGCATGGTGTCGCGCCATTCGGCAACCTCGTGCCACCGCTCGGTGAGCAGCGTCATCTGGTCCTGCTTGCGGGTCATCGCCTTGTCGGCCCGGCTCACCTCGGCCGCGGCATCGCCGAGCTCTTCGAGCATGTCTGCCCGGTGCGGATCGGTGCCGTCGTCGAGCTGCCGCAGGCGCCGCATCGTCGCGTCCAGCCGATGCGGTTCCGGGCCGAGATCGGACAGCGGAACATCCAGTCGCTCCGCCAGGTCCTCCATGACCGTGCGCCGTCGCTTGCTCTCCTGGAAGATCGCCGCCTGCTCGCGGGCCAGCCGATCCAGGGTGGCGACGACGTCGGCGGACAGCGGGCGGTCCCGGTTCACCTTCTCGCCGTGCAGGTCATTGAGTCTGGTGTCGATCCCGCTGACCGCGTCGTCGAGCCGGTTGAACGCCTCGACGGCCTGGACCAGTTTGCGAATGGCGTGGTCGCGCAGCTCGCGCTCGGGCCCGGACACCGGTTCGTGCACCACCCGGGAAGGGCTGTCCAGGTTGGCGGGCACCCGCACCGACCTGTTGCGAGCCTCGTTGTGCAGCTCGAGCACCCGCTGGGTGAACGCGTCGCCGGTCAGGTGTTTTACATCGAGTCGCCCGGCGATCTCGTCTCTTGTCGCGCGCGCGGCTTCGCGCTCGCGCGCCAGCTCGCCGCGTTCCTGAAGCAGGCGATCGTATTCGGCCTCTCGGGTTTCCTGCGGGCCGTCCTCGCCATCCATCCTGGCCAGTTCGGCGGTCAGCCGCTCGATCGCCGCCGTGGACTCGGGCACCCGATTGGACAGCCGCTCCAGCTCCTTCACCCGAAGCAGGTCGTGCGGCTGCAACTCGGGCTCGTCGGGACGGCGGTGATTCAACTCGCGCAGGGTGTCGGCGAGGTTGTCACCAGGCCGCAGTGCGGCCCAATCGTCGGCCGGGTCGACGCCGAGGAACTCGGCCAGCTCGTTGCGCCTGCGGGTCGCGAGCTCGAGGTCTTGCACGGCGAGGTCGCGCGCCTTGACCGTCTCGGCGCGGCGTTCGGCGTTGTCCGCCTCGTGCGCCGCGGCCGGATCGGGGTGCGGGGTGCCGTCCGGATGCGGCCCGGCCTCGGTTCGAGGTGTGCCCGCTGGATCTCCGGAATTTTCCGATCTAGTTGTGCCGCTGCCATTTTCGGAGCCGCCGAGCTGTTCGGGACCGCCCGGTCGCGGCCCGGCGCTGCCTGGATCGTCGGGGCGGTGGGTTGCGGGCGGGTCACCGTCCGGGCGCACATTCTGCTCGAGCTTCGTCAACCGGTCGAGCACGGACTGATGCCACTCGGGATGGTCGGCGAATTCCGGTGCCAGCACCTCGATCCGGCGACGGATCTCGGCCAGCTCGGCCGCGCTCACCTCGTGCTGACGCCACTGCAGCGCGCCGTCGGGGCCGGGCTCGAGGAAGTGATGGGCGAAACCACTACTGGTTTCGGCGTTCGGGCGCTGCCCACCGCCGAACGCGAGACTGTGGTCGATACCGCTGATCAGTCCGTCCGCGGTGACCAGCCAGTTCGTCATGCCGCGGTCCGGCATCCGGATCAGCGTGTCCAGCAGACCGAGGCGGACACCGTCCGGGGTGTTGGTCAACCCGGTCTCCTGTGGGCTCCACGCGCCGGGATGCCGCCCGCCTGCCCAATCGCCAGGCATGAGCTGCATGTAGACCACGTGGTCGCCGGCCCGCACGACGTGCGGCACATTGGCGCCGACGGCGTGACCGACCTGTGCGGCAAGCACTTCCGCGTCGGCGTGCTGAACATTGCTGAGCGTCTTACGGATCAGCTGCGTGCCGTCCTCGAGGGTGATCCGCGTCGCCTCCTCGCTGATCCGCTCGAAGTGGATGGTCTCACCGGACGTCGGCGCGGCCTCCACCCGAGCCACCGCCTGCGCGAGAGCCGCAGCGTCCGAACCTGATTCGTGCGGCTCCTGGGTGGGTCCGCCCTCCGGGGGACGGTGACCGCCGCTGCCGGAACCACCATCACCGGGGTCGCCCGCCTGCGGCGGAGACGGCGGCTGTTGCCCACCGTCATCGCCGCCGGACGCGGGCTTCGGTGCCGAATCATGCGACGACTCTTGGGCTTTCACATCGCTGGAGCGCGAATCGCTGGTCGATGGTTGCCCCTCGCTCGGCGGTTTGTTCGCTCCGGCAACGCCATTCGGCTCGCCAGTGCGCGCCGGTGCGCCGCCGCCATGCGATGCCGGTGTGCCGCCGCCGGGCGCGGGCGGGGTCGACGACTGGATCGGTCCCCCCGAGGGGTCCGGGCCGCTCGGCGGCACCAGATCGACGACGGACACCTGCCCCTGCTCATCGACGCGCACCTGCCGGTAGGTGACCTCGACACCCTGTCCGGCCAGCTGCGCACGCAGGTCGGCGCCGATGATGTGGTCCGGCGCCTCGGACGGCGAGACGACGAGTAGCCGCTGCCGATCGCCGGGGAGCACGGCGACACCGTTCGCATTGGGCAGCGGCCGACCCTCCGCCGCGAGGATGTCACGCGAGATCGCGGCCGCCGCTTCGGCGCGCAGGGTGTTCCTGGTCCGTATCGACTCGTGGTACTGGCCGAGGGTCTTGGACAGCTCACCGGTGGTCCGCACGACCTCGGAGTAGTGGCGCTCCGCCGCGTGCAGATCGTCGAAGTACCGCACCATCTCTTCGGGCGGGATGTGCTGGCGGTCGCGGAGTTCCGCGACCCGGGAATCGGCGCCCGCCAACACGGTTCGAGCCGCTTGCTCCAGCTCGCGGGCATTCAGTCCCGTCGGATCCACGCCGAGTGCGCGCGCCATCGTGCGCGCTCGGTCGAGCAGCGTCTGACCGTTGTCGGCTGCCGCGGTTATCTGGTCGAGAAGCCCGTCGACCGCCGGATTCCGGATATCCGGCGCGTAGGGGCGCGGCTCGCCCGCCGCCGACCACTGCGTGGACTGCTCGGCGGCCGGTGGATGGTTGCCGCCGTTCGGATCGCCCGGGTCACCCGCGTTGCTCGGATCACCGGGATCAACGGACTGCTGGACGGGCGCGGGTTCCGGCGCGGCATTGTGCACCGGCTTGGACGCCTCGCTCGGCGTACCCGGCTCTCCCGCAGGCTCGTTCGCTTCGCTCGCGGGCTTGTCTGTCACTGATTCAGGCTTGTTCGCCTCGGCGACTGGCTTTTCCGTTTCGGTGACTGGCTTGTTCGGCTCTGCGACAGGCTTACTCGCTTCGCCGACAGGCTCGCTCGGCTCGTTGACGAGCTTGTTCGGCTCGTCGGCAGGCTTGCTGACCTTGCTCGCAGGCTTATCGGCCGAACTCGGTTCTTCGCCCAGCTTCTGTTGTGCCGCAGCATCATCCGCTGTGGTAGAGCTCTGCACCTCGCTCGGCTCCGGCACCGCACCGCTCGGCGGCTTCTTCGCACCGCCACCATCGCTCGGCGCATCGGGTTCGGGCCGTGGTGCCGCCAGCGGTGGCGCGTCCGGCGGGTCGGTCCGGTGCACCTGCGTGCGCCCGTCTTCCCCGGGGACAAGGCGGTAAACGATGACGTTGTCGCGGTTCGGCCCGACCAGATCGTTCAGCTCCGGGTGCTGTGCCGCGGCTCGATCGACCAGGGTGGTCGGATCGGTCGACTCCCCACGCACCACGACAATGGCTTGCGGCGGATCGCCAGGAACGATGCCGATCTGCGGCACCCCGTCCAGCGGCTCCGCACCCGCTTCGAGCATCGTGTTCTTCCGCAGCTGATCGGCAAGCTGCTGATCCCGCTCGGCCGCATCACGCACCGCGTACTTGTGCCGCTCGAACGCCTCCTCCGCCTCGGCCTGATCACGCGCCTGCCGCAGCTGTTCGGCAGCCTCGTCCCTGGCCCGGACCGCGTCCGCCTTCGCCCGCTCCAGCCGATCGATCTCGTTACTCCGTTGGCGCGCATCCGCTTCGGCGTAACTTCGCTGCCGCTCGGCTTCCCTTTGTTCCTCGGCAACCCTTTGCTGCTCGGCTTCCGCGCGCTGCCGCTCGGCTTCGGCGGAGTGCGCGGGATCTTCCGGTCGCGCATTCGAATCAGCTTCCAGCGCAGGCACTTCCGGCTGCTCGCCGCGGATCGCCGCGCGGGCGCGGTCGAGGTTGACATCGTGCTGCTCGATCCGCTGTTCGAGGCGGATGACTTCGGCACCTGCCTCGTCGAATTCACGCAACGCACGCGACACGTCATCGATGCGCTGGCGACCAGCTTCATCCGGCTGCTGTGTCCGCAGGTTGGCCAGCCGGTCGACGGGATCGGCGGCGCCGAACAACGCCTCGGGATCGATCCCGGCCAGTCGCACGGCCTCCAGTAGCGCCATCGAGCGCGCGTTCCAATGCTCCCTGGCATTGCCCAATTGCAGTTCGAAGCGATCGCGCGGCAGGAACGGCTCCGGCGGGCGCAGCGGCTCCGGCGCGTACGGAATATTCGCGCGGTCACCGGTCAGCGGCGGGCGGTTCGCGTCCCAGTGGAAGCCCTCGGCCACCGCGTGCGCGTTCGCGTCATGCCAGGTCCAGCGCCCCTCGCGCGGCGCGGGAGTGCGCAAGAAGTTGGATTCCGCGAGCGCGTCGAGCATGAGGACAACATCCGCGGGCAACGGATTGCCGTCCACGATCCGGTTGATCGCCTCGGCCACGTCGGCGAGCTGATCCATCCGCCGCGTCGTCAGGTTGCCGTTGGGATCGGCGTGATCGACGGCCGGGTGCTCGTCGACCAGCAGATGATTCAGGATCTGCTGAATCTGTTCCCTGGTGAAGGCCGGGAATTCGTGCTTCGGCGGGGCACTGTCGGGTTGCGGGCGATCTGGGAAGGGGTCGGGCCAGTTGTGCTCTTCGATTTTCGGCGGCAGCGGACGGATGCCAGGGGTCAACTCGTCAACGATCCGGGTGATGTCGGCGTCAGCGATCGGGCGCTGGTTCCTGATGTCGAGCAACTGTTTCCGTATATCGGCGATCGTGGCCCGGATCGCGACCCGATCATCGGTAGCGAAGTGGTCGAAGGACTCGTCGGCGATCCGGTTGATGGCCTTCTGCCGGTCGATGCCAGGCTGGCCCGGGTCGACACCGCGGCGCGAATCGACCAGTTCCTTGCGGATTCGATCGACCAAATCCTGTGCGCCGACCCGCATCTGCTCTTGCCGGTACTCGGCCAGCCCTTCGACCATGCGGTCGGCGAGCTGATCGTCGGCCCGGAACCGGTCGTATTCGCCGTCGGCCCACTCCTGGACCCGCCGCCAGTTCGCGACATCCGCATCGATCGCGGGCCGCAACCACTCCGGAATCTCGGTTCTGGCATGCTCGGCCGGCTCCCAGGCGCGGTACATCGGCTGAAAGTTGGTCTCGGGCGGCCGGTGCCACTGGAACGACGACCACATGGTGCCGACCGGGAAGAACCGCTTCAGCCACGGACGCGCCAGTACCCAGTCGCCGATCGCCGGGTGCCGATGGATCCAGTCGCGCACCAGGGGATGGTCGATCGCCATGAACAAGTTGCGGATATTTCGTTGAATGGACGCGATATCGGCACCGAGATGGAGGCTGACGATGTCGTCCGGCGACATGCCGTTGTCGAAATATCTGGTCTCGACGTTCATCGGATTCAGTTCGAGCATGTTCTTCGCGATATGCCCGGGCGGGATATCGGCGAAGGGCGTCGCCAGGTCGTTGATGTAGTCGGATAGACCGCCCCACCAGTCAGGATTGCCCGGGTCGTATTCCTTAGGCGCTTTGGGACCGCGGTTGGTGGTCCGGTTCGGCTCACTCGGATCGACGTGGTGCCACTGACCGTCCGCGTCTTGCCAGCGCACCAGCAACAGGCCGGGATCACCGTTGATCCAGCGGGTGGCAGTGCGCTCGATGGGCGGACCGCCCATCTGCACCTGTCGCCAAGTGCCGTCCTGCTCGACGACCACCCGGCGGTATTCGATCTGCGGCTGCCGCATCATCGCCTGTGCCACAGCCAGTTCCGTGCGTATCGCGTGCGCTAGCGCGTCGTCGTGGCCGGTGCGCGACGGCTCGAATTCTGCTCGCGTGCCGAATACGATGATGCGCGGACGCTCACCGGGGATGATGCCGACGCGGTCGGTGACCATCCAGCCGCCCTCGTCTCCGGCACTGACGAGATCCCGCCACAGACCATTCAGCCGAGCCATCTCGTCCCGCAGCTTGCCCATGGCGTGTTCGCGATCGAGCACATCGCGCGCGGCGGCTTCCAGCTCATCGAGCACCCGGTGGCGATCGGCCATCTCGCCGTTGTCCACCCGCATCGTTCGCGTCCGATGCCAATCCAGCGCCTTTTCCAGATCCCGTGGATGCGGGCCGAGCTCCGATACCGGAATCCCGAGCCGCCGGGCCAGATCCTCCAGCACCGTCTGCCGTGCCTCGGTATCGCGCAGCAACTCGGCGTAATCGTCAACCAAGCGATCGAGGGCGGTGCCGACATCATCGCCGGGCGGGCGCTCATCGACGACGCCCTCGTCCCGCAGTTGCGCGAGGCGGGCGTCCTTCTCGGCGACGGCCGCGTCGAGACGGTCGCATTCCCGCATGGCATCACTCAATTTGCGGAGTTCACGCAGATGCAATTCGCGCTCGGAGCCGGCGATCTGTTCCCGGACAAGCCGTTCCGGGGAGTCCAGGTTGCCGGGGATCCTGGTCTGCCGCGATCGCGCATCGTCATACAGCTCGAGCATGCGGCGCTCGAAGCCCGGGCCGGTCAGTTCCCGGAACCCGAGGTGCGCGGCCAGCTCATCGCGCTTCGCCCTGGCGAATTCACGCTCATGGTCCAGCTCACGCCGCTCCTCGAGCAGGCGGGCGTACTCGCCCTCGGGGGTCTCGTGTAACGCGGCTTCACGTTCGGCGTCCAGCGCTGCCAGCTCGCGATCGATCCTGGCGATGTCGTTGTTCGCGTCGGCGACCCGGTCGGCCAGCCGCTCTAGCTCATCGATGCGGGCATGCTCGCGCGGCATCTCCTCACGCACCTCCATGGTGCGGCCGCGCAACTCCTCCAAGGTTCGCGGGAAATTGTCGGGATGCAATGCCGCCCAGTCGTTTTCCGACGACACTCGCAGCCGCCCGGCCAGCTCATCGCGCTGCTGCTGCAACGCATCCCGGTCGGCGACGGCACGATCGCGCTCAGCGTCCAGCTCCGCATGGCGCGCATCGAGTGTGTCCTCGGGGCGTGGCGCGCTCTCCTCGTGCGCGGGCGGCGGCGAGTCGTCACCCGGTTGCCGGTCGCCGTGGTTCGTGCCGTGATCACCGGGGTCGCCCGGATCACCAACGCGCGGTGGCGATTCCGGCGGTTTCTTGCCGCCACCGGCGCCATCGGGCGCTGGCTGCGCGGCCGAATCCTCGCGCGGCGGCACTTGGGCGTCACCCGGGACTTCGCCCTCGGGAACCCGGTGCTTGCCCGCCTCCTCCGACGGCACCTCCGCCGCGGGCCGAGGCAAGGTGCCGTCGGCGATATCGCGGGAGAACTCGGCGCGCAGCGCCAACATCCGGGCCCGCCATTCGGCGTGGTCGGCCCGCATCTGCGTAGCCCAGTCCAGGGGTGCGGTATCCGCGATCTGCCGCATGGCCGCCGCGTGCTCGGCGGCCATCCGAGCCGTCCACTCGGCGGTCTCGGCGCGCATGCGGTCAGCCCAGTCCGCGGTGCTCTCGTGTCGGCCGCCGTTGTCACTGCCGGACGGGTCGGGATCGTGCGGTGGGTCGACCGCCATCCTGGCCGGCTGGTCCACCGCTGGATGCGGCGTAACCTCGGGGCCCTGCAGCCGTGGCGCCAGCACGTCGGGTCCCAGTTTCGCCAAGTCGGTCAGCATCTTGTGCATGACCCGGGCCGGCTCACTGGCCCGGTCGCCGTGCAGTTCTACATCGCGGAAGGCATCGGCGACGGCTTCCCCCGGGCTGAAGACGCCATCTTTGTCGAAGCTGTACCGGCTGAGCTGGCTCAGCCACTTGCGGTATCCCGCAGCGGTATTGGGGACGGATGGGTCCTGCTCGGCCTTGTGCCGGTAGTAGTCCTGCAGGACTTTGTCGGTATAGGTCAGCGAGTGCGGATCGTTCGGGTTCAACGGTCGAAGCGAGGTTCGCTGTCCGTGGAAGTCCACCGCGTGACCGAATTCGTGCAGCAGCATCTGGTAAACCGCGCGAGTCGTGGTGGACTGATCGAACCGTCCGAGGTCAACGCCCTCCTGGACTTTGCCGCGGAACACGTCCAAGCTTCCGACGAGTTCCTGATTGATCCTGAGCGACTGTGCGTACCGCACCCCCGTCTCCGGGTGACGGCCCGGAACCATCTCCGCCAGGCGCCCGCTCGGGAACGGGCCGACGCCGACGCTACCGAGGACAACGTGTGGGTACTTGGTCCGCATATCGACGACGCCCCTGGCGATCTCGCGCGCCACCTCGGCATCGAAACCGGGCATGTCGAACCCGTAGACCTTCAGCCCGGTCTGCTTGGCCAGCTCCTCGCCGACCTGCGCCGCGTCGAGTGGCGTCCACTTGTCGACGATGTGCGGGTCCGGCTGACCGCCGTCGTGGTGCGCACCGCCATCCATGCCGTGTACCGGCGCCGCCGTCGGACGACGCGGCGGCAGCATGTGCGAAGCGGACTCGCGCTCGCGGGACAGCGGATGGTCGGACGGCGGCCTTGTCGGCTCGCCCGCCGCCGGGCGTTGCCGCGGCTCGGACCCCGAATCACCTTGCGAACGAGGCACTTCCGACGGTCGGCGCGGCGGCAACATATGCGAAGCGGACTCTCGCTCGCGCGGCAGGTGCGAGTCAGGCGCCATTTTCGTCGGCCCGTCTGAGACCGGACGTTGCCGCGGCTCCGGTGCCGAATCTTCTTGCGACCGAGAGGCATCCGCCGGACGCATATCGCGCGAACGGGCGTCGCCCGGATCAGTGGGCGATTCGGGCGTCTTGTTCGGGCCCGCGCTATCGGCTGGCTGTTCGTGCGGGGCACGCTCGGACTCCGGACGCGTCAGCGGTTCCGGCGTCTTGTTCGGACTCGCGCCGTCCGAAGGTCGTTGTCGCGGAGCGTGTTCAGTTTCCGGATGCGTCGAGGCTTCCGGTGTCTTGTTCGGCGCAGCGCTGTCGGCCTGCCGTGGCCGCTGGGCGCCCTCGGACTCGGGATGGTCGATCGGCCGAGTGACCGGATCGTCAGTGTTCGGCGGCTTCCGGATACCCGAGCCGTCGCCCTCTGGGAGCAGTCCCTTTTCCGCGAGTTCGCGCACCCGCTCGGCCGCTCGATCGGCTTCCGCCCGCAAGGCTTCGTCTTGGGGGTATTGGTCGGCGAGCCTGCGCAGCGACTCGGCCTCCTCGACCTGCACGCGGGGCGGCAGCTCCGCATCCTCGTGTTTCGGCCGGGAGATCAGGCCGTCGACGTCTTCGTTGTGCGGGAGGTTGCTGTCGTCGTGTGGCCGCCCATCGAAGGGCTGACCGATCCGCCGGTCGGGGACAGGCACCTGCGCATCGGCGATCATGCGAGCCCGCTCCGCTGGATTGAGCCGGTGCTCCGGCTGGCCCTGCGCATCGAACACGATGGCGCGAGTGCTGCTGAGCTCACGCGGCACCCGCGGCGGATAACCATGATCGGCCACCCCGGCGCCGAGGTCGCGGACCACGATATCGCCGCCCTGGTTCACCAGCAGATACGCGTGTGCGCCGACACCGTGATTGTCCCGGTAACCCGCGTAGGCATCGACTACCAGTGCGGACGATCCGTCGCCGAGGGTGAGCAGCTGTCGCTGGAGGTTCTCGTGCGTGGTGGTGTCCAGCCTGCCACCCGCCGCGGCCGCCAGTTCGCCAGCGGTCATCCCGTCGGGACCGATTACGCGCTGCGGCATTTGGACCTGGTCGCCGTACATGGCACGGAGTTCTCCGAGTGACAATTCACCACAGCGACCGCGGCGGTCATCAGGATGATTGAACGCGTCGTCGGACGCGAGGTGCTCGGACTGGAAACCGCCCAAATTGTCCATCGGGACCGGAACATTGTTGCGCTCGAGGTCGAATTTGGTGATCGTCACCTCGCCCTTGATATTGGCGTGCGCCTTGTAGTACTCGACCTCGAGGGTGCCGTCGCGATGTGCCTTCAGCAACTCCTCCCTGGTCTTCAGGAATGCCTTGCCCTGATCACTGTTCGGGTCTAAACCGCGCGCGAGCATCTGTTCAGGGGTCTCGTTGAGCAGCTGCTTGAGGTTTCGGTCGACGGCGAGGGTATTGCGCAGATACTCCGGAGAGCCCTGCTCGGAGTAGCCCCATGGCGTATCGGCGCCCCCTAGCGTCGAGCCGACGCCCTTGGCCTCGATCACCAACAGCTTGGGCGGCGGACCGGGCACAAATGCGGCGAAGTCGACCGAGTGGTTGCCATCCCAGGCCCCCTCGAACGGGGTGATCTTTATTGCGCCGTCCGGCTTCAGGCCAAATGACTCGGCAGCCAATTCGCCGAGCAATTTCGAGGTGTCGTGCATCTCGTTGCCGATGCGATTGTATTCCGAAGCATGAGTTTTCAGGTCCGCCAGCCGATCCAGCTTGGCGTCCATTTCGGCGTCGCTCAGATTTTCAGCCAAGACCTCGCTGCGCTTGTCGGCGTACAGCTTTTTCAGCTTGTCCTGACTCAGCTGATGAACATCAGGCTTACCCTTGTCGTTCTTGATGTCGAACTCGTCCATCAGCGGCCCGAGCAGCTTGCGGACAGCTTTACGATCTACATCCTGTTTTTGCCGTTCACCAGCAGCCTCTTCCAGCTTCCTGATGATGTCCGAGTCCGTTGGCGTGTGCGGCTCAGGGGTGCCGAGTTGAGCCCGGTGCGCATAATCCCCACCGGCATTGCTGTTGGGATCAGTGGTGTAGCCACTTCGATCGCGCAGCGAATACGGATGACCGTTGTCGCGCCAGGTATCCGGCCGATCGCCGAATTTATGCAATTTGTCGTCGGCACTACGGTACTGGTCAGGAAGATCGCCGGGCCGGCGTAGATAGCCATCGGCATCGCGTATCAAACCCGGCGGCACCGGCTCACCGATCGGGTGCGGCGGCGGGTCCGGCACGTTGCCGATCCGGTCCGAATCGGCGTGCTCGCCCGGGTTGGTGAGCAATTCGTCCCGAACACGGCTCGGTACCTTGTCCACCGGCGTGCCGTCCGGTTTGAACATGATCGCGCTCGCGCTGTGCAGTTCCTTCGGTGTCCGTGGCGGGAAACCGTGCTCGGCCCCCATGCTGGGGTCGTGCACCTTGATCTGGCCGCCCTCGTTCACCATCAGGTACGCGTGCGCGCCGACACCGTGCTCGTCGCGCGGGCCCTTGTAGGTGTCGACGACGAGCGCCGTGGCACCGTCGCCCATCTTGAGCAGCCGCCGCTCGATCGCCTCGTGGCCGCCCGCGAACTCGCGCAGCTGCCCACCCGCGGCGCCGACGAGTTCTCGTGAGGTCATGCCGTCGGCACCAATTGTCCGCTCCGGCAGACGAATTGAATCACCGAATCGGTCGCGGAGTTCCCGCAGCGAGAGCTCGCCGCACTTGCCGCGATTCGGATCGTCGGGGTCGATCGGTCGCTTGCTTTCGGGGTCGCCGTCCTGTCGCGGCGTCGCGGCCTCGCCGTCGGCAGCGTGCTGGCGCGGCGCGCCGTCCGCCCCCGACTGCCGCGGATGGGCCGACGTGCCCGCATCCGCGACCGGGACGATCCCCACGTCGTCATGATGCGAGCGACTCTCGGAGTCGTCACCGTGGTCGCTGCGATGCGCGGGATCCGCATCGCCTGCCCGGTTCGGAGCGTCGCCTACCGGCCGAGAGTCGTTCGCGCGCGGGCGCCCGGCTTCGTCCCTGATGTGCGGCTCGGCACCGGTGCGCGGCCGATCCTGTTGCGGTGCACCGGCTTCCGGCTTTTTCCTGGAATCTGGGCCGTCCGCATCCGAGTGCGGCCGAGCGTTCTCGTCCGCATCCGAGTGCGGCCGAACGTTCTCGTCCGCATCCGGATGCACCTGCACGTGCTCGTCCGCCGCGCCCGCCGCTCGGTCCGGCGCCTTGGGCGCCTCGGAGCCGCTCGACTCCGCGCGGAGGCCGGGAGTCGAATCCTTGCCTGCCCGAGCAGGATTCGATTCCGATACGCCAGCGCGCGAGTCACCTCGGGGCCGATCGACGCTCGGCTTGGCGTCCGGCGATCCGGCCCGCGAGTCGGCTGCGCGCGGTTCGGTGCCCGACTGCGGCCTGCTTTCACCACCGCGCGGCGCCTCCGCGCCACCGGGCCGAGCTGACGCACCGTCGCCTGCTTGCCGCGGCGCGTCACCGGACTGCCGCGGCGCCGCACCGTCACCGCTGTGCCGGGGTGCCGCGCCATCGCCGCCTGGTCGAGCTGTCGCGCCGTCGGCACCGGGCCGGGCCGCCGCACCATCACCGGCACGCCCGGCATCGCCCGAATTATGCGTTCCCGCAGTGCTTCCCGGGTCGGTACCGCTCTGCGGTGTGACCGACCGATCGGCACCGGTGCCGCTGTCGTGCGTGCTGCCACCGTCGGCAATGCTCGCCCGACTGTGATCCGCGCCGGAACCGTCGGCTCCGGCGTGCTGCTCCGGCGAACTGCCGTGGCTCTCGGGTGCGCTGCTGTGCTGCTGTCCGCCGTCGGAGCCACGGCTCTCGGAACCACCGCCGTGCTGCTGGCCACCATCGGAGCCGCGGTTCTCCGAACCACCACTCTGCTGGCCACCATCGGAACCACGACTCTCCGAACCACCGTGCTGCTGGCCGCCATCGGAGCCACGGCCACTGTCCGAGTCGCCAGCCTGTGGCCGGTCGGCGTCGGTGCTGTAAGTCCGGTTCGAGTCGCCGGTGGAGGTATCTCCGCTGCGCGTCGAGGTGTCGTCGGTCCGGGTAGACGATCCGTCACCCGAACTGTTGGTGCGGTTGTTCGACCCACCGCCGACATTATCTCCGCCGGTCCGGTCGCCGCCCGTGCCGTGCTCACCCTGGCCGACCGCACCGTTCCGCGGCGTGTCGACACCGGTGCTGCCTGCCGGATGCATGTCCGGACCGCCATTGCTGTGCGTGCCAAGGCCTTCGGGGGCGAGGCCACCGATCCGAGGCCCGTTCGTCGGCCCGACGCCGGTCGGCATGCCTGCCCGGTCGAAGTGGAATTTGCTGGCTCGCCCCTTGTTCCCGCCCGACATCGCGCCGTTCGACATGCCCGCGGTGAGCATTCGCGGGTCGAAGTTGTCCAGCGCGTTACCCCAGCCGTTTTTCAGCCCGTCCATCACGAACTGCGGTGCGAACCCGGCGATCGAGCCGCCGAGGCCCGCACCGAAGCCGGTGAGCGCGCCCTTCATGCCGGGGCCCAAAGGGGCGTTCTTCAAAAGGTGTCCGAGCCCGTGGCCGGCCGCCGCGCCGCCGAGTGCGCCTGCCCCCGAGGAGATCGCGGTCATCTTGACCTGATCCCAGTCGATGTTCTTGCGGTGGCCCTGTTCTTTTTGGATCCACTGGATCCCCAAGTCCTGGATGGTGCCGAGCGCCAGGTCGAGCGCGACGTGCTTGAGGAGGAACTTGGCGCCCTTGGTGATGGCCAACTTGAGGACGTGCTTGAGGACCGCCATGAGCCCTTGCCTGGCGATCACCCGGATCGTCACCCGGGTCGCGGCGATGGCGGTCAGCTCCACGGCGGGTGCGGTGGGCGGAAACAGCCACGCCGCAGCGAGTTCGATCGCCAGCAGGCCCAGCGAGGACCACATCATCCACTTGGCGTACTCGATTTCGGTACCGACGCCATCCGCGGATTCGGCGATCTTGTCGAAGAACTCCGCGAGCTTCTTGAGGTTGTTGTTCGCCTCCTCCCCGCTGGCACCGGTGCCATCGCGCATCTTGTCGAACGCGCCCGCGATCTCATCGCGCGCCGCACCGGACGGGTATGCGTTGAGCGCGGCAGACTTCGCCGCGTTGATGTCGGCCATGATGCCGCGCAGCTCTCCGGCGGCACTGCGCCAGTCACCGGCGAGGTCGCGCATGCCGGTTTCCGAGCCCTCGGGCCAATCGCTACCGGCGACCCACCCGAGGGTTTCGAGGAGCCCGTCCCAAAAGTCCATCTAGATCACCAACCGGAATCGGTGACCCCACGCTCCCGGGACTTCACATTGTCGAGTGACTCGACATTGTCGAATGTCATGGCGGCGCTGTCGGTTCCGGCAGTAATAGCCCGCTCCAACGAATCGGGTTTGCTCATCGGCGCGTACGTCTGCGCGGGCATCTGACCGCTCAGGTCCGGCATGCCTTCTACCAGATCCGACAGTTTCGGCAAGCGTGCCCGCTCCTCCTGGAAAGGCGCGAGCAGCTCCTGCGATTGGCGGCGCACGTCCGCGATGGCCTCTTGCGCCGCCTGGGTCACGGCACGCGCCAATTCCGCGTATTCCAAATCCTCGATGCCGCGGCCGAACTTGGTCTCGATGACGGCACCATCCGCATTGACCACAACCGTCACCCGGCCGCCGCGCACAGTCGCCTTGCCAACCAGCGCAACGCGTTGTTGCTGCAACCGCGCGATGGAATGGAGCTGCGATTGCACCTCTTCCATCAGGTCGGCGACGTCTCCCCGAGAAAAATCGTGTGCCACGGCTACCGGCCCTTACTCAATTTTCGAAGCTTTCGCCATTGCGCTTGTCGAGGTCGTGTTGCAACTTGTCGGCAACCGTGCGCTGGTTGGCGGCCACATCATTGAAGGAGCCTGCCATACTCGTGGTGCCGTCGACGAGGTTCTTCTTCGAAGAGTGGTAGCCGTCGCCGCCGCCGGGGCCGTCCGCGAACTGTTTACCCATCTTGTCGTCGCCCCATGGGGCACCGCGACCGGAAAGCGTCGAGGTCAGGTTGTTTACCACGTCAGTGATCCGGTCGCCGACATGGGCGGTCTTACCCGCGGCAGCACGGAAATCGTCCGGGTGGAACTCGAATGTCTCGTCCGCCACAATGCACCCTTTCCCGCAGTGCGAGGGAAGCCAACCCCCGGCTCGATCCTGAAGTCATTGGCGGAGTTCATGATCAGTTCACCCGATCTCCGCTGTCAGTCAATAAACCGTAACACCAAGGGTAGTGGTGGACCACTCCAACCGAGCACCCCAGTCCTAGGGGCACCGGGGTCCCTTTACCCCCCACGATCAGGCGTCTACCTGGCCGTGTCGCCGCTGGAATCGCTGCTCGAACTCGGCGATGTAGAGCGACGGCGCCACCGAGGACGACGACTGTTCGAGCACGCCATCGTCGGCGATGTAGAACAGCGCCCGGCCGATCGCGATCTCGCCGGGCGCGGTCGGCACGTAGACCATCCACCCGATGCTGATCCGATCCGCGCGCAGGCCGTCCACCGGATATCGGGAGGTGTCCATACCGCTGTCCAGGATGAACTGGCGCACCCTGGCGATCGCGTCCTCCTGCGGCATCGGCTCCGGCACCGTCATCGTCACGCCGGCCATGGTGAGCTGATAGAGGGCGCCGTCGATATCGAAGGAGCCGTCTTCGCCGAAGACGTCGACGAGGGTGGACCGGGTGACCACGCCGATCTCCGCGGCGGACACCAGATTCGCGACGGATTGCCGCTGGCGCGGGCTCGGCGATTCCGCGATCAGGCCGGACACGATGTCGACCACGGAATCCGGCGACCACATGCCGGGCACCGCGTCGCTGAGTTCGTCGGCGATCGGCGAGTTACCGCGATACCAGTTGCCGCCCTCCCACCAGTAGCAGAACGACAGCAGGCCACTGGCCGCACGCGAATTCAGCACCGGATTGGCCACCCACTCCGGCGCGCCCACGTAGAAATCGGGCATCGGCACATCGCGGTTGTAGACCGCGTCCAATTCCGGTGCGTTCCATACCCCGCCGGACAGCACCGCCCGGCCGCCCGGCACCACGTACAACGTGGAGCCACTGCGCTTCGAACCTTCGAACCAGCTCAAGGCCGGTAGCACGCGCGGTCCCAGCGGCGATCCGGCCGCGACGAACCCCGCGGCGATCACCGCCCAGCGGGCCGCAAGCAGCGGCAACGCCGGGAAGTCGTCGGCCGCAAGTACTCCGCGCCTGCCCGCGTCCCGATCGGCCCGCGCCTGGACCGCTGCCTCCTGCGGCGTCCGCGATTGCCGATCGGCGTGGCCGATGTAAGCCGCCAGCCACACCGGCAGCCGCCGCCGCGGGTACATCTCGAGGTCGGCGCGATAGATCTCCGGTGCGAAGAGTTGTTCGTCCGGGAACGGCTCATCGCCGTAGTCGTAATCGACTTCGACCTGACCGCTGCTGGTCAGCGTCATGATGTAGCGCCACCACGGTCCGTCGCTGAGCTGCGCCGACACGTGCCGATGCTGACGGACCAACGCCAGCACCTCCTCCGTCGGATACGCCCGCGCCATGCGGTCCTCGTCGTCGGTGAAAACGGCAAGCGCCACCTCGGCCGCGACGGTCACCGCGAAGACCGCCTCCAACCGCTGCCAGCCCGCCGGGCCGTCGGAGGCCAGCTCTCTGACGATCTGATGACTGATCGCCGTCGCGCGCTCGGCCGGATCTTCGACCGGAGGCGGGGCGGCCAGCGCGCCTGCGAGGGTGAAGCCGACGTCGGGTCCTTGGTCCTCGACGCTGCCGGGCTCGCGGTCAACCGGCTCGTCGACGCCGGCTTGCTCATCGGTCGAAACCAGGAATCGCTTCATGAAAGCTATTTGTGCGGCGGTCGTTTCGCCGCCAGGTCGCTCGTGGTCCTTGGCCGACTCGTCGCGCGGCCTCGGGTCCGGAGCCTGGTCGTCTGGACTGGTCACGTCGCGGAAATCTCCTCAATCTGCGCACCGAAACGGGGGCCGTCCGAAGAGGTAGCCGCCCGCGTCCCATCCTGGCACAGCCCGCAACACGACGAGTGGCGAACGTCAGGGCGGCGCGACGGCGCGGAAAGCGCTGCTGAAGAAGGGCCCTCGTCAGCCCGGCGACGGCAGGCCGAGCAGCGGCAGATCCAGCTTGCGGTTACCAGCGTTGCCGTTCCATGCCTCGTAGTAGAGCGTCGACAGATCGGAGATCCGGAAGGCGTCGCGCAGTCCGGTCACCACCATCGATGCGATTCGGCGGTAGCTCGCCGAGTCGATCGGCCAGGTCGAGTCGAGCCACCAATTTCCGCTGTGGTCTTCATCGGGCTGGTGCCAGCCCGCGTCGGCAAGCAGGCGGCTCCCAGCCGTACCGGCGCCCAGCTCCGGGGCGAGCCATCCGTCGCCGACGACTTCGGCGATCAGCTTGCTATCGGTCTGGAGGAACTGCGCATACCGCGCGACATCGGCCGACTCATCTGACTCGATGATCTTCACTACCGCGCCCGAGGGCAGCTCCGCGAGGTGTCGGGCCAACCCTTCGGTGAACTGCTCCCACCCGGTCAAATCAGGCCCTGTTCCTGCAGGTCGATGGTTCGATCCTGGGCGGCGAGCCGCGCGTTGGTCACCAGCGCCAACTGCACCGTGATGTCCAGGTCCGAAAGGACGATGGTCGCTTCCCCACCCGCCCAACGAACCTCAGCGGATTCGCCAGGAATGCGGGCCGTCGGTTCACCGAGTCCGCCGATCAGCGCGTTGGTCATCCTGACGAATGTGTCGCGCGTCTGAGTCCGCCCCGCCTGATCCTTGTCCGCGAAATCAGTGACTTGCAGCGTGAGCTCGACAGCCTTGCCGCCCTCGGCCTCGACCAAACCGCTGGCCCGGCCGAACCCGGAATCGAGCCTGACCCACTCGGGCCGCGACGACTTCACTTCCCAGCCGAACGACGCGGCCAACTCCGGGATGTCGTCCAGCGGGCAAGGCCAGTTCACTGAGCGCAGCCGACGGGCCAGCTCGACGATTTCGTCGTCGGACAGTGCACGCCATTCGGTCATGGAATCACCCTAGTACTCGCTGACGATCCGCATCGTTTCTTGGCGATCGACTGTGCCACAACCTGGTTACCCGCACAACAATGGCCAGCGCTACCGAACCGATGCCGGCCGCACCGCGCCTACGCCGACAGCGGTCCTCGCGCGATCTCCACACGCTCGATCTCGGCGACGAACCGCTCGACGCTGTCGAGGGCGGCGCGGGCCTCGGGCAGGAACCGGTGGCCCACCTGGAAAACGTGGAACATGCCTGGCCACAGCTGTACTTCGCAGCGGCCGCCCGCTGCGCGTTGCGCGGCAGCGTAGTGTTCGGCGTCGGCGCTGAGCATTTCGCTGCCGCCTGCCTGCAGCAGCATCGGCGGCAGGTCGGGGCCGACATGGGCGGCCACGTTCAGGCGTGGGTCGTCGAAATGGGTTGTGCCGGTGTAGAGGCCGGTCATCCGGGTGGCCAGGCCGAAGGACATGAATGCCTCGTCCACCTCGGCGCGGCGGGCGTCGGCCAGCGTCCAGGTCGAATCGACCAGTGCCGAGAAGCCGACCAGCGCCTTGGGTTGCGGCAGGCCGAGCTCGCGCAACTGCACGGACAGGCCGAGAGCCATGTGGCCACCCGCCGAATCGCCCATGAGCACAATGTCTTGCGCGGCGTGACCCTGTTCGAGCAGCCAGAGATAGCCGTTCAGGACGTCGTCGTGTGCCGCGGGGAATCGGTGCTCGGGGGCGCGCCGGTAGCGCAGCGTGAACGCGGAACGATCTAGTCGCCGCGCCAGCTCGGACACCAGGCCTCGATGGGTGGCCGGGCTGCAACCGACGTAGCCGCTGCCGTGCAGGTAATAGATGAGTGATCGTCCCGGTCGCGGCACCGCGCCGACCCACTCCCCCATGGCCCGGCCGCGCGGCCCGGCCACATCGACCGGCGTAGTCGGCAGCGCGCGATCGAACCAGATCCGGCAGGCGACGGCCAAGCCGAGCCGAGCACCGGCGACTCCGACACGGTTGGCGGGCAACCGGGCGCCGAGTGGCCGCAGGGTGGAATGCAACGCGAAAATCACGCCGCGACTGGCCAGGGACACCGGATCACCATTGATCATCTACAGATTGAACCCAACCGCACCCGGCCCTGGCAATACCGGCCGCAGCTACCTGGCACAGTGCACAAAAGTGTCGACTACCTGCTGTTCTGTGGCACAGGACCTTCGCATGTCGGCTGCCGGTCAGGCGAAGATGGTGGCGCGGCGGGACGGGTCGATGAGGACGTCACGCACCAGCAGGCCGAGATCCATCTCGGTGGGCATGGACCGGTAGATGACATCGAAGGCGGGGACGCCCGCGACACTGACCACGAATCTGGTGTTGCGCCGATCGTAGGGATACCAGTCGACCGAGACCGGGCCATCGAGATCGATATCGCGGCCGCCTGCGCGCAACCCCAGCCTGCCGTTGTGCCGGTAGAGCACCACCGGGGCAGCACCGAGTTCGCCGTAGACGCCGCGGAGTTGACTCGGGTCTGCGGGCGTTGCTCGCAGTGCGCCGGTGATCGGGTCGAACTCGGCGAATACGCCGTAGCCGACGTATGGGCGGACGACAATCGTTGTGTCACTGCCGGTTTCGCGGGTGTAAGAGCGCCGGTTGTGGCCGTTGCCGCCGTTGCGGGCATCATTGCCGCGGGCCTGTGGGCCGCCGCCCATGGGTGGCGGAGGCATGGGAGTCCATGGGGGCATCGATGACCCCGACGGATCGCCCGACGGAATCGACCCGCCTGGTGGCGGATTCGGCGGTCCGGGTAGCCCGGGTGGTACAGGTCCGCCCGGAGACGGGATCGGCGAATGCGGTGGTGTCGATGGAAATGGTGGTGGCACCGGCAAGTTCGGTGGCACCGGAAGCTCCGGTGGCACAGGCCAATTCGGTGGCGCCGGAAGCTCCGGTGGCACGGGCGAATTCGGTGGTTCCGGTAGCTGCGGTGGCACAGGCAGCTGAGGTGGTTCCGGGAACTGTGGTGGTACGGGCGGATTCGGAGGGAAGGGCGGGGGCAATGGTGGCACCGGCGGACGCGGCGGCACCGGGGGTGTCGGCGGAATTGGCGGCGTCGGCGGCTCCGGGACCTGCGGAGGCACCGGAGGGCGCGGCGGCTGCGGCTGCGGCTGCGGCTGCGGCTGCGGCTGCGGCTGCGGCTGCGGCTGCGGCTGCGGCTGCGGCTGCGGCTGCGGCTGCGGCTGCGGCTGCGGAGGAACCTTCGGGGGCTCCGGCGGGACCGTCGGAGGTTGCGGGTCCGGTACCGGCCATGGTTTTGGCGTGATGTCCACTGGCTTCGGGAATTCGAACTCGTAATCCCGCGGCGGATGCGGAATGTGCGACCTCAGTGCCCGGCCAGGCAACTGTGGTAGCTGTGAATCACGCTGACCTGTACCAGGTTCCGGCGGTTCACCACCATTTCCGCGACTCGTCCGCGAGCCACCCGCACCGTTCTCCGACCTCGGTGTCGACCCATCTGCGGCCTCTGGCCGACGCGACGACGAGTCCTGGTTCGCAGACCCTGGCGGCCGCGACGGTGGATCTTGCGGGGGCTCGATGGTGGTGGGCGGTTCTTCGTCCGGTCCGTCGGAGTCGCGGCGGTCGAGTTCGTCGAACTTGGCGGTCATCTCGCGATGCGCCTCGTCGAGATCCGCCATCAGTCGCTGGTGTTCACCCTGCGCCGCGAGATCGTCGCGAATCTGCTCGAGATGATCGAGCGCCCGGCGCAGTGAGGCATCGGCCGACTCGGAATGACGCCGGTAGGCCTCATCCACCTTCGCCAGCTCACGCGCCAACGCCTCATCGATCCGCGAAGGCGGAGCCACCGAATCCGGCACAGCATCGTGCCCAACGAGGGGCCCGGTCAGATCACGACCGACCTGCTCCAGATGATCGAGTACGCGCTGCAACTCGGCATCGGCCTCGTCCGCATGGCGCTGATAGGCCTCATCGAGCGCGGCCAGCTCACGTGCCAACGCCCGATCGATCCGCGAGCTCGGGTCCGGCTGTGTATCCGCATCCGACAGATCTTCGCGGGCTTGCGGTTCAGTGGATTGCGGATCCTCGGTTTTGGGTTCCGGCGGCTTCGTCGGGTCACCCACGCGGTCCGACTCTGGCTGCCGCACAGTGTTATCCGTATTGTCCCGGTCGTGCGAGCCGGTAGATTCCGCAGGCTGGTGGCCGTTGGCTTCGATGGCCGGGTGCTCGGCGGCACCGTCCGATCCGGGTCCGCGCGGTGCCGGGTCGATGGGGGTTGGCGTAGCGGCGGGGCCGTCCTCGTCGGGCCCATCCAGCTTGGGTGCAGGATGTCCGTCGCCAGGATGTCCGGGCGGGTCGCTCGCGGGCAGCTGCTCCGGCGCACGATAGAACTGCTCGGCCAGGTCGGCCAGGTCGCGGATCTGGGCCGCGCGCTGTCGAACCTCGTCACGCATCTTCGCGATTTCCGCGGCCAGTTCCTTGGGGCTCAGGCCCTCGTGTTTTTCGATCTTGCCGTCGCGGTACGCCTCGTACACCTTGCGGAAGGTCGCGTCGTCGGCTCCGGCCAGATCGACACCGACGAGCCTGGCCCAGTCCCGGTTGGGGTCGGGTCGGCCGGTCTCGGCGTCGCTGTCGCGATCCCAGGTGCCGTCGCCGTCGGGGCGCCCGGGGTGGTCCGCGAGGGTCTGCCCGAAGTCGAGCGCGTCTCCGGAACGTAGTGCGTCGCCGATGATCTCGCGCAGCGCGTGGATCGCCTCGGGATCGTGGATCGGCGGCTCGGCGGTCACCCGCGGGTCGGCGGACAGATCACCGCGCGGCACATCGGAATACGGATCCATTGTGATCAGCGCGTCCGTGTACTCGGTGAGCGCGCTTTTCAGCAGGTCATGCTCGCCGCCGCGCTCCAGCCGCGCGAACAGCTTGCGTAACTTCTTCGGGTCCAGGCTGTTCGAGTCGAGCCCGTGCACGAGCCTGCCCGCGTCGTTCTTGTGATACTTCGGCGGGAACAGCTCTGCTGGTTCGACGCCGAGTCGCTGCGCCAGTTGGTCGCGCGCGGCGGCGAAGGCGGCGGGATCGAGATCGCGCAGTTGCTTGGCGTACGCGACGAGGTCACCAACCTGCTGTGCGCGCAACGCGTTTCGGAACGAGTCGTCGGTGAGTGCGTCGGCTAGGCGCTGCGGCGTCAACTCCGCCTCGGGAATGCCGAGGCGGGTGGCCAGTTGGCTACGCGCGTCACCGATGTCGTTGAACGACTCGATATCGTTCATCGAGCGGGAGAAGTCGGCGAGCGCCTCGATCTGGCCGGCCCGAACGGCGTTGTCCAGCTTCATATCCGCGATGGTCTGGGCCAACCGGTCCGGATGCAGCGCCTCCGGCTGCAGCCCGAGGGTCTGCGCCAGATCGACCAGGTCCGCGAGGACTTCGGCACGCGGCCGCGGCGGTGCTCCCGGAACGTCCGCCGCGGACGGGTCGGCGTGCGGCGCGTCGGCGTTGTCGAGCACGACCGGCCGCCATTGACCGTCGCTGTCGCGCAACAGCGTTACCGCGAGTTCGCGGCCATCGATGGTCTCTCGATGGTGATAGACGTCGGGCGTCTCGACCGGTTCGAGATGGATATGACCGTTCCGATCCGTGCGCGCCTTGTGGTAATCGACCTCGACGTCGCCTCGGCTCACCGCATGCGCGAGATCCGGGTTGTCGGCGAGCGCGCGGGCCAGCGCGGCGGCGCGGTCCTGCGGCCCATCGATGACCACGAGCCGATCGGGCACATCCTCGCCGACCGGGATCCGGATCACCTGGTCGCCGAACGGTTCACCGATCGGCGGCTGATCGTCGGATTCTGGATGCAACCGAATCTCGGCGGCATCGGCGAATTCGGCGACCCGGTCGGCCCGCGCCTGGTTCGCGGCCCGCAGCTCATCGATCCGCTGCGTGGTCACCGTGTCGATGTCCAGCCCGAACATCTGTGCCCAGGTGGACAATTCGTCACGCAGCTGGTCCCGGCGCAGCGCGTGCTCGAAGTATGCGCGCGGTCCCTGGTCGCGGCCGAGTTCGTTGTCGTCCGGCCCGATATCACCCCACTCCTTCAGTGGGTCCGCGCCGTTGCCGACCGGCGTGTACTGCTGCACACCCGGCGCACCCTCGAAGGCCGCGTTGATCTCTTTCAGGAAGCGGCCCATCGGGTTTTCGTCGAAGAAGCTGACCTCATCGGAGTACGGGATCGGCACCCCGGCCGGGTCGGGCTCGCCGCGCCGGGCAGGACGGCCGTAATCGTCGTCATCGAATTCGTCCTCCTCGAGGAAGAATTCGTCGTCCTCGTCGCGCCTGCGCGCGTCGGGCCCTTCGAGTTCACCGGGCGGCCGATTCCGCTGCTCGCCGTCATCGAGGGCGGGCCGGGAATCCTGGCCTGCCACATCCTCTTTGGTGTATGGGCGGGTTTGCTCCTCGTTGAATCGCCGGTGCGCGTCGGCGAGGCCTTCGATCGCCGCGGCCTCGCGCAGCGCGCGGTACTCCTGCTCGTCGATGACCCGGCGCACCGATGCCGGATCCTCGTCGGGCAGGTCAAAGCCGAGCCGGTCGGCCAGTTCGGCCAGCGACTCGTGCTCGGGCGGTGGGCCATTCGGCTCAGGTCTCGGCTCCGGGTGCTCGGGGGGCTCCTGTTCGAGCACCCTCGCCTCGTCCTCGGAGACCAGCCCCAACCGCTCCATGTCATCGACGATCCGCTGCCGCTGCTCCGGATCGGACACGGAGAGTGCGTCTTCCAGGACAGCCCTGGCCTCCTCCGCCGAAATCTGCTCGACCTCGAAGAGATCGGTGATGGTCTGCCGAACCAGATCCGGATCCGCGTCGCTGACCCAGAAGCGGTACTCCTCGCCGTCCGCGGTGCGCGGAGCCACGAAATCGCCCGCGACATCCGGAGTCCGTCCCGACAACTGGCCAAGGATCGGGAGGTGTTCGCGGTTCTTCCAGATCGTCGCGCCCTCTTTGAGGATGCGAGCGACGTTGGGCGCCTTGTCCGCCGAATCCGGGGCGGGCCCGACGTGCGGGACGTCCGGCGATTGCGGCACGTGTGGCGTGGGGGCGGGCGCCGGATCGAACAGATGAGGCGCGTTGGCCACCCCATCGCGCAGCGCCGTCTGCCCGCGGCCGTCCTCGCCCGAACCCGACGGGTACTTGGGGTTATCCCCCTCGTAGCCGCGAACGTAGATCCGGTCTCGAATGCGTTCCCACGCACGGCGAACCGGCGACCTCTGCTCGACCTCGTTCGAACCCTCTTGCCGCGCAGGTGGTTCCCCATCGTCGGCGGGCACCGCACGCCAACGATCCTCGCCGTCCGGATGCAGGGCCAGCGGCACCTGCTCGCCGTCGACGTCGAGGGTGAGCGGATGGGTGTCGTCGGGCAGCACCACCTCATCCGGTTCCAGAACCTTTGGCATGCCGGAGTCGTTGTCGCGGTTCGAGTTCGACCCGTCGCCAGGGTCGTCAGCGGAGGCAGGTGGCGCTAGTTCGGTGGGTGGTTTCTTTCCGCCGCCGTCCGAACCCGACGCAGGCTCGGCAGGATCGCCGGGCGGCCGCTGTCCGACATCGACATTGCGCAATGCCGATTCCCTCGGTGGCACCCCGGCGTCCCCGTGCTGGTGCGGGACTCCGTTCTCGTCGAACAGGATTGTGCGGGTGACCTGAACCGGATAGTCGGAGCCGGGCAGGATCGGCGGGAAGTCGTGGCGCAGGCCCGCGGTCGGATCGCGCACCACGATCGCGCCGTTCTCCTTGAGCAGCACATAGGCGTGCGCGCCGACATTGTGCTCGTCGGTCCTGCCATACACGTCGACGACCAGCGCGGCCACGCCGTCGGGGCGCTCGATTCTGTTGCCGTCGGGGTCAAGCACGAAGCTGCCGTCCGGGCGGGTCTCGTACATCAGTGCGTCGCGAATCTCGTTGTGGTTCTCGACATCTCGCAGCGGTGCTTTGGCGGCCTGCTCGATTTCCCCCTGGGACACGCCATCCGGGCCGATTTCTCTGGTCGGCACGTCGATCACGTCGCTGCCGGTGACCTGACGGATCAGTTCGAGACTGCGAATCGCGCAGTCTCGCGGCTGTTCGGTGCCGGACGGGTCCTGTCGCCCTGCGGTGTGATCCTCATCGGCGCCTGCGAGGGGATCCGGGTGCGCGGTCCGATCCGCGCGTGGCGCCGCGTCCGCGCCGGTTACCGGGGCCAGCGGAAGCAGGCCTGCTGCGTCGAGCGGCGACGGACCGTCGCCCTCATGTCGAGTCTGCTGACCATCAGTGGGTGCCGCCAAAGCGTCCGCCTCGCCCCGTGCGCGTGCAGCAGGCTCACCGGTCGAGCCCGACTGCAGGGTGGACTGACGGTCGGTGCCGTGCGGCGATGTGTCGGCTACGGCGCTGCGGTTCGGCTCTGGCCTGGTCCGCGGCGCGGTACCGTCGCCGCGGCCGTCGCTCGCGCGAGGACGATCGGCGGGCGGGGGGCCCTCGCCCGTCGGTCGGCCCTCTGGAGTTCCGGCCCGCGGTTGCTCGACCCGCGGCGCGTCCGAACCGGTATGCGCGCGCGCATCACCGGAGGCAGGGCGAGGTGGGCCGGATGATGCTGGGTTGCTGCGACTTTCGCTACCTGGCGCCGGGCTGGCCGATGTTGGATGGGCGGGAGCAGCGCCTGGGTTGGTGGCAGGTGTTGGGTGGATAGCCGCGTTGGGGCCGATTCCGGCATCGCCGTTGTGCACCGAAACCGGATCGTGGCCAGTCGGCGTGGCGTCGATCCGGCCGTCGGAACCGTTGCCGTGCACCGCATCCGGCGCCATGCCTGCTCGCTGGGTTGTGGAGTCCCCCGGATCGCCGTGCGCTGCAACATGGTCAGCACTCGGGACGGCACCGTCGACTGGTCGGGTACTGCCGTCGCCGGTTCTAGTCGGATGGTCGCCGGAATGAGACGGCGTCGAATCTCCGTCCCGCCCGGTGGTCGCCGCGTCGCCCGATCGGCTTCCGGCGTCGCCCGAAGTCCTATCCGCGCCGTCACCCGATCCACGGGTATCGCCGGATCCGTTGGTATCACCTGAATTCCGGCCGTCACCGGCAACCCGACCATCGCCAGATCCATTGGTCTCGCTGGAGGTCCGGCCATCCCCCGAAACACGACTATCGCCAGAACCTGTGCCATCCCTCGAATTCCGGCCGTCGGCTGCGTCCGCGCCATGCTGCCGAGCGTTGCTATCTCCTCCAGCGCGACCGTTGCCCTCGGCGTCCCCAGCTCCGGCGGGCCTGGTCGCACCGCCATCTCCGGTAGTGCCCCGGCCACTGCCATCCCCCGCCCCGGCGGGCACTCCGGCGCCATCCGGCCGCAGCCCGACGCGGGTACCGTCACTCGAATTCGCCCCGTCACCGCCGGAGCCATTGAAAATGTCGTCGAAGCGAGCCCCGAATCCGGGCCTGTTGAACAGGCTCGGCCGCATGTTGCCCCAAGCATGCTGCGCGCCAACCTTGTTCAGGCCCGACATCGCACCGTTCGACGCACCAGCGGTGAACATCCGCCAATCCACCTGGGTGTTCTTCAGGTTGTTCCACGCGTCGCCCCAGCCGTTGCGTGCGGCGTCGATCCCGAATTGCGTGCCCGTCGCGGCGACGAAGCCCGCACCGGCACCCAGTAGCCCGGCGGCGGGGCCGGTGATCGCGGCTCGCATCCACGGCTTCATCTCCGAGCTCAGCCGGTGGCCGAGCCAGTCGCCGAATGGGCCCGCCGCGGCGCCGCCCGCGGCCGAGCTCACCGCGGTGACCGCGACCTGGTCCCAGTTGATCGCTTTGCGGTGGCCGTGCTCGACCTGCCACTGCTGCACGCCGAGCTCCTGCAGCGTGCCGAGCACCGTATCGATCGCCACGTGCCGCAGCAGGAACTTCGCCAGCTTCGACGCGACGAGCTTGCCCGCGTGCCGGATGATCGCGGAGACGACCCGCTCACCGATGATGCGCACGGCCAGCCGGGTGAGCCCGATCGCGGCCGCCTCGACCGCGGGCGCGGTCGGCGGAAACAACCACGCCGCGGCGAGTTCGCCCGCCAGCATGCCGAGCGAGGACCAGTACATCAGCTTGGCGTACTCGATCTCGGTGCCGACACCGTTGGCGGATTCGCCGATCTGGTCGAAGAGCTCGGCCAGCTTGGTCAGCGACTGGTCCTTATCCGAACCGTCGCCGGAACGCATGCTGTCGAAGCCCTTGATCATCTCCTCGACGCCCTCGCCGGCGGGATAGGCGGTCAGCGAGGCACTCTTCGCGGCGTCGATATCGCCGAGGATGCTGCGCAGATCGGCGGCGGCGGTGTGCCAGTCCTGGGCGAGGGCCCACATCTGGTCCTCGTTGCCCTCGGGCCACTCCATGCCGACAATCGGCTCGAGCCACTCGAGGAAGCCCGGCAGTTCGATCATGTTCGACTATTCCGATATCAGCGGCTCGCGAGGGTGACCGGGCCGCAGGCGGTCGGTCAGGAGAAGCCGTCGCGGTTGCCGTGTTCCATCTTTTCGAGCAGCTCGGCGCTCTTGGTCTGCCCGGTGGAGAAGTTGTCGAGGGAGCCGGCGATGTTCTGCGCGCCGGTGATCATGTTGTCTCGCGAGGAGGTGTAGCCGCCAGTGCCGTCCGGCCCCTTCGCGAAGTTGCGGCCGAGTGTGTCGTTGCCCCAGGGGTTTCCGCGCGCGTTGAGCGACGCCTGCAGGGTGTGCAGCACCGTGTTGATTCGGTCGCGTGCGTCGCCGGTCTTCTTAGCTGCCTTGAAGAACAGATCCGAGTCGTACTGGATTTTCTCCGCCACCGCGTTCCCTCCGCGTATGTGCGGTCGCCCGCACCCACATCAGCTCGTACGCATCCGACGATGACACCCGATAGCAACTCCCCTGTTGCTCGCACATGAACGGAAAGTGCCGCGACAGTTACAGGCGACAACCGGGTACACCTAGTCATCCACTCCGCGAAATGTGCTATGCGCCTTGATGTTCGACGCTCGAATGAATTCGACTCCGATGACCGAAGACGCCGAGGTCAGGCGTCCAATCGTATGGGCAGTCCGCAGCTCACCGGAGCTTGTCATGAGCCGGGGCCGTACTCATCCACGGCGACGATCGCTGAAGCGTTGGGAGACAGAGTGTTGCGGCGACGGAGTTGGATGGCAAACACACCGCCACCGAGCTAGCTGCTGAGGCGCGCACCATCCGAACGAATGGTAGTGCCATGCCATCGGCGAGAATCTCAACCGCACACGGCATCAGCTACGTCGGCGTGCTGCGTTACGGGAGTGTCGGGCGGCTACTCGCGCCCAATTGCCAGGTTCCGGGGGCATGCGCAGATTGGCGTCGCTTTGTGCATGCCCCCAGATCCCGACTTCTATGTTACATCAAGCAACGTGCCGCTGTCTAGCGGCAAGTTCCAGATGGACGTCCTGCCCACCGAAACGGCCAGCCCTATTGACCGGGCAGCTCGTCGGTCAGATCCGCGATATCGCGTTCGAGGTACCACGCGACGAAACGGTTGACCAGCTCACCCGCCGCCTGACCAGGCACGACCCGGGCGGCAGCGACTCGCTCGGCGAGCACGGCCCGATCCTCCGGCGTGCGCCCCGACCGCTGGAACGACTGCCAGGCGGTCCGCTCGAACGCGTCGACGACGCGTCGGGCGATCCGGTCGCAATCGCCCCGCAACCGCTCGACCTCGTCGAGCACCTGGGCCGGCGACGCCCCCGCCGCCGCCAATTGCTCGGCAATCCGCACGAGCTGATAGTCGGCGACGACGTAGGTGGCGGCATCGAGCGGCTCATACATCCCGGTCGCGACAACCCGGGCGAGACCATGCGGAACATCACGGTATCGATCCGCGAGTTCCGTTGCGGCAACAACCTTTTCACTGACCGTATGTGTCACACCGGGATCACTCGGCGCACCGAGCTCGGCCGCGACACCGGGGTGCGCGAGATCCTCCGGCTCGGGAACACCGAGGATGTCGCCGAGGTCGTCGCCGCGGTCCCATGCCTCGAGCAGTTCCCTGATGCCGTTCAGCTTGATGCCACGATCCAGCAACCGGCCGATGGTGCGTACCCGGTTGAGATGATCGGACCCGTAGAAACCGGTGCGCCCCTTCACCTGCGGCGGCGGCAGCACGCCGCGCTCGTGATAGACGCGCAGGCTCCGCACGGTCGTGCCGGCCTCTCGCGCCAGCTCGTCGATCGTAAACTCCGTACCTGCTGCCATACCTCAAGGAAACCACACCGTAACCGCGTAGATCCCTGGTCCGAGGTGAGCCGAGCCAGCATGACGATCGAGTTTCATGAGATGACAATCATGTACATCTATTGAACGAGCCGTTAAACAGCGGTACGTTACTGAGCGATATGACTGCCGTCACATGAAAGGCCTGGCATGACCATCGTTCGAACTCCCTCAGAGGCGCAGGCGCCGGCCGCACGGTCCCTGCATGCCGAGGATGCGGGCTATCACAAGGCGCTGCGCCCACGCCAACTACAGATGATCGCCATCGGCGGCGCGATCGGCACCGGGCTTTTCCTAGGCGCGGGCGGTCGGCTCAAAGACGCTGGGGCCGGGCTTTTCGTGGCGTATGCCGTGTGCGGCATCTTCGTGTTCTTCATCCTGCGGGCGCTGGGTGAGCTGATCCTGCACCGTCCGTCGTCGGGCTCGTTCGTCTCCTACGCTCGCGAGTTCTACGGCGAGAAGCTGGCGTTCGGCGTCGGTTGGATGTACTTCTTCCACTGGTGTATGACCGGCATCGTCGACATCACGGCGATCGCCACCTATGTCCACTATTGGGGCAGCATGCACGTCATCCCGCAGTGGGTGATCGCGTTCGTCGCCTTGGCCATAGTGGTCGCCATCAACATGGTGTCGGTGCGCTGGTTCGGCGAGATGGAATTCTGGGCCGCACTGATCAAGGTCGTCGCGCTGGTCGGCTTCCTCATCGTGGGCACCATCTTCCTCGCGGGCCGGCACCAGATCGAAGGCAAGAACACCGGAATCAGCGTGATCAGCGAGCACGGCGGCCTGCTCCCGAACGGCATCGTCCCGATCGTGCTGTGCACCACCGGCGTCATCTTCGCCTACGCCGCGGTGGAATTGATCGGTACCGCCGCCGGTGAGGCGGAGAACCCGGAAAAGATCATGCCGAGGGCCATCAACTCGGTGATCGCGCGTATCGCGTTGTTCTACGTCGGTTCGCTGGTGCTGCTCTCGCTGCTGTTGCCCTACACCGCTTTCAAGTCCGGCGAGAGCCCGTTTGTCACCTTCTTCTCCAAGATCGGTGTCGGCGGCGCTGGCACGATCATGAACCTGGTCGTGCTGACCGCGGCGTTCTCCAGCCTCAACGCCGGGCTGTACTCGACCGGGCGCATCCTGCGGTCGATGTCGATGAACGGCAGTGCCCCCGCGATGGCGGGACTGATGTCCAAACGAGGTGTGCCCTACGTGGGCATCCTCGCGACCGGCGCGGTCGCGCTGATCGGTGTCGGGCTCAACGCCCTTGTCCCGGACAAGGCATTCGAGATCGTGCTGAACATGTCGGCACTCGGCACCATCACGGCGTGGGCGGCGATCGTGATCTGCCAGCTCAAGCTGTGGCGCTGGTCGAAGGAAGGACGGATGCAGCGTCCCTCGTTCCGGCTGATCGGCGCGCCGTACACGAGCATCGCGACGCTGATCTTCCTGGCCGCGGTGGTGCTGCTCATGCTGTTCAGCAACAGCGAGGTACAGCGCGGCGCGGTCATCGCGATGGGCGTGATCATGGTTCCGGCCATGGTCGTCGGCTGGTTCTTCGCCCGCGGCCGGGTCATGCATCTCGCCGGGTTACGCGAAGGTTACACCGGCGCGTTCCCCGTGGTAGCCGAGCGTCCGATGGAACATCGCGACCCGCGTATCGCCGAAATATCCCGCGCAAGCAACACCACCGCAACGGACAATGAGGCAGAATCGCGCTAAGGCCGATCTGACCCGCCCGCTGCGCGGCAACGGTTGTCCACCGTTGCGGCGCAGTGGTGCGGGATCGGCCCGATGTTGTACGCGTTGTGCTGAGAGGGTCGCATGCCGGAACACTCCAGTGGCTCCGATGACCTTCGCCCGGCCGCTCCATCGACCACACTCACCGAGGATCTCGCGGAAGTGACGTACCGGGCCTCCTATCCCTGGGCCACCCGACGCGCATCGCCCACCGAAACAAGTCCGTGGCAGCCCGATCAGGACGACCCGATCGAGCAGGCGGCCGACCTCGGCTCGGAGCGCAGCGTTCGATCCCGGCCGAGCGTTCGCCGGCTCAGCGCCGGATTGGTCGAACTTCCCCGGGTGTCGCAGGTCGACCCGGCCACCGCGATACTGCGCAATCCCGAAGTGCCCGAAGACAAACGCTTCTGCTGGAAATGCCAGAAGCCCGTCGGCCGCGCGGCGGACAACGGATCTGTCGCCTCGGCGGGCAAATGCCCGCATTGCGGATCACCGTTCAACTTCCGGCCACTGTTGGCACCCGGTGACCTGGTGGCTGACCAATACGAGGTGCAGGGCTGCCTCGCGTACGGCGGGATGGGCTGGATATTTCTCGCCCGCGATCGCAATGTCAGCGACCGCTGGGTAGTCCTGAAAGGACTGCAGAACCCCCTCGATTTCGAGGCCCACGTGGTGGCACTGGCCGAACGTCAGTTCCTGTCGGAAATGGCGCACCCGGGGATCGTGAAGATATTCAACTTCGTCAAACACCGGTCGGCGGACGGAATTCCGTGCGGGTACATCGTGATGGAGTACGTCGGCGGGCAATCGCTGAAAGCAATGCTCGATCTGCGCGCACCCGAACGCATTCCAGTGGCCGAGGCCATCGCCTATGTGATGGAGGTTTTGCCCGCGCTTGACTACCTGCATTCGTTCGGCCTGGCCTACAACGATCTGAAACCCGACAACATCATGGTCACCGAGGACGAGGTCAAACTCATCGACCTCGGCGCGGTGGCGGCCAGGGAATCCGGCGGCAGTCTCTACGGCACCCTCGGTTACCAAGCTCCTGAATTCACCAGCACCGGACCGACGGTGGCATCCGATATCCACACGGTCGGCCGCACCTTGGCCACGTTGACCCTGGACATGCCGACGGAACCACGCGGCCCGAAACTCCCCGGCATCCCGACCGCCGACGCGGAGCCGGTGCTGCGCCGCTATCCCGCCTTCGAGCGGCTGCTGTTGCGCGCGACCGACACCGATCCGACCCAGCGTTTCCCCTCCGCCTACGCGATGTACCGCCAACTCGCCGGGGTGCTCCGTACCGTCCTGGCCGAGGACACCAACCGGGAATACCCGCAGACCTCCGCCGTATTCGGCTCGCTGCGTGGCGATTTCGGCATCGACACGTTGATTCGGCAGACCGAAGGAGTCATCGAGGGCGTGCATCAGGTGCCTATCCTCGACCCGCCGAGTGTCGTTGCCGCACTGCCGGTCCCGCTGATCGACAGCGAGGATCCGAGCGCGGAACTGCTGTCGCCGCTGCTGCACGGTGATCCCCGGCAGACCCTGGACACACTGCGGCAGAGCACCGCCGACATGAGCGCGGGCGCCATCGGCACACCCGAAACCTTCGATCTGGAAGGCACGTTGACCGCGGTCCGGGCGCACCTCGACCTCGCCGACGTCGAGCAGGCACGGGCGAACCTCGCGCGATTGCTGCCCGACTACGCCGCGGACTGGCGGATCGATTGGTACACCGGTATCGCGGACCTGTTCTGCGCCGACTACGCGCAGGCCTACGAGCACTTCGACCGCGTCCACTCGATGGTCCCCGGCGAGATCGCGCCACTGCTTGCGCTGGCCGCGACCGCCGAACTCCTGCTGCAGACGAACGCCGACGAGCCGAACCGGTGGCGCCGCGCGTCGACCGAGTACTACCGGTCCGTCTGGCGCAACACTCGCGGTGTGGCGAGCGCGGCGTTCGGTCTGGCGCGCAGGCTTGCCGTCGACGGCGACGTATCCACCGCGGTCGCCACGCTGCGGCAGGTGCCGGATTCGTCGCGGCACCACAACGCCGCGCAGATGACCGCGTGCCTGCTGCTGGTTACCCGGCCGGTGACCGAGCTGACCCAAACCGACCTCGACGCGGCGGCGGCGCACCTGCACGCGCTACCGGATGACCCGCGTCTGATGCAGCTGCAGGCGATCGTCTTGACCGCCGCGCTGGCCTGGCTGAGCAGAGGTGGACGGCCGGAATCGCGGGCCACCATCCTCGGCTTCCGCTACACCGAGTCGGGCCTGCGCGGCGGACTGGAATCGACACTGCGTGCGGTCGCGCGGAGCACCACGAACCGGCTGCATCGCTACGCACTGATCGATCTGGCGAATGACGTTCGTCCCCGTTCCCTGTGGTAGCCAGCGCTATTGACCACCCACCGTTCGCCGCGCAGGCAGGCACGGCATGATCAATGGCTGTGCGAGTGCTGCTGCAGCGAGTGACCTCGGCCCAGGTGCGCGTCGACGACGAGATCGTCGGACGCATCGACCCCGCCGCGTCGGGGGTTCCGCACGGCCTGCTCGCGCTGGTCGGCGCCACCAACGGGGACACAGAGGCGACCGCGAAAACCCTGGCCGACAAGGTGTGGCGGCTACGCATCCTCGATGGTGAACGTTCCGCGGCCGACCTGGCCGCGCCGATCCTGGTGGTCAGCCAGTTCACCCTCTACGCCGACACCGCCAAGGGCCGCAGGCCGTCCTGGAACGCGGCCGCGCCGGGTCCTGTCGCTCAGCCGCTCGTCGAGGCGTTCGCACAAGCGCTACGCGAACTCGGCGCAACCGTCGCGACCGGGCGGTTCGGCGCGCATATGCAGGTCGAACTGGTCAATGACGGACCGGTCACACTGCTGCTGGAAGGTTGACCGCGCGCGCACTCGAGTTCCCGCGCCGAGGCCGTCGGTCCGGCACACACCGGCCGCGCAAGGATCCTGGTGCGCCGAGCCGCTAACCGTGACAGACTCGTGCGTTAGAAGGTGCGGGTGGCTCGATGTCGCCGGTTAGCGGAGGATCATGCTGGAAACGAGGGACGCGATGGATCTGGACGCGCTGGAGCGTCGGGTCGCCGCGGATCGGTATGCGGCGCTTGATCGTTCGATCGAGGCGGATCTGCGACTGGCCACCTCGCTCGCTGATCTAGCGAAGGGCTTTATCGCCACCAAGACCAACGGGTCGGTTCGCGACCGGACCAGGGACGCGCTGGCTCCCGCCGAGGAGGCCGTCGCCATTCGGCTGCGGCTGCTCGCCACCGGACAGGTACTGAACGCTCGGCTCGCGGGCGAGTTGAACGAGGCGCTCCGGTCGGTCGAACTCGCGGCAAGGCACAGTGGTCGCCGGGAACTCGCCACCACCACCATTCGCCGCGCGTGCGACGCGTACCGGCAGGTGGCCCGCATCCATCCGGAGGTCGCCGGGCTGTGCGCCGACGGTCTGTCGAAATGCGGTGTGTGGCTTGGGCGTCTCGATCAGGACGCCGCGGTCGCGGCGACCGAAGAGGCCGCGCGGATCCGCAGCGCGCTCGCCGCGGCGACGCCGGAGCTCTCGGGCAAATACCTGGCCAGCCTGAGCACGTTACTGCGGACGCTGATGGTCGGCCGGTCGCGCAAGCAGGCGCTGTCGATGTATCGCGAGCGGTACTCCGCGTTCACCTCGACGAGCATGTCGATCCGGTTGCGCGCGTGCGGGGTTCAAGACCTCGACCTGACCCCGAAGTCGTACAAGGCGCTCGCCGAGCTCAACTGCCGCACGCTGGAGCAGGCCGGGCGGCTGACCCAGCAGCAGATCCTGTTCAAGTCCTCGGGCGATCTGTCGACCGTCGAGGAGATCAACTGGAAGCTCGCCCTGGTCGGCCTGCGACCGCTGCTGCCCGGCGCGGAACCCGATCCGCCGTCGATGCCGGTGCAGATCGGTACGAGTTTCGGCGCACTGAGCGTGTACTGCCCGGTGCCGGACGCGATCGCGCAGATCCGCGCGGCGATCATCGGCGCGTACGCGACCGACGACGCCTATCCGCTGGATCGCGAGAGCTATCTCGGTGCGCGCGAGGAACATTGGAAGATCACCGACGCCGAGGTGAACACCGCGGAGAAGCTCAGCGACGACGTGGTGCTGATCGATCAGCCCTACGGCGGCTGGGTAACGGTGATGAGCCTGCACTGGGAGCTGACGCCGGTCGGCAAGCACCCGCTGGCGATGCGCCTGTCCCAGGATTGGCCGGTGGCCGCGATCACGGTGACCGAACACGTTGCCTACGAACTGTGCTGGTACGAGCACGGTGCGGCCACCCAGTACGCCGCGCTCGGCCGGCCGGCCGGGCAGGCGCCGCTGGACAAACCGCTGGCGCCGTTGGACTTCAAGATGCTGGCCGATCTGAACGCCGACCGGGCGAACGAGACGAAGCTGCGCGCGGCGTTCGGCAACACGCAGATGTTCGCCAACCTCACCTATCTTCCGTCGAGCGGCCTGCGGCAGATCAGCGCGACCACCCCGCTCGCCGAGCACGGTGATCGCGTGCTGTTCTTCCGTACGACGCCGTGAGGCGTCACACCGCGGTGGTCGGCCGCACCGGCTGAATGGTCGAGTTGCGGCCCCAGATGAACCACACCACCGGGCCGAGGAACGGGAACGCGAGCATGAGCAGTACCCAGATCGCCTTACCGGCCGCCGCGTAGTTGCTGGAGCGTAGCGCGCTCACCACACCGGCGATGAACAATGCGATGGCGCCGATGGCGACGGCAATAGCGAAGACGCCGAAGGCGATCGAGCCCGCCGTTTCGGCGGTACTGGCCAGGGCGGGGGCGGAAGCGAGAGCAATTGTTGTCATGCCATTCAGCGTAGGGACCGAACCTGCCTCGCCACATCCGTGACTAACCCTGAATTTGCTATTACCGATATGGCTGCTGGTATACGCCGCGAGGATGACCTCGTATGCGACGTCGGGAGCGAACGGGCATCAGGGTTGCGCCAGACAATTCAGTATTAAAGTACCCCGCGATCGCGGTACCAGCGTTTGCCCCGAATCGTGGAACGACGTGCGATCCATACGTCAGCCGAGCGGACGGCACGAAACCCGCAGGCGAACTTCTCGAGAACTAATTGAACGGAACGTTTATGCCCCGCCATGGAGTGCTCTACTGAGATCACGCCCGAACGGTGTCGCAGGTCACCCTCAATGACCAGGACCAACCGGCTCGGGCGGCTTCACCAGACAACGATGCTAGTCGAGGCTCTTCTCATGGATCAACTGGCGTTGGCGGAGACCCCAGCCGCCCGATGCGCCTATTACCGCCATACCTGCGACCTACCCGCCGGATTCCTTCCGGAGATCGGCAGGATCACCGTCCGTGCCGGATTTGTCGGCGCGATCACCATGCCCGCCGCGCTCGGTCAGCAGGTCCACGACGATTTGATACATCATCGAAATCCATTGGGCCCCGTTATTTCTCATGTGCGCTCGAGACGCTGGACCTTCCTGATCCGGCCCGACCTGCCCGACGACGTCCGGCTGTTCGCCGAGCTGTTCCGGCTCAACGTGTCGATCGTGCCGATCGGCGGCGAGATCGCGCTGCCCTCCCCCGCCGACTCGAGCGCCGGCTACCGCGAGTGGATTGTGGCTCCGGAGAATGATTTTCGACCGTCTGGCGCGGCCATCGTGGACACCGTGCGGTCCTGCCGGAACATGGGGCCGCGATGACCACGGGACAGCTTCCCGCGAAACATCAAGTGCTGCAGGCATGCCGGGGCGAGCACCCGGAAAACAATCCACTTCTGCGGTGCGCGCACGAACTGACCACACTGCACGAACGACGGCTCGGCGCGGGTCGTGAGGTAGCCGACGAAATCGACGCGCTCCGAGCAAGTTTGATGCGCGACATCGATCGCTGGATCACCGTGCAGCTGCCGCCCGCGCACGGCGCCGCACACGTGCACACCGAGACGGTCGGCGCCGTGATCGACCGGCTCGCCCAGTTCACCGCCAACGCCTATGCGGCGCTGGCGAGTGCCTCCGAATGGGATCTGTGGGACGCCTGGCAGCGCCTCGCGGAACTGGCCGTCGGCTACGACGACCTGGCCGCCGAGGTGAGCGCGGGCGTGCGGCGGTTGCCAGGCGCGTCGTAAATCAGACGCGCGCGGCGGCTGCCCGGACTTAGGGTGGGGCGCATGGGGAATACGACTGATCGAGATGCGAGCGACCGTGCCCTGCATGCCCGTCGGGCTGCCTCCTTCGGCGCCAGCGCGACGGACTACGCCGAACACCGCCCGGACTATCCGTTAGCGGCCATCCGCTGGGCGCTGGAAACGGTTTTGGCCGTCCCCGCGCCGATCGTGCTCGACCTCGGGGCAGGCACCGGCAAGCTCACCGAAGGGCTGCTCGCCGTCGGCGCCACGGTGATCGCGGTCGAACCCGACGACGGCATGCGCGTCGAGCTGATGCGGCGACTGCCCGGCGTCCGCGCGCTAGAGGGGACGGCGGAGGCGATTCCGCTCGCGGACGGGTCGGTGGACGCGATCGTGGCCGGGCAGGCATTCCACTGGTTCGATCAACAGCGCGCTTTTCCGGAGTTCGCGCGGGTGTTGCGGAGAGGCGGAGTTTTCGCGGCGCTGTGGAACACCGATGATATGCGGGTCGACTGGGTCGCCGGATTGAAGCGCGTTTCGCACTCGGAGTCCTCGGTGCCGCCGCCGCCGGAACTCGGCTCCGCCGAACTACCCGAGCACCCGCTGTTCGAGGCTTTCCAGAGCGCCCGATTCCCGCACACCCAGCGCCGGACCGCAGAGTCGTTGACCGCGACCATCGGAACGCACTCGCACACCCTGGTGGCGTCGCCACAGCAGCGGGCCGAGGTATTGCAGCGCATCGTCGACTACCTGCACAGCAGGCCGGAGACGGCCGAGGGCGAATTCGACCTTCCCATGGTGACTTTGGTGCTCCGCGCCACCGTCCGACCGCGCTGACCGGCTTTTCGAAGATGACGGCCGCCTGGCTCGGCCGCCCGCAGACTACCTGCCGCAAGGGAATTCGCACACCACACGCGATTTCCGGCGGCCGCGCCTGCCGGGCAAAGGGTGCCGCGGACTCGAACCGCGTGGTGCGCCAACCGGATTCGAGTAGTGGCCTACTCGCGTCGCACCCACCCGCCCGAACATACGCTGAGAGCAGAGTTCAGAACGTAGCGATCAGGCACCACCGTCGACCTGATTTCGCCACCACGGGCAGCGTCGCCCGACCAAACGTCACGGTCACGCCGCAACGGCGCAAGGAACGACGACACCGATCCAGCGACGTCGCTGGGTATCGCCAGCAGGCGAGATCGTCCGGAACGGGGGCCACCCCGCCGGCGTCGGTGCGGTTCGACTCCTCGCCACGCAGCGTCACCGGCCCAGAGTTTCCGAATAATGTTGCGCCGCTCGATCTTCCGCAAGGAGGGGTCGGCAGAGGTCGGCGGCGCCAACGGTAGGGCCGACACCGGCACCGCGTCATCGGTGTTGCCCGAAGTACTTACTCCGGGCGCAGGGTGAGGATGCGGGGGCCGTTTTCGGTGACGGCTACCGTGTGCTCCCAGTGCGCGGCGCGGGTGCCGTCCACGGTGACGACGGTCCAGTCGTCGTCGAGGACCTGGGTTTGGGTGGTGCCGAGGGTCAGCATCGGCTCGATCGCGAGGACCGATCCCACCACGAGCTTCGGGCCCTTGCCCGGGTCGCCCTCGTTGGCCAGGAACGGATCCAGATGCATTTCGCGGCCGATGGCGTGCCCGCCATAGCCGTCGACGATGCCGTAGGCGCGGCCGTGCAGCTGTTCGGCCGCGCGGGTACCGAGCTCGATGGCGTGCGAGACATCGGAGAGCCGATTACCGGGCACCATCGCCTCGATACCGGCCTCCATGGACAGCTTGGTCGCCTCGCTCAGCAGCCGGTCGGCGTCGATGATGTTGCCGACGCCGAACGTCCAGGCCGAATCACCGTGCCAGCCTTCGAGAATGGCGCCGCAGTCGATGGAGACCAGGTCGCCCTCGGTGAGGATTTCACCCGCGGTCGGAATCCCGTGCACCACACGGTCATTCACCGACGCGCAGATCGAGCCGGGAAAACCGTGGTAGCCCTTGAAGGACGGCACCGCACCCGCGTCGCGGATGACCTGCTCGGCGACCTCGTCCAGCTCCAGGGTGGAGACCCCGGGCTTGGCGGCCGCGCGCACGGCGACCAGGGCGCGACCGACGATCGCGCCCGCCGCCGCCATGGCGTCGAGTTCACCGCTGGTGCGAAAAGGCACCACCTTCTTGTTCTTACGGCCGAAGACCATCAGTGGCCCGTCGTGAACAGCATCAGCGGCCCAGGGCCTGCAGCACGCGGCCGTGCACCTCGTCGATGGTGCCGACGGCATCCACCGGGACGACGATCCCGTCGTAATGCTCGAGCAGCGGCGCGGTCTCCTCGCGGTAGACCACCATCCGGTTGTGGATGATTTCCGCGTTGTCGTCGCTGCGCCCGCTGGTGCGACCGCGGTCGACCAAGCGCTCGATCAGAATCTCTTCCGGCACATCGAAGCTCAGCACCGCATCGAGCTTCTTGTCCATCTCGGCGAGGATCTTCTCCAGCGCGTCGGCCTGGTCGACCGTGCGCGGGTACCCGTCCAGCACAAAGCCGTTCGCGGCGTCGGTCTCGTTGACCCTGGCCTCGACCATGCGGTTGGTGACATCGCTAGGCACCAGATCGCCCGCGTCCATGTACTTCTGCGCTTCACGGCCGAGCAGCGTCTGCTGGCTGATGTTCGCGCGGAACAGATCCCCGGTGGAGATGTGCGGAACGCCCAGTTTCTCCGAAAGCAGGACGGCCTGAGTGCCCTTGCCGGCACCCGGCGGACCGAGCAGTACAACTCTCACTTGAGGAACCCTTCGTAATTTCGATTCATCAGCTGACTTTCGATCTGCTTCACCGTGTCCAGGCCGACGCTCACCATGATCAGCACCGCGGTGCCGCCGAACGGGAGGTTCTGACCGTTACCGGAAGCGCCGATATCGAGGAAAAGATTCGGCAGGACAGCGACGAGACCGAGGTAGACCGAGCCGGGGAGGGTGATGCGGCTCAGCACATGGTTGAGATAGTCCGCGGTGGGCTTGCCGGGGCGGTACCCCGGGATGAAGCCACCGAACTTCTTCATCTCGTCCGCGCGTTCCTCCGGGTTGAAGGTGATCGCGACGTAGAAGTAGGTGAAGAACACGATCAGACCGAAGTAGATCGCGATGTAAACCGGGTTGCCCGGGTTCACCAGGTACTTGGCGATGATCTCCTGCCACCAGCTCGGATTTGGGTTGTTCTTCGAGGAGGTGAGCTGGGACACCAGGTTCGGCAGGTACAGCAGCGAGGACGCGAAGATGACCGGGATGACGCCGGCCTGGTTGACCTTCAGCGGTAGATAGGTCGAGGAGCCGCCGTACATCTTGCGGCCAACTACACGTTTGGCGTACTGCACCGGAATTCGGCGCTGGCCCTGCTCGACGAAGATGACCGCGGTGATGATCGCGAACGCGGCCACACACACCAGGCCGAACACCAGACCGCCACGGCTGTCCAGGATCTGCTTGCCCTCGGTGGGGATACGCGCGGCGATACCGGCGAAGATCAGCAGCGACATGCCGTTGCCGACACCGCGCTCGGTGATCTGCTCGCCGAACCACATCACCAGGGCCGCGCCGGCGGTCATCACCAGCACGATGATGATCATGCCGAAGATGCCGTTGTCGGCGATGATGTCCTTGTCACAGCCCTGCAGCAGCTGCTTGCGCGAGGCGAGCGCGACCAGACCGGTTGCCTGCAGGATCGCCAGCGCGATCGACAGGTACCTGGTGTACTGCGTCATCTTGTTCTGGCCGGACTGGCCTTCCTTGCGCAGTTCCTCGAACCGCGGGATGACGACGGTCAGCAGCTGGATGATGATGCTCGCGGTGATGTACGGCATGATGCCGATCGCGAACACCGACAGCTGCAGCAGCGCGCCACCGGAGAACAGGTTGATCAGCTGGTAGATACCGCCGGAATCACCGCCGGACACCTGCTTGATGCAGTCCTGGACGGCCCTGTAATCGACACCGGGGGACGGCAACGCGGCACCCAGACGGTACAGCGCGATCAACCCCAGCGTGAAGAGAATCTTCCGCCGTAAGTCCGGAGTCCGGAAGGCCGATACGAAGGCGGAAAGCACAGATCCTCCTGGCGAACGACATGGTGGTCAGGACATGGAAATTCAAGCAATACCCCAGATCCGACGGTGCGGCATCTGGGGACGCTGAAAACCATGACGAGGCTTGGCAGACAACAACTTGAACTCTAACAGTGGCACCGGACGAGCTTTCACTCGTCCGGTGCCATTGACTGCAGAGTACCGTCAGCCCAGCTCGGTGACAGAGCCACCGGCCGCAGTGATCTTTTCCTTGGCCGCGCCGGTCACCTTGTCGACGGTCACCTGGACCGCGACGCCGATCTCGCCGTCGCCGAGGACCTTCACCAGCTGGTTCTTGCGAACCGCACCGGCCGCAACGAGCTCGGCCTTGCCGATCTCGCCGCCCTCGGGGAAGAGCTTGGCGATGACGCCGACGTTCACGACCTGGTATTCCGTACGGAACCGGTTCGTGAAGCCCTTGAGCTTGGGCAGCCGCATGTGCAGCGGCATCTGCCCACCCTCGAAGGAGGCGGGGACGTTCTTGCGTGCCTTGGTGCCCTTGGTACCACGGCCCGCGGTCTTACCCTTGGAACCCTCACCACGGCCGACCCGAGTCTTCTCGGTCTTGGCACCGGGCGCGGGACGCAGGTGATGCAACTTGATGGTCATGTCAGACCTCCTCAACTGTCACGAGGTGGCGCACGACGTTGATGAGTCCCCGGTTCTGCGAGTTGTCCTCGCGAACCACGGTCTGCCGGATCTTGCGCAGACCGAGCGTGCGCATACTGTCACGCTGGTTCTTCTTGGCGCCGATCGTGCTCTTGATCTGGGTCACCTTGAGATCTGCCATTACCTGGCACCTCCCGCAGCCTGGGCGCGCGCACGCAGCATGCCCGCAGGGGCAACGTCCTCGAGCGGCAGGCCACGGCGGGCCGCGACCTCTTCCGGACGCTGCAGCATCTTGAGCGCCGCAACGGTCGCGTGCACGACGTTGATGGCGTTGTCGCTACCGAGCGACTTCGCCAGGATGTCATGGATGCCAGCGCATTCCAGCACGGCACGAGCCGCACCACCGGCGATCACACCGGTACCGGGCGAGGCCGGACGCAGCATGACGACACCGGCCGCCGCCTCACCCTGAACCGGGTGGACGATGGTGGAGCCGATCATCGGGACGCGGAAGAAGCTCTTGCGAGCCTCCTCGACACCCTTCTGGATGGCCGCGGGAACTTCCTTGGCCTTGCCGTAGCCGACGCCGACCAGACCGTTGCCGTCACCGACGATCACGAGGGCGGTGAAGCTGAAGCGACGACCACCTTTCACGACCTTGGAGACGCGGTTGATCGCGACTACGCGTTCCAGCTGGTTCTTCTCGGCCTGCTGGTCGCGACGGTCGTTGCCGCCACGACGGTCGCGGCCGCCACCACGCTGGTTGTCGCCGCCACCGGCGGCACCATTCTGCTGTCCGGCGGGTCCGCTGCCGCCGTCACGCCGTTGACGTCCCGGCATCAGACGTTCCTTCCGTTGGTCTTGATCATCAGAACTTCAACCCACCTTCGCGAGCAGCGTCGGCGAGCGCCGCGATGCGGCCGTGGTAGTCGTGACCACCACGGTCGAACACGACGGCCTCGACACCGGCGGCCTTGGCACGCGCGGCCAGCAGTTCGCCGACCTTCTTGCTCTTGGCCGACTTGTCGCCGTCCAGCGCACGCACGTCGGCCTCGATCGAGGACGCGGCGGCGATGGTCTGGCCGATCGAATCGTCGATCAGCTGCGCGTGCAGGTGCCGCGAGGAGCGGTTGACCACCAGGCGCGGACGCTCGGTGGTGCCGGCGACCTTCTTGCGCAGACGGAAGTGACGGCGGGTCTTCGACAGACGACGCGTCGTGGACACGTCCTTGCCACGCGGCTTGCGCTTGGCGATCTGGTTTTCGGTTTGCGCCATGATCACTTACCCGTCTTTCCGACCTTGCGGCGAACGACCTCGCCGGCGTAGCGGATGCCCTTGCCCTTGTACGGGTCGGGCTTGCGCAGTCCGTGGATCACAGCGGAGATCTGGCCGACCGCCTGCTTGTCGATACCGGACACGGAGAACTTGGTGGGCGATTCCACCGCGAAGGTGATGCCCGCCGGGGCCTCGATCGGCACCGGGTGGCTGTAGCCGAGAGCGAACTCCAGGTTCGAGCCCTTGGCCTGCACGCGGTAACCGACACCGAAGATTTCCATCTTCTTCTCGTAGCCCTTGGTCACGCCTTCGACCATGTTGGAGACGAGGGTGCGGGTCAGGCCGTGCAGCGAGCGGTTCTGGCGCTCGTCGTTCGGGCGAACGACCTCGAGCTGGCCGTCCTCACCCTTGCTGATGGTGATCGGCTCAGCGACGGTGTGCGACAGGGTGCCCTTGGGACCCTTCACCGAGATGTCCTGGCCGTCGATGGTGATCTCGACACCGGCCGGAATTGCGATGGGCTTCTTGCCAATACGCGACATTTGTCCTACCTCCCCTTACCAGACGTAGGCGAGGACTTCCCCGCCTACACCTTGCTTGGCCGCCTGGCGATCGGTGAGCAGACCGGTCGACGTGGAGATGATCGCCACGCCGAGGCCGCCCAGGACCTTGGGCAGGTTGGTGGACTTCGCGTACACACGCAGACCCGGCTTCGAGACGCGGCGCAGGCCCTGCAGGCTGCGCTCACGGCTGGGGCCGTACTTGAGGTCGACAACGAGGGCCTTGCCCACGGTCGCGTCCTCGGTCCGGTAATCGGCGATGTAGCCCTCGCGCTTGAGGATCTCGGCGATGTTCGCCTTGAGCTTCGAGTGCGGAGCCTTCACCTGATCGTGGTACGCCGAGTTGGCGTTGCGCAGACGAGTCAAAAAGTCCGCGATCGGATCAGTCATGGTCATGGTTAGACCTCGACACCTTTCTCGCTACGGTTCCCATGCAACATCGGCGAGCACAAGGCATGCCGATCGTGGGCCTACAGCAATTGGGCTGGTCCGGCCGACGCTTGCCGACCGGATGAGTTCTCAAAATGAGTTCTCGGTGCCAGGGCGGGCCGCAGGGGTCTGGTCAGTCACTGCACACAGACCTGCGGACACAGAGGTGCCCAGGCAACCGGTCTAGTGTAGACAACCCCCAGCTGGCGGCCAAATCCAGGGTGATCGACGGTTCGGCGCAGGGCATGAAGGAGCCCCAGGCGCATGATTGCTCAGAGGCGACACTGGGGCGTTCGATCGCTACGATACCGGCCATGACGGGGGTCGTCGACGACAGCGATACAAGGGTGTGGGAACTTCTCTCGGAACCGCGCACAGCGCCGTACCTGCGTGCCAGCGATGGCGACCGCGCTGCGGCTCTGGCCCTATACGTGTGGAGCGCTCGAACCGCCGCAGCATCCTTCGAGGTGTTGGGGCACCTGGAAGTGTTGCTACGGAACGCGCTCGACAGCGCACTGCGTGAACACTGCGATGAGCGTTCATGCGGTATCCCCTGGTTCCTCTTACCGACGCCAGGTGGCGAGGTCGTGTCGAGCGCGGTCGAGGTGGTTCGGAGGCGACTGCGCCCTCAGGGACGCGAGACTCGTGATCAGATCGTCGCTGGTTTGAGCTTCGGGTTCTGGTCCGGACTACTGGGCGTCAAATACGAGCAACTGTGGCGTGACTGTCTGCACCGCGCGTTTCCCAATTCCTCCGGACGCCGGAAGCAAGTCGCCAGTGCGCTCGAGGGCGTCCGCAAGTTCAGAAACCGACTCGCGCACCATGACTCGATGCTCAACCTCGATGTTCCATTCGAGATTCGCCGAATCATCGAGATCGCTGGCTATATCGACCACGACGCCGAAAGATGGCTGACCCACACCAGCACCGCCATGGAGACATACGCCGAGCGTCCGATCACAGCATCTGACACAGTCGTTGTGGCCGCATGCTCGGCATGGCCGTTGTACCAAAAGTGTCATGCATACGTGTGCCAAGCGGGTCGCACGTTTCGACCCGTTGAGCGGATAGCGTTCTATACCGACTCGGTCATTCAGACTGAAGTGCCGTTGGTTCGACATCGGCGTGATGGAGTTGACTGGTCGGAGGCTTCAGCCACCAGTCTCAGTGCTTCGCAAGACTCTAATGACCGCAAGATCGCGTCGATTATCGCGATATCCCGTGGCCTCGGTTGGACCGATGGGGTCTATCAAGTATTCCTGTTGTCTCGCGACGGCGACCCGCAACACCGTTCCATACCCAGCCCGATCAGACATCAGGGCGTAGGGCGTGGATCAGCGTTTACCCAAAAGCAACGCTATGTTTCGTTGCATGCACTCGAGACCGCGGTGACCACAGCCGACTTTGACCTGCCGCAGGCATTCAGACACGACCTAGAGCCCACTGCAGATTCGGGGTCAATGACTCCGACCAAGCATGCCTTCCAGGAAGGACGGAGCACTGATGCGTCGACTCGACCTGAATCCGACGAAGAAGCTCCGCAACCCAGGACGCCACCTGCGCCAACTCGCACTCTGGCCGGAGCGGATCGTCGACCAGATCCCTGGCTCTGCCACCCGCACCGACCAGCGCTACTGGAACTTCAAGATTCCGGTCTTCAACAAGCTCGTCGATTCGCCGCAAACCACGAACGCGATCCGCAAGGAATGCCTCGCCATCCTATTCGCCGCCGCCGACGCAGTCGAAAAATCCCTACGCCGCCCTCCCAACAGCCGCATCGCCTGCCTGGTGACCACACCCGACCTGTTCAGCTCCGAGGTGACCATCTTCCTCTCGGAGGACTACTTCAACGGATTCCGCCCAGTATCGGACACTCAGCGCACCGAGTATCCGGGCGGCTGGATTGAAACCTCACCAGCGGACCCGACATTGTTGGAACCGATCCGACGACCCGAGCCCGCCGATCTCGCTTTCCTCGGCGGAACACGGTTCCTCGAATTCGACGAGGATTGGCCTGATCAACGGAGCATCCGAACCCACTGGACCTGGACATACCCTCGCCATTAGGCGCCGTCACCATCCAACGGAGCTGACAGCCAAACCCAGGGCTACGTCCGCCCGCGCCTTGCATATATTTGCGTCTATCGAATCTGCCGACACGTTCGATGCAAATTTATGCATAAATCACTCATATAGACGCAGAGAGTGCACTACGGCGGAGAGGCGCTAACCACGACACCGGGCCTCGTCGAGGCCGCGCGCATGGACAGCGGCGCGGGGCGTACCGCTCATCGAGGCCGAAGAGGAGGGCTGGGGGGCAACGGACACAACCGCAGCGACCTCCTCGGCGGTGCAGCCGGCGATCTCGTCAACAGTCGCAAACCCTGACCCGGCTAGGTCTCGGCACAGAGCCCTCATGGGCTCATGATTTCCGCACTAGCCATAGGTCGCATTCAACTCCGCTCCGGGTTTCTGTGTTTCGCAGATCTGCACTGCGGGGTTACGAACTCTACGGCGCCCTCAGTGTCAATCGATCAGGGTCAGGTCAAGTGCAAACCATTCTTGAGGCAACCCCGCCTTGAAAAGGTGGTCCCACCCCTTCACACGAGGATCGGAGCCTTCCCGGTACCATTTGATACCAAGCGCTGCAGCGCGAAGCTGTCCAGCGTACGGCAACCCGCCCATAAAACACAGCAGATATTTTCCATGTCCTCGAATTTGCGCAGTTCGCCGACCGGGGCTACGGAGACCTCGAAAACGTCGCTCATTCCGCGCCCATACAATGCGCAATGGCATGGATTCACGAGCACTACGGCCGGTAATCGTGAAATTCCCATTTGGCGAATCGGCCGATCTCTGCCGCCAGCTCCTGCCAAGTCGGTCGATCGATATCCCTCAACAAGTCATCAACATATTGCTTGATCAAAGTGGGCTCGATTCGGTCGAGTACCAATATGTAACGACCGGACTGCGGGTCGCTCGGATCCGCAACAGAATCCCGCGCCTCCGGTGTAGATACCATGAGATCGAAGGATTCTTCGCCTGGGCTGTCCATCGGACCGATCATGAGCTGAACGAATAGCGCCTCGGAGGGCAACGGTCCCTTTTCCAGATCCGCATCCGGACTGTGGATGCGTTTCAGCTCAGCCTTCATGGCAAATCCGTGACGTTGAGATGCCCATTGCCCTGCCACTGACCATTTGGAACATTCCTCCATTCGAAGTTGGCCTGATATCGACCCAGATTCGGTTTGAAACTCGGAGGTCGGAACTGGCGGAGTCCGTCCTCGCTCACCCAAGTCTTACTGTCCGAGGCCAGCTTAGCGTTCGAGCCGACCCAGGCACGCCCAGCCGCCTCGGCTTCCTCAGCCGTTCCGCTACCGATTCCAAAGTTTCCTTTGCCTTTGGCCGCATCGCGCAGCATCCCACTGAGTTCTTCCCAGCGAGAACTACTGACCCGAGGGCCGCCGCCCTTCCGTCCCAGTCGGTCGAGAAGCTCCTTGACGGCCTGCCGGCCCTTTGTCAGCGCGGTCTTCGCGTCCTCGGCGAGACCTTTGAGCTGCAATACTTTGCGGGCACGCCAAAGGGAGACGGCCTCTTTGATCTTCGCGCCCCATTTTCGGGCCGATTCTGCGGCTTTGGCGCCGGCGATCAAGCCGCCGACACCGGTTAGACAGGAAGCTATGACGATGACCGCCACGTTGATGGCGGCCTCTTCGATGATGGATTCGATGAAGCCTTTGATCTCGTTGCGGAGTTCGACGATCGATTCTTTGTAGTCGAGGCACGTCTTGCTGATCTGGGTGCAGGTTGTGAGGAGTTGTCCGATGGACGTTTCCAGGGTTTTCAGGTCTTCGCGGACCTGTACCGCGTCCTTGGACGTCACGTCATCGAAGAGGCTGGCTGCGATGGTGATTTTGTCTTTGGCGTTGGTGTTCTGGTAGATCGTGCCGAGGCGGTCCCAGGCGTCGGCGGCCTTGGTCAGGGTGTCGGTGTTGCCGTCTGGGAGTGGGCAATTGATGGCGTCGAGTACTTCGATGGATGCTTTCGCCAAGCCTTGCGGGGTTCCGCCCGCTGCGGAGGCCGGAAGCGCGTAGGGCCCGAATGTCACTGTTGATGCGGAGTCGGCCGGTCTGTCCGGTTGTGCCGTACCTTTCAGCGTGGCATCGGATTTGGCGTGTTCGAAACCGAGGTCGTTCAAAGCAGTGCCGTACGCGCGCAAGGTCGCGAAGGTCTGGTCGAAGAACGACACGGCATCGCGGGCGGACTCGTCGTACGAGCTCGCCCATGCGCGGCCGTCCTCGTCTCGGCCCGCCATCTGCCCGCAGCTGTTGAGCTCTCCGAAGACATATTTGAAGCTGTCATTCAGCGCGGCTGCGGCGTCGAAGCAGTTGATCGCGGCCTGGTAGTAGACCTTCGGATCTACCTCGAGCTTGCTCATATGCCGAGAATCCGCAGGGTCTGGGTGGCGGCATTGGTGTAGCTCTCGTGCGCGGTCTTCAACGCTGCTTCCAGAGCCGCGAGACCATCTTGCATATCGGTTACCCCCGCAGCCCACTCCGTGTGCGCCTCGTTATAAGCCACGGCCGCCGCGCCAACCCATACGCCATCGACTTCCTTGGCTTTCGCCTCGAGCTGTGCCAGGCGATCGGCGACCGCTGCCTTGTATGCGCGCATACGTGCGGCCAACTCCTCGAGCTTGTCGAGGTCGACCGAGAACGCCTGCGGCTCAGTCATGAACTCGACCCCCATTCACGGCAGGTCCAAGGAGCTGATGCCCGAAGCGAACGACTGGTCGGAGGTGCGGAGCGTCTCGGCAGTCACACCCAACTTTTCGGCCAGCTCGAGCAACGCATCCCACACTTGGTCCGCTCCCTCATGAAACTCGTCCCACGCCTCGGTGAAGGCGCCCGCGTTATTCCCCGCCCAACTGTCGATAGTGACCTTCGTGTCGGTCACCAGCGACGAATACCCGGACTTCATCTCGTCCGCGATCTGGTAGGCCAGGCGTCCCAGCGCTTTCACCTCTTCGGGCTGAACCGACAGCGACGATGGATCTCCCATGGCCGACCCGCTCCTCTCGCTGGTGACTCAGGCGGTCTTCTCCGTCCTTACTATGACGCACCAGACGCCGCCCCGGTTCCGGTGGATTCTGAGCACGGATCTCGACAGCGAGAGGTTGCGCCATCTCGCGAAGGCCGACACGGCACGCGGTAGACCGCGTGGAGGCTTCATGCTCCGCAGTGTGCTCGCAGCGCGAGACTTCCTCAGCGTCGACATCGGCCGCGCACTGAAATCCGTGCACTGGAGTGCATACGCACCGCGGTACGAACGGCAATCATGCAGCACATTCGATGCAACAGCGCCGCAATACGGCCGTACACGGGCGTTCCGCCTGGACTAAGACCACTCCGCCGCGACCCAGCAACCTCGATAGGACATCTCAGCGAATACCACGTGACCTCTGTTGGGCGGGAGGCGGGGCTGCACATACTACGTAGGTACTCGCGGCTGGCGTAACGCTCCGAACGCAGGTCACGGTGTACCCAACGAAACATCTGCAATATTGTCGAGAAGGGACCGCGGGTGAACGTCCTGGTCGAAATGACCGCCCTGACTCTGAGCCGCCCCACTGCCGGGGCCGGCGACATCGAGCGTGCGGCTTGGTACGAGGCCAAAGCCAATCTGCATACGTACCTCGCCGGACAAGGCGGCTCTGACGCCGCGAGGGAGACCGCCTTGGCAGTCAGCGCCCACCGGCGCTCGATGGAATTGCTCGGCCAGCAGAACTGACGAATCGGTACCTTGCTGCCGTGCACCGCCAGTACTGGCCATCACATGCGGTCAAGCCGGTAGTCGTGGAACTCCATGCGGCGCTATCTCGCGAAGGCAAACACGGCGGAGGCCGAACTTGCGGTAGACCGCGTGCGGGTGACCGCAACGCTGGCAGCGGGTGAAGGCGCGGACGGCGAACTTCGGCTTGGCCTGCGAGTGATTGCTCAGAGGCAGCACTGGGCGTTCGAAGGGTGAAATACCAGCCGTTATGCAGTTCCGGCTCAGGGCCGACTAGGTACGCTTCCAGGTATGACGATCGACGCGTCGGCCGGACTGCCGCACGAGATGACCGAGGAGGAGTACCGCAGCCTGCCCGAGGACGTCTCGCGTGAGATCGAGGTGGTGCACGGGCATGTGATCGTCTGCGAATCACCGGTACCGGAGCACAATCGGGTCGCACGTAGGCTCGCTGGCGCCATGGAGCAGTTGCCGAGTACCGAACCATGTGTGCGCGCCGAAACCGATATCGACGTCGTCCTTTGGCGGGTACCGAAGTTCACCTTCCGCCGACCGGATGTGACCGTCTACCGCTGCTTGCCAGAACGCGGCGCGAAGCCGGAAGCAGGCGATGCGCTGATCGTCGTCGAGGTTTCGTCACCGTCGACCGCAGCCGAAGATCTCCTCGACAAAAAGGTGCAGTATGCTCGCGCGGGCATACCGGCCTATCTGGTCGTTTCTCTCGACACCAAGTACGACATCGAAGAGGTCCGCGAGTTCCGACTCGACGCACACGCCGCCGAGTACCGACTGCACCGGTTGCATCGCGAAGGTTTCCTCGAACTCGAGCATGTCGTGCTCGGCGAGATCAGCTTTGCCGACCTGACAAGGTAGTCGTTTGGGCCGGTAGTGCCAGCACGGCTTAGAACCCGCAAGTTCTCGGAGCGGATGATCATCCAGCGCCTGGCAGCACAGGCACCACACTGCGCCAGGTTTCTTCGCATAAATTTGAGCTGATCAAATCTACCCATACGTTCTGCGCAAATTTATGCATAAACCATCCATAAGGATGCCGAATTGGTCCTTGCGCGGACCTTGAAACGCGCGCCCTCTAACCACGGCTGAACGCATAAAGGCACGGCCTCCAGTGGAGGCCGTGCCTTTGTTCAGTTCTAAGTCCTAGGCGGGTGCGCTCACGAGGAGGGCAGGATCACCAGGAGCTCTTGTGCACGCCCGGGAGCTCACCGCGGTGCGCCATCTCGCGAAGGCAGACGCGGCAGAGGCCGAACTTGCGGTAGACCGCGTGCGGGCGACCGCAACGCTGGCAGCGGGTGTAGGCGCGGACGGCGAACTTCGGCTTGGCCTCAGCCTTGATCCGCAGTGCTTTCTTGGCCATCGTCAGTTCTCCTTGAACGGGAAGCCGAGGTGCTTGAGCAGGGCGCGGCCCTCTTCGTTGTTCGTCGCGGTGGTCACGACGGTGATGTCCATACCGCGCGGACGGTCGATGGAGTCCACGTCGATCTCGTGGAACATCGACTGCTCGCTGAGGCCGAACGTGTAGTTACCGTTGCCGTCGAACTGCTTCGGCGACAGGCCGCGGAAGTCGCGGATACGGGGCAGCGCGATGGAGACCAGGCGGTCGAGGAACTCCCACATGCGATCGCCACGCAGCGTGACCTTCGCACCGATGGGCATGCCCTCACGCAGCTTGAACTGCGCGATTGACTTGGTCGCCTTGCGGATCTCCGGCTTCTGGCCGGTGATCAGCTCGAGGTCCTTGACCGCACCGTTGATGAGCTTCGCGTCGCGGGCGGCGTCGCCGACACCCATGTTCACGACAACCTTGACCACGCCGGGGATCTGCATCACGTTGGCGTAGTCGAACTCGCTGTTCAGCGCGTCCTTGATCTCGGCCCGGTAGCGCGCCTTCAGGCGCGGCTGGGTCTGCTCAGAGGTAGTCATGTCAGATGTCCTTCCCGTTCTTACGGGAGACCCGGACCCGCTTGCCGCTCTCCTCATCGGTGCGGTAACCGACACGGGTCGGCTTGCCATCGGAATCCACGACCATCACGTTCGAGACCTGGATGGGGGCTTCCTGGGTCACGATGCCACCCGAGGAGGCGCCACGCTGGTTGGTGGAGTTCGCGACGTGCTTCTTGATCCGGTTCACACCCTCGACCAGGATCTTGCCGGTCGCCGGGTAGGCCTGAATGACCTTGCCCTTGGCGCCCTTGTCCTTACCCGAGATGACGAGCACGGTGTCGCCCTTGTGCACCTTCATGTCAGAGCACCTCCGGGGCCAGCGAAACGATCTTCATGAACTTCTTCTCGCGCAGCTCACGGCCGACCGGGCCGAAGATGCGAGTGCCACGCGGATCGTTGTCCGGCTTGATCAGCACGGCCGCGTTCTCGTCGAACTTGATGTACGAACCGTCCGGGCGACGGCGCTCCTTGGTGGTGCGCACGATGACGGCCTTGACGACCTCACCCTTCTTGACGTTGCCACCGGGGACAGCGTCCTTCACGGTAGCGACGATGATGTCGCCGATACCGGCATAGCGACGCGACGAACCACCGAGAACGCGGATGCAAAGGATTTCCTTCGCGCCCGTGTTGTCGGCGACGCGCAGTCGCGACTCCTGCTGAATCACTTCAGCTCCTCCTGGACCTGGATGTATACGCACGCCGGATTGCCGACCCGACGGGCATGGTCAGTTACCCTCCGGACGCGCGCCTGCCAGCGGTTTCCTGGATCCGAATGTGCAACTCGAGAACCAACCACTGGGGGTTCACTGCCGAATTGCGGGCATAGCTCCCGCAGGCAACTGGTCCAGTGTAGGTGAACCCGCAGGTCGTCCCAAATCGGGGTCATGGTCGAGACTCGCGTCACGACGGGCGAGTCATTCCGCGCCACTACTCTCGGACCGAGCAAGATCAGTAAGGAGAAGCACCGTTCGGCTCGACCGTACCGAAAAGGGGATGCTCTTGAGCTCGTCCGCCCGTCTCGATCGCCGCGCCTTCCTGCTCGCCCTCGCGGCAGTGCCCGCCGCGGCGACGTTGGCCTCCTGCTCCCAGGATTCGCAATCCTCGGATATCCGGCTCACCGGTGTCGATCTGGCCGGGTCGAACCCGGCGATCCGGCCGCAGGACGACCTCTACCGACACGTCAACGGGACGTGGTTGGCGCAGTATCGGCTGCCGCCGGACAAGTCTTCGTTCGGGTCCTTCGATGAGGCGAACGATCGCACCGAGCAGCAGTTGCGCGGCATCGTCGAGGGCATCCGCGATCCGAAGGCGGGCTCGACCGAGCAGCAGATCCGCGATCTCTATGACGCGAGGCTCGACCGCAACGCGATCGAGCGGCTCGGCATGACGCCGGTCGCCGATCTGCTCGCCGCGATCGACGGCGCGAAGACCAAGGCGGAGCTGGCTCGGGTGATGGGCGCACTGCCGATCTCGGGGCTGATCGGGCTCCAGGTCGTGGTCGACCAGAAGAACTCCGCCAACTACATCGCCCAGGTCAGTCAGTCCGGCATCGACACCAATCTGGACGAGCAGTATTACCGCAAGCCCGAGTACGCCGAGCAGATCTCGGCCTACCGGACCTATCTCGAGCACGTGGCCGCGGGCGCCGGCCTCGCCGATCCGGCAGGCACCGCGCAGCGGGTGCTCGACCTGGAGACCAAGATCGCCGCGGGCTATTGGGACAGTGTCCGCGATCGCGATCCGGACACCACCTACAACCCGCTCGGCTGGGCCGAATTGGTCAAGCTCGCACCGCAATTCGACTGGGATCCCTGGCTGGCGGGTAGCACCGACCGGCCCAAGCAACTCTTCGACAACGTGGTCGTCCGGCAGCCCTCGTTCGTCACGACCGCAGGCCAGTTGTGGGCCGACGTCCCGATCGAACAGTGGCAGGAGTACCTGCGCGTCGGTGTCGTGAAGGAGTTCGCGCAATACCTGCCCAAGGCGATCTCGGACGCGTCCTTCGAGTTCGTCGACAAGGCGCTGCAGGGGCGCGACGAGCGCCAAGAGCCGTGGAAGGACGGGCTCGACACGGTCGACGCGAACCTCGGCGAGCCGTTCGGCAAACTCTATGTGGCCAAACACTTTCCGGCGTCCGCCAAGGATCGTGCCAAGGCTCTCGTCGCCGATCTGATGGCCGCGTATCGGCAGGACTTCACCAACTCCTCGTGGATGTCGCCGCCGACCAGGACCGCCGCCCTCGCGAAGCTCGACAAGATCGTCGCGAAGATCGGGTACCCGGACAAATGGATCGACTACTCCGGGGTGCGGATCACCAAGGGCAAGCTGGTCGAATCCGTGCGCGCCGTAAGGGTTTTCGAGATCGCCCGCGCCTTCAACAAGCTCGGCACGCCGGTTGACAAGACCGAATGGGGCTTCCCGCCGCAGACGGTGAACGCCATGTACGACCCGAACGCCAACCAGATCACCTTCCCCGCCGCCATCTTGCAGGCGCCGTTCTTCGACGCCGACGCCGTGCCCGCGGTGAACTTCGGCGGCATCGGCGCGGTCATCGGCCACGAGATCGGGCACGGTTTCGACGATCAGGGCGCCAAGTACGACGGCGACGGCAACCGGCGCGACTGGTGGACCCCCGAGGACACCGCCGCGTTCGAAGCCAAGACCAAGCAGCTCATCGAGCAATACAACGCGCTGACACCCGAGGGCCTCGAGCCGAGCAAGCACGTGAACGGCGCGTTGACCGTCGGCGAGAACCTCGCCGACCTGCGCGGACTGCAGATCGCGCTGGCCGCGTATCGCGCCGCCGCCGAGCGCGACGGCAAGCAGCCCGACCTCGCGACGGTGTTCCTGTCCTGGGCCAGGATCTGGCGGCAGCAGTCGACCACGCAGCGGAAGGAAATGCTGCTCGCCAGGGACGTGCACTCGCCCAACGAGTTTCGCGCTAACCAGGTGGTCCGCAATATCGCCGAGTACTACACCACGTTCGGCGTCGTGGCGGGCGACAAGCTGTTCCTGGCACCGGACCAGCGCGTCACGCTGTGAGATGGACCGCCGGGTAGCGCCGGCGGCGGGTAGCCTCGGGCGAACTAATCGCGCCTGACGAGGATGCGGTGTGGCCGCATCGGGAGAGGAAATCCTCGTGACACGTCTCGGACAGCTGGACCGTCGTGCCTTCCTGATCGCACTCGGGGTGGTGCCCGCCGCTGCCGCGCTGGCGTCCTGCTCGAGCGACACCAAAGAGGCGAGCAAACCGCTCACCGGCGTCGACATGGGTGGTGCGGACGAGGCGATTCGGCCGCAAGACGACCTGTACCGGCATGTCAACGGGAAGTGGTTGCGCGACTACCAGTTGCCGCCGGACAAGACGTCCTACGGTTCGACGAGTGAGGCGGCCGAACGCACCGAGCAGCAGTTGCGCGAGATCATCGACAGCATCAAGGATCCGAAGCCGGGCTCGGAGGAGCAGCAGATCCGAGATCTGTTCGACGCAAGGGTGGATTGGGACGAGATCGAACGGCTCGGCATGACGCCGCTTGCCGAACTGTTCGGCAAGATCGATGGCGCGGCGACCAAGGCGGACCTGGCCAAGGTGATGGCCGAGCTGCCGATCGGGGGCTTGATCGGCATCGGTGTCGGCACCGACCGGAAGAACTCGAACGCCTACATTCCCTCGGTCGGGCAGTCCGGACTCGGCCTCGGCGAGCAGTACTACCGGAAGCCCGAATACGCCGACGTGCTCGCCCAGTATCGAACCTTCTTGGGGCGCATCGCCGCCGGCGCGGGGCTGCCCGATCCGGAGGGCTCGGCGCAGCGGGTGTTCGACCTGGAGAAGCGAATCGCGCCCGCCCACTGGGACAACGTGCGCACCCGCGATACCGACGCGACCTACAACGTGTTCAGCTGGGCCGATATGACCGCTCTCGCACCGGGATTCGACTGGGACCCGTGGATGGCCGGGAACACCGACCGGCCGCGTTCACTGTTCGAGACGATGGTGGTGGGCGAGCCGTCCTTCATCACGGCGGCCGGTCAGCTGTGGACCGCGGTCGACATCGCTACGTGGCGTGACTATCTCAAGCTCAGCGTGCTCCGGGAGTTCGCGCCGTACCTGCCAAAAGCCATCAACGACGCGAATTTCGAGTTCAAGGGCAAGGTGCTCAACGGGCAGGAGGAGCGCCCGGACAGGTGGAAGTACGGGGTCGGGATCGTCGACGACAAACTGGGCGAGCAGCTCGGAAAAGTCTACGTGGACAAGTACTTTCCGCCCGAGGCCAAGCAGCGCGCCAAGGAGATGCTCGACGATGTGATCGCCGCGTATCGGGAGAACTTCACCAACTCGACGTGGATGTCCCCGGCGACCAGGACGGCGTCGATCGCCAAGCTGGACAAGATCGATCCCAAGATCGGTTATCCGGACAAGTGGGTCGACTACTCGAAGATGAAGATCACCAGGGGCAAGCTGATCGAATCACTGCTTTCCATCAACACTTTCGAGTCCAAGCGGGCGTTTGCCCGGCTCGGCACCCCGGTCGACAAGTCCGAATGGGGGATGTCGCCGCAGACGGTGAACGCCTACTACTCGGCGAACACCAACCAGATCGTGTTCCCGGCCGCGTACCTGCAGCCGCCGTTTTTCGACAAGGACGCGCAGCCTGCCGTCAACTTCGGCGCCGTCGGCGCGACCATCGGCCACGAGATCGGTCACGGGTTCGACGACCAGGGCTCCAAATACGACGGTGACGGCAACCGGAACGACTGGTGGACGCCGGCGGATCGAGCCGCGTTCGACGCCAAGACCAAGCAGCTCATCGATCAGTTCAACGTGCTGGTGCCCGAGGGTCTCGACCCGAGCCAGCACATCAATGGCGAGCTCACCGTCGGCGAGAACCTCGCCGACCTGCGGGGCCTGCAGATCACCCTGGCCGCCTTCCGAATCGCGGAGAAGCGCCGTGGCGTCGACAACCCCGACTACAAAACCTTCTTCCTGTCCTGGGCCCGCAGCTGGCGGGAAAAGCAGACCAAGGCACTCACCGTCCGCTATCTCACCGTCGACACCCACTCCCCCGCCGAGTTCCGCTGCAATCAGGTGGTCCGCAATCTGGAGGAGTTCTACCGCACGTTCGACGTGAAGGAAGGCGACAAACTCTTCATGCCGCAGGACCAGCGCGTCACCTTCTGATCCCCGCGCACCCCTTGATTTCCCGCACGCGATTCGGTGTGCGGGAAACCAGGATGCCCCGACAACGGTGTCCGTTTAACGCCAGTCCCATACGTCGAGGCTGCGCACACTGGGCACATGACGCGATCCACCACCGATCCGATGACCGTCTTGACCGCCATGTACGCCGCCGAGGCGGAGTACATGGCGGCAGGCGGGCCGGGTAGCGCCTCGTTCGACCTGCTCGCCCCGTTCTTCGCCCCCGACATGGTGCTGCACCAAGCCGCAGGCCTGCCCTATGGCGGGACCTGGCGCGGGCACGACGGCATGGAACAGTTCTTCCTCGCGATGGCCCGCACCTGGGAATCCTTCGACCTGATGGAACAGACGTTCCTGGCAACCGGCGACATCATGGTGGTGCACACCGCGGTCCACGCGCGCGCCCGCGCGACCGGCCGCGAACTCACTTTCCCTATCCTGCAAACGATTACGATCACCGGCGGCCGGATTTCCGAAGTGCATCCGTTCTATTGGGACACGGCGGCTATCGCGGAGGCCTGTACCGCGTCGGCTGTCGATCAAGGCGCGTCGCTCTAGCAAGGCCGCGTCAGAGTTCGTGGCGGTCCCGGGTCGCGGCAGCGCGGGCACGGGGCCATACGCGGGCCAGCGCGAGGAAGTTGTGTAGTTCGGTGCCGCGGTCCTCGGCGGGTGGCTGAATCGCGTAGCGAGGGTGCATAGTTCGGGTGGACGCGTCTGTACCGCGCTCTTTCAGTTCGGCGGCTTCGGCGATACGCAGGGCGTAAGCGCTGATGGTGCGGGTGTGGGTAGCACCGGTATCGGGAGCGAACTGTCGCAGATGCAAGAGCGCGTCGCCGATTTCGACGGTCATCCGGTATAGACGTTCGGCGGAGCTCTGGCGCCCGACAGGCAGGACCACCCCCGGGACAACACTGGTGAGATCCCGCCACAGCGGGTGCAGACGGCGGCACTGCCGGCCTTGCCGATCCAGGCCCGTCCGCACAGCCAGGGCTCGCATCAATGGAATCGCCAGTAATCCGGCCAGCAGAGTCATGGTGAGCAGGGACCCGACAGCCCATATCGTTCCCGGGTTTCCGGTGACAACGCCGGATACGTCACGTAACCCCGCGTAGATCGAGCAGGCCATTGAATACATGCCGACCAAGAACAGGGCGGAATAGGTCAGCTTCTCCCGCAAAGACGTAGTGGCGGTACGGAGTTCACTGATACAGGCGTACATGAGCAGCATCCCGATCCAGGTGATCAGCACACCGATCGCCGCCCACAGAACTCGTTCCCAGTCGAAGACGCTGTGCAGCCGCAGTCCCGCCTCCTCGGCCAGCGCGCAAACCAGCACTATGAGGACAACGACCGCGGCGGACGCGTCGTAGTTGCGCTGGCGGCTGCGAACCAGCTTCGGATCGGCACCGCCGAACAAGGCGACAAATCCGTAACAGCTCGACAATGCGAGCAGGCCAACGCCCATGAACAACCGCTGGCCGAACTCCGGACGACCCAGGACGGCGGCGAGCGCGTAAGCCAGAATGGATCCGATATTCCAGCTCGACGCGCGGTTGATCAGCTGGTCGACAGCAGAGTCGTTGACGAACAGCCACCGGCCGACGGTGATCAGTCCGACGAACGCGACGATCACGGTGGTGAGCACGGGCGGCGCGGAATGCACCGGCTACACGATATCCCCCGACCGGCCTGCTTGCCAGGCGTGCGGATCAGTGTGCGGGCACGGGTGCCGCCTGTGCGAGTTCATCGGCCTCGGCCAGTTCGGACTGCTCGTCGTGCACGTACTTGTTGCCCGCGAAGAACGAGGCGGCCGCCGCAAGGAACATCATGATCGCGGCGGAGACGAAGACGACGACAAGGCCGGTGTGGAACGGGCCGGTCAGCAAGTGCGGGAAGAACTCCTGGCCGGTGAGGGTGTCGGCGTTGACCCCGGGTTTGGCCAATTCGCCTGTCGGACCGAGCAATTCCTGGATCGGGTTGTAGCCGAGGAACGCCGCGAACATGCTTGCCACCGGAGGCAGACCGGCGACCTCGGCGGCGGCTCCGGCGGAGACCCCCTGGGCGCGCAGGCCCGCGTCCAGCGCCGACGGCAGGCTGGCGGCGAGGCCGACGACCATGAGGGAGAAGAAGATTCCCATGGACAGCGCGTTGCCGCCGTTGAACAGCGTGCCGCGCATGCCGGAGGCCGCGCCACGCTGCGCGGCGGGCACGCTGGACATGATCGCCGCGGTGTTGGGTGAGAAGAACAGTCCGCTGCCGATGCCGTTGAGCAGGATGATCGCGGCGAACACCCAGTAGTTGAAGTCCACCGGCACGACAAGCAGCAGGATGAAGGTGACCCCCGCGATCAGCGCACCGCCGGTGGTGAACAGACGCGAACCGTAGCGGTCCGACAGCCAGCCCGAGAGTGGCCCTGCCGCAAGGAATCCCACCGTCAGTGGCAACAGGTAGATACCCGCCCACAGCGGCGTCGACTCGAAGCTGAAGCCGTGCAACGGCAACCAGATGCCCTGCAACCAGATGATCAGCATGAACTGCATGCCGCCGCGGCCGATCGACACCATGAGGTTGCTGAAGTTGCCGAGCCCGAAGGCCCGGTTGCGGAACAGGGCGAGATGGAACATCGGGTCGTCGACCTTGCTCTCCACCACGCAGAACACCCCGAGCAGCGCGATACCGCCGATCACCGCGCCGAGCACCCAGGGACTGGACCAGCCGGTGGCGTGGCCGCCGTAGGGCTGAATGCCGTAGGTGATGCCGGTGAGCAGCGCGGTGAGCCCGAGCCCGAAGGTGATCGTGCCCGCCCAGTCGACCTTGCCCACCGACCGGATGCCGACCTCGTGCAGCGAACGGTACGACCAGAACGCGCCGAGCAGTCCGATCGGGACGCTGACCCAGAACACCGCGCGCCAATCCCATTCCGACAACACGCCACCGATGAGCAGGCCGAGGAACGAGCCGGCGACCGCCGCGACCATGTTGATCCCGAGCGCGGTGCCGCGCTGCTTCGCGGGGAAGGCGTCGGTGAGGATGGCGGTGGCGTTCGCGGTCAGCATCGCGCCGCCGACGCCTTGGATGACGCGCCAGATGATGATCCACATGGCGCCCGCGCCGCCGTGGAACGGATCGAAGGACAGCGCGAGCGCGCAGAAGGCGAAGACGGCAAAGCCCAAGTTGTACACGCGAACTCGGCCGAAGAGGTCGCCGAGCCTGCCGAACATGACAACGAGCACCGCCGTCGCGAGCAGGTAGCCCATCAACATCCACAGCAGGTATCCGACGTTGCCCGCGTCGAGCGGGTTCAGGCCGACACCGCGGAAGATCGCGGGCAGCGAGATCAGCACGATGGACGAGTTGATCGCGGTGAGCAGCACCCCGAGCGTGGTGTTGGTCAGCACGATCCACTTGTAGCGCGGGTGGTCCCGGTCGTAGCGCAGCCTGCGGCGGATAGTGCTGACCTCGCCAAGATCGAGATCGGTGGATGGCATCGTCACGGCGTCCCCTCGCGAATGGTTATCTCCGCAAACTATATAGTTAGCGGATCTAACCATCAAGAGGGGCTGATCACATGGCGGACTAGATAGGTTAGCCTTGGCTGAATTACGCTGCCGGTATCTCGATCAGTCGGCGGGCACGTCCTTGAAGGGGGGCCAACTGATGGAGTCTGTTCGGATGCCGCGCCGGGTGAGAGCGGCGGTGGCCGCCATCGCCGCCGCGCTGACACTGGGCCTGGCCGCCTGCGGTTCGTCGAGCGACGACGCAGGCTCCGGCGACGAGCCGGTCACCATCACCCACGCGCGTGGCTCGACCACGGTGACCGGAACACCCACAAAGATCGTCGTCCTCGGCAATCAGTGGCTCGACACCGTGTTGGCACTCGGCGTGACGCCGATCGGGTACGTGGACAACGTCGCAACGGTGTCCAAGAGCACACCGCCATGGGAACCGAAAACGCTGGAGACCGCGAAGGCCCTGAACCCCGTTGGCAATGTGGCGGAACAGGTTGCGGCGCTGGAGCCGGACCTCATCCTCGCCGATCCATTCGTCGCCGATCAGAAGACCTATGACGAGCTCTCCAAGGTCGCCCCGACGCTGCCCGCGCTCAGCAACGACGCGGTAGCGCCTTGGCAGGATCTGGTGACCACCCTCGGCAAAGTGCTGCACAAAGAAGACGCCGCCACGAAGGTCATCGCCGACGTCGACAAGAAGATCGACGCGATCGGCCAGGCCAACCCGGGGTTGACGGGCAAGACCTTCGCCACCACCTGGTTGGCGAGCGCCACCCAGCTCATGGTGGTCACCGATCCGAACGACAACTCCAGCAAGCTGTTCACGAAGTTGGGCATGGGCATTCCGAAGGACCTCACCGACCTTCCCGCCAACCAGGGGCGGGTGGCGCTGTCGCCGGAACGAGCCGACAAGCTCACCGCTGACCTGCTGCTCGCGGGTTACTCCCCCGGCTTGGACGAAAAGTACCGGCAGCTGCCCGGATACGCCGATCTGCCCGCGGTGCGGAAGGGCGCGGTGGTGTTTCTCACCACCCAGGAGATCAGCGCGATCAACCAGCCGACCGCGCTGTCGGTGCCGTACATGCTCGACAAACTGGCGCCGGCCTTCGCCACCGCGGCGAAATAGCCAGCGCTGCCACCACATCGGATCGACAAGCGGAGGTCAGCGGTTTTGTCCGCCGTCACATATCCCGACCAGACCAGGTACGCACTGCGTGCGGGCGTCACCTGCCTGACCACGCCCGCAGGAGCGCTGCTGCTCGATCCGCCGCGCAACGAGAAGCTGTCCGGACTCGGCAGCGGCCAGTTGCAGGCGCTGCGGACACTGAACCAGGGGCCTGCCACGGTGTCCGAACTGTCCGCCGGATCGGGCACCGAGGACGTCGCCGGGCTGATGGACCGGCTCACCGACGGCGGCTGGCTGTCGGTGACCGTGCGCGACGGCGGCCGCAACCTGTACAGCATCCGGCCGTTCGGGCAGCCACCGGCGCGCCCGGCGACCAGGCTTCCGTGGCGCGCGACGCTGTCGAAATTCGCGGTGCTGCACCGGGACTCGGACGGTTTCGTGCTCGAGCACCCGCTGTCGTGGTGCGACGTGCGGATCCATGACCCCAGGCTGCTTTCCCTGCTCGACGGTTTCGGCGCGGCCGAGTCGCCGCTGGCCGTCTCGATCAAGTCGCAGCTGGCGGCCGATCTGCACTGGTGCGGATTCCTCGTCGCAGATCCGGAAGAAGAGGAGCATGACTTCGCCACCCGCAGCTGGAGCGCCGTCGACCTGTGGTTTCACCGCCGCAGCACGCTCGGCGAGCGCACCGTGACCTGGGATCACTTCGGCCCGACGAAGTGGGCGAAGGACAGTTTCCCGCAGCCACCCGCGCGCAAGCCCAACTACCTGGGCGAACCGGTCTCGCTCGCGACGCCCGACCTCGCCGCACTGCGCGCCACCGACCCGACCTTGACTGCGGTGCTGGAGGATCGGCAATCCACCCGCGCGTTCGATGACGCCAACCCGATCACCTGTGACCAACTGGGCGAACTGCTGTATCGGACGGCCCGCACCCGCGGTGTCCGAAGTGCCGGTCCCGGTGAGGAACTGGCCTCACGGCCCTACCCGTCGGGCGGCAGCGTCTACGAACTCGAGCTCTATCCGATCGTGCGGCACGTCGCCGGACTCGCACCGGGCATGTACCACTACGACTCGTTTGACCATGTGCTGCGTCCGGTCGCCGACCCGGATTCGCCTGCGGTGCAACGGCTTCTGCGCGCCACCTCGGCGACCCTGGCGGAGGGCGGCGAACCGCAACTGGTGCTGCTGCTCGCCGCGCGGTCGGGGCGTGTCATGTGGACCTACGAGCAGGTGGCGTACGCCAGCATCTTGAAGCACGTCGGCGTGGTCACGCAGACCGTGTATCTCGCGGCGACCGCGATGGGACTCGGCGCGTGTGCCCAGGGCTTCAGCGATACCGCCGCCTTCGCCGCCGCGGCAGACGTAGACGAGCTGGCCGAATGCGCGGTCGGCAGCATCATCGTCGGCTCACCTGCGCACGGCCGCTGACCAGATCGCGCGCCTTCGGCCAGTGGCGCGCCAGGTCGAGCAGGTAACCGAGCTCGGAGGTCAGGTCGCGCGCGGATATCTGCTGAAAGTGCGACGGCGGTGCACCCAGCGGCGCGATTCCCCGCTCCCGGGCGCGCGCCGCGCGGGCGATCTGCGTGGCGTAGGTCTCGACGGACGACCCGGGCACGTCCTCGACCGACAGATGCGGTCTGAGGTGCAGCAACGCGTCTCTGATCTCCACGGCCATCCGGTACAGCCGCGACTCGGAATCCCGGCCGAGTCCTACCCCCGCGGGCAGCACGACCTCAGGTACCGCCGCGGTGAGGTCCCGCCACAGCGGCTCCAACCTACGCAGGTTTCGCCCGGTCCGATCCCATCCGGCACGCGCGAGGATCACCTGCGCGAGCGGTACTGCCGTCACGAACGCGACCAGCATGCAGAACAGGCACGACACCAAACTCCACTCGATCGAGATGGTGCCGGGCGCCTTGCCGTCGAAAGCCCGCACCACCGTGAGACCGGCGCCAATAAACCATCCCGTGGCCAGCACGAGCAGGCCGAGGTACGGAACCTGCTTCAGCAACGAGGCCTCGACCCGGATATCTCGCAGGCAGGCCCGCGTGATGTGCACTCCGGCCACAAGCAGCGGCACATTGAACACGGTCCAACTGAGCACTGCCCGCACCCAAAAGCCTGCTCCGCCACTACCTTCCGGCGCGCCGAAGAGCACAACCGTGGTGCCGGCGAGCGCCGCCGCGACGTTGTAGATCCGCTGCCGATCGTGGGCAGTGGCGGGGTCGGCGCCGACGAAAAGCTTTGCCAGACCGTACAAATTGGCGGTGGCCAGCACCGAGCAGAACAGGAAGAACTGAACCGCCAACGCTTCGTGACCGGCGGCGACGACGCTGTACTGCGTCACCGCGCCGACCGAAACCCACAAAATCGCACGATTGACCAGCCGTGCGGTCGGCGTGCTGTCGATGAGAATCCATCGAGCCAGCGTGACCCCGCACAGCACCGCTATCGCCGCGATGACGACCCACATCGGCGCAGGCGCTGTCACCGGCGCGGTCCGGACGGACACGGTGCGCCGAAAGTGTCGATAGGCACCCGCGGGGACATCGACACCTCCATATCCGTGCAAGCGATCAGCGGGAGCCGATCCTACGGTATCGACCTGACCACGATGGACGCCCGAAGTGGCACGGATCAGCCAACCTTGGCGTCCCATGAAGCCGCGGCGCGAGCCGTTGGCCAGGCCCGAGCCAGCGCGAGCAAGCTCCAGAGTTCGGTGTCGTGACCGTGTGCCGGTGGCAACACGACCGATCGCGGTTGGTCGTCCACCACGGTGAGGGGACCACCAGCGGCCTTGGTCCGGGCCGCATGAGCGATCAGGAGGGCATAGTCACTGACGTCTGCCCTGGTTCGAACCTCATGTTCGGTGACCAGATCGGGTGCGTATTGGCGAAGGTGCAACAGCGCGTCTCGGATCTCCACCGTCATGCGATAGAGGCGTGCGGCGGATCCCGGACCAGCTGACTGGTCCTGGCCAAGCACCACCTCCGGCACCATGGCCGTGAGGTCCTGCCACAGCGGCCGTAGCCGGCGGCAAGCCCGCCCATTCTGGTCCCAACCCGTCCGGGCCAGTACCGCGATGATCAACGGGACTGCGATCAATGCGGCAAGAATGACGAAGGACGCAAAGGCAATCGCGATCCATGCCAACCCTGGATTCTGCGGAGCGGTCCCATTTTCGACTCGCACGATCATGACGACCGAGGAGAGCGACCAATACAGGGAGACGGCTAGCAGACCGAGATACGCCAGCCTTTCGGCGCCGGTAAGGCCCGCGGTTCGCAGCTCACGAACGCATGCCCGCGCAATCAGCGTGCCCGAGACCATCGGAGCCACGGTCGAGGTGATCCACACGACGCCGAGCCACTCCGGGGGGCCGGTCAGCACCACGATCGCGGCCACGGCGGCAATCGCGTCGTACCGGTGTTGCCGCCTGGAAACGTGTGTGGTGCCGCCGCCGACAGCTCTGGCGAAGCCGTAGAGGTTGGCGTAAATCAGCAGACCGCAGCCGAGGAATACCCGTTGCGCCAAGTCGTCCATACCGAGCGCCGCGGCCGATCCGTAGAGAGCTGTAGCGCCGAAATACCAACTCAGTGCGCGATTGATCAGGCTGTCGGTGACCGAGTCGTTCACTAGGAACCAGCGACCGACGACGATCGCGGCAGTGAGAACGGCGACTGAAAGCACCAGCCAGAACGGTATCGCGGTCATCGCTGTCGACTGTAGAACCGACCATCGGAGTCATTCCGCTTACCGTTTGTGGCGTAGGACACACGGTGTCACCAAGTATCCTTAGGCTAGCCTTACCCACATGGGTAGAGGATTCGAAGGCTTGTTGCTGAAGGCGTGGCGCGCCGAGGACTATCGCCTCACCGTCACCTCTACCGAGACCGTCACGGACAAGTTCGTACGGCTCGGCTTCGCCGCCGGGGGGCTATTGGCCGACCATCCCGTTCATCCGACACAGTGGGTTCGCCTGTGGATCCCGAACGGCGACAAGGAACATCAGCGCGGTTACACCCTGGTCGATCCGGATCCAGCAGCCGACCGCTTCTGGATCGAGTTCGCGATACACAACGGCCCCGCCGCCGAGTGGGCGCGAAATGCCACTGTCGGTGCCGAGATCGACGCGTCGGTGTTGGGTTCGGACTTCCAGTTGCCGGAGGAGATGCCGAGCGAGTTCATCGTCTTCGGTGACACCGCCTCACTGCCCGCGATCAACTCGCTGCTCGACGCGATCGGCGACACACCGGCGCGGGTGTGGCTGGAATGGCAGTACGAGTCCGACACCACGCTTCCGGTGCGCAACAGGCCGCACCACCAGGTCACCTGGGTGCAGCGCGTCGACGACGGCAGGCTGCTGCGTGAGCAGGCGCACGAGATCTCCTGCGCGAAGGACGCTTACGGCTGGGTTGCCTGCGACGGCCACACCACGCGATCGATCGTGAAGGCACTCAAGACCACTCACGGACTGCCCAAGACCGCGGTCAAGTCCCGCGCTTATTGGCGGTAGTCCGCCTTTCGGCGGGGTCCGGCTCATCCTGCGGGATGAGCCGGATCGCGACCTGCTGTCGACGCGCGAGGACCCGCTGGTCCGCCAGGCTGGTAGTCGGATTCCAGACCGCTCGCGCAACAGCTGCGTGACCCGGTGCCGAAGCGGAGGTCAACCGGCATGTCGATCCTGGATGCGGTGCTCGCGTTGGCCGCGCTCGCGTTCGCGGTGACGGCCGTCGCCGGTCGGCTCGTCGCGCGCCGGATCGGGGTTGTGGTGCTGCCCGCGCTGATTGCCGGGTGCCTGGCACAGTGGCTGATCGAGGGGTTCTACGGGCAGTTCGCGCCGACCTACCTGCTGCTCTGCGCGGCAACCGGACTGGTTGTCTGGCAGGCGAAATGGCGTGGTGGCAGCTGGCCGACGACGGTTGCCCGGGTCGGCGTCGGACTACTTGTGCTACCGGCCGCGCTCGCCTGGTCGCTTGTTCCCGTACCCGAACTGCCGCGACCGACCGGCCACTATGCGGTGGGCACCGAGACCTTCCGGATGGTCGATCCGAATCGGCTTGAGCCAGCAACGGATTCGCCGAGCGACCATCGCAATGTCGTTGTGCAGGCGTGGTATCCGGCCGATCCAGCGGTGCGTGGCGAGCACTCGGCGTATCTCGACGGGCAGGATCGACTGCCGGACCGGGTCACCGTGTTGCCGAAGGCGTTGCTGCGTGGGTACGCCCGCATCGATACGCACGGGCGACGCGACGTGCCGGTCAGTCCCGATCGGGTGCGCTGGCCCGTGGTGCTGTTTTCCCCCGGATACGGTGCGCCACGCGCCTTTTACACCGGGCTGATCACCGATCTGGCCAGCCGCGGGTACGTCGTGCTCGCCATCGATCACCCGTATGAGGCGGCGGTCACCGAGCTCGCCGACGGCTCCATCGCGACCCCGCACGAACGTTTCCTCGATGACGACCCGGACCAATCCCGCTATATGAGTGGGCAACTCGACGTGCGCGCCGCCGATCTGCGCTTCGTGGTCGACCAGCTCGATCGGCCGGGCACCATGGGGCCACGGCTGTCCGGTCACCTGGACACCGAACATATTGCCGCCGTTGGGCATTCATTCGGCGGCGCCACCGCGGTTGCCGCACTCGCGAACGATGCGCGGATCAAGGCGGCCGCGAACATCGACGGCACCCTGTACGGCACGTTGCCTGAGCAGTCACTGACCAAGCCGTTCCTCTTGCTGGAAAGCGACCACGCGGAAACGGGACACTCGGCGCAGTATCTGGACGGTAATCGCGCGTTACTCGAACGACTGAAGGCGGGCGGCTCCCGCTACGAGATCAGCGAGGCCAATCACTACAGCTTCACCGACGTGCCACGGTTCCTCGCCGACCCAGCCAGATTCCTGGCGGCCCAACTGATGGGCGGCTCCCGGGGGCCACGGGAAACCCAGCGCGCGACCAACGACCTGCTGACCGCGTTCCTGCGGGAGCCGCTCGGCGGCGGCCACGGCGATATCGGCGCGGCGGCCGCACGGTACCGGGATATCGACGGCGGCCCCGTGCGCTAAACGGGCCCGCTCACCGGCTCCAGCCGCCATACGCTGACACGGGAGCAGATGTCCATTTAATCCGCTTTTTCAGAAACGCTTACGTTTTATCGCCGAATTGATTGTCGCACTGCGTCCTTGTTCCGGACATCTGCGAAAACAGCGCAGTATCCGGATCTTTCGGCCGCCCGTCGTCCGGCGGAATGCTCCGTGAACGACCGTCCAACCTGGCCCGATAGCACAGAGACCTGGCTAGCTTCTTCGTCACACGGAAATAACACGTTGGGAGTCGCGAATATGTTTGTTGCACAGGTCATTTCCACAATCGCGCGTTGCTCGATCGATCCGGGCGAGCTGACACCGGAGCAGGCGCACCGCGCCATGCAGGTGCATTTGAATTGCAGCGTGGACGGGTGCCGGGTACGCCGTCGCGCGCGCCGGACGCTGGTCGAGGCGCGGCGGATGGTGCTCGACGAGCGGGCAACGCCGTAGCGCGGAATCCTCGCGACCGTTGTGGTGTTGTTCCTCACATGACCACAACGGCATCCGACCGATCCGCGCCCGTCGTCGACCCGAGCACCGCGTTCGGCGCCACCGTCACCGAGCGTCTCGACAAGGAACCCGTGATCTGGCTGACCACCGTCGGCTCGACCGGGACCCCGCAACCCAACCCGGTGTGGTTCCAGTGGCGGGACAACGAGTTCCTACTGTTCAGCAAGCCCGACCAGGCCAAGCTGCGCAATCTCGTGCGCAATCCGCGCGTTTCGCTGAATTTCAACAGCACCGAATGGGGCAGTGCGGTCGCGGTGTTCACGGGCACCGCGCGCATCGATGACGCGCCCCCCTCGGCCGACGAAATCGCCACGTACACAGCGAAATACGTCGATGGACTGAAGGACATCAAGATGACCGCCGAGGAATTCTTCGCCGAATACTCCACGGTCGTCCGGATCCGCCCAGATCGCCTGCGCGGCTTCTGAATCCGCGATGATGGCGCCACCACCACCGACTGCCGCCTGGCAGCATGAGGGCGCGCGCACCGGTTTCGAGATCGCCTACTTCAAGGTGACCGAGACCGGTGTGCGGATCGATGGGTGCACCACGGCGGTCGAAGACGGTGCGGTTTGGGCGGTCGACTACCAGATCATCCTCGACCCGTCGTGGCACACCCGGCGAGCCGTGGTCGCGACTCGTCAACGCGGCGGCTGGCACACGGTGCAACTGAACTCCGACGGCGCGGGCAACTGGACGGTCGACGGCGTGCCGAACCCCGCGCTGACCGGTTGCCTCGACGTCGATCTGGCGGCCTCGGCACTGACCAACGCGTTCCCGGTGCATCGGCTCCGGCTGACCGTCGACACCACGGCGGACGCGCCTGCGGCGTATGTGCGCGCCGTCGGTCTCGAGGTGACCCGGCTCGAGCAGAGCTACCACCGAATCGACGATGACGGTCCGCACCAGCGATTCGATTACACCGCACCGCAGTTCGATTTCACCAGCACGCTCACCTATGACGAGTCGGGCTTCGTCCTCGATTACCCGGGCATCGCGCGGCGCGCACACTAGCCCGAGGTCGACCGGCGAAATGGCCGACGACTAGGGTCGATGCCGATGAGAAGGCGGCAGAAACCGCCGTTGCCCAAGCGGCACGGCCTGGACCCGGCCCGGCTCCGGCTGCCGGAGGACGGTGTCTGGGCGACGATTCGCGACCATCTGGTCGAGCGGCTCCCCCGGGTGGATCCGGCCCGCATCGATGAGCTGCTGCGCGAGGGCGGGATCGTCGATCTCGACGGTCCGATCGCGCCGGACGCGCCCTATGTGCCAGGCGGTGCCGTGTGGTTTCACCGCGACCTGCCCATCGAGACGCCGGTGCCGTTCGACATCACCATCGTGCATCGCGACGCCGACCTGCTCGTCGTGGACAAGCCGCACTTCCTCGCGACCATCCCGCGCGGGCAGCACATTCTGCAGACCGCGCTGGTGCGACTGCGCCGGGAACTGGACCTGCCGGAGCTGATTCCGGCGCATCGGCTGGATCGGGTGACGGCGGGCCTGGTGCTTTTCATCATCAACCCGGCGCGGCGCGGGGCGTATCAGACGATGTTCCACAAGCGCACGGTGCGTAAGGAATACGAGGCGATCGCGCCGTTCGATCCCGCGCTGACCCTGCCGCGCGTGGTGCGCAGCCGGATCGTGAAGGAAAAGCAGGTGCTCGCGGCGCAGGAGGTCGACGGCGAGCCCAATGCCGAGACCTCGATCGAGCTGCTGGAGCATCGCGATGGGCTCGGGCGGTATCGACTGCGACCGGTGACCGGACGGACCCATCAGCTGCGGCTACATATGAGCAGCCTTGGCATCCCGATTCTCGGCGACGACTTCTATCCCGTGATCACCGACAAGCCCGTGCACGATTTCACCCGCCCGCTGCAGCTACTCGCGGCGTCGCTCGAGTTCACCGATCCGATCAGCCACCAGCCCCGCCGCTTCGACACCACCCGCAAGCTGCAGGCGTGGACCGATCCCGCTGGGTGGGCCGGCTGACGGCGCTGGAGGTCAGCCGGCCCATGCGCCCGCCGTGGGGCTCAGACCACGCCGGGCGCGGCTCCCGGAACTGAAACAGGTTCCAGTCAGAGTAACCCGCGCGACGCGACACCACAGCGAGACCCATATATCTGACGGATTCGGGTAGGCCGACAGCAAATGACCGATCGAGCGGCGGCCCCGGCAGCCATCCGTACACTGGGCGGGATGCTCGCACAGGACCTCGAGGAAGCGGCTCCGCCCCGCCGCAGATTGCATGCGTGGGCCGATGTGGCCGTGGTTGTCGTCGTCCTGGCGGGAACCAACCTGATCGCGCACTTCACCACCGCCTGGGCCAGCATTGTGACCGTGCCCGTGGCCGCCGTCGTGCTGCTCGCGATGATGCGCAGGCGCGGACTGCACTGGCACGAGCTCGGTCTCTCGCCGCGATACTGGCGGCGCGGGACGCTCTACGCACTCGGCGCGGTCGGCGTCGTGCTCGCCGCGGTCGCCATCGGCGCGATCTTGCCGATCACCCGCCCGTTCTTCATGGCCGATCGCTACGCCACCATCTCCGGGGCGCTGATTGCCTCGATGATCGTGATTCCGTTGCAGACGGTGATTCCGGAGGAGCTGGCGTTCCGCGGGGTGCTGCACGGCACGCTCGATCGGGTCTACGGGGCGCGCGGGGTCTTCGCGGCGGGATCGCTGCTTTTCGGACTCTGGCATATCGCCTCCTCGCTCGGATTGACCAGTGGTAATCGTGGCCTTTCCGGGTTTGTCGGCGGCGGTGTCGCCGGTCAGCTCATCGGGATTGCGCTCGCGGTGGTCGCGACCGCGGGGGCTGGCGTCGTGTTCACCTGGTTGCGGCGGCGCAGCGGGAGTTTGCTTGCGCCGATAGCGCTGCACTGGTCCGTGAATGGCGCGGGCGCCCTGGCAGCGGCCATTGTTTGGCATACAACTTTGTCCTGAGCCCGTCGAAATCGAGCACGGCCCAGCGGAATTCCCGCCGTACCGGGTCGGCTTTCTGAAGCATTGCCGACGGCGTGTTGCTCGAATCGGCGTGTCACAAGATCAGCGGAGATATTCGCACTGGTTTTCGAGCGTCGGCATTGACCTCGGCCGGTGGCCGGTTTAGCCTCATTGCGATCACACATACGTTCGAGCAAGTAGGTCTGCTGACGATCTGCTCCGGGAAGGCTCGCGATGCGCGACGAACAATCCACCGGTAGTTCCGAGATCGCCGCGTTGGCGCAGCGGGTCGAGACGGCTCGCGGAAAACTGCCGCTGCAGCACGACGCCGCGCTGTTCGAGGTGTTGTCCGAGGGCGAAATCGGGGCGGAACGCGAACTCGCGGAATGGGTTCGGGCGCAGCGGCGCAAGCAGCGGCGCCGGGCGGTCGAAGCAGAACTGGCCGCCGAGAAGCGAGACCGGCGCAGCGTGGCCAACATTCGGCGCGCCGACGAGGCGGACGAGCGGTGGCATCGCAAGGCGCTTGCCGCGCGGCGACGGGTATCGAGCGAGGATGCGCGGCTGGCCCAGCTGTATCGGCGCGCCGAATGGTCGTCGCGGGCGCTGATCGCCGTCGTCGTGCTCGGCATGGTGTGGGCCGGGGTGAACGTGCAGCACAACCTGGTGCCGAGCGGGGACATGACCGACCCGCTGTACTGGTTGAGCTACGGGATCGAGGCGATGATCTCGATCCCGATCATCACCATCATGGTCGCCGCGACCACCGCCGCCCGCTGGGGTCGCGAGCTCGCGCGCGGCAAGGTGGTGTTCTTCGAGACCGCGCTGCTCGGCACCACCATCGCGCTGAACGCGGGGCCGCACCTGGCCTCGGGTTCGTTCGGACGCGCCGCGGAATACGCGATCGCGCCCGTCATGGTCGGCGTCGTGATCTGGTTGCACGCCTGGGTTTCCGCGCGGTACGCGCTGCTCATCGACGGGGCGCCGGTGCTGGATCGGGATGCGACGATAGTCCGGCATCGGGTCAGCGACCGGGATGCTCGGGTCGGGCTTACCGTCGACGCGCCGGATGATCGTCGCTGGTTGCTCAGCGGAGTGGATCCCTATGCGGCGACGACCACTGTTGGGCTGCCCGGCGCGGTGGGAGACGTCGACAGGCTGTCGGATCGACTTCCCATCGACCATGCGGAGCCGGTCACCGCGCCGTCGACCAATGAGTATGCGGTGCGGTCGTTCTCGGCCGACGCGGCCCATCCGCTGGCCCAGGACACTCTCCCCTCGACGAACGGGCATCGCGTGCAGGCTTCTTCGGCCAGCACCGCCCATCAACCGACCGACGCGCCCAACGACACTCGACCGGCAACCAACGGACCTGCCGTGCAGGCATCCTCGGCCGACACCGCCCACCAACCGACCGACGCGCCCAACGACACTCGACCGGCAACCAACGGACACGCCGTGCAGGCGCGCTCGGCCGACACCGCGCACCGACTGACCGACGACTACGACTCGCGGCCGACGACCAATGGGCCTGCCGTGCAGGAGGTTCCGGCTGGCTCGGTCGACCGACTGCCCGGTGCGCCCGTCGAAGACTCGCGACCGTCCACCAACGGGCACGCCGTGCGGTCGTCCTCGGCGGAAACTGCCCACCCGCTGACCGACGCACCTGACGTCCACGACTCACACCCGGTGACCAACGGACATGCCGTGCAAGAAGTTTCGGCTGACAATCAGCACCAGTCGTCGCCCCAGGCACCCGAGTCCATCGACGGCGCAGTCGCGATACCGTTCTCGGCCATCAACGGCCACCCGCTGGCCGTTGAACCGAGCGACCCGCATTCTGCCGGACCGGTCGCCAACGCGCACTCCTCGACCAACGGTCACGCTGTCGCCAACGGACACGCGGTGACGGACGGACACTCGGCGATGACGAATGGTCATGCGGCAACCAACGGATACACCGTTGGCGACGACACCTCGCCGACCAATGGCCGGCCGGTCAACGGGTTCGATCGCAGCACGCCGACCAATGGCGACAACGCACAAACCAACGGCCACGAGGTCCACGGCGGCCGAGTCGCACCGACCAACGGCCACGCGGTGACGAACGGACACGGTCTCGCCGGCGGCGGCCGATTGCCGATCAACGGCCAGCCGGTCAACGGGACCAACCGCACACCGGCCAACGGCGACACGACGCAAACCAACGGACACGCCGGGCTCAACGGGCATGCCATGCAGCTATTTCCGGTGAACGACATCCCGCGTGAACGCACCGATCCTGACACCGTCGCTCCGGCCTCCGAAACAACCACCGACGCCCATCGCGGCGACGAGCCAGAAGAGCCTCACACTGGTGACCCCATTCGTAAGGCCGCCGCAACGATCGCCGACACCGTCGCCCAGTCGATCTCGGGTGAGTCCGCTTCTCGCGCCAACCCAGCCCGCCGCAAGCCGGCCGCGCCCAGCGTCGCCGAAACCGAGGTCGAACAACTCGTCTTCGACGAGAACCCAGAGCCGCCGCGTCCCGCCCTGCGCACCGAGCCTGCCAGCATCGTCGCCCGCCCGCCGGTCGAGGTGGAGCCGGAGCTGGTGGACGACGAGGACGAGATCGATGAGGACGACGAAATCACCGCTCTCGCACACGAGATCACCCGTCGCGGAATGTCGAATCTTTCGGTCGAGCAACTCACGCAGATCTTTCGGCTTGCCGACGAATCCTGGCTGACTCCTGGCATCGCCAACGAGGTCGGCGTCTCCCGTGCCGCCGTGGCCCGGGCGGTCGAGGCGGGGATCAAGGTCCGCCGACCCTACGCCATCAGCGGCTGACTTTCACGAACCACCGCTCGACCAGCAAGGCCCCCGGACAGCGAAACGGGCTGTCCTCCAGTAATTCTGGAGGACAGCCCGTTCGTCTTACTTACCGCCGTTCACCGGTGTTCGGCCAACCCCCGCCGGGCGCACCACTTGGCACGGTCAGCGTGCGATCGTCTCGCGCGGGGTAGCGCGACTCGCCCCGCTCGGGCGACCCGGACTTCTCGTCACCGTGCCCCGGCCACCAGGCTCGATGCCCGAGCAGCGCCGTCAGCGCCGGGGTGAAGAACATCGCCATCACGAACGCGGCGATCGCGATGCCGACCGAGATGGCGAATCCCATCTGCGAGAGCACATTGTTGCCCGCCAACATCATCGAGGCGAAGGTCCCGGCCAGGATCAAGCCCGCCGCCGCGACCGTCGGGCCCGTGTGCCGCAGCGCAAGTGCCGCAGCCTGTTTCGGCTCGTGCCCCGCGCGCGCCTCTTCCCGCAATCGCGCCACCATCAGGATGTTGTAGTCGGTGCCGAGCGCGACCACGAACAGGTACATGATCACCGGCAGCGTGAAGATCAGCCCGGATTCACCCTGAATGTGCTGGAACACCAGCACCGCGGCGCCGAGCGTCGCGGCGAACCCGAGGAACACCGACGCCATCAGATACCACGGCGCGACCAGGCTGCGCAGCAGCAGGGCGAGCACGATCATGATCAAAATGGCGGCCACCGGGAACACGATGGCGTAATCGTGGTTCATCGCGGCCTGGAAGTCCACGAAGACCGCCGTCATGCCGCCGACCGCCGCGGTTGTGCCGGCCGGCGCCGCCGCGTGCGCGGCATCCCGCAGCGGACTGCGGACCGTCTCGATCGCCGCGTCCGATTCGGGAGCGGAGGTGAGCGTCACTTGGAAGTTGGCCGTGGCCTTGTCCGCGGACAACAGCGGCTCGGCCACCTGGCCCACGCCGGGCACCGCGGTCAGCGCCGCACGGTAGGACGTGAGCTGATCGCTGGTCAGCGCGCCTTCGGTCGATCGAAGCAGCACGTCCGAGGGCTGAGTGGCACCGGCGGGCATGCCCTTGAGCAATTCCTTGTTGTAGACCACCGATTCGGACGAACTCGAGGTCGAGCCCGAACTCAGATCGAAGGTCGGATTGAACCCGACGGCCACGATGCCGAGCGCGACGAGCACGCCACCGGCGACCACGGCGAACACCGCGGGCCGACGCCCCAGCGCGGCGCCCAGCGCGCCGAATCGGGCACCCTTCGGCTCCGACTGCCACGCCTTGGACGGCCAGAACACCTTGGTACCCAACAGCGAAACGACGGCGGGGACCAACGTCAGCCCGGCCAGCAGCGCCACCGCGACCGCGATCGCCAGAGCCGGACCCAGCGCCCGGAACATGCCGAGGGTGGACAGGGTCAGCGCCATGAACGCGATGATCACCGCGGCTGCCGCGGAGGTGATGGCCTCGCCGACTCGGGTGACGGCACTGACCATCGCGGTCTTCGGGTCCTCCCCCGCACGCAGCCGTTCCCGATAGCGGAACATCAGGAACAGGATGTAGTCGGTGCCGACGCCGAACAGCACCACCAGCAGGATGGCGTTCACCGAACTGTCGATCTCGAGGTCGAAAGCCTTGGCCACCATGGCGATCAGTCCGGTCACCACACTGGAGACCGCGCCGATGGTGACGATCGGCAGCAGCGCGATCACCGGGCTGCGGAAGATGATCAGCAACAGCACCAGGATCAAGATGATCGTCGCGGCGCCGATGATGGCCATGCCCTTGTTGCTCGACTCAACCTGATCCAGCATCTGTGCTGCCTGACCGGTGATGCCCGCCTTCAGGTCGGTGTTCTGCACCTGCGCCTTCAGCTCGCTGCGCAGTGCCTTGACCGCGTCGCTCTGCGTCGTGTCACTCGCGCTGGTTATCTTCGTCAGCTGCACCGCGATCACCTGGATCAGCCGGTTCTCCGACGGTGGGATCGCCTGTAATCCGGTGACATCCTTGATTTTCGCGTCGGTGAGCTTCGCGCCGATCGACGCGACCGAGGCCACGTCTCCGTCGCTCAGCGGCGCGCCGTCGGCACGCGCGACAACGATCAGCGCCGCGGGCGCCGCGCTTTGCGGAAATGCCTTCTGCTGCATATCGAGTGCCTGAATGGACTCGTAATGCGAAGGCAGGAAGTCGGATTGGTCGGTGGTCGAGGTGAGTTGCGGCGCCGTAGCCACCACACCGACGATGATGAGCAGCCACAGGCCGATCACCTTCCACGGATGGTGCACGACCAACTGCCCGAGTCGAGCAAACATGGGGGACAAGTCCTTTCGGTATCCGAGCCGGGGCTCAGATGTCGAGATCCTCGATCGGTGGGTGGTCGGTCGTGTCGACGAGGGTGCGGTAGATCCTGGCCGGAATTCGATCCCGCAGTTCCTCGAATGAATCCACCACCTCCAGAGTGGAGTCGCTCCAGCTCTGGTCGTCGAGGTCGAGTTCCAACCCGTTGCGCCAGTCCTTCTTCTTCAATTCCTTGACCCAGTCGGACATCACCGAGAAGTCGGTCCAGTCCGTCGTCTTCTTATGCACCGCGTACTTGCCCTTGCGGCCCAGGTAGACCCGGACCAGCTCGACCCCGACCCTGGTGAACTGCGTCGACTCCCCCAGCAGCCGCCCGACAAACCGATGCGCACGCCCGCCCCCGGGCCCCACCTTCACCACCACTTCCCGGAACTCGTCCGGCTCGCCCTTCGCAACCTCACCAACCACATGCTGTGTATCCATGATGACTCCATCCATAAGTGATTGCGCATGCGCGCATAGATCCTCCAGTCGACGGACCCCTCATCAGTTCCCGTCGACCCCCTCAGATCCGGTTCTGCCATTTCCCGTGCCGCCGCATCCCAGCGCCCCGTTCCCGCTCACTATATGTAGATGTATACGTATAGCGCAAGACCTAGGCTCAACATCCACCCGTCTGTACGACACCGGACACCGAATGACCTCTGTGGGCGAAATCAGAGCAGCTGTCGTTAGAAACATGACCGCCACGTATGCCTACGACGGGCAGCCGAGTAGCGGGCATCCACTGCGCCCGAGCGCGTCGCCTCAGGACATCCGCTCGGCGCTGTTTCCCACTGACCGTGCCGAGTTCGATTCCGCGTACGCCCAGGCACTTACCTATGCACGCGAGAGCCTCGATCTAACAGAACTGTTCCGCACCGTTGAACACTGGCGCCGCACCGCGCTCCTGCAGAGTGATCGGGAAAGCTACCGTCGGGTTGTTCGCAAAGCGGCGAAGTTACTTACCGGCGAAGAGATTCCAGACGACGAACCGCTCGCGGTCACCCGAGCCAAGGCCGGCATGTAGGTTCAGGCGTTGACTTGGGTGGTGGCCGCTGGTTTGGAGGTTGCGAGGCGGCGGCGGTCGCGGAGGGTGAGGAGTAGGGGGATGCCTAGGCCTATTCCTATGCCCAGGGTTGCGGCGGCGGCGAAGCCTGCGGGGAAGCCGCCCGCATCGATGGCGATGCCCGCCAGTGAGCTGCCGATGCCGTTGCCGAGGGTGAGGGCGGCGGAGTGCCAGCCGATGGCTTCACCGCGGCCGCCCTCGGGGACTATCCGGCTCATTTGATCGATCGAGGCGGTAATTGTTGGGGCGCAGAAGAATCCGGCGATGAGGCCGGTGACGGCGAGGGAGATGGGGCCGATGGCGAAGGCCATCGGGACGGTGACCGCGCCGAGGCCGGCGAGCAGGAGGTAGGTCGAAATGGGGCGGTGTAGCGCGCCGTAGATGAGGCCGCCGACCACCGAGCCGAAGCCCCAGACGGCCAGGACCACGCCGAGCCACTGTTGCGCGCCGAACTCGCGGATAGCGGAGACGAAGGTCAGTTCGGAGCCGGCCAGGACGGCGATGGCCGCGCTGGCGCCGACGCACAGGGCGACGAATTCGAGGCGAAACCAGCTGCGGCGCGGGACGGCGGCGGAACTAGCGCTGTCGGCGTCGGCGGCGGAGCGCAGCGGCGGGTTCCGCACCCAGAGCAGGATGCCCGCGAGCACCAAAGTCATTTGGACGAAGAACAACACCATCGTCGTCGACCAGATACCAGCGGCGGCGACACCGATGATCGGCCCGACCATGAACGCGCACTCGACGGACACCGCTTCCAGCGCGAGCGCGGGCTGCCTGTTCTGCTCGGTCGTCGCGGCGATGACCGCCTGCCGGACCACCGTGAAGATCGGCACGTCGAAGAGCCCGGCGATGGCGGCGAGGATGAGCAGCGGAACGTAGTCGACGAACGGCGCGATCGACCAGCACGCCGCGCCAACCAGAATGGACGGCGCGATGGTGCGGCGCAGCCCGAACCGATCGAGCAGCCGCCCGCGCCACGGTCCGCTCAGCGCGATGCAGACGGTGACGATCGTGCTCAGCGCGCCGGCCTGCACATACGAGCCGTGCAGGGTCTGCACTACATGTAGCGCGAGCAGCACCGCCCCGGCGAAGAACGGGATGCGCACCAAGGCCCCGAGCAGCAGTACATTACGCACCGCCGCACTCGACAACACCACCCGATAGGACCGCACCAACCGAGCTTGTCACGCCCCACCGACAAGCCGCCACCGATTTATCCCATGAATTCTGCCACCACGGCGTGCCGCCGCCGCACCACCGAACGAGCAAGCGGTGGTACACCTTTCACCTCACCCGAGAACACCTCCCGCCGTGCGGTGGCGAGCATCGAGGCGAGTCATATGGTCGTTAAACGATCTTCGACAGCGACCATATGACTCACTTGAACTTGTAAATGTCCTCAACGCCGCTGACCGAGCGTGGGCCGAGTTCAGTCCGCGAGACCGGCGCGACCGAGCAGATAGTCCGTCATAGGCTCGTAGTACTCGGGGAAGACGCCGTCGTCGAGGGGGACGGTGACGGCGATTTTGCCTTCGGCGTGACCTGCGAAGAGGGCGGGGTCGTTGGAGTCGGCGAAGCCGACGGTGTCGATGCCCGCTTCGCCCGCGGTGCCGGCCCAGCCGTGGTCGGCGATGACGAGGTCGGGCCAGCTGCCGGGTTCGGGGCTGTCCCGCAGTTCCTGCAGCATGGCCTGCATCGGGTTCGGGTCGTGCGTGTGCTGGAATCGACCGCCGGTGCTGAGTGCGGCAACGCCTGAGGTATAGACGATTTCGCGGACCCGCGAGCCGTTCGCGGTGATGACCTGGTACGACCATCCGGCCGCCGGCGTCAGCACCGTGCAGCCCGCGGCATGCAGCGCATCCTCGACCGCTCGATAAACCCCCATCAGCGGACCGGGGTGACCGGTCGCCAGCAGCACCGTCTCCTGATCGCGTGCCGCACGCCCGATCCTGGCACCCATCTCATCGAGTGCCGCGATGGTCAGATCCACGCCGATGGTGTCGGCTCCTTGCCGGTGCCGCGGATCGGGGTTGACTCCGCACAGCCGTGCCATCATGTCCAGCGTCTCGTCGAACGTCCAATCCTTCAACACCAACCCGAACTGATACCCGGGATCTTTCGCCACCATCCTGCGGTAGTGCGCCAGGTTCCCCTCTCGCGGCGTCGCGACATCCCCCGCTATCCGAGTCTGCAGCAAATGCTTCCGCAACAGCGCCCGATCATATGGCTGCACCAACAATCCCACCTCCGCATCGGCCGACGCTGCTACCGAAGCCAGGTGCATCGACGCAGTTTCGCCGCCAATACGACACTACAAGCAGGGATCGGCGAGCTGTGGCTGTCCGGCTAGTTCGCGGGTTCGAGGAAGGGATTTCGAACCTCGAGGCCGAGGAAGTCGCGACCGTGCTGAAGGTCTTCCGACAGTAGATATTTCGCACCCGACTGAGACGCCGCCTCAATGATCAACGCATCCCACCAGGACACCTTGTGTGTCTCCATCAGGAATGAGGCGTTCATGACGATCAAGGGATCCGTGTCGCGGGCACACCATTCGCTGTACAACGCGATGACGCGGCGCGCCTCGGATGCGGTCATGGGCGGCTTGAACTTACGGGTGGCGACGGAATAGAACTCCTGCAGGACTTGGGTGCTCAGTAACCCGACTTGGCGCTCCCATAGATCCGCGAGGACGGTACGCGCGATCGTGCTGCGATTGTCGTCGCCGGGCTCATAGGCATAGAGCAGGACGTTGGTATCTACAAAAACTCGTTCCGAGTTCATCAGACCCGAGCCTCGTCGCGGTCGTACAGGTCTTCGCGCCGCCACGTGACGCGACCACCGCTCCCCCGCCTCGCCGCCTCCGCCATGAGCTCCAACGCCTGAACCTTCGCGGCTTCGTAACGCGCGTAATCGGCGGCGATCTGGCGCACCTGTTGCGCCAATAGCGCGCTAACCGAGGTGCCCTGCCTGGCCGCGATCACCTTCGCCTGCGCGATAACCTCTTCATCCAACTGAAGCGTCAGATTCCTTCTGGTCATGCCACAGGATATCACGTGGACCACGTGAAAACGACGTGGACATCGCGATCAGCTTCAGAAACGCCAAAGGCCCGCCTCCCAAACGGGAAGCGGGCCTTCGACATACAGACCGGAAAGGCTTACTTGGCCTTCTCCAGCACCTCGACCAGACGCCAGCGCTTGGTCGCCGACAGCGGTCGGGTCTCCATCAGCTGGACGCGGTCGCCGATGCCGGCGATCTCGTTCTCGTCATGCGCCTTCACCTTGGAGGTGGTGCGAATGATCTTGCCGTAGAGCTTGTGCCGGTTACGGTCTTCCAGCTCGACGACAATCGTCTTGGTCATCTTGTCCGAGACAACGTAACCGACCCGAACCTTGCGGCTGGCGCGCTGCTCTTCTTTCTGTTCGCTCATGCCGCATCTCCCTTGTCAGCGGGTCCGGAGGCCAGACCGAGCTCGCGCTCGCGCATGACCGTGTAGATGCGCGCGATCTCGTGACGAACCACGCGCAGCCGACGGTTGTTGTCCAGCTGACCCGTCGCCATCTGGAAGCGCAGGTTGAACAGCTCTTCCTTGGAGTCGCGCAGCTTCTGCACCAACTCTTCTTCGGTGAGCTCGCGGAGCTCTGCGGCCGGTGTTTCGGTAGCCATCAGAACTGCTCCTCCCTGGTCACGATCCTGCACTTCATCGGGAGCTTGTGCATCGCGCGGCGCAGGGCCTCGCGAGCGATCTCCTCACTGGGGTAACTCATCTCGAACATCACGCGGCCGGGCTTGACGTTCGCGATCCACCACTCCGGCGAACCCTTACCGGAACCCATGCGGGTTTCGGCAGGCTTCTTGGTGAGCGGGCGATCCGGGTAGATGTTGATCCAGATCTTGCCGCCACGCTTGATGTGGCGGGTCATCGCGATACGTGCCGACTCGATCTGCCGGTTGGTCACGTAAGCAGGCTCCAGCGCCTGGATCCCGTACTCGCCGAAGGCCACCGAGGTGCCGCCCTTGGCCATGCCGGAACGACCGGGGTGGTGCTGCTTGCGGTGCTTGACCTTACGAGGCATCAGCATTGCGTCAGCCCTCCTGTGTCTCTGCCGGAGCGTCCACCACCGCGGTGGCGGCGCGCCCGGCCTCGGTGCTGGTCGCCGTGGTACCGGCGGAGCCGGACCGACGCGGGCGAGACGGACGCTCGCGGCGCGGACGATCACGATCGCCTGCCGGAGCGCTGGCGGCGGCGAGCTCACGCTTGCCACCGACGATGTCGCCCTTGTAGATCCAGACCTTCACGCCGATGCGACCGAAGGTGGTCTTGGCCTCGTAGAGGCCGTAGTCGATGTCGGCACGCAGCGTGTGCAGCGGGACGCGACCCTCGCGGTAGAACTCCGAGCGCGACATTTCGGCGCCACCGAGGCGGCCCGAGCACTGCACGCGGATGCCCTTGACGTTCGGCGAACGCATGGCCGACTGGATGGCCTTACGCATCGCACGACGGAACGCCACGCGGTTGGACAGCTGCTCGGCCACGGCCTGAGCAACGAGCTGCGCATCCGATTCGGGGTTCTTGACCTCGAGGATGTTCAGCTGCACCTGCTTCTTGGTGAGCTTCTCCAGCTCGGCCCGGATGCGATCGGCTTCGGCGCCACGGCGGCCGATGACGATGCCAGGACGAGCGGTGTGGATATCGACGCGAACCCGATCACGGGTGCGCTCGATCTCCACCTTGGAGATGCCCGCCCGCTCCATGCCGGTGGCGAGGAGCTTACGGATGGCGACATCTTCCTTGACGTAGTCCGCGTACTGCTTGTCCGCGTACCAACGCGACTTCCAGTCGGTGGTGATACCGAGGCGGAAGCCATGGGGATTGATTTTCTGTCCCATTTACTTTGCCCCTCCCTTCCGGCGGTTGCGAGTTGCTCCACCGGCGGTGGGGATGCTCTCGACCTCGATGGTGATGTGGCTGGTGCGCTTGCGAATACGGAACGCACGACCCTGGGCACGCGGCTGGAACCGCTTCATGGTCGCGCCCTCGTCGACGTAGGCCGTCGAGATGACCAGGGTGGCCGGGTTCAGGCCGAGGTTGTTCTCGGCGTTCGCCGCGGCGCTGGCCACGACCTTGGCAACCGGCTCGCTCGCGGCTTGCGGCGCGAACCGCAGGATCGCGAGTGCGTCCTCGACCCGCTTGCCGCGGACCAGGTCCACGACACGGCGAGCCTTCATCGGGGTCACGCGAACGTGCTTGGCCGTTGCGCGTGCGGTCGGGTTCTGAGTCTCAGTCGTCATCGCCGCTTGCTCTTCCGGTCGTCCTTGATGTGGCTTCGGAACGTCCTGGTCGGCGCGAACTCACCGAGCTTGTGCCCGACCATGTTGTCCGAGACGAACACCGGCACGTGCTTGCGACCGTCATGGACGGCGAAGGTGTGGCCGATGAAATCGGGGATGATGGTCGAACGACGCGACCAGGTCTTGATGACCTGCTTCGTGCCCTTCTCGTTCTGCACGTCCACCTTCGCGAGGAGGTGGTCGTCGACGAACGGGCCTTTCTTGAGGCTGCGTGGCATTTCTTACCTCCTCCTTCAGCGCTTGTTCTTGCCGGACTTGCGGCGGCGGACGATGAGCTTGTCGCTCGGGCGGTTGGGCTTGCGGGTACGGCCTTCCGGCTGTCCCCACGGCGAGACCGGGTGGCGACCACCGGAGGTCTTACCTTCACCACCACCGTGCGGGTGGTCGACCGGGTTCATCACGACACCACGGACGGTGGGGCGACGGCCCTTCCAGCGCATGCGGCCGGCCTTGCCCCAGTTGATGTTCGACTGCTCGGCGTTGCCGACCTCGCCGACGGTGGCGCGGCAGCGCACGTCGACGCGACGGATTTCACCGGACGGCATACGCAGCGTGGCGTAGGTGCCTTCCTTACCGAGCAGCTGGATGCTGGATCCGGCCGAACGAGCCATCTTCGCGCCGCCGCCCGGACGCAGCTCCACCGCATGGATGGTGGTACCGGTCGGGATGTTGCGCAGCGGCAGGTTGTTACCCGGCTTGATGTCGGCCGTGGGGCCGGACTCGATCGGGGTGCCCTGCGCGATGCCCTTGGGCGCGATGATGTATCGCTTCTCGCCGTCCACGAAGTGGAGCAGCGCGATGTTCGCGGTGCGGTTCGGGTCGTACTCGATGTGTGCGACCTTGGCCGGGATGCCGTCCTTGTCCAGTCGACGGAAGTCGATCAGACGGTAGGCCCGCTTGTGGCCGCCACCGCGGTGCCGGGTGGTGATGCGACCATGCGCATTACGACCACCCTTGCTGTGCAGCGGACGGATCAGCGACTTCTCGGGGGTCGACCGAGTGATCTCAGCGAAGTCCGAAACGGACGACCCGCGGCGACCGGGGGTTGTCGGCTTGTACTTACGAATTGCCATGAGTTCTTCTCTTCTTTCTGGAGTCCCAGGCGCTTACGCGACCGGGCCTCCGAAGATCTCGATGGGCTTGCTGTCGGCCGAGATGGTCACGAGCGCGCGCTTGGTGTTCTTGCGCTTGCCGTAACCGAAGCGGGTCCGCTTGCGCTTGCCCTGACGGTTGGCGGTGTTGACGCTGGTAACCGTGACACCGAAGACCTTCTCGACGGCGATCTTGATCTGCGTCTTGTTGGAATCCGGGTGCACGATGAAGGTGTAGGTGCCTTCCTCGATGAGTCCGTAGGACTTCTCCGAGATGACCGGCGCAAGCAGAATGTCGCGGGGGTCGGCGATGGTGGTCACTTGCTCTCCTCCTGTGCCGCCTCGGCGGGGCCGTGCACGAAGGCGTTGAGTGCCTCCACGCTGAACACGACCTCGTCGCTTTCCAGCACGTCATAGGTGTTGAGCTGGTCCGGCGCGATCGGGTGCACGAACTCGAGGTTCTGCACGCTCTTCCAGGCCGCGACGTCCTCACGTCCGAGGACGAGGAGGAACTTCTTGCGGTCCGACAGCTCCGCGAGGAAGCTCTTGGCCGTCTTGGTGGACGGGTCCTGCCCGGCAACCAGTTCGGTGATCACGTGGATGCGCTCGTTACGCGCCCGGTCCGAAAGTGCTCCACGCAGTGCGGCGCGGATCATCTTCTTGGGGGTGCGCTGGCTGTAGTCGCGCGGCTGCGGGCCGTGCACGACGCCACCACCGGTGAACTGCGGCGCGCGGGTCGAGCCCTGACGGGCGCGGCCGGTGCCCTTCTGCCGGTACGGCTTCTTACCACCACCGCGGACTTCACCGCGGGTCTTGGTGGAGTGCGTGCCCTGGCGGGCCGCGGCCAGCTGCGCGATGACCACCTGGTGCATCAGCGAGATGTTCGCGGTCACGTCGAAGATCTCCGAGGGGAGTTCGACGGTGCCATTGGTCTTGCCGCCCAGCTCCTTGACCGGAAGGGTCAGGTTGGCCTTCTTCTCCAGGCTGGTCATGCGTGCGCACCACCCTTCACTGCGCTCTTGACGATCACGACGTTGCCGCGGCGACCCGGGATCGCGCCCTTGATCAGCAGCAGGCCGTTTTCGGCGTCAACCTTGTGAACCGACAGGTTCTGCGTGGTGACGCGGTCGTTGCCCATCCGGCCCGACATGCGCATGCCCTTGAACACGCGGCCGGGGGTGGCGCAGCCACCGATGGAGCCGGGACGACGGTGCACAGCCTGCGCACCGTGCGAAGCGCCCTGACCGGCGAAGCCGTGACGCTTCATGGTGCCGGCGAAGCCCTTGCCCTTGCTGGTACCCGTCACATCGACGTAGGCGCCCTCTTCGAAGACGTCGGCGTTGATCTCCTGGCCGACCTCGAAGGTGGACGCGTCGGCGACGCGGATCTCGGCAACGTGGCGACGCGGGGTGACACCGGCCTTGGCGAACTGGCCGGAGACCGGCTTGTTCACCTTGCGCGGGTCGATGGCGCCGAAGGCAACCTGAACGGCGCTGTAGCCGTCGCGTTCCACGGTGCGGATCTGGGTGATTACGTTCGGTCCGGCCTTGATGACGGTCACGGGGACGACGCGATTCTTCTCGTCGAACACCTGGGTCATCCCGAGCTTGGTGCCAAGGATGCCCGCCGCGGGCCTGTTCTTGTTGTCAGTCATATCTCCAGTCCCCGTCACTGAATGTTGACGTCGACGCTGGCCGGCAGGTCGATGCGCATCAGCGCGTCGACCGTCTTCGGCGTCGGGTCGAGGATGTCGATAAGCCGCTTGTGCGTACGCATCTCGAAGTGCTCGCGCGAGTCCTTGTACTTGTGCGGCGAACGGATGACGCAGTACACGTTCTTCTCGGTCGGCAACGGCACCGGCCCGACGACACGGGCCCCAGTGCGGGTCACCGTCTCAACGATCTTGCGCGCTGACGCGTCGATCGCCTCGTGGTCGTAGGCCTTGAGCCTGATGCGGATCTTCTGTCCCGCCACGCTAAGTGTCCTTTTCTCCGCTTATACCTTCGTGATCCGGAAGCTGGCTTCCGTACCACCCTCAATTTGCACAGCCCGAACACACGAAGACGTCTCACGTGAGACCGCGACCAAGCACGCATGCTCGATCCTCGCCGCTGTTCATCTGTCATGGTTCTCCGGTCCACGCGGTCGGGCGTGTCGCCCATCCGCTCATTCCTCGGCCCTGGATCTAACTTCGTCTCAGGCCTGGAACCGTGTTCCCGGACGTACCCACACCGGTTTACCCAGTGAGATACACGATTGTTGGTACTCGCCTCGCCTAGCCATCCCGTCTCACACGGAAACAGGCACGGCACTGGTACAAGGCAACCCGAACAGTATGCCCGACGCGGTCGGCTACTTCAAATCCGCCCCCCGCGAGCGGCTGCGCCCAGGTCATCGGCATGACGGCGAAGCCAGGACGGGCGAGGGAGGTGGCGATTCCGAGGAACCGTCACCCCCGCCGCCGCTCGCTCACTCGGCCGAATCCGGCCGGGTTACGACCTCGGCCACGCACGGATCAGCGCAGGCCCTGATACACGAGCAGGTTCCGGTTGGCATCGGCCGGATCGACTCGGCCGTGAAAGAGCCGGACCGGATCGACGATGCCGATGGCCACCATGCCGCCTGGCGTCTCGGCGGCTTCGGCGATGACGTCGGAGATGTTGCCGTACTCCAGCGACCCGTCCGCGCCGACCAACCACGAGGTCGGGTCGGCGTCGATCAGGCCGTTGCTCATCCAGAGTCCGTCGAGCATGGCGGGGATCGGGCTGTTACTGAGGGCGACGGTCTCCGAGTGGTTGAGGTCCAAGATCCCGTAGATACCCATCTCCGGCGCGAACTCCGGCGACACGGCGGCGGCCTGGCCCGCGGTCGTCGCGCCGAGCACGGCAAGTCCGAGCGCCGTGACGGCCCCGGCGACGACAGTACGAATACGCATGTTCAGAACTCCAGTTTTCCTGCACACCAACAGAAATGGTGGTGGCCCCCAGTCGCGTCACAGATCGACGCAACGCAATAACCTAGCAAGTCGGTCACATGTCCGAATAGTCGAGATCGCCATTTTCCGGGTGAGTTGCGGCACACTCGACAGCCCGAACTTACTCCGCAGTAAGATGAGCGCATGACGAAAGAGACTGCGACCCTCCGCAGCTGGAAGAAGCTGCCGGACAACCGGCTCGGCCACACCCTGTTCTCGCTGGGCATGGTGGCCAGAGTGCCGTATTTCGGCACGGTGCTGCCGAGCGTCGTTCGCCTCGAGCCGGGGCTGTGCGAGGTGACCTCGCCGAAGTGGTTCGGCATTCACAACCACCTCGGCACCTACCACGCCATCGCGGCGTGCAACCTGGCCGAGGTGGCGATGGGCATGCTCAGCGAGGCGACCGTGCCGAGCACCCACCGCTGGATCCCGAAGGCGATGAACGTGCAATACCTGGCCAAGGCGGAGACCAGCCTGCGGGCCGTCGCGAAGCTGGACCAGATCCCCGACTTCACGACGATCACCGCGGGCCAGAACCTGATCGTGCCGGTCTCGGTCTACGACAAGCACGGCCTGGAGGTCGTGCACGCCGACATCACCACCTGGGTCACCCCGGCGTAGCTCCTCAGCAGGGCAGCGCGCGCGTGTCGTTCGCCAGTGCGCTGAGCACTACCGCGGCGACACGCGTATCCCCGAGCAGGCCACTGTGATTGGCGATGTCGGCCGGGCAGCCGTCTTGCAGCCAGACGTTGCGATTGTCGCCCGTTGGCGCGGTGAGCAACGCGGTCTCCTGCGGAGTGATGATCTCGTCGGCGCGGGAGGCGAGGGCCGTGTACCGGACACCGGGCACGGTCTCGCCTCCCGCGTTCAGCCGGTTCAGCAGCGGTGACCCAACCACCTGTTGCTGTCCCGGAGTTCCGAAGACCTGGGCCGCGATCTGCTCGTTCTCCAAGCCGAGTGAGGCGAGATCCGGATAGTTCGTGCGGAGTCCGGCCCAGGTCGAGCCCCGATACGGGGTGCCGAGGGTGATCACCTGCGCCACCGCGGCCGTGCCCTGCGCGCGCAGGTACTGGCGGATGACATTGCCCCCGGTGGAGTGGCCGACGAGCGCGACCTGACGAGCGCCGGTGGCGCTCCGCACGGCCTGCACGACATCGTTCAGGTCGGTGGCCATTCGGTCGATGTCGCCGACGCCGTAGATGGTGCGGCCGAGCATCGCGGCACCGACCGGGCCGATACCCATTGTGCCGGAACCGGCTTGGCCACTGACCACGTCACGCAACCCGGGCGTCGGTCCCAGATTCGCCGCGAACACGCAGTGGCCTTCGGCCCGCAGTAGCGGCGCGAGCAGGGCGAAACTGTTGGCCGCGTCGGTGCCGGAACCATGCACCAGCACCACCGGATTCGGCCGCTCGGCCGAGGGGTGGCAGGCCCAGTCATTCGCGCCCGCGAATGCCGGGGTGGGAGGTGCGGCCGCCGCGGCCGGTGCGTGCAATACCGCCGCGCAGGCGACAGCGAGGGTCAGGCCTGCGATTCTCGCGGCCTGTTTCCGAATCCACATTCCTACATTCCCAACGGAGCAGACAGCGCAGGCCACGAGTTCTTCAACGCGTCTTCCCAATAACCCCAAGAATGGGTGCCGTCCGGGTGAATATCATAAGTTGCCGGAATGCCCAAGGAATTCAGGCGGGTCTGCATATTCCGTGAGCAGTAATTCGTGCCCGCCTCGATGACACCGCCCTTGATGAGCTGGGCCGCGTAACCGTCGACGCCGGGCAGTGCGTACTTGCCGTTCAATTCGTCGTACTTCCCGGGCAGCCCGCCGCCGCTGGAAATGTAGATGGACTTGCCACGCAGCCCCTCGGCCTGCACGTACGGGTCGTTCGCGGCCCAGCGCGGATCGCCTTGCGCGCCATACATATTGGACACGTTCGCCCAACCCCAGGTCTCCACGGTGAGCCGGACGAACTCCTGACCGACCGGGTCGCTGATCTGCGCGCAGCCGCTGTAGGCGGCCACGCTGGAGTACAGATCGCCGCTGGTGGCGGCGAGCGCGAGGGTGGTGGTGCCGGCCATCGAGAAGCCGGCGATCCCGTTGCGGCCGTTGGTCGCGAAGTATTTATCGATCAGGGGCGGCAATTCGCGGGTCAGGAAGGTCTTCCACTTCTGGCGACCCAGCCGCGGATCGTCGTTGACCCAGTCCGCGTAGTAGCTGAACATGCCGCCGATCGGCGAGACCACATGCACGTTCTTGGTCGAAAGGAACTGCATCGCATCGGTTTCCGTCGCCCACGTGACGCCGTCCTCGCCGCCGCTCGCGCCCTGCAGCAGGTAGAGCACCGGACGCGGCACGCTGGTGTCGGCCGCGCGCTGCGTCTCCACCTGGATATCGCGATCCATCGCGGCGGAATGAATTGTCAACGTAAGCTTTCGCGCATCATGCTCTTGCACCGAAACAATCGATGACTCCACCGGCGCCCCGTGCGCAGGCGCAGGCATAATTGCTATAACAGCTGCACCGACTGTGACCGCAAGCACACTTAGCCAGCCGCCTCTCATGATTCCCCTTCTCTTGAACACGGAAACCACCCGCGTACGGCGCCAAGACTACGGGGAGAAACAGCACCTTTTCATCACTGAAGTTGCAGGGCCACCAATTCTGGGGGCATGAATACACGCAATTGTCGGAATGCGTGCTTTCACTATGTTTGCTTTGCCGGGAGGCCCGATTTCCGGGGGCTCGGCGTACCGGGGGTAGTTGCGTCGCCCCCGCCGCAGCGGATTGAATGCCCTTATGAGTGTCAGCGCGGTCCGCGATGTCGACGTGTGCGTGGTCGGGCTCGGCCCGACCGGCCGAGCGCTGGCGCATCGCGCGATGCGGGCCGGGCTCAGCGTGACCGCCGTCGATCCGCGACCGGATCGGCTGTGGCCGCCCACCTACTCCTGCTGGGTCGACGAGCTACCGGACTGGCTGCCTTCCAGCGCGATCGCGAGCACCATCGCGCGGCCGACGGTCTGGGCCAAGTCCGAACATCGCATCGATCGCCCCTACTGCGTGCTGTCGAAAACCGGCCTGCGCGAGGCACTCCCACTCGACGACGCCACCGTATACACCGGGCGCGCCACCCGGGTCGACGCGCACGTCGTCGAACTCGCCGACGGCACCACGATCACCGCGGCCGCGGTGTTCGATACCCGCGGCCTGCCCACCCTCGGCCGGCGCCGGGCCGCGAGCGCGCACGGCATCTTCGTCGCCGCCGAAACGGCCGCGCCGATGGTCGAGGAAGGCGAAGGCCTGCTGCTGGACTGGCGGCCGGAGAACGGGGCCGGACCCGACGAGCCGCCCTCGTTCCTCTACTCCGTTCCGCTCGGCGACGGCACCGTGATATTCGAGGAGACCAGCCTCGGCCTCCGTGGCGGCATGCCGCAGCATGAGCTGCGCAAACGCACGCTGAATCGCCTTGCCGCGCACGGCATCCGGCTCACCGGTGACGAGCCGACCGAGGCCGCGCACTATCCGCTGGATCAGCCGCCGCCGAAAAATGGTGTCGCGCAGGCCGTTCCGTTCGGTTCACGCGGCGGCATGATGCATCCCTGCACCGGCTACAGCGTCGCCGACTCCCTTGCCCTGGTGGACACCGCGATCACCGCATTGCGGCAGGGTCGCGACCCGGTCGCCGAACTGTGGCCGCGCCGAGCCCGATTGGTGTACTGGATGCGGATGCGCGGGCTATGGGGACTGGGCCGCCTGACCACCGAACAGTCGATCGCCATGTTCGATGCGTTCTTCACCGCTTCCCCTCGCGGACAACGCGCCCTGCTGTCCGCGCACGACGACTACGCCGCCCTCGGTGCGGTGTTATTCAACACCGTCGCGCACACCTGGCCGTTCCGCTGGCGCTACGACTTGGTCGGCTGGACCCACCGCAACCGCTGGCTGGACTACGACTTCGATCAGGCGCCGGTCTCCGCCGCACGCCGATAACCACGGACCGCGGGGTAGGTGAACAGCACGATCAGGCCGAGCGTCCACAGCACGGTCTTCATCAGTGGATCCGCGACCGGCCCGCCGTAGGACAACCCACGCATCGCGTCGATCGCACAGCTCATCGGCTGGTTCTGAACCGTCGACTGCAGCCACGGTGGATAGGCGATGGCCGGTGCGAAGCCGGTGTTGAAGAACATGAGCAGGGTGTTGATGATGCCGATGATGTTCACCAGCATCACGCCCTCGGTGACGGTGGCCAGCGCGGTGACGAGCACGGCGAAGGCGACACCGAACAGCACCGGGATGCCGATCAGCGCGATACCGGCGAGCGGTCCCTGGTTGAACCGGAAGCCGAGCAGCAGGCCGACGCCGATGACGAACAGGGTGGTGACCAGGACGCGGACGGCCTCGGCAAGCAGGCGTCCGGTGAGACCCGCCGCTCGGTGAATCGGCATGGTCCAGAACCGGCCGAGCAGGCCGTTCATCTTTTCACCCTTGAAGCCGAGCGCGCTCACAACGGCGCCCGACATCGCGGCGACCAGCGTGAGCAATGCCATCTGCGCGTAGATGCTCGGCTGGCCGGTGTAGCCGGTGATCGCCTTGCCGAGCACGATCTTGAACATCAGCAGGGTCAACGCCGGGTAAACCAGCGTCTGAATCGTCGTCGCGGGATCGCGCGCCCACACCAGCAGCAATCGCTTGCACTGGATCAGGCTGTGCGTGACCCAGTTGCTCAGCGAATTTTCGGGTTTCGCGGTCACCTCCGGCAACGGCGTGTTCCACGAGATCTTGTCGGTCACGTCAATCGGCGCCACGGGGGCCTCAACGGTATTCATGATCGCCTCACGCTCGCCCAGATCGCCAGCGGGATGAAGACGAGCGCGAGCCCGATCACCCAGACCAGCGGTACCCACAACACCTGCCAGCTCACCCCGCCCGCGGCCATGTCACGAAGCGCGAAGGAGAACTGAGAGACCGGCTGATTGCGCACGAAACCCTGGATCCAGGCCGGAAAGTTGCGTTCCGGGACGAATCCGCACGACAGCATGCCGAAGATCAATGTGGGCAGCGTCAGCGCCTGACTCAGCGATTCCGGGCTCTTGGTCAAACTGCCGAGCGCGTCGGCGCCGAGCGCGAGCGTGGTACCGATCGCCAACGAGAACAAACAGAACAACGCCGCTTGGCCGAAGCCCGCGACGAATCGGAATCCGATCACGTAGCCGAAGAGGACCGCCGCGGTCAGCGAGGTGATCGAGCGAACCAGCCCGGCCGCGATCCGCGCGGACAACGGAACCAGCATGCCGATCGGCATCGTCTGCATCCGGGTACTCAACCCGGTCAGCGCCTCGAACGCGGCCAGCTGCGCGTTCGACATCATGGTGAAGGCCATCGTCTGCAACACGATGATCGGCATCACGTACTGGGCGTAGTCGATGCCCTGGAACTTCATCACGAAGCGCAGCGGCAGATAGAACCCGAGGGTGAACACCAGCGGCGTTATCACCGCGACGATCAGCTCGCCCTTGGTGGCCATGGTCCAGACGATGCGTCCGGACAGCGCGCGCCACTGCGCGAGCGAGGACAGCCGGGCCTCGGGTAGATCCGCGAACAACGCGGCCGCGTCGGCGGCCCGGTCGGGAGCAGCGGTAGCGGTTGTCACGCGGTGCCGCCCGAGCGGCCGGTGATGGACAGGAAGACGTCGTCGAGTGAGGGCCTGCGCAACGCGATGTCGGCCAACTGGATGCCCGCGGTGTCGAGCCGGCGCAGCGCCTCGGTCAGCGTGGCCGCGCCCTCCGGCGCCGGAATCGAGAGCCGGTCGCCGCCGTTGATGGCGGCCAGCACCGCGACGGGCACCAGGTCGCCGAGCGCGGTGGCGGTCGGGCGCAGTTGCGTCGGATCCAGCGGGACCACCTCGCAGTAGCTGCCGCCGGTCTTCTCCTTGAGCTCGTCGGCGGTGCCCTCGGCGATCACCGTGCCCTTGTCGATGACGATGATGTTGTCGCTGAGCACGTCGGCTTCCTCGAGGTACTGCGTGGTGAGCAGCACCGTGATGCCCTGGGCCTTCAGCGCGTTCACCAGATCCCAGACGCCTTGGCGGCTGCGCGGATCGAGGCCGGTGGTCGGCTCGTCGAGGAACACCACCTCCGGCCGCACCACCAGACCGCACGCGATGTCGACCCGGCGACGCATGCCGCCGGAGTAGTGGCGCACCGCCCGGCGGCCCGCGCTCACCAGATCGAACTCCTCGAGCAGGATGTCGGCGCGCTTGCGGGCGGCGGACTTGGCCAGACCCATCAGGCGACCGAACAGTTCCAGGTTTTCCCGGCCGGAGAGGTTCTCATCGAGCGCGGCGTACTGACCGGTCATCATGATCGACCGGCGCACTCCCGCCGCGTCCGTGAGCACGTCGTGACCGGCGACCACGGCGGTGCCGGAGTCCGGGCGCAGCAGCGTGGACAGGATCTTCACCATCGTCGTCTTGCCCGCGCCGTTGGGTCCGAGGATGCCGAGGACGGAGGCGCGGTCGGCAACGAAGCTGACCCCCTGCAGTGCATGCACATCGCCGAACGACTTCCGAACGTCCGTCACCCGGACCGCTGGTTCACTCGCGTGCAGATCTGCTTGGTTCAAGCTCGGCATCAACTCTCCACTATCGGCAATTGCGGCGGCTCGGGGCCGCCGGAGCGCGCGCGTATACGTCCCCCTAGGAGATCCGTAGCGCTTGGCGTGATGTTACCGGCATGCACGGTTCGCACCGGGGTGCCCGCGCAGTACCCAACAGGAGGTCGTCCTAAATGTGTCTTTACTCACACTCGCCGATATCGGTCCGCTGCGACGCGGATCGGCGCTGGTGGACCGTGTCAAGGGCAGCGCGGTGGCGGCGAACGAGCCTTGTCGGCCCGTCGCGGCGACCATAGTCTGCTAATTGGGGGAACACTCACTCGTCCGCGGCGGCCGCCTCGCAAGTGGCCCGTACGCCGATTTCGATACTGCGAGAGGTGATCATGGCCGAGTCCGCGCAGCCACAGGTGGCGGCGCAGCCCGGAGGATCGGGCCGATCGAACGTGCTGACGTCCTACGACCCGCGCACCGGCGAGACCGTCGGCAACTACGCCGTCATGGGCGCGGGCGAAATCAACCGAACGGTGCGCGCCGCCCGAGCGGCCGAAAAGTGGTGGGCCGAGCTGGGATTCAGTGGTCGCAGGCGCTGGCTGCTCGACTGGAAACGCGATATCGCCCGTCGCGCAGGCGAATTGGTCGAGATACTGTCCGAGGAAACCGGAAAACCGGAGGCGGACGCGGCAATCGAGGTGATGCTCGCGGTCGAGAACCTCGACTGGGCGGCCCGCAACGCGGCCCGCGCGCTCGGCAGGCAGAAGCTCGGCTCCACCTGGCTGACCCGCAACCAACGCGCCTCGGTTGGCTACCTGCCGCTCGGCGTGATCGGGGTGCTCGGTCCGTGGAACAACCCGGTGTTCACGCCGATGGGGTCGATCGCCTACGCGATGGCCGCAGGCAACACGGTGGTGTTCAAACCGCACGAGCTGACCACCGGCGTCGGCGTCTGGCTGGCCGACAGCTGGACCAGGCTGGCCCCGAATCAGCCGGTGCTGCAGGTGGTTACCGGCGATCACGCGACCGGCAACGCGCTGTGCCGGGCCAAGGTGGACAAGATCGCCTATGCCGGTTCGGATTCCGGCGCGCGCGAGGTGATCGCGCTGTGTACCCAGACGATGACGCCGGTGGTCGTGGAACGCAGCGGCAAGGGCAGCATGGTCGTGCACGTCGACGCGAAGCTCGACGACGCCGCCGAGGCCGCGGTGTTCGGGGCGATGGCCAATGCCGGGCAGAACGCCACCGGAATTCAGCGGGCCTACGTCGCGGAGTCGGTATACGAACCGTTCCTGGAGCTGGTGGCCGCGCAGGCCGCCAGGCTGCGCCCCGGCGCCGACAAGCGCGCGTCGTACGGGCCGATGATCTTGGAGTCGCAGGTCGAGGTGGTGCGCAAGCAGATTCGCGACGCGCTGGCCCGCGGCGGTCGTGCGGTGGTCGGCGGCCTGGATTCGATTCGCGAGCCGTACATCGAGCCCGTGGTGCTTGCCGAGGTGCCGGAAGAGAGCCTGGCGATCACCGGCGAGGGCATCGGGCCCGTCCTGGTGGTGAACAAGGTGACCAGCATGGAAGAGGCCGCGCAACGCATCAACGCGGTGGGCAACGACGTCGCGGTCTCGGTGTTCACCAGGGACGTGCACGAGATCGAGACGTTCGCCGAGCACCTGCGCGTCGGCGTGGTGACCATCAATTCCTCGACCGCCTACGCGGGCATTCCCGCGCTGCCGTTCGGCGGTGTCGGCGAATACGGGCAGGGCCACAGTCACGGCGATCAGGGACTGCGCGAATTCAGCCACACCCTGGCCATTGCGCGTAAGCGCTACAAAGCGCCGGTCAATCTGTCCACGTTCGACCGCCACCCGCGCGATTTACGCTTGGCCAAGACCATCTTTCGCATCCGGCACGGGCGACGTACCTGACGTGCGTCTATGCCTTGTTGCCCAGTAGGACGGCTTGCATGAGGGCCGTTACCCGGGCTAATTGTGGTGGGCGGGAATCGAATCGGAGGAGGCGGCCGACATCGATGACCTGACCGATCGCGGCGTGCACCCGGAAACGTGCCTCGACGGGATCGCCGTCCAGCAGGTTGGCCCATTCGAGGACATTCTGGCGTTGAATGGCGCGCAGTTTGTGTTGCTCGGCGGGCGGCAGGTTACTGAATTCGGCGTAATAGACCGGCATGATCTCCGGCATCGCGAAGGTGAGCCGGGCCTGGCGCTCGGCAATGCGGCGCACCGCGTCCTCGCGGCTGGTCGCCTCGGCCAGCGCTTCGGTGATCGCGAGAGCAACCCGATCGCCGGTCCGGTAGAACGCGGCTGCGAGCAGGTCGGACTTGCTGGCGAAGTAGCGGTACACGCTGGAGGCGTTGATGCCGACGGCCGCGCCGATCTCCTCGATGCTGGCCTCGTGATAGCCCTGCCTGCCGAAGATCCGGATCGCCTCGGTGAGTAGCTGTTCGCGCTTCGACGACACCGGCAGGCCGCGCGTGACGGGCCCCGGATCCGGTTCCGGCGACGCGGGCGGCAGCTCGGCGCGCAGGATCGCCCAGGACATGTCGTGCAACAGCGGCAACAGCTTGGCACCGGACAGCGCGCTGCGATGCGCGGAGATGCTGGCGATCGCGCTGAGCACCGCGGCGGCCAGCATCGCCACATCGGCAGGCGGCGCGTCGGGCCGCAGCAGTGCGATGGGTTCGGCGAGGGTGCCGTTCAGGTCGTCGTAGATCTTCCTGATCCGGACTCGATCTTCGCGTTCCAGATAGCGCCGCTCCCAGCGGTACAGCCCGGCCTCGCGGCGGATCTCGATGGTGTGTTCGCTGATCGCCCTGATCAGTGCGTCCAGCCGCGCGTCAGGAGCAAGCCGCGCGTCATCCGCGGCGCGGGCGACATTCAGCAGGTGTCTGGCGCCCTCTTCGGCGGCCGCGACGAGCAACGCGTATTTGTTCGTGAAATGCCGATACAGCGCGGGCCCGGAGATACCCACCTCGGCGGCGATCTCGTCGACCCCGACCGGGTAGTACCCGCGATCGCTGAACGCGCGCGCGGCCGCCCGAATGATCTGCACCTTGCGATCCTTGGGACGCCGGCGAACCGGCCCGCCCGGCACCCGGCCCCCACCCCCGGCGGGATCACTGGGCGCTGTCGCACCGGCATCCGGCCGCGAGGAAGCGAGGCCGACCTCGCTGCGATCCGCGACCATGCACCTCTCCGATCTCCGGCGGCGCCGCTGGTTGACAGCGCCCGACAATGGAACCTAAGTTAACCACAATTCGCAAAGTTAACCAGTATTCATGGCAGGGTAGCCGCTGAGTTCCAGCGTAGGAGCAGACATGAGCAATACCGATTCTGCGGCAGTAGCCGCGTCCTCCGCGCCCGCGACGCGGTTTTCGGCGGTGCACGACGGCAAGGTGCTCCGGGTGACGATCACCAACCCGAAGCGCAAGAACGCCGTCGACTACGACACCATGGTCGCGCTCGGCGACACCTTCGTGAACGCGGCCAAGGACCGGTCTGTGCGGGTGATCGTGCTGACCGGCGACGGCGGCGATTTCTGCACCGGCGCCGACCTCTCGACCACCGTGCGCGAGGCCCAGCGCGGCATCACCCCCGACATGACGATGGACGCCGCGAACCGCTTGGTGAAGTCCATCGTCGACGCCCCGGTCCCGGTGATCGCCCGTGTCAAGGGCGCGGCGGCAGGCGTCGGCGTCGCCATCGCGCTGGCGGCCGACCTCGTCTACGCCAGCGAGGACGCTTACCTCTTGCTGGCCTTCATCAACATCGGCCTGATGCCGGACGGCGGCGCGGCCGCCATGATCGCCGCCGCAGCGGGCCGCCCCCTCGCCGCGGAGATGGCCCTACTCGGCGAGCGACTCCCGGCCCCCACCGCAAAACAAGCAGGCCTGTTCACCGCGGTAGTCCCGGAGGACGAACTCGACGCGAAGGTCGAAGCCGCCGCCGCAAAGATCGCCACCGGCCCCCGCCGCGCCCTCGAACTCACCAAGCAGGCCCTCAACCAAGCAACGTTAACCTCCCTCGACACCGCCCTCGCAGCCGAAAAGACCGGCCAGGCCGAACTTTTGACCTCCCCCGACTTCCTCGAAGGCGCCACCGCAATGCTCACCAAGCGCAAGCCGGTATTCGAAGACTGACCGCCAAACCCGAACTCTGCCAACGCAACAACTGATTTCGCGACCGCATGGGTAACTCACCGGGAACCGGCTGATCCGGCCACCTACTAAACCGCCAGTCGCCAACGCTACGAACAGCGCACACGAGTCTGGCCCGAAGTCGCGGAGAGGCGGACCAGCCAACGCGACACTCGACGCGCACGAATCTGGCCTGAAGACTCGGAGAGGCGGGCCGGCGCTAAGCTCCTCGGCTATGGGCTACCTGGTTACCGGGGCAACTGGGTTCATCGGTCGGTTCCTCATCCCCGAGCTGCTGAAACGCGAGGGGATCATCCATGTGCTGGTGCGGCCGGGCGCCGATTCAGCCGACCGGTTCACCTGCTGTGCCCGCGAGTGGGGTGGTGCGGATCGGGTGCGTCCGGTGCACGGCGATCTGGGTGCGCCCGGTCTGGGTATCGATCCGGCGTGGCTGGCCGAGTTTCGCGGCTCCATCGATCATGTCTTTCATCTGGCATCCAGCTATGACCTCGCCGAACGCAGTGACGGCACCAAGCATGTGGTCGACGTCGCCGAGAGCCTGAAAGCCGGTCTGCTGCATCATGTCTCGACGGTCGAGGTAGCCGGTTCGGCGGAGGGCCTGTTCACCGAGGACATGTTCGACGAGGGCCAGGTGCTGGCCACACCGACGCAGCGGGCCAAGTTCGAGGCCGAGCGGATCGTTCGCGATGCCGCGCTGCCCTGGCGCGTCTACCGCCCGTCGATCGTGATCGGCCATTCCAGAACCGGCGAGATCGATCGAATCGACGGCCCGTACTACTTCTTCCGGTTGCTGCGGATGGGCGCGCAGCTGCCGAGAATCCTGCCGGTACTGGTGCCGAAGCTCGGCGAAACCAACATGGTCCCAGTCGATTTCGTGGCCCGCGCACTGGATCATCTTGCGCACCAACCAGGCTCGAACGCCACCACCTACCATCTGGTCGACCCGCGCAGACAGAGCGTGGCCGAAGCATTGAACCTGTTCGCCGACGAGGCCGGCGCGCCACACCTGGTCGAGGTGATGCCGAAGCGCGCTCTCGACATGGTGTTACAGGTCCCCGGCGCCAGCTGGCTCCTCCCCCGCGTCGGCGTCCCCCGAGATGTCCTGGAGCACAGCGAGTTCACCTGCTGGTTCGACTGCCGCAACACCACCGCCGCCCTGGCAGGCACCGACATCAAGGTCCCACCCCTAGCCGCCTACGCCCCACTCATCTGGAAGTACTGGATCGAGAACTGGGTCTGAGCCCAACCCGCAGCCCGCCATCGAGGTGAGTCATATGGTCGCTAAAAGATCTTCAACAGCAACCATTTGACTCACCTCGATGTGCGGTACCGGTTGGGGGTGGTGGCTGTCGAGGGTGAGTGATGCTGTTGCTTTAAGCGCCGGTGATTGTCAGGTAGATCAGGACGATGTTGAGTACTGAGATTATGGCGGCTATCAGCCAGGCCAGGGCGGTGGTGTTTCGGTGGTTGACGTTGGCGCCCATCAGGGATCGGTCGCTTGTGAAACGCACCAGGGGGATCAGGGCGAAAGGGATGCCGAAGGACAGCACTACCTGGGAGATGATCAGGGCGCGGGTGGGATCTATGCCTGCGGCGAGGATGGCCAGGGCGGGGATCAGGGTGATTACTCGGCGCACGAGTAGTGGGATGTGGCGGCGTAGTAGGCCTTGCATGATCATCGCGCCTGCGTAGGCGCCGACGGAGGTCGAGGCGAGGCCGGAGGCTAGTAGGCCGATGGCTAGCAGCAGTGCGGCGACTGGGCCGAGGGCGTCGCCGACGGCGGTGTGCGCGTCTTGTAGGGTCTCGATCTCGCGGTCGCGCAACGTGTTTGCCGCCATCAGCAGCATCGCCAGGTTTACCGTGCCCGCCAGCACCATCGCGAGCACGACGTCGATTTTGGTGATCTTCAGCAGCCGGGCCCGCAGCGGTCCGGGTGCCGGATGGCCGTGCCGGTCCCTGGCCAGGCCGGAGTGCAGGTACACCGCGTGTGGCATGACCGTCGCGCCGATCATGGCGGCGGCGAGCAGCACGCTCTCGGCGCCTTGGAATCGGGGCAGCAGTCCGCCGAGGGTGCCGCCGACCGAGGGCGGCGAGATGAACAGGCTGGCGAGGAAGCCGATCGCGATCACCGCGAGCAAACCGGTGATCACCCGCTCGAACGGCCGCTGCCCGCGCCGGTCCTGCACCAGCAGCAAACCCATCGACACCACGCCGGTGATCACGCCGCAGACCAGCAGCGGCAGTTGGAACAACAGGTTGAGCGCGATCGCGCCGCCGACCACCTCGGCCAGGTCGGTGGCCATCGCGACGGTCTCGGCCTGCCCCCAGTAGGCCAGCCGGGTCGACCGGCCGGACCGCTCCCGCACCGCCTCCGGCAGCGACATGCCGGTCACCAATCCCAGCTTGGCCGAAAGGTATTGGACGAGTCCCGCCATCACGTTGGCCATCACGATGACCCAGACGAGCAGGTACCCGAACTTCGCACCCGCGCTGATGTTGGACGCCACATTGCCGGGATCGACGTACGCGATCGCAGCCACGAAGGCAGGGCCGAGTAGCAGGCTGGCCGCACGGGCCCGCTGGGACGCAGATCTAGCGGACTCAGCCAAGGTAGTGCTCACAGAACAAGATTTTACGGGTTCCCGAACTTTTTGGTTAGTTGTACCCGTAAAAGCCGACCGCCTGGTCATACCCAAAGGTATAACCAGGCGGTCGGTCGGTATCTAGCGGGTCGGTTCAGATGCCCAAGCCGTGGGCCAGGACCGGCCACGACAGCTGGAACTCGTCGCGCCAGTAGCCCCACGAGTGGGTGCCGGAGTTGCGGAAGTTGTAGGTCGCCGGGATGCCAAGCGAGTCCAGCTTCCCCCGGAGGTTGTTGGTGCAGTAGTTGGTGCCTGCCTCGATCACGCCGCCGATGATGATCTGGTTGGCCAGACCGTACGCGCCGGGGAGCGCGTACTTGCCGTCGAGGGTGTCGTACTGGCCGGGCAGACCGTTGCCGGTCGAGATGTAGAGGTCCAGTCCGCGCAGGCCCTCGGCGTGCACGTACGGATCGTTGGCCGCCCACTCCGGCGAACCCTGCGGGCCCCACATGTTTTCGGTGTTGCCACCGCCCCAGGTCTCGACGGTGAGCTTGACGAACTCCGAGCCGACCGGGTCACTGGTCTGGGCGCAGCCACTGTAGGCCGCGGCCGCCTTGTAGAGGCCGGGCTTGGCGATCGGCAGCGCGAGCACGGTGGTGCCCGAGGTGGACAGACCCGAGATCGCGTTCACGCCGTTGGTGCCGAGCGCGCCGTCGACCAACGGCGGCAGCTCCTCGGTGAAGAAGGTCTTCCACTTGTTGCGGCCGAGCGTCGGGTCGTCCTTGATCCAGTCGGTGTAGTAGCTCCACTTGCCACCGATCGGCTGGATCACGTTGACGTTCTTGTCCGAAAGGAACTGCAGCGCGTCGGTCTTCGCCTGCCAGGACGCGTCGTCCTGACCGCCGCCCGCACCGTTGAGCAGGTACAGGGCCGGGCGCGGCACCGAGGCGTCGGCCGGGCGCTGCACGTCGATGATGACCTTCTGGTCCATCGCCGCGGAGTACACGTACAGCCGAATGTTGCGCGCATCCTTGTATTCGGCCTTGGTGATCTTCGAGCCGTCGGGTGCGGTCGGGTTGGCGAGCAGACTCTTGCCATCGATGATCGGATCAGCGGCCGAGGCTGGGGTCATGCCGAGGCCGGTCATCACTCCCGCAAGGACCGCAGTTGCCGCGATCGCCGCGGCGGCGCGCAGGCCGCTGCGCCGGGTCTGTCGACGTATCAATTTCGCACCTTCGCTTCGTCTCTAGATTCCATCTGCATTCCCCTTAGAGCGCTTGCGAGCCGCGTATGCGCGAGGCCGCACGTGCCGTGCTGCGGTGGCTGCGCTGAACACACCACGGCAGACCATACGGGGTATGTGGTCGTGGCAAAAGAGGTGATCGTTACCGCCGGGTTGCCCCATCATGCCTGAGCAACCCCGATCTTCGCGCGCCCGACCCACCTTCGGCCGTACCTAGTGCGCCCGCGGATCGAGCAGATCGGACAGGCTCGGACCGATCTCGGCCAGCGCCTCCGGCGTGGTCATCTGATCGTGCGCGACGCCGATCGGGTGATCTTCGACACGACCGTCGACGAATGGTTGCCAGCCGGCTGCCGCGGTGTCGTGGCCTGCCGCGCTGTAGTAATCGAGCCTGCCGTGGAACACCTCTGGGCGATGTTCGGCGATGAGCTCGGCCGAACGCACCGCGCTGCGGTAGATCCGGCGCACCCGTTCCGGGGTGAGCACGGCCATGTCCGGCGGGATGGTGGCGTGCAGCGCGGCGAGCGCCTCGTCGCTGAGGTCGTGAATGTCGCCGTCGCTGGGCAGCAACGCGACTGCGTCCATGACGGCACTCGCGGGTTCCGCCGTGGTTACGCTCGCCGGGCCTGCCGCAAGTGCCGCGCCGATACCGAGCTCGCTGAGTGCCTCGCGGATCGCCGCACGGAAGTCGGTGACGTCGATGTCGGGATGACTGTCCAGCATGGCGAGCAGCGCGACCTGCTCCCCCGCGGCCTGCAATTCGGTCGCGATGGCGTGCGCGAGCACGCCGCCGAGCGACCAGCCGAGCAGCCGGTACGGGCCGTGCGCTTGCACGGCACGGATCTCCGCCACATATCGGGCGGCCATCTCGGCCAGCGATGCGGGCAGGTAGCCGTCCTCCGTCAGCGCGGGCGACTGCAGCCCGAAGATCGGCCTGCTCGCAGGCACGTAACGAGCCAAACCGGCGTAGCACCAAGACAATCCGTACATCGGGTGGATGCAGAACAGCGGCTCGGCGGCGGCCATGTCGTGCGGCACCCTGGTGCGGATGGGCAGCAGCACGCCGAGCGCGGCATTCGAATCGAGGTCGTAGTCGTGGTCACCGGCCAGCGCGGCCAGGATGCGGGTGGCCAGCGCACCCGGGGTGGAGTCGGTGAAGAACCACTGCACTCGCACCTCGGCACCGGTGAGCGTGCGCAACCGGCTGACCGCGCGGGTCGCGACCAGCGAATTGCCACCCAGATCGAAGAAGTCGTCGTCGAGGCCGACCCGGTCGACGGCCAGGATCTCGGCGAAGACCTCGACGATGGTCCGCTCCAACGGGGTGGTCGGCGGCCGATACGGGCGCGCGGCCAGCTCCGGGACCGGGAGCGCTTTACGGTCGAGTTTGCCGCTTGCGTTGAGCGGCAACGCGTCCAGGACCAGGAACGCCGACGGCACCATGTAGGAGGGCAACGACGCACGTGCGTGCAGCAGCGCCGCGGTTTGGTCGATGGTCTCCCCCGGCATGGCGACCAGGTAGGCGACGAGCCGGTCGCCCGCGGTGCCGCTGACCAGGGAGACGGCGGCGTGCCGCACCGAATCGATGGCGAGCAGCACGGTCTCGATCTCACCGAGCTCGACTCGCTGGCCGCGCAACTTCACCTGGAAGTCGCTGCGGCCCAAGTACTCCAGTGCGCCGCCGCGCCAGCGGACGATGTCACCGGTGCGATAGAGGCGCGCACCGCCCTCCTGCGCGACGAAACGCTCCGCGGTGAGGGCCGGGGCACCGAGGTAGCCACGAGCCAGCTGGACGCCCGCGACGTAAAGCTCGCCCGCCGCGCCCGGCGGCACCGGGCACAGCTGCCGGTCGAGCACGTGCACCTGAGTGTTGGCGACCGGCGTGCCGATCGGAACCCGCACCGCGGCAACGTCTTCCACCGGGTAGTCGGTGACCACCGTCGCCTCCGCGGGCCCGTACCAGTTGATCAGACCGGTGTGCGGTAGGGCGGCGGCGAACGATGCCACGGTCTCCGCGGTGAGCGCCTCGCCCGCCACGAACACGCGACGCAGGCTCGGGAACTCCGCCAATTCCGGGCCCAAGAAGGCGTCCAGCATCGAGGGCACGAAATGCACCGTGCTGACCGCATTTTCGGCAATCGTCTTGGCCAGGTAGGCCGGATCGCGATGACCGTCGGGTTCGGCGACGACGATCGAGGCGCCGGTCTGCAACGGCCAGAACAACTCCCAGGTGGAGATGTCGAAGGTGATCGGCGTCTTGTGCAGCACAACGTCACTGACATCGTGCGGATAAGTCCATTGCGCCCAGCGGAACTGGTTGACCATCTGCCGGTGGGTGATCACCACGCCCTTGGGACGGCCGGTGGAACCGGAGGTGTAGATGACATAGGCGACGTTGTCCGGGTGCACGTCGGTGTCGGTGAACGCGACCGACTCCAGCGGCAGGTAGAGCGTGTCCACCGCGACGACCGCGATATCGGTGTCGGTCACGAAAGCGTCGGCGCTGGTGGTCAGCACGCAGGCCGGGTTCGCACTGGCCAGCACGTACTCGTTGCGTTCGGCCGGGTGATCCGGGTCGATCGGCAGGTAGCCCGCGCCGGCCCGCAGCACCCCGTAGATGGTGACGACCAGGTCGATACCGCGCCGCATGGCCACGCCCACCCGCGATTCCGCGCCGATGCCCCACCGGGCGATTTCCCCGGCCAGTGCCCGCGAACGCAGGTCGAGGTCGGCGTAGCTGAGCGTGACATCGCCGTAGCGCACCGCGGGCGCATCCGGCGTGCGCGCCACCTGCGCGTCGAACAACGTCAGCAGCGTCGCGTCGTCCAGCAGGTCCGGCACCGTGGTGGCGTTGCGGGCGGCCAGCTGGGCGCGTTCGCTGTCGAGCAGCACATCGATATCGGCGATGCGGGCCTGCGGGTTGGTCACGAAGCGACGGATCAACGCCGAAAGCCGTTGCGCGAGTGCCTGTGCCGCCGCCTCGTCGAAGAGGTCGCGCAGGTACTTCACCGACACCCGCAGCTGACTGTCCAGCACCACCATGATGGTGAGCGGATAGTGGGTGCCGTTGACCGCGCCGACGCCGGTGACGCTCAGGCCGTCGATGTCGCTGGCCTTGTCCAGGCCGTCCCGGTCGACGGGGAACGATTCGAACACCACGAGGGAGTCGAAAAGCCCTTCCACGCCGATGGTTTCCTGAATATCGCTCAGCCCGAGGTAGTGGTGGTCCAGCAACCCGGCCTGCTCACCCTGCAGCTGGCGCAGCAGCCCACCGAGCGTGTCGGTGGCGCCGAGCCGCACCCGCACCGGGATCGCGTTTAGGAACAGCCCGACCATGCTCTCGACGCCGTCCAGCTGCGGCGGCCTGCCGGACACGGTGGCGCCGAACACCACGTCGTCGCGATCGACACTGCGGCCGATAAGCAGACCCCAGGCCGCCTGCACCACCGTGTTCACCGTGACGCCGAGGCCCGAGGCGAGCCGGGTGAGCGCGGTGGTGTCGGACTGCGCCAGCTCGAAGCCGACTTCGCCGACCCCGGCCGAGATTTCGCGGCCCGGATCGACCGGTGCCAGCGGCGTCGGCTCGGTGATACCGGTGAGCGCGGTGCGCCAGGCTTCGCGTGCCGAGTCGGCCTTCTGCGCGACCAGCCAGGCCAGGTAACCGCGATAGGACGGCACCTTGGGCAGATGCCGGGAATTGCCGCCGAGCGCGTACAGCGTCAGCAGGTCCTTCATCAGCAGCGGCATCGACCAGCCGTCGATCAGGATGTGATGGCTGGTCACCAGCAGGTGGAAGGCGTCGGCGGACGAGCGGATCAGCGCGAAGCGCAGCAGCGGAGCGGTCCGCATGTCGAAGTGATCGGCGAGGTCGGCCGCCTTGATGTCGGCCAGTTCCTCGGCCGCGGCCTCGGGCGCGAGCTGGCCGAGATCGATGATCCGCCAAGGCACTTCGACCGAGTCCTGCACGATCTGCAGCGGATTGCCCGCGGCGTCTTCGGCGAAGGAGACGCGCAGGTTGTCGTGCCGATCCAGCACCGCCTGCGCGGCCGCGTGCATCCGCCCTGGGTGCACGTCGCCGCCGAGGTCGAGGACGAACTGGGTGGTGTAGACGTCCACCGACGACTCGGCGAGCAGCGCGTGGAACAGCATGCCGGACTGCAGCGGCGTCACCGGCCACACATCGGTGAGGTTCGGGTAGGTGGTGGTGAGGCGGTCGATATCGGGCTGCTTCAGCCGAACGAGCGTGAAGTCCGACGGCGTGAAGGTGACCCCGTCCGTGCGCAGGCCGTGTTCGGCCAGCCCGCCGAGCGCGTAGATCCAGTGCTCGGCAAAGTTTTTCACCGCTTCACCGGCGAATACGGCGGCGGCGTAGTCGAACCGGGCGACCAGGCCGTCGTCGGCGGCGTCGACGGTGAGGTCGAGCAGCAGGTCCTCGGCCATGGTGTCGGTGTGCACCCGGGCCGGGCGAAGATCCCGATAGCGCAACGCGAATCGGCCACGGCCGAGCTCGCTCAGTTCGGCGGCGGTGTCCGCGTTGAGGTAACGCAGCAGGCCGTAGCCGACGCCGTGCGAGGGCACCGAGCGGCGCAGCTCCTTGATCTGCGCGAGCGCGGCACCGGCGGCCGGACCGCCGACCAGTGCGTCGTCGGCGTCGATCCTGGTGAGCCGCAGCGGAAGCGGGAACTCCGTGGTGAAACCGCCGACCATGTTCTCGTCGGCGCCGGTCGCGGACCGCTCGTCGGCGCAGAGCCGGATCACCGAACCGAGGGCGCGCGTGACGGGTTCGCCCGCTGATGTCTGCAGTGCCAGCGCGACCGCGGTGAGCAGGACGTCATCCACGGTGGCGTGATAGGCCGCCGCGGCAGCCGCGACCGCGGCGGCGCCTTCCGCGGTGATGGCCAGCGAGACCCGGCTGCGCGCCCGCAGATCGCGACCGTCGGGGACGGTGCTATCCGGGACGGTCGCCAAAATTCGTTCCCACCAGCCCAACTCGCCGACGGTCCGCAGATCGTGGGCCTTGGCCGAGAGCGCGCGGATGAGCACGCCGAGGCCGGATTCCGGCGCGGCGGGGGCGGCGTGCCGGCCGCGGCTCCACGCCGCGGTCAGCTGATCGACCATGGTTCGCCACGAGATGTCGTCCACGACAAGGCCATTGGCGACGACGATCAGCGTCGACCGGCCCTCCGGCCCGCCGGTCAGCACGAAGTGGATGTTGCGTCCCTGCTCGGGATCGAGGGCAGCGGCGGCCGCCTGCACCACATCGTCGATGGGCAGGGTGGTTTCACCGCCCTGCGCGTCGAGCTGGCGGAACGCCTCGCCGGTGCGTTCGTCGGCAGGCGGGATCCGCAGCACCGGAGTGTCACCCTCGCGGTCGAGCCGCACCCATAGCATCGGATGCTGCTCGAGCACCTTGCCGACCGCGGTGTGCACCGCCTCGACGGCGCAGCTGTCCGGCACGTCCAGCGCGATGGCCCGGACCTCGACCCCGGTTTCGAGCAGCCGCGCCGCGTGCGGCGTCAACGGCAGGTCACCGGACTCGTCACCCGGCCCGTCCTCGACCACGGCGGCCTTTGCCAGCACTGCGACGGTGCGCGACTCGAAAACGTCACGCGGCGTGAAGGTCACGCCGCGACCACGGGACCGCGACACCACCTGGATGGAGACGATGCTGTCGCCGCCGAGGGCGAAGAAGTCGTCGTCGAGCCCGACCCGTTCGATGCCGAGCACCTCGCCGATGACCTCGGCGATGGTCAATTCCGCCTTGGTCTGCGGCGCGCGGTAGGCAGTGGTCTCGATGGCCGGTTCGGGCAGTGCGCGCCGATCCAGCTTGCCGACCGGCGTCAGCGGGATCTCGTCCAGCACCACGATGGCCGTCGGCACCATGTACTCCGGCAACGTGGTGCCCAGCTGTTCGGTCAGCGTCGCGACGTCGAGTGTCGCGCCCTTGGCGGGCAGCACATAGGAGACCAGCATCGTTGCGCCCGCGCCGGATTCGCGGCCGAGGGTGGCCGCGAACTCGACTCCGGGCTGCGCGGTCAGTGCCGCGTCGATCTCGCCGAGCTCGATCCGGAAACCGCGCACCTTCACCTGGAAGTCGTTGCGGCCCACATACTCCACCACCGGCTCACTGCCACCGCGGGGCCCACCCGCCACCCGACCACCGCCCCTCATCGAATCGCTTCGCGATGCCGGCAACCAACGCACTACGTCGCCGGTGCGGTAGAGCCGCTCGCCGGGCCGGCCGTACGGGTCGGCGACGAACCGAGCCGCGGTGAGCCCCGCCCTGGCGTGGTAGCCGCGGGCCAGCTGGATGCCGCCCAGATACAGCTCGCCCGCAACACCTTCGGGCACCGGCCGCAGCCTGCGGTCGAGCACCAGCGAACGCATGCCGCGGATCGGGCCGCCGATGGTGACCGGCTCGCCCGGCCGCAGCGGGTCGCTGATGTTGGTCATGATCGTGGTCTCGGTGGGGCCGTAACCGTTGTGGAAGCGCCGGTTCTCGGCGCCGGCCCACTTGGCGACGAGGTCGGCGGGCACCGCTTCGCCGCCTGCCACGATGGCCCGCATGCCGGACAGGGCGTCCTGGTCGAGCGAGGCGAGCACGGACGGGGTGAGGAAGGCGTGCGTCACCCCTTCGGCCCGGATCAGTTCGGCAAGTTCGTCGCCGCCGAAGGTCTGCGGCGGCGCGACCACCAGCGCGCCCGCCGAGCCGAGCGCGAGCAGCAACTCCAGCATCGAGGCGTCGAACGAGGGGGACGCGAAAGCCAGTGCGCGCGTTGACTGGTCGAGCTCGTACCGCTCGACCTGCTCGGCACTGAAGTTGGCCAGGCCCGCGTGCGTGACAACGACGCCCTTGGGCAACCCGGTGGAGCCCGACGTGTAGATGACGTACGCGGCGTTGGTGCTCCGGATCGGCCCGTGGCGTTCGGTGAGGCTGATCGGCCGGTCCGACCGGGACGCGACGTCGAAGGTGAAGTCGCGGTCGTCGAGCACGAACCAGGGACGGCCACCCGCCATCGTGGGCAGGCCGCCGAGCTCGGCGGTGAGTGTCACGCCAAGTGCCGCACCGGAATCGGCCACCATGTGCGCGATGCGGTCGGCCGGGTAGGTCGGGTCGATCGGCACGATCGCCGCACCGGTCTTGGCGATCGCCCAGAGCGCGAGCATGGACTCGACCGAGCGCCGGATCGCCAGCGCGATCAGGACATCAGGACCCGCACCGCGATCGATCAGCGTGCGCGCCAATTGCGAAGAGGCGGCGTCGAGTTCGACGTAGCTGAAGGAACGCCCCGCCACGACGAGGGCGGCGCCGGTGGGGTTCCTGGTAACCGCGGAGGCCATCAGTTCCGGCAGGCTGCGCGGCGCGGCGGCCTCGGCACCCGCGCGGGAGACCAGGTCGGCGCGCTCGGATTCGTCCAGGATCTCCAGGTCGCCGACCGCGATGCCGGGGTCCTTGGCGACGGCGGCCAGGATGTCGCGGAAGCGGCGGCCGAACTCGGTGACCGTCTGCTCGTCGAACAGGTCACGGGCATAAGTGAATTCGGCGGCGAGGCCGGCCTCGGCACCCGCCTCGGTCCGCTGCTCGCGCATTGTCAGCAGCAGATCGAACTTGGCGGTGTCGGCCGCCGGGTCGAGCGCGGCGAAGTTCAGGCCGGGCAGTTCGAAGCTGGTGGCGGCAAGGTTTTCGAAGGACAGCGCCACCTGGAACAGCGGATGTCTGCCCGCGGAACGCGCCGGATCGAGCACCTCGACCAGCCGTTCGAACGGGGTGTCCGCGTTCGCGAAGGCCCGCAGATCGGTCTCCCGGTTGGCGGCGAGCAACTCGGTGAAGCCCAGGTCGGCCGCGACCCTGGTGCGCAAGACCAGCGTGTTGACGAACATGCCGATCAGATCGTCGAGTTCGGCCTCGCCGCGGCCCGCGATCGGGGTGCCGATGGCGACGTCCTCGATGCCGGACATGCGGGCGAGGAACACCGCGAGCGCGGTGTGCACGACCATGAACAGGGTGGCGTTGTGCTGCTTTGCCAACCCGACCAGCGCGGCATGCACGTCGGCGTCGACGACGAAATCCGTTTTGCCACCGGCGAAACTCTGCGCCACCGGACGGGGCCGGTCGGTCGGCAGGTTCAGTTCGTCCGGCAGATCGGCAAGTTCGGTTGTCCAGTAGGCCAGTTGCGCGCCCGCCAGCGACTCTGGATCGTCGTCGCTGCCGAGCACGCTGCGCTGCCACAGCGCGTAGTCGGCGTACTGGATGGGCAGCGGAGCCCAGGACGGCGCCTCGCCGCCGCTGCGAGCGGCGTAGGCCAGCATCAGGTCTCGGGTGAGCGGGCCCATCGACCAGCCGTCGGCGCTGATGTGATGCGCGACGAACACCAGCACGTATTCGCTGCCGGCGAGCTGGAACAGCCTGGCGCGGAACGGCACCTCCATGGTGACGTCGAAACCGGCGGAGACGATGCGCTGCACCTCGTGCGCGACGCGTTCCTCGCCGATCTGCGCGGGCGCCAGATCCACCGAAACCTCGTGCGGCGCAACAATGCGCTGCTCCGGCCCCGCCCCGGTCTCCGGGTAAACGGTGCGCATGATTTCGTGGCGCGCGACGAGATCGGCGACGGCCTGCTGCAACGCGTCGACATCCAGATCGCCGGACAGCCGGATGGCGGCCGGGATGTTGTAAACGGCTGCGGTGGTGTCGAACTGGTTGAGGAACCACATGCGCTGCTGGGCGGAGGACAGCGGAATGTGGTCGGGGCGTGGCTGAGCGACGAGCGGGTTGCGGGTGTGCTCGCTGGTGGTGTGCTCGACCTTGACCGCGAGTCCGGCGACGGTGGACGCCTCGAAGAGAGCGCGCACGGGGACCCGCGAATCGAGTGCGGCACCGATCCGCGCGGCGACCTGGGTCGCCAGCAGCGAGTTGCCACCGAGGGCGAAGAAGTCATCGTCGGCGCCGACGCGCTCGGCACCGAGCACCTCGGCGAAGACCGACGCCACGATCTCTTCGATAGGCGTCGACGGCGCGCGGAATGCCAGTGCCTCGAACTCGGGCTCCGGCAATGCCTTCCGGTCCAACTTGCCGTGCACGGTGAGCGGCAAGGCGTCCAGCACCACGAACGCCGACGGCACCATGTACGACGGCAGTGCCGCGCTCAGCGCCGACTTCACCTGTGCCACATCGAGACCGGCGGCATCGTCGGGCAGCCCCGCCTCGGCGGCGGCTTGCGCGGCGAAGGCAGCGGCTTGAACAGCGAACGACGAGGCAGGCCCCGCCGGAGCGCCGGGTTCGGCGGCGACCAGATAGGCCACCAGGCGATCACCGGTCTTCGGATCGGACTTGGCGACCACCGCGGACTGCGCGACCTCCGGCAGCGCGAGCAGCGCCGCCTCGATCTCACCCAGCTCGATCCGGAAACCACGGATCTTTACCTGGAAGTCGGTGCGGCCCTGGTACTCCAGCTCACCGGAGGTGTTCCACGCCACCAAGTCACCGGTCCGGTACATTCGCGTGCCGGGTTGGAACGGGTTGGCCACGAACCGATCCGCGGTCAGATCCGCGCGACCGAAGTAACCGCGTGCCAGTTGATCGCCCGCCAGATACAACTCGCCGGAGATGCCGATCGGCACCGGGCGGAGCCGACCGTCGAGCACGTAGGCCTGACTGTTCCACTCAGGTGCGCCGATCGGCACGGAGCTCTGGTCGGCGGCGGTCACCCGATGAGACGTGATCGACACCGCGGCCTCGGTCGGGCCGTACAGGTTGTCCAGCAACACGTCTGGGTGCGCCGTCACGAACCGCTGGGCCAGCGCGGCGGGTAGCGCCTCACCGATGGCGAGCACGCGCCGCAGCAGGGACGGTTCCGGCGTGGCCTCGGTGCCGGTGTGCACCAGCAGCGCGTCCAGCATGGACGGGACGACGTGCAGCGTCGTCACCGCTTCCCTGACGATCAGGTCGTTGAGGTAGGCCGGATCACGGTGCCCGTCCGGCGCGGCGATCACCAGCTTGCCCGCGCAGACCACCGCCGACCAGAACTCCCATACCGAGAGGTCGAAGGTCGCCGCGGTCTTGAGCAGCACGGCGTCGTCGTCGGACAGCCCGAATTCGGCTGCCTTCCACTGCAACTGGTTCGCGATGGCGGCGTGCGAGACGGCGACACCCTTCGGGCGGCCGGTCGAGCCCGACGTGAAGATCACGTACGCGGTGTTCTCTGGCCGCAACGGCGCGACGCGCTCGGTGTCCGCGAGCGGCGTGCTCGCGAAGGAACCGAGCACGAGCTCGTCGATGGGCACCAGGGGCGCCGCCTCGGTGTCGAAGTCCGCGTCCGCGTTGGTCAGCACGCACACCGGTGCCGCGGCCCGGAGGATGTACTCGGTGCGCTCGGCGGCTTGGTCCGGGTCGACCGGCACATACGCGCCACCGGCCTTGGCCACCGCGTACATCGCGACGACCAGGTCCACCGAACGGCGGAAGGCAAGTGCCACTCGCGATTCCGGTCCGACGCCGATCGAGATCAGGTATCGGGCAAGACGATTCACCTGGGTGTCGAGCTCGACGTAGTTCAGCTCGCGGCGGGCACCGTTGGGCAGGTCGGCCACCACGGCGACGGCCTCGGGTGCCGCGGCCATTACCGCCCGCCGCAGGAACCACGGCAGCGTCGCGGCGGCGTCTATCGGGTGCGCGGTGTCGTTCCACCGGGCCAGCACCGCGTCGCGTTCGTCGGCCGCGAGCAGGTCGATATCGCCGACCGGGGTCGCGGCATCGGCGACGACGGAGGCCAGGATTCGCGACAGCCGGTCGGCGAAGCTCTGCACCGTCGCGGCGTCGAAGAGGTCGGTGGCGTAGGTGAAGAATCCGCCGATGCCGGTCGGCGTGCCCGACTCGTCATAGCTGTCCGCCACGATGAGGTGCAGATCGAATTGCGACACATCGAGATCCGCGTCGACGCCGGCCACGGCGAGGCCGGGCAGCTCGAGCGTGGTGCGGGCGATGTTCTGGAACGACAAGCCCACCTGGAACAACGGATGGTGCGCGGTCGAACGCGGCGGGTTGAGCACCTCCACCAACCGCTCGAACGGAATATCCGCGTGCGCGAACGCCTGTAGGTCGGTATCGCGTTGCCGGGCAAGCACATCGGTGAACGCTTCGCCGCCGTCGAAGGTCGCCCGGAAGATCACCGTGTTGACGAACATGCCGATCAGGTCGTCGAGCTCGCGCTCGCCACGACCAGCCACCGGGGTGCCGATGGCGATGTCGCCGGAACCCGACAGCCGGGCGAGCAGCACCGCGAGCGCGGTGTGCACCACCATGAACAACGTCGCGCCATGTGCGCGAGCGAGTTCCATGAGCCCGGCGTGCGTGGCCGCATCGATCCGCACGTCCACTCGCGCACCGGCCATCGACGCGATCGCGGGGCGCGGCCGGTCCGTCGGCAACTCCAGCAGGTCCGGCAATCCCGCGAGTTGCGTGCGCCAGAACCCGATCTGCTGCGCGGCAATCGATTCCGGGTCGTTCTCGTCGCCGAGCACCGCACGCTGCCACAGCGCATAGTCGGCGTATTGCACCCGCAACGGATTCCAGCCGGGCGCTTCGCCTGCGGTCCGCGCGGCGTAGGCGATCATCACGTCGCGCACCAGCGGGCCCATCGAGGAGGCGTCCGCCGCTATGTGGTGCACCACCACCGCGAGCACATAGTCCGATCCCGCTGTGCCGTCGGTGATTTCGAGCAGTCGAACGCGCACCGGCACCTCGTCGGTCACGTCGAACGGAGTCGACGCCAAGGTGTATACCTCGCCGGGTACCTCGGCCGCGGCGACCGGATGCGCGGTGGCATCCAGGGTCACCAGGCTCGCGGGCAGCACCACCTGCACCGGACCGTCGGCGCTCTCCGGGTACACGGTGCGCAGTACCTCGTGCCTGCTCACCACGTCGTCGAGGGCCGCGCCGAGCGCCGCGACATCCAGCGCGCCGGTGAGCCGCAGGGCGAACGGCAAGTTGTAGGCGGCCGAGCCCACCGCCGCGTCATCACCGTCGGCTTGGTCGAATCGGTTCAGGAACCACATCCGCCGCTGTGCCAGCGACAACGGCAGCTGTTCGGGCCGGTCGATGCTGCCGAGCGGAATGCCACGCTGGTCGTGCGTCCTGGATTCGATCGCGGCGGCCAGCGACTGCACCGTCGGCGTCTCGAACAGCGTGCGCACCGGAACTTTGGCGTCGACCGCGGCACCGAGCCGCGCCACCAGCCGGGTAGCCACCAGCGAGTTGCCACCGAGGGCGAAGAAATCGTCGTCGGCACCGACCCGATCGAGCCCGAGCACCTCACCGAACACCCCGGCGACGATCTCCTCGACCGGCGTTGCGGGCGCGCGGAATTCGCGCGCGGTGAAGGTGGGTTCGGGCAGCGCCTTGCGATCGAGCTTTCCGCTCGGGTTCAGCGGGAAGGCGTCCAGTGCGACGAGCGCGGTCGGCATCATGTATGCGGGCAGCGTTTCCGCGATCGCCGCGAGCAATTCCGGCTGCTCGATGGAATGTCCCTGCGCGGCAACGACGTAGGCCACCAGCTGATCGCCCAGCGTCGACTGGCTGACCAGCGCCACCGCTTGATTCACCGAAGGCTGGGCGAGCAACGCGGTTTCGATCTCGCCGAGTTCGATGCGCTGACCGCGGAACTTCACCTGGAAGTCGGTGCGGCCCAGGTAGTCCAGCCGATGCGAGCGACCTGCCGTGGCATCGCGCCACACCACCAGGTCGCCGGTGCGGTACATGCGCTCGCCGAAGCCGAAGGGGTCGGCCACAAAGCGATCGGAGGTCAGATCCGGCCGCCGGACGTAGCCGCGCGCCAGCTGATCACCGGCGAGGTACAGCTCACCGGGCACCCCGGCGGGCACCGGGCGCAGCCGAGCGTCGAGCACGTAGACCTGGGTGTTCCACTGCGGCAGGCCGATCGGCACCGAACGGGTATCCGAGCCGTCTGCGGGCCAGTAGGTCACCGACACCGCGGCCTCGGTCGGGCCGTAGAGGTTGTGCACCCGCGCGGCCGACACCGCACGGAACGCGCCGACGGTCTCCGGCGGCAACGCCTCGCCGATCACGAAGACGTCGCGCAGCGTCGGGCAGGCGTCCGCGGCGGTGTGCGCGGCGAACACGGTCAGCATCGACGGCACGAAGTCGGTGACCGTGACTCGCTGTGCGGCAATGGTTTCCGCGACGTACACGGGATCGCGGTGTCCGTCGTGGGTGGCGACGACCAGTTTCGCGCCGACCCGCAGCGGCAGGAAGAAGCCCCACAGCGATACGTCGAAGGTGGTCGCGGTCTTCTGCAAGTAGACGTCGTCGGTGCCGAGTGGGTACTCCGCCAGCATCCACTCGAGCTGATTGTTGATCGCGGCGTGCGACACCGCGACGCCCTTTGGCCGTCCGGTCGAACCCGAGGTGAAGATGACGTACGCGGGATGCTGCGGCAGTACCGTCCGGAGCAATTCCTCCTGACGGACCGGGGAACCGTCAAAGGCGTTGGTATCGGCCGTATCCAGGGTCAGCACCGCAGTACCGGTCGGCACCTCGCTCGCGTCCGCCGACGTGGTCACCACGCAGGTCGGCTGTGCGGTATCGAGAATGTGCGCGATCCGCTCAGCCGGATGATCCGGATCCAACGGCACATACGCACCACCAGCCGTCACAATCGCATACATACCGACAACCAGATCCAGCGAACGCCGAATCGCCAAACCCACCAACGACTCCGCACCCACGCCCTGCGAAACCAACAACCGGGCAAGCTGATTAACCCGCTGATCGAACTCACGATAGGTAAGCGTCGTGCCCTCGTGCACTAGCGCGATGGCTTCCGAATGCGCGGCAGCCGCACGCCGGTAGCCGTCGAGCAACAGCTCGGGCGCTACCGCGTGCCGGGTCTCGTTCCAGCCGACCAGAATCCGTGCCAGCTCCGCAGGGGCGAGCAGATCGATCTCACCGACCGCGCGCTCCGGATCGGCACCCACTGCGGTAAGCAACCGCTCGAAGCGCTGCGCGAACTCCGCGATCGTCGCCTCGTCGAACAGGTCCGTGGCGTAAAGGAACTGCGCCGAGAACCCCTGCTCCGCCTTGGGCACCACCGTCAGCTGCAGATCGAACTTGGCCACCGCGCCGTCGAAATCGAGGGCCTGCGCGGATAATCCGGGCAGCTCGACCTGCGCCTTGTTCATGTTCTGGAAGAACAGAGCCACCTGGAACAGTGGGTGATGCGCCTGCGAGCGCACCGGGTCGAGCACCTCGACCAACCGCTCGAACGGCAGCTCGGCATGCGAAAAGGCCGCCAGGTCCGTCTCTTTGGTGGCGGCGAGCAGCTCCAGGAACGAGGCACCGGGATCGATCGGCGTGCGCAACACCAACGTGTTGACGAACATGCCGATGAGCCCGTCGAGCTCCCGCTCACCACGACCGGCCACGGGTGTGCCGATGGTGATGTCATCGGTGCCCGAGAGTCTGGCGAGCAGTGCCGCGAACGCGGCGTGCACCACCATGAATTCCGAAGCGCCGGCCCGCTGGGCGAGCTCGATGAGTCCGCGATGCACCTCGGCGGTGACCTCGAAGGTGTGCTCCGCACCGCCGCCGGTGGCGACGGCCGGGCGCGGCCGGTCCGCGGGCAGTTCGACCCGATCCGGGATGCCTGCCAAGGCATTGCGCCAGTACGCGATCTGCGCGGCGGCCACCGAGTCCGGGTCGTGCTCGTCGCCGAGGACCTCACGCTGCCACAGCGTGTAGTCGGCGTACTGCACCGGCAGCGGCGGCACCGCGGGCGGCGCGCCGTTGCGCCGGGACAGGAAGGCGCCGAGCAGGTCCCGCAGGAACGGCGCGACCGAGGCGCCGTCGGCGGCGATGTGGTGCACGACCACCACGACGACGTGTTCGCTAGGCGACAACTCGGCCAGTGCGATGCGCAGCGGCACCTCGGCGGCGACATCGAAGCCGGTCAGCGCGAACCCGCGCAACCAGTCAACTAGGTCGTGCTCGGCCAGCGGCTTCGGCGCCAGGTCCGGAACGGCCTGCGCCGCAGGCAGGATGACCTGATAGCCGACGCCATCGATGGCCGGATACACGGTGCGCAGCGTTTCGTGCCGCTCGATCACATCGGTGATCGCGGCCTGCAACGCAGGCACATCCAACGAGCCGGACAGCCGGATGGCGAACGGGATGTTGTTCGCCGCCGACGCCGTGTCGAACTGGTTCAGGAACCACATCCGCTGCTGCGCCAGCGACAGCGGAATGTGCTCGGGCCGCTCGGTGGGCGCCAACGCACGCCGATCGCCTGCGCCCTTCAACGACTCCATCCGCTCGGCAAGCCCGGCGACCGTTGGTGTTTCGAAGATCAGCCGGGCAGGCACCCGGGCGGTAAGGGCCGCGCCGAGCCGGGCGGCGGCCTGTGTCGCGATGAGCGAATTGCCGCCGAGCTCGAAGAAGTTGTCGTCGGCACCCACCGGGGCACCAGGCCCGAGCAGTTCGGCGAACACATCGGCGACCAGTTCCTCCAGCGGGCCGACCGGCGCGCGAAACACCTTGGTCTGCAGGCGCGGCGAGGGCAGCGCGGCCCGGTCCAGCTTGCCGACCGGTGTCAGCGGGATCGCGGCGAGCACCATGACCACGGTCGGCACCATGTGCGCGGGCAGGCTCCGCTCCGCGACCGCGGCCAATTCGGCGGCGTCGGCGTCCATTCCGGGCGCGGAATGCACATAGGAGACGAGAATCGTCGCACCGCTGTCGAGGTCGTGCCCGACGGTAACCGCGAAGTCGACCGTCTCGTGCGCGGCGAGCACCGCGTCGATCTCACCGAGCTCGATGCGGAAGCCGCGAATCTTCACCTGGAAGTCGTTGCGGCCCAGGTATTCCAGTTCACCGGAGTCGGTCCAGCGCACCAGATCGCCGGTCCGATACAACCGGGAACCATTGGCGTCGAACGGATTCGCGACGAAACGCGCCGCCGTCAGCCCCGCTCGATCGTGGTATCCCCTCGCCAACTGCGTGCCCGTGACGTACAGCTCACCGGCGGCGCCAGCGGCCACCGGTACCAACTGCTCATCCAGCACGTATTCGGTGATCGCGCGGATCGGCGCGCCGATGGTCACCGGTGCGTCCGGGGCAAGCGGCGCACTGATATTCGTCATGATCGTGGTCTCGGTGGGCCCGTACCCGTTGAAGAACTCCCGGATCCGCTTACCGGAAACCGGTGCGGCCCAGCGCCGCACCAACTCCGGCGGGCAGGCCTCGCCGCCCGCGACCACCACGCGCAACTCGTCGAGCCCGAACGGATCCAGCGAGGCCAGCGCGGCCGGCGTGATGAACGCGTGCGTCACGCCTTCCCGGCGGATCAGCGCCGCAAGCTCCTCGCCACCGAACACCGTGGGCGCGACGATCACCATGGTGGCCGCGCCGCCGACCGCCAGCAGCAACTCCAGCACCGAGGCATCGAAGGACGGCGACGCGAAATGCAAAGTCCGCGAATCACTCGTCACCCGATACCGCTCGCGCTGCTCGTCGCAGAAGCTCGACAGTCCGGCCTGAGTGATGACGACACCCTTGGGCTTGCCGGTCGAGCCCGACGTATAGATCACATAAGCCGGATGTTCGGCACGCAGCGGCCGCACCCGGTCGATGTAGGTCACCGGATCCGCGGGGAACTCCTCGAGCAGCCGCGCGCAGTCGGCGGTGTCGATCGGGAGCCAGTCCAGCCGGTCCGGCAGCTCGTCACGCACCGCGGCGACGGTCAGTCCGAAGACCGCGCCGGAGTCGACGACCATGTGCTCAACCCGGTCGGCCGGATAGTTCGGATCCACCGGCACGAAGCCGGCGCCGGCCTTGGCCACCGCCCAGACCGCGACCACGGAGTCGATCGACCGCGGGATGCCGACGGCCACCAGGTCCTCCGGCCCGACACCGCGGCCGATGAGTAGTCGGGCCAGCCTGGTCGACCGGTCATCGAGCTCGGCGTAGCTCAGCTCCGCCAGGGTGCCGGTGGCGTCGGCGAACGCGACGCCGACGCCGCTCGGGTTCGCCTCGACGGCGGTCGCCATCAGTTGCGGCAGGGTGGTGACTCTGGATCGTCTGGTTCGGGTCGGCCGAACGCGTGCCGGTCGGGTCATGACTCCACCTCGCTGGCGCTCGGCTCCGTCATGCCCCAGGCGGGCTGTAACATGGCTCCCTCGCTGCGCTCGGTCACGCGCACACCGCTGCGCGCGCGTCGTCATACCGCTGCCCGACCGACCGAACCATGGAGAAGCCTCACCCTGCCTGTTGTCGCCGCAAACCCGCCTCGATGCTCCCCGCCCCCATGATCATCGAACGCGCGTATGCCCATCGTTACCGACCCCACCGGCGCACACCGGACACAGCCCGTGCGATCCGTACCGCGAATCGCGACCCGACCGCGCGAAACGCGCGCCGGGAACGATTATTCCCTGCCGGCGCGCGATTGGTGACCCCACGTCGGCAGGACCTGCTCAGCTCAGCTGATCGAGCAGAATCGCCAGCTCGGCGCCGATCTCGGCCAGCGCCTCCGGGGTGGTCATCCGCGCGTGCGTCACGCCGACCGGCCGATCGACCACCGCGCCCGTCACGTGCGGCGACCAGTCGGTCGACGTGGCGCGAAGCACATCCGCGGGGTCGGCCACCGCCGCGCTGAAGTACTGCAGCGTGCCGTCGAACACCCCCGGTCGGTGCTCGGCGATCAGTTCGGCCGAGCGGACCGCGCTGCGATAGATCCGACGCAACCGTTCGGGGGTCAGCGCGACCAGTTCGGGCGGGATCATCGCGTGCAGCGCGGCCAGCGCTTGATCGCTGAGGTCGTAGATATCGTCCTCGGCCCCGATCAGGTCGCCGCCGAGCCCGAGTTCGGCCAGCGCCCCGCGCACCGCCGCGCGGAAGCCCGCGACGTCCGGGTTCGGGTGGCTGTCCATCATGGCCAGCAGCGCGACCTGCTCGCCGTCGGCCTGCAGCTCGGTGGCGATCGCGTGCGCCAGCACACCGCCGAGTGACCAGCCGAGCAGCCGGTACGGGCCCTGCGGTTGCACGGTCCTGATCTCGGCGACGTAGCGGTGCGCCAGCTCGGCGATCGAGTCCGGCAGGGCGCCGTCCTCGGACAGGGCAGGCGACTGCACGCCGTAGATCGGCTGATCGGCGGGCAGGTGCTGGGTGAGCCCGGCGTAACTCCAGGCCAGGCCGTACATCGGGTGCAGGCAGAACAGCGGTGCCGCGGTGCCCGCGGTGCGGATCGGCAGCAGGACGTTCATCGCGGCGTTCGGGTCGGTCTCCCCCGGTGTCTGCGTGTCGATCCGTGCGGCGAGGCCCGCCACCGTGGCATCGGTGAAGAACCATTGCACGCTGACCGTCGCACCGGCGGCGTCGCGCAGCCGGCCGACGGCCTGCGCGGCCAGCAGCGAGTTGCCGCCGAGTGCGAAGAAATCGTCGTCGAGGCCGACCGTTTCGGCGCCGAGCAGGTCGGCGAAGACCGCGGCGATGGTCCGCTCCAGCGGCGTGCTCGGCGCGCGGAAGTCGCGCGCGCTGACGAATTCCGGTGCGGGCAGCGCCTTTCGGTCGAGCTTGCCGTTCGGTGTCAGCGGGAGCGCGTCCAGCACCACGATCGCGTCCGGCACCATGTAGCCGGTGAGGAACCGGCCGACCTCGGAACGGACGGTCACCGGATCGATGACCGCGGCGCCGTCGGACACGACGTAACCGACGAGCCGGTCGCCGTGCGAATCCGAACGGACAAGTGCGACGGCCTGATTCACCCCGTCGCAGCGCACCAGCGCCGCCTCGATCTCGCCTAGTTCGATGCGGAAGCCGCGCAGCTGCACCTGCTGGTCGCCGCGACCGGCGTATTCGAGTAGCGCCTTGTCGCCGCGGTCGCGCCAGCGGCCGATGTCACCGGTGCGATACATGCGAGAACCGGGCGCGCCGAACGGGTTTGCCACGAACCTGGCCGCGGTGAGACCCGGCTTGCCCAGGTAACCGCGAGACAGTTGCGCGCCGACGACGTGGATCTCGCCCGGCACGTCGAGCGGAGTCGGGTGCAGGCGCGGGTCGAGCACAAAGGCGTCCAGGCCCGGGATCGCGCGACCGATGACACTGGCCGCGTTGTGCCGATCCCGCTCCTCCAGCGGCAGGAACGACACATGCACCGTGGTCTCGGTGATGCCGTACATGTTGACCAAACGAGTTGTCGCGCCGTGTCGTTCGTACCAGCGCTCGAGCTTGCGCAGGTCCAGGGCCTCGCCGCCGAACACGACGTAGCGAAGCGCCAGCTCGGCCGGGTCGGCGGCCCGGTCGGCCTCCACCAATTGGTAGAAGGCGGACGGGGTTTGGTTCAGCACGGTCACGCGTTCGCGAATCAGCAACTCGCGGAACTGTTCCGGCGACCGCGAGGTGACATAGTCGACCACCACGACCGAGCCGCCGTGCGCGAGACCGCACCACAGTTCCCACACCGAGAAGTCGAACGCGAAGGAATGGAACAGCGTCCAGACATCGTGTTCGCCGAAGCGGAACAGGGTTTGGGTGTTCGCGAACAGTTCGACGACATTGCGGTGCGAGACGCCGACGCCCTTCGGCACGCCGGTGGAACCGGACGTGTAGATGACGTAGGCCAGATTGTCGGGGTGCAGCGGCGCGAGCCGGTCGGCATCGTGGATCGGCGCGTCGGCGAATGCCGTTGTCTCCTCGAACAAGACGACGGGCAGGTCACCGGTGGGCACCGCGGCGCGCTCGTCCGCCGTGGTCAGCACGCAGACCGGGGCGGCGTCGGCGAGCATGAATTCCAGCCGCTGCGCCGGGTAGGCGGAGTCGATCGGCAGGTAGGCGGCACCGGTCGCGAGCACGCCGAGCAGGGCGACCGGCAGGTCCTCGGTGCGTGGGACCGCAACGGCGACCAGCGATTCCGGGCCGGCGCCCTGGGCGATCAGCGCGCGGGCGACCTGGTTGGCGCGATGCTGCAATTCGCGATAGGTAAGCGTCGCGGAGCGACTCGATGAGGGGTGGTGGTCGGGCGACGGGTGGGCCAATGTGCGGTCACCAAAGCGGATGGCGACCGCGTCCGGACGACGCCAGACCTGGTCGGCGATGAGGCCGGGCAGGGTGGCACCGGGCACCCAGGCGCCGAGTGAATTCCATTCGTGCAGTACGAGTTCGGCTTCGCCGGCGGCGAGCATGTCGATATCGCCCACCACTACCGCGGCATCGGCGGCCACCGCAGTGAGGATGCGATGGAACCGGTCGGCGAAGTTCTGCACCGTCGCGGCGTCGAACAGGTCCGTCGCGTAGCTGAGGATCGCCGACATGCCTTGGGTGTCCGGCTGTTCCGCGACGGTGAGCTGCAGGTCGAACTTGGCGACCTGAACCTGCGGATCGATGCCGGACACGGTGAGGCCGGGCAGTTCCAGCGAGGCCGTGGCCAGGTTCTGGAAGACCAGCATCACCTGGAACAGCGGGTGCCTGGCCGCCGAGCGGACCGGGTCGAGCAGTTCGACCAGGCGCTCGAACGGCAGGTCGGCGTGGCCGAAGGCCGCGACGTCGGTGTCTCGCACGTCGGCGAGCAACGCGTCGAAGGTGGCACCCGGCGCGATCTCGTTGCGTAGCACCAGGGTGTTGACGAACATGCCGATCATGTCGTCGAGTTCGGCCTCGCCGCGGCCGGCGACCGGCGTGCCGATGGCGATGTCGGTGGTGCCGGACAGCCGCGCGAGCAGCACCGCTAGTGCGGCGTGCACCACCATGAACAGGGTCGAATTGTGCTGCTTGGCAACGCGATCGAGGGCGGCGTGCAGGTCGGCGTCGATCTCGAGATCCAGCGTCGCGCCCCGGTACGAGGCGGCCGCGGGTCGCGGACGATCGGCGGGGATGGCCAGCTCGTCCGGCAGCGCGGCCAGCGCGGTGCGCCAGTAGTCCGCCTGCTTGGCGATCAGGCTTTGCGGGTCGTCCTCGGCGCCGAGCACGTCGCGCTGCCAGATGCTGTAGTCCGCGTACTGAACCGGAAGCGGCTCCCAGGCCGGAACCTGGCCGCTGGTGCGGGCGGCGTAGGCCAGCATCAGGTCGCGGGTCAGCGGGCCCATGGACCAGCCGTCGGCGCTGATGTGGTGCGCCACGAAGACCAGGATGTAGTCGGTGGTGTCGGTGACCTGGAACAGCTTGGCGCGGAACGGAACCTCGGTGGTGACATCGAAACCCGCGGCGACGGTGCGGTATACCGCGTCCGCCACCTCCGCCGCATCGATCGGCTCGGGAGTGAGGTCGACCGGTACCCGCGTGGCGATGGACTGCACCGGGCCCTGGCCGGTCTGCGGGTAGGTGGTGCGCAGGATCTCGTGGCGGCCGACCAGATCGGTCACCGCCGAGTGCAGCGCGGCGACGTCGAGTTCGCCGGAAAGGCGGATGGCGGCCGGGATGTTGTAGACGGCGGAACTGGTGTCGAACTGGTTCAGGAACCACATCCGCTGCTGTGCCAGCGACAGCGGAATCCGTTCCGGGCGTTGGCCTGCGACCAGGGCCTTGCGGCCGCCGGTGCCCGCGTGCTGTTCGACCTTGCGCGCCAGACCGGCGACAGTGGACGCCTCGAACAGAGTACGCACCGGCACCCTGGCATCGAGCGCGGCACCGATGCGGGCGGCGACCTGAGTAGCCAGCAGCGAGTTACCACCGAGACCGAAGAAGTCGTCATCCGCGCCGACCTGCTCCACACCGAGCACCTCGGCATACACCGACGCCACGATCTCCTCGATCGGCGTCGACGGCGCACGAAACGCCTGCGCCTCGAACTCCGGCTCCGGCAACGCCTTTCGATCCAGCTTGCCGTTCACATTCAACGGCAACGCATCCAGCACCACGAACGCCGACGGCACCATGTACGACGGCAAACCAGCGGTCAACGCCGACTTCACCTGCACCACATCGACATCGGCGCCCACCAAGTAGGCAACCAACCGATCACCAGTCTTCGGATCAGACTTGGCGACCACCGCCGTCTGCGCGATCTCCGGCAGCGCAAGCAGCGCCGCCTCGATCTCACCCAGCTCGATCCGGAAACCACGAATCTTCACCTGGAAGTCGGTACGGCCCCGGTACTCCAACTCACCGGAGGCCTGCCACGCCACCAGATCACCGGTCCGGTACATCCGCGCACCGGGCTGGAACGGGTTGGCCACGAACCGATCCGCGGTCAGATCCGCACGACCGAAGTAACCACGCGCCAGCTGGGCGCCGGCCAGATAGAGCTCGCCGGAGACACCCACCGGCACCGGCCGCAGCCGCGAATCGAGCACGAAGACCTGACTGTTCCACTCCGGTGCGCCAACGGGCACCGACGCCTGGTCGTTTCGAGTGACCCGGTGACTGGTGATGGACACCGCGGCTTCGGTCGGACCGTACAGGTTGAACAGTTCGACGCGGGGGTAGTCGCGCACGAAGCGCTGCGCCAGTCCGGCAGGAAGCGCCTCGCCGATCGCCAAAACCCGCCACAACGAGGTGGGGAAATCGCCGTTGGTCAGTGCGTCGAGCATCGAGGGCACCACATGCAGCGTGGTCACCCACTCGCGGGCCATCAGCTCGTTCAGGTACACCGGGTCCTGATGACCATCGGGCGCGGCGATAACAAGTCGTCCACCACACACCGCGGCCGACCAGAACTCCCACACCGACAAGTCGAACGTGGCAGCGGTCTTCAGCAGAACCGCATCGGCGGCATCGAGACCGAACTCGGTGACCTTCCACTGCAACTGATTCGCGATCGCCGCGTGCGAAACCGCAACACCCTTCGGACGACCCGTCGAACCCGACGTGAAGATCACATAGGCCGTGTTCTCCGCACGCAGCGGCGCGATACGGTCGTCGTCGGCGACCGGGGAGGCATCCAGTCCCTCGAGATCGAGCTCATCGATCCGCACCAAAGGCGCGGCATCGGTAGCGAACTCGGCATCGGCATTGGTCAGCACACACACCGGAGCGGCGGTCTCGAGGATGTAGTTGGTCCGCTCGGCAGCCTGCGCCGGATCCACCGGCACATACGCACCACCGGACTTCGCCACGGCATACATCGCCACGACCAAATCCACCGAACGCCGGAACGCCAGCGCCACCCGCGACTCCGGCCCCACACCCATCGAGATCAAATGCCGCGCAAGACGATTCACCCGAGCATCCAGCTCGGCGTAGGTCACCTTCTCGCGTCCGGTCGGCAGATCGACTACGAGCGCAACGGAGCGCGGGTCGGCGGTTACCGCGGCATCCAATAGCGAGACCAAGGTCGCCGACTCGTCGACCTGCTGCTCGGTGGCGTTCCACCCCGCCAGCACGTCGTCGCGCTCGACCGCGTCGAGCACCTCGATATCCCCGACCGGTGTCGTCGCGTCCGCCACCACGGCGGCGAGGATCCGCGCGAACCGGTCGGCGAAGCCCTGCACCGTAGCGGCGTCGAAAAGGTCTGTCGCGTAGGTGAAGAACCCACCCATGCCGGTCGGCACGCCGGACTCGTCGTAGCCGTCACCCACGATGAGATGCAGATCGAACTGCGACACAGCCAGATCCGCGTCCAGTCCGGACACCGCGAGGCCGGGCAGCTCGAGCGCGGCACGGGCGATGTTCTGGAACGACAAGCCCACCTGGAACAACGGATGGTGCGCGGTCGAACGCGGCGGGTTGAGCACTTCCACCAACCGCTCGAACGGAATATCCGCGTGCGCAAACGCCTGCAGGTCGGATTCCCGCTGCCTGCTGAGCAATTCGACGAACGGCTCAGCCGACTCGAACTGCGTCCGGAACACCACCGTGTTCACGAACATGCCGATCAGATCGTCGAGCTCACGCTCGCCACGACCGGCCAGCGGGGTACCGATGGCGACATCCGCCGAACCCGAGAGCCGGGCAAGCAAGACGGCCAGCGCGGTGTGCACGACCATGAACAACGTCGCGCCCTGCGCGCGAGCGAGTTCCACTAGTCCGGCGTGCGTGGCCGCATTGATCTGTATGTCGACCCGGGCACCCGCCATCGACGCGATCGCGGGACGCGGCCGATCCGTCGGCAACTCCAGCAGATCCGGCAGGTCGGCCAGATGTGCGCGCCAGAAGCTGATCTGCTGCGCGGCAATCGATTCGGCATCGGCCTCGTCGCCGAGCACCGCACGCTGCCACAGCGCGTAATCGGCATACTGCACCCGCAGTGGTGTCCAGTTCGGCGCTTCGCCCGCGGTCCGCGCGGCGTAGGCGATCATCACGTCGCGCACCAGCGGGCCCATCGAGGACCCGTCGGCGGCGATGTGATGCACCACGACGGCAAGCACATACGTATCCGCCTGGCCATCCACCTGCAGCAGGGCCACCCGCACCGGGACCTCGGCGGTCACATCGAACGAACTCGACGCCAGCGCGTATACCGCGCTCGCCACGTCGGCCTCGCTGAGCAGCCGCGGTGCGATATCCAGGGTGATCCCGTTGGGCGGCAACACAACCTGGATCGGGCCTGCGTCCGTCTCCGGATACACGGTGCGCAGCACCTCGTGCCGCGCCACCACATCATGCAGTGCCGCACCGAGCGCCGCGACATCCAGCGCACCGGTCAGCCGCAAGGCGAACGGCAGGTTGTAGGCACCCGACCCGGCCGTCTCGTCGCCGGACTGGTCGAAGCGGTTGAGGAACCACATCCGGCGCTGCGCCAGCGACAGCGGCAGCTCGTCCGGTCGCGCGATGCTGCCGAGCTCGACGCCGGGACGACTGTGCACCTGCGAGTCGATCACCGCCGCGAGACCGGCCACGGTCGGCGCCTCGAACAGCGTGCGCACCGGCACGCGGCCGCCGACGGCGGCACCGAGGCGCGCCACCACCTGGGTGGCGATCAGCGAATTACCGCCGAGCGCGAAGAAGTCGTCGTCCGCGCCGACCCTGGTGAGCCCAAGTACCTCACCGAACACGCCCGCCACGATCTCCTCGACCGCCGTTGCGGGCGAGCGGAATTCGCGCGCGGTGAACATCGGCTCGGGCAGCGCCTTGCGATCCAGCTTTCCGCTGGCATTCAGCGGGAACGCGTCGAGCGCGACGATGGCGGCCGGAACCATATAGGTGGGCAGCGTTTCCGCGATCGCGGCACGCAAATCCTGCGGCTCGATCCTGGCGTCGGGTGCGGCGACCGCGTAGGCCACCAGCTGGTCGCCGAGGGTCGACTGACTGACCAGCGCCACGGCCTGGCTCACCGAAGGCTGGGCGAGTAGCGCGGTCTCGATCTCGCCGAGCTCGATGCGCTGGCCGCGGAACTTCACCTGGAAGTCGGTGCGCCCGATGTAGTCGAGCACCATGTCCTCGTCGGCGCCGGAAGCCTTGCGCCACACCACCAGATCGCCGGTGCGATACATGCGCTGACCGGTGCCGAATGGGTTGGCCACGAAGCGATCCGCGGTCAGATCCGGCCGCCGGACATACCCGCGGGCCAACTGATCACCGGCCAGGTACAGCTCACCCGCTACGCCGTCAGGCACCGGGCGGAGTCGGGCATCGAGCACGTAGACGCGGGTGTTCCACTGCGGCAACCCGATCGGCACCGACCGGGTATCCGAACCGTCCGCGGGCCAGTAGGTCACCGACACCGCGGCCTCGGTGGGTCCGTAGAGGTTGTGCACGTCAGCGTCGATCACCGCGTGCAGCGCGGTCACCGTCTCCGGCGGCAACGCCTCACCGATCACGAAGATCTGCTCCAGCGTCGGCACGGCGCCCTTGGCGGTGTGCGCCGCGAAGATCGTCAGCATCGACGGCACGAAGTCGGTGACCGTGACTCGCTGTGCGGCAATGGTTTCCGCGACATAGGCCGGGTCACGATGGCCGTCCGGGGTCGCGACGACCAGCTTGGCACCCACCCGCAGCGGCATGAAGAAGCCCCACAGCGACACGTCGAAGGTGGTGGCGGTCTTCTGCAGGTAGACGTCGTCCTGGTTGAGCGGATACTCAGCGAGCATCCATTCGATCTGGTTGTTGATCGCCGCGTGCGACACCGCGACGCCCTTGGGGCGACCGGTGGAGCCGGAGGTGAAGATGACGTATGCGGGGTTCAGCGGCGAGACCGGCCGGAGCAGCTCGTCCGCGCGGACCGGCGCACCGTCGAAACGCGCCAGGTCGGCGGCATCGATGGCCACCGCGGTGGCGCCGTCCGGCAGCGCGACAGCATCGACGGAAGTGGTGACGACACAGGCGGGTTGGGCGGTGTCGAGAATATGCGCGATCCGCTCGGCCGGATGATCCGGATCCAACGGCACATACGCACCACCAGCGGTCACAATCGCGTACATACCGACAACAAGATCCAGCGAACGCCGAATCGCCAAACCCACCAACGACTCCGCACCCACACCCTGCGAAATCAACAACCGGGCAAGCTGATTAACCCGCTGATCGAACTCGCGATACGTCAGCTCGGTGCCTTCGTAGACCACCGCGACGGCGTCCGGGTTGGCGGCCACCGCCTGCCGGTAGCCGTCGAGCAGCAGGTGCGGCGCGACCCGCTGCCGGGTGTCGTTCCACTCGAACAGGATTCGATCCCGCTCGACCAGCGACAGCAGATCGGCATCGCCAACCGCGCGGTCGGGATCAGCCGTGACCGCGCGCAGCAGTCGGCGCATCCTGGCGGCGAAGCGCGCCACCGTCGCCTCGTCGAACAGGTCCGTCGCGTAGCTGAACATGGCCGACAGACCGGCGTTTTCGCCGTCGTGCGGGGTGACGGTCAACTGCAGGTCGAACTTGGCCGCCGCGCCGTCCAGATCCAGGGCAGACGCCGACAGCCCCGGTAGTTCCAACGCGGGCTTCTCCATGTTCTGGAAGAACAACGCGACCTGGAACAGCGGATGGTGCGCCTGCGAACGTGCCGGATCGAGCACCTCGACGAGCCGCTCGAACGGCAGCTCGACATGCGAAAAGGCCGCGAGGTCGACCTTTTTGGCCGACTCGACCAGCTCACGGAACGATGCGCCGGGCGCGTTCTCGGTGCGCAGCACAAGCATGTTGACGAACATGCCGATCAGGCCGTCCAGCTCCGCCTCGCCGCGGCCCGCCACCGGCGTGCCGATGGCGATATCGGTCGAACCCGACAGCCTGGCCAGCAACGCCGCGAAGGCCGCGTGCACCACCATGAACAGCGAGGCGCCCGTGTCATGCGCGAGCGCGTCGAGCTTGGCCCTGGTCTGGGCGTCCACCTCGAACGTGTAGACACCGCCGCGCCCGGTTGCCAGCGCGGGGCGCGACCGATCCGTCGGCAGCTCGAGCCTGCCTGGCAGACCCGCCAATGCCGTTCGCCAGTAACCGATCTGCTCGGCGGCCACCGACCGAGGATCGTTCTCGTCGCCGAGCATCGCGCGCTGCCACAGGGCGTAATCGGCGTACTGCACGGGCAATGGGGCCCAGCCTGGCGCGTCCCCCTCGGTGCGCGCGAAGTACGCGACGGTCAGGTCCTGCACCATCGGCGCCATCGAGGTGCCGTCGGCCGCGATGTGGTGCACGACCACCGCGAGCACGTAGTCGTCGACGCCCAACCGCAGCAGTGCCATCCGCAGCGGCACCTCGGCCGCCACATCGAACCCGGCCAGCATGAACTCGGCCAGCCTGCCCGGCAGCTCGGACTCGGCGACCTCGGTCACGGCCAGCTCCGGAATCGCCTGCGCCGCAGGCAATATCACCTGGTATCCGGTGCCGTCCACCGCCGGGTACACCGTGCGTAAAGTCTCGTGCCGCTCGACCAGATCGGCGACCGCGGCCCGCAGCGCGGACACGTCAAGCGTGCCGGAGAGCCTGATCGCGAACGGAATGTTGTTCGCCGCCGACGCGGTGTCGAACTGGTTCAGGAACCACATCCGCTGCTGCGCCAGCGACAGCGGAATGTGTTCGGGGCGCGGTATGGGCGCCAGCGCCTGCCGCCCGCCCGACCCTGTGAACGGGGCGAGCCTGGCCGCCAAACCGGCGACGGTCGGCGCCTCGAAGACCGTCCGCGCGGGCACCCGCGCGCCGATCTGCGCGCCGATCCTGGCGACCACCTTGGTGGCGATCAGCGAGTTGCCGCCGAGCTCGAAGAAGTCGTCGTCGGCACCGATCTCGGCACCGGTGTCAAGCAGTTCCGCGAAGACGTGCGCGACCAGTTGCTCCAGTTCGCCACTCGGCGCGCGGAATTCCTTGGTCTGCAGCTGCGGCGCGGGCAGCGCGCGCCGGTCCAGCTTGCCGGTCGGCGACAGCGGGATCTCGTCGAGCACCGTGATCGTGGTCGGCACCATGTGCGCGGGCAGCCGCTGCTCGGCGGCCGCGATCAGCTCGTCGGTGTCCACCGTCGCGCCGGGGGCGGCCAGCACGTAGGAGGCCAGAATTGTTGTCCCGCTGTCGAGCTGGTGGCCGACGGTCACCGCGAAGTCGACACTCTCGTTGGTGGCGAGCACCGCGTCGATCTCGCCGAGCTCGATGCGGAAACCACGCACCTTCACCTGGAAATCGTTGCGGCCCGCGTACTCCAGCCGACCTTCGGCTGTCCAGCGGACGAGGTCACCCGAGCGGTACAACCGAGAACCGCTGGGATCGAACGGGTTCGCCACGAACCGGCCGGCGGTGAGCGCCGGTCGTTCATGGTAGCCACGCGCCACCTGCGCGCCCGCGATGTACAGCTCGCCGATCACGCCGTCCGGCACCGGCGAAAGCCGCTCGTCCAGCACATATTCGGTGACACCGCGAATCGGCCCGCCCATAGTCAGCGGGGCGTCGAGCACCAGCGGCTCGCCGATATTCACCACGATCGTGGTCTCGGTCGGCCCGTAGACGTTGAAGAGTGCGCGAACGCCGCCGGTGACCGGAAGTATCCAGCGCCGCACCAGATCCGGCGGCCAGGCCTCGCCACCGACCGCGACCACGCCCAGATCGTCGAGCCCGGCGGGATCGATCGAGGCCAGCGCGGCCGGGGTGATGAAGGCGTGGCTCACCCGCTCGCGGCGCAGCAGCTCGGCCAGGTCGTCGCCGCCGAACACCGTCGGCGCCACCACGACCATGGTCGCCGCGCCGCCGAGGGCGAGCAGCAACTCCAGCATCGACGCGTCGAACGACGGCGACGAAAAGTGCAGGGTCCGTGCGGTACTGGTGACGCCGTAGTGGGTGCGCTGTTCCTCGCAGAACCCGGCGATGCCCGCCTGGGTGGCCACCACGCCCTTCGGCGCGCCGGTCGAACCGGAGGTGTAGATCACCCAGGCCGGATGCTCGGCGCGCAGCTGGCGCACCCGATCGGCATTGGTGATCGGCTCGGTCGAGTGCCGCTCGAGCGAAGTCAGCGTCGCATCACTATCGATGACGAGCCATTCGACCTGTCCCGGCAGCTGGGAGGCGGTCTGCGCGGTGGTCAGGCCGAAGACCGCGCCCGAGTCCTTCACCATGTGTTCGATGCGGTCGGCCGGATAGTTCGGGTCCACCGGCACGAAGCCGGCGCCGGACTTGGCCACCGCCCAGACGGCGACCACGGAATCGATCGAGCGCGGAACGCCGATCGCGACAAGATCTTCCGGGCCGACGCCGCGCTCGATCAGCAGCCGCGCCAAACGGGTCGACCGCTCGTCGAGCTCGGCGTAGCTCAGTTGCGCCAGTGTCGCTGTGGCGTCGGCGTAGGTGAGGGCGATGCCGTCCGGGTTCGCCTCGACGGCGGTGGCCATCAGCTGTGGCAGCGTGATAACCCGGGGTCGCCGGGTCCGAGCTGGACGGACACGAGCGGAACGCGTCATGCGGTCACCAGTGCCAGGGTCTTGCTTCCCCGCCGAGCATTCGGACGCACGTCCCCCAAAACACGAACCATGAAACTCTGCTCATCCTGCCTGTCGAACATGTTGAAGCCACACCTTGCGGCGGCCGCTCTGATTCGGCGAACCGGTCCCGAGTGACCCTAGTCATGTTTTTAGGGGCTTGCACCCGGTACCAGCCGGGTTTTACCCCGCACCCAGCAGATCGGACAGGGCGACAACCGTCGCCACCTGCGTCCATGCGCTACTGACATCGCCGCCGTCGGCGAGCACCACGGCCCGCAGATCCTCCAGGGCCGCCGGATCGAGGGTACTGGCTCCGGCGCGGTCGGTCAGCAGGTGGCTGACCCACTCGTCGGCCAGCGCCTCGGTCAGGTCGGCAGCGCCGGGCACGAGCACCATGGAGGCACCGCACGATCCCGTCGCCACCACCTCGATCAACGCCAGCTCCGCGGGTCCGCCGAACTGGAAGGTGCGCGATTCGAAGGTCAGCTCGGTGCCGGTGCGCAACTGGTCCGCCGCACCCGCCACCTGGTCGTAGCCGAGCGTGCGGGCCCCGACGAAGGCCGGGTCGGTGCCACGCAGCACGCGCGTGCGGTGCGCGTAGGTGACCGGCCGTGGCGATTCGGCCGCTATCTGCGCGGCCACCGCCGGATCGTCCAGCACGAGCCAATCGACATCGCCTGCCGCGGCCGCCGCGGCGTTCGTGAGCCCGACCTTGACCACCGGTCCGGCCGGAATCGGCGCGTCCGCCGACGCGAGCGGCGCCACCGCGGCACCGGCCTTGAGCACGGCCCAGGTCGCGACGACCGCGTCGACGCCGCGGTCGAACCGGAGCGCGACACCGTCGCCGGGGCCGCAGCCGCGAGCGGCCAGCACGCGCGCCAACCGGGACGAGCGCGCGTCGAGTTCCTGGTAAGAAACCGCGTCCTCGCCGAAGACCAGCGCCGGTCCGTCCGGGTCGTCCTCGACCACCGCGGTCAGCGCCTGGGTCAGCGCCGTGCCGGTGGTGGTCGTCGCGCCCGCGGCGGTGGGCTCCTGCGCCGATTCCGCGGCGGACTGCACCCGCTCGCGCTCCTGGGCGTCGAGCAGGTCGATGTCGCCGACTCGCACCTGCGGATCGGCGACCACCGCGGTCAGCACCCGTGCCAGCCTGCGGCACAGCGCCTGCACCGTCGACTCGTCGAAGAGGTCGGTCGCGTAGGTGATCGCGGTGATCAGCTCGCCGGGCGCACCGTCGGCGTCGTGCCTCGGGTCGACGTTCACCTGCAGATCGAACTTGGCCGCGATCTCGCCGCCGTCCAGCCCGGTGATCGTCAGGCCGGGCAGTTCCAGCGACGGCTGCTCGTTGTTCTGGAACGACAGCACCACGCCGAACAGCGGGTTGTAGACGGTCGCATGACCGGCGGCGACCACCTCGGCGACCCGCTCGAACGGGATGTCCGCGTTGGCGAATGCGGCCAGGTCGGTCTCGCGGGCCCGGTCGATCAGCTCGGCGAAGCTCACGCTCGGCTCGACGGCGGTGCGCAGGGTGAGCGTGTTGACGAACATGCCGACCAGCTCGTCCAGCGCGCGTTCGCCGCGACCCGCGATCGGCGTGCCGATGGCGATATCGCTGCTGTTCGACTGCCTGGCCAGCAGCACCGCCAGCGCGGCGTGCACGACCATGAACAACGTCGAATTGTGTTCGCGGGCAAGTCGAACCAGCGCCGCGTGCACGTCCGGCGAGACGGCGAAGCCGGTCGAGGCGCCGCGCATCGACGGGACCGCGGGGCGTGGCCGGTCCAAGGGCAGGTTGAGCTCGCCGGTCAGCCCGGCGAGCTGTTCCCGCCAGTACGCCAATTGCCGTGCGGCGATGGAGTTCTCGTCGTCGTCGGTGCCGATGACGGTGCGCTGCCAGCTGGCGAAGTCGGCGTACTGCACCTCCAGCGGCGACCAGCGCGGCGAATTGCCGCCGATCCGAGCGAGGTACGCGGTCACCAGGTCACGCGCCAGCGGTGCCATCGAGGCACCGTCGGCGGAGATGTGGTGCACGACCAGCGCGAGCAGGTGCTCGTCGGGACCCACCGCGAGCAGCAGCGCGCGCACCGGAACCTGTTGCGTAACATCGAATCCGGTGGACAGCAGCTCGGTGATGCGGCCGATCGGATCCGCGGTGGAGACGGTCTCCAGGCCACCGGGCAGCGACTCGCGGACCGAGAGGATCTCCTGGTAGGCCACCCCGGACAGATCCGCCGGGTAGCGGGTGCGCAGGGTCTCGTGCCGTTCCAGCACGTCGGCGACGGCGTTGCGCAGCGCGGGCACGTCGAGCACACCGGACAGCCGGATCGCCAGGGGGATGTTGTAGGCGGGCGAGTCCGGATCGAACTGGTTGAGCACCCACATCCGTTGCTGGGCAAGGGACAACGGCACCTGATCGGTGCGCGGCAGCCGGGCCAGCGGCGGCCGTGCGCCGGACGCCTTGGCCGCGCCAGGCACCACGCGGGCGGCCAGCGCGGCGACGGTGGGCGACTCGAACAGTTCGCGCACCACGAGGTTCGCGTCGAGCGCCTCGTTGATCCGGGCGACCACCCTGGTGGCCAGCAGCGAGTTGCCGCCTAGGCCGAAGAAGTCGTCGTCCAGGCCGATCTCGCTGGCGCCGAGCAGCCCGGCGAACACCTCGGCGACGGCCTGTTCGACCGGCGAGCTCGGGGCGCGGAAGGTGGCGGTGCTGAGGAATTCCGGTGCGGGCAACGCCTTTCGGTCCAGCTTGCCGTTGGGCGTCAGCGGGAGCACGTCGAGCACCACGATCGCGTCCGGAACCATGTAGCCGGTGAGGAATTCGCCTACCTGGCTACGCAATTCGACGGGGTCGAGTTGGGAAGCGGTGTCGGGGACCACATATCCGATGAGCCGGTCAACCGCGTTCTCGTCCGCGAGCACCAGCACCACCGCTTGGCTCACGCCGGGGCAGCGCACCAGCGCCGACTCGATCTCGCCGAGCTCGATGCGGAAGCCGCGCAACTGCACCTGCTGATCGCCGCGACCGGCGTACTCGAGCGTCGCCTGTCCGCCGAAGCCGACCCAGCGGCCGATGTCGCCGGTGCGGTACATCCGAGATCCCGGCGCGCCGAACGGATTCGCGACGAATCTGGACGCGGCGAGCCCGGGGCGGCCGAGGTAGCCGCGGGACAGCTGGGCACCGGCGACATAGATCTCGCCTGCCACGCCGACCGGCGACGGGTGCAGCCGGTCCTCGAGCACGTAGGCGTCCAGGCCGGGCAGCGCGCGGCCGATGACGCTCGCCGCGTTGTCGACCATCTGCTCGTCCAGCGACAGGAACGACACGTGCACCGTGGTTTCGGTGATGCCGTACATGTTGACCAGCCACGGCGCGTCCACCGCGTGCCGCTCGTACCAGCGCTGCAGCTGGCGCAGGTCAAGTGCCTCACCGCCGAACACCACGTAGCGCAGCGCGAACTCGGCCTGATCGGCGGACTGCGCGGCGCGGTCGGCTTCGGCGAGCTGATAGAACGCCGACGGCGTCTGGTTGAGCACGGTGACCTGCTCGCGAATCAGCAACTCGCGGAACAGTTCCGGCGATCGGGAGGTCAGGTAGTCGACCACGACGACGGTGCCGCCGTTGGCCAGCGCGCACCACAGCTCCCACACCGAGAAGTCGAAGGCGAACGAGTGGAACAGCGTCCACACGTCGGTCTCGTCGAACTCGAACATCGACTGGGTGTTCGCGAACAGCTGCACCACATTGCGGTGCGTAACGCCGACACCCTTGGGCACGCCGGTGGAGCCGGAGGTGTAGATGACGTAGGCCAGGTTGTCCGGCCGCAGCGGTGCGGTCCGCTCGGACGCGCGCACCGGAGCGTCGGCGAAGTCGGCCGTGTCTTCCAGCAGGATGACCGGAATGTCTCCCGCGGGAACGGATTCCAGCTCGCTCGCGGTGGTCAGGATGCACACCGGAGCGGCATCGGCGAGCATGAACTCCAACCGCTGCGCGGGGTAGGTCGTGTCGATCGGCAGGTACCCGGCACCGGCGGTGAGCACCGCGAGCAGCGCGACCGGCAGCTCCTCGGTACGCGGAACCGCAACGGCCACCAGTGCTTCCGGGCCGACGCCCTTGGCGATCAGCGCCCGCGCCACCTTGTTGGCGCGGCGCTGCAACTCGCCGAACGTGAGCGTGGTGTCGCCATAGCGGATCGCGCCCGCGTCCGGCCGCCTGCGCGCCTGGGCACCGATGAGATCGACCAGGGTCACCTCGGGCACCGAGGCGCCCGGGCTGTTCCACTCGTGCAGCACCAGATCGCGCTCACCCGGCGCGAGCACGTCGATGTCGCCGACAGTGATGCCGGAGTCGCCCGCGACCGCGGCCAGGATCCGGCCGAATCGGTCGGCGAAGTCCTGCACCGTCGCCTCGTCGAACAGATCGGTGGCGTAGGTGAAGGCGGCCGAAATACCTTCCGCCGCACCATGCCTGTCGATCCGCTCCACCAGCGCCAGCTGCAGATCGAACTTCGCGAGCGGCATCGCCAGATCCACCGCCGAGGCGGACAGGCCGGGCAGTTCCAGTTCGGTGCGCGCCAGGTTCTGGAAGGTCAGCATCACCTGGAACAGCGGATGCCGTGCCGCGGAACGCGCCGGATCCAGCAGCTCCACCAACCGCTCGAACGGCACGTCGGCGTGGCCGAACGCCTCGACATCGATCCGGCGCACCTCGCGCAACAGCTCGTCGAACGTCGCGCCCGAATCGATATCCGTGCGCAGCACAAGGGTATTGACGAACATGCCGATCAGGTCGTCGAGCGCGGCCTCACCGCGACCGGCCACCGGGGTGCCCACCGCGATGTCCCTGGTGCCGGACAGCCGGGCAAGCAGCACCGCGAGCGCGGCGTGCACGACCATGAACAGCGTCGAATTGTGGCCGTGCGCAAGGCGGCTCAGCGCGGCGTGCACGTCGGGGCCGATCTCGAAGGCCACCGTGGCGCCACGATTGGACGCGACCGCGGGACGGGGCCGGTCCGCGGGCAGCTCCAATTGCTCGGGCAGCGCGGCCAATTCGGTTCGCCAGTAGTCGATCTGCCTGGCCAGCACCGATTCCGGGTCGTTCTCGGCGCCGAGAATCTCACGCTGCCAGATCGCGTAGTCGGCGTACTGCACCTCGAGCGGCGGCCATTCCGGTGCGCCACCGCGCATCCGGTCCAGGTAGGCGGCCATCAGGTCGCGGGTCAGCGGGCCCATCGAGAAACCGTCGCCCGCGATGTGGTGCACCACGCAGACCAGCACGTGCTCGGTCTCGCTCAGCTCGAGCAGCCGCACTCGCACGGGCGGCGCCAGCGTCACGTCGAAGCCCTCGGTCACCACCGCGGCGACCAGTCCGGGCAGCTCGGCCTCGGTGGCCTGCTCGACCACGAATTCCGGTACCGCGCGCGGATCTCCGGTCGCCAGCACCCGCTGGTAGCCCTCGCCGTCGACCTCGGGGTACAGGGTGCGCAGCACTTCGTGCCGCTCGGTGAGGTCGCGCACGGCGGCGCGCATCGCGTCGATATCGAGGTGGCCGGACAGGCGCACCGCGGCCGGAATGTTGTTGACGGCACTGGCCGGATCGAACCGGTTCAGGAACCACATCCGCTGCTGCGCGTAGGACAGCGGCACCTTGGACGGGCGCGGCCTGGCGTGCAACGCCTGACCGGCGGCCGAACCCGCGTGCTGCTCAACCCGTTCCGCGAGCGCGGCCACGGTAGTCGCCTCGAACAGCAGCTGCACCGGCACCCGCACCTGCAGCGCCGACCCGATCCGGGCGGCCGCCTGCGCGGCGAGCAGCGAGTTGCCGCCGAGTTCGAAGAAGTCGTCGTCCACGCCGACCCGGCCCTCGTCACCGGCCACCAGCAGTGCCGCGAACACGTCGGCGACGATCTCCTCCACCGGCGTGGACGGGGCACGGAAAGCCTTGGCGGCGAACACCGGAGCAGGCAGCGCCGCGCGGTCCAGCTTGCCGACCGGGGTCAGCGGAATCTCGTCGAGCACCATGATGGCGGCCGGAATCATGTACGCGGCCAACGACTCTCCGATGAACTCGGCGAGTTCACCGGTGTCGACGGCGGTTCCGGCCCTCGGCAGCACGTAGGACACCAGCGCGGTCGCGCCGGACGGCAGCGTCTTGCCGAGGGTGGCCGCGTAGTCGATGTCCGGGTGCGCGGTGAGCGCGTTGTCGATCTCGCCGAGTTCGATACGGAAGCCACGGATCTTGACCTGGAAGTCGGAACGACCGAGGTACTCGATGGCACCCCCGTCCTCGCCGCGGCGCACCAGGTCTCCGGTACGGTACAGCCGCGCACCCGGCGTATCGGTGTCGGCGCCGAACGGGCTGGCCACGAAGCGTTCCGCGGTGAGCCCAGGCTTGCCGAGATACCCCTGCGCGAGCGCGGGTCCGGACAGGTACAGCTCGCCGACCACGCCGGCTGGCACCGGCCGCAGCCGCGAATCCAGCACGAACGCACCGACTCCCGGAATCGCCGAGCCGATCGTGATGGGCTCGTCCGGCAGCATCCGCGCCGAGCTCGTCGCGAGAATGGAGGCCTCGGTGGGTCCGTAACCGTTGTAGAACTCGCGCTCCGCGGCCCAGCGGCCGACCAGTTCCGGCCCGAACTTGTCACCGGCCACCACCACGACCCGCAGGTCGTCCAGGCCGGTCGGATCGACCGATTCCAGCGCGCCCGGCGTGATCAGCATGTGCGTGACCTGTTCGCGACGCAGCAGATCGGCCAGCTCGTACCCGCCGAACACCGACGGCGGCGCGATCACCAGCGTCGCGCCCGACGAGAAGGCAAGCAGCAACTCCAGGATCGACACATCGAAGTTCGGCGAGCACACATGCAGCACCCGCGAATCGGCGGTCACCCCGTAGTGCTCGCGTTCGGCGGCCACCAGGCCGGCCAGGCCGGTGTGGGTGACCACGACGCCCTTGGGGCGTCCGGTCGAACCGGAGGTGTAGATGACGTAGGCCGGGTGCCGCTCGTCCAGCGGACGCACCCGGTCGGTGTAGGAGATCGGGTGCTCGGGCCGGGCGGCGATCCGCGCGGCCTGTACCGGGTCGTCCAGCTCGATCCAGTACACGCCGGTGCCGAGCACCGGGCGATGGGCCGAGGTGGTGAGCCCGACCGTGGCGCCGGAGTCGGACAGGATGTGGTTGATGCGGTCGGTCGGGTAGGCCGGATCCACCGGCACGTACGCCGCGCCGGTCTTCGCGATGGCCCACACGGCGACCACCGACTCGAGGCTGCGGGCGATGCCGATGGCGACCACGTCGCCGGGGCCGACACCGCGCTCGATCAGTTCCCTGGCCAGTCGCGAGGAGGTCGCGTCCAATTGGGCGTAGGTGAGCTGGCGTTCGTCGTCGAGCTGACCCGACGGATTGAACCGAACGGCGACCTCGTTGGCCTCGGATTCGACGGCGGCGGTCAGCAACTGCCCGAACAGCGGGCTGCCCGACCTGCGGCGACGGCTACCACGAGCGGAACGACGGGCAGTTTCCATTCGAGTGCATTCACCTCTCGCATCGAGCTAGGACCCGGCCCTACCCATCTAGAGGGCATATCGTCCGGGGCCAGCGCGGTTCCGAGCAATCATATAAGGGACTGATCGGTGTCCACGCGTGCTGTCTTGGATTCGTACGGACCGCTGACAGCGGCCTGCGCCCCCTTGATCGGCTCCTGTTCTTGTTCACACATCCGCCGCTACCCCCATGGAAGCGGTGTCTTGCCAGATGCCACGGTTTATATCGGTACAGAACCGCTCACGTTGCAGGAGTACCCGGATCGGTGAACTAGTTCACAACCAACCCCGCCGGGTTGCCTGCACCCCGGCTTGGAATCGGGTGCTCGCGCCGAGCCGCTCCAGTAGTCGCGCGGTCCGGCGGACCACAGTACGCCGAGACATACCCAGCCGTCGCGCGATGGTGTCGTCGGTGGCGCCGAGACCCATCAGGGTCAGGATGGCGCGGTCGCGTTCGTCGAGGGCCTCCGCGGTCGGGTTCACCGAGATGGGCGCGGCCAGCGACCACAGCACGTCGAACGTTTTGATCAGCAGGTCCAGCGCGGGTGAGCCGGTGATCCGCAAGCCCATGGGGTCCGAGCGGCGTTCATCGACGTGCAGCACCAGGCTAGCGCGTTCGTCGTCGCTGATGATCATTTTGAACGGCGGCTCCGGCAGCGTCCGCGCCTGCGCCCCACTGGCATTGGTGGACAGTGCGTGGCGCAGCCGATCCGGATCCTGATAGATGGTGTCCTGGTAGAGCGTCTGATACCGGATGCCCTCGCCGAGCCGATTCCGCTTGAGCTGGAACAACTGTCGCTCGCGCTCGAGATCGCTGAGGTAGGGCCCGCGCTCGATGACCTTGACGCCGGTGCGCGCGCTGGTCTGCATCTCCTCGAAATCGGCCAGCATTTCCAGGCGCTCGAAAACCGGGACAACGGCGCCGTTGCTGCGCGGCGAGCGGCGCACCGAACGGAACGTCTCGCTGAGCCGCGCTGCGGCCGTGTGCATCTGGTTGATCTGCTGTTGCCTGCGCCGAGCCTCGGCCTCCGACAACGACTCCGGGGCGTGGGCGTCCCACACCGCGGCGGTGCCCTCGGAGGCCGGCACGCGCACGGCGGCGCGCAAGTCGGCAAGCACGTTCAATGATGCCGCCGCGGTCTCCTCCGAAACGCCCAGGTACTGCGCGATATCGGCGAGACTCGATCGCGGATGATGCACCAGCACGGCATAGGTGCGGCCGTGCGGTGATCCAGGCTCGAAGATGTCGCCCAGCTCTGTCACGGCCCGAGCCTATCGACCGACCGGTCCCCGTGGGGCATCCTGCCCATCTGGGGGCCGGAAGATCGACGGAATATCAAGCCGGGCAGCGGAATCAGTGCGCCGAGGGGCCCCACTGCAGCGGCACTCCTTTGGCGGCCAAGTACGGCATCGGATCGATCTTGGTGCCGTTCTGGTCCCAGATCTCCAGGTGCAGGTGCGGTCCGGTGGAGTTGCCCCGGTTGCCGACGGTGGCGATGACATCGCCCGCGTTCACCCGCTGGCCGACGTGCGCGAGCATCTCGTTGACGTGCCCGTAGACGGCGATGGTGCCGTCGTCCTGCTGCACGCGCATCCACAGGCCGAAGCCGGACGCGGGGCCCGCCTCGATCACGGTGCCGTTGCTCACCGAGTGGATGGGGGCGCCGATCTGATCGGCGAAGTCGAGGCCGTAATGCATTTCGCCCCAGCGGCTACCGAAGCCGGAGCTGATCTCGCCGCCGACGGGACGCACCGCGCCCATCGGTGCGGGCGCGGCCTGCTGCTGCACGCCCTTGAGGATCTGCTCGGCCTGAGCCAGCGGGCCCGCGATCTCCGGCGGCAGGTTCTGCAGGCCGAAGGGTGCGGCCACGGGAGCGGCGACCTGGGTGGCGACCGGCGCCTCTTGAGCAGGGGCCTCCGGCGCGGGGGCGGCCTTGACCTGGGCGACCGGCAGAATGCCGGTGCCGCGGAAGGTCATCGGAGCGTCGGCCTCGTCACCGTCGTGCGCACCGGGCAGCAGCGGACTGGCGACGGCCGGGGCGATCTGAGAAACGGTGCCGATCAAGGCACCCGCGGCGACCGCGACACCGGCGGCGACCTTCACCCGCTCGGTCGCGGTCGACTCGACGCGATGCCGCGTCGGCCGACCCGAGATATCATCGCCGATGAGGCTCATGACGGTAATGGAACTGGGGCCTACCCGATGGTGCGACACAGCTGCGTCCTTGCGTCCGAAGAACAGTTGGTTCAGCGGTGCCTGGCCTGTCGCCGACCCGGTTTCGGTAACGATCCGGTGAAGTCTGCGATGTAACGGTTTGGCATCCGTTGTGACGGGAACTCTACCCCGTCGTGACCATTCCGCAACCTTCTGCGGCAAAGACCCAGGTAAATACCGGGTCACCCGTCCAGTAGGTCACACTCGAGTAGTGATCATCGACGACTTGGCAGTCCCGATCGTGCTCGCCCCGATGGCCGGTGGGCCCTCTACGCCGGAGTTGACCGTGGCGGTCACCGAGGCCGGTGGCGTCGGCTTACTCGCCGCCGGTTACCTGAGCGCGGCCGATACCGCCGCCCGAATCACCGCGACCCGAACCGCGACCGACTCCCCCTTCGGCGTCAACCTCTTCGTGCCCGGCCCCGCCACCCCGGCCGCCGAATTCGCCGACTATCTCGCCGAGCTCGCGCGCGAGCATCCGCTCGGCGACGCGAAATACGACACCGACGACTGGGACGCCAAACTGGATCTGCTCGTCGCCGATCCGGTCGCGGTGGTCTCCTTCACCTTCGGCTGCCCCACCGCCGAGGAGATCTCGCGGCTGCGTGCCGTCGACTCCGAGAGCTGGGTGACCGTGACCTCGGCCGCCGAGGCGCGGATCGCGGCCGAGCGCGGTGCCGACGTGCTCATCGCGCAGGGCGCGGAGGCGGGCGGGCACCGCGCCACGTTTGTCGACCGACGCGAGGACGACGCCACCGATCCGCTCAGCGTGCTCGCCCTGCTGCAGATCCTGACCGCGGCAACGGACATTCCGGTGGTGGCCACCGGTGGCATCGGCACCGGCGCCGGCATCGCGGCAGCACTCGCCGCGGGCGCGGCGGCCGTGCAACTCGGCACGGTATTCCTGCGCTGCCCCGAGGCGGGCACCAATCCGGTGCACCGCGCCGCATTGGTCGCGGACACCCCGACCATGCTCACTCGCGCCTTCACCGGGCGCCGTGCGCGTGGCCTGCGCAATCAATTCATGGTCGAACACAGTGCGACCGCACCCGTCGCGTATCCGGAGATCCATTACGCCACCGCGCCTTTGCGGGCGGCGGCCAGGTCCGCGGGCAACCAGGACAACGTGAATCTGTGGGCGGGACAGACGCATACCCTGGCACCAGAGTTACCGGCCGGCGAACTGGTCCGCACCCTCGCGGTCGATACGAAAACCGCACTGAACTCGGCACTTTCGCGGCGAATCCAGGTTTGTTGACAACGACTTTCGATTAGACTCGAGACGCATCGCATCGGCCATCCATCCTTGGAGGAGAGCGCTATGTCCCTCGATGTCCCAGCCCCACTGCTCGAACGCGCCGAACGCGGCGAAGTCGACGACGCCGATTTCGTCGAGGTCGTCCGCCAGTCGTTGCCCTACGCCTACGAAGTCGTCAGCCGGGTCGCCGGCGAACTGCGTTCCGGCAGCGAAGAATACGCCGACAACCTGGTTGCACCGCCGGACGAGGTGGCGCGCGGGCAACTGCTGCGCGCGATGGCCTCCGACGCGATCCGCGGCGGACTGGAGCGGCACTTCGGCGTGAAGCTCGCCTTCCAGAACTGCCATCGGGTGGCTGCCTTCCCGCTGTCCGCGGTCGGTGGCGAGACCTACAGCACGTTCATCGGCACCAGGGCCCAACTACTGAATCAGAGCCCGGAACTGCGTAACTGCTGATCGCCCACGCGGAAAGCCCGGCGCGGCAAGCTATTGCGCGCCGGGTTGACCGCGATCGGATCAGGACAGCGTGGTGACCGTCAGGTCGCCATCGGCGTACTGGGCGCGCAGGCGCTTCTTGTCGAACTTGCCGACGCTGGTCTTCGGCACCTCGGCGATGAACGTCCAGCGTTCCGGCAGTTGCCATTTCGCGAACTTGTCGGCGAGGAAGTCGCGCAGCTCGTCGGCCTTCGCCTCGGCCCCCTCGGCGAGCACGATCGCCACCAGCGGCCGCTCGTCCCACTTCTCGTCCGGCACGCCGATCACGGCCGCCTCGGCGACGGCCGGGTGACCCATCACGGCGTTCTCCAGGTCTACCGACGAAATCCATTCGCCGCCGGACTTGATCACATCCTTGGACCGGTCGACCAGGGTAAGATAGCCGTCCTTGCTGATCTTGCCGACGTCACCGGTGCGCAACCAGCCATCGTCGAACTTGTCCGGATCGACCTCGGCGCCGTCCGGCGAGTAGTAGGAGCCGGTGATCCACGGACCACGAACCTCCAACTCGCCCAGCGCTTCCCCGTCGTTCGGGACCACGCTGCCGTCGTCGCCGACCAGCCTGGCCTGCACGCTCGCCGGGAATCGGCCCTGGGTGTAGCGGTACTCCCACTCGTCCTCGCCGGTCACACCGGTCGGCGGATGCGCGACGCTGCCGAGCGGCGAGGTCTCCGTCATGCCCCACGCGTGCAGGATGCGCACGCCATGCTTTTCCTGGAAGGCGCGCATCATCGACGGCGGCACGGCGGAACCACCGACCACCGCGGTGCGCAGATGGGTGATGTCCTGGGGGTGCGCGGCCAGACCGGCCAGCACGCCGCCCCAGATAGTCGGCACCGCCGCGGCGAACGTCGGCCGCTGCGCCGCCATCATCTCCAGCAGCGGGCCCGGCTGCAGGAACCGGTCCGGCATCAGCACATTCGCGCCCGACATCAGCGCCGCGTACGGGATGCCCCACGCGTTGGCGTGGAACAGCGGAACGATGGCGAGGATGGTGTCGCGGCCGGTGAAGGCCATGCCGCTCGGCGAGCACACCTGCATCGCGTGCAACCAGTTCGAGCGGTGCGAATACACCACGCCCTTCGGATCGCCGGTGGTGCCGGAGGTGTAACACATTGCCGCCGCGGAACGTTCGTCGATCACCGGGAAGTCGTAGGTATCCGGCTGCGCGGCAAGGAGTTCGGTGTAGGCGTGCACCTGCACACCCTCGGGTGCGGACAGCGTCGATGCGTCGCCGTTGACCACGATGACGTGCCGGACCGTCTTCAAGTTCGGCAGGTACTGGGCGAACATCGGCAGCAACGTGCCGTCGACCAGCACCACCTTGTCCTCGGCATGGTTGGCCACATAGACCAATTGATCGGGGAACAACCGGATGTTGAGCGCGTGCAGCACCGCCCCCATCGCAGGCGCCGCGATGTAGGCCACCAGATGCTCGTTGTTGTTCCACATGAAGGTGCCGACTCGATCGCCGATGCCGATGCCCAGCTCGCGCAACGCGTTCGCCAGCCGCGCCGCGTCCGCGCCCACCTCGCGATAGGTCATGGTGCGCACGCCCGTACCGGTCCAGGTGGACACGGTCGAATCGCCGACAAACGTCGATGCGTAGCGCAGCAACGTCGCCAACGACAACGGCTCGTCCTGCATAGTGCTCAACATCGGAACTCCTTTTTCTTCAGTGACCTGTCCCGCCTCTCCGCGGATTCAGGCCAGATTCAGGTGCCACGTCCGGGTTCCGGCTCCGATGGAGCAGGTCAGGCAGCTTCGAGAGGTTCCGGACGCGCGTCAGCATGGTTCAGCACGCACCGACCATGAGCCACTTCACACGGCGAATGCTAGTCCGCCTCTCCGAGTATTCAAGCCGGACTCAGGTGCCTCGACCGTCCCGTTGGCGCCCGGCGGTGACAGCGCGGCTGAATTAGCCCATACCCGGTGAGCTACCCATGTTCTTTTACCCAGCGTGCGCCGGGTAGGCGTGTACGACGGCGGTGTTCAGTTTGGGGACCACGTGGGTGAGGGTGTGCTCGGCCTCGTGGGCGACGCGGTGGGCGTCGGCCAGGGTGATGGACGGTGCGACGTCCAGTTCGACGTCGGCGTGCAGCCGGTGGCCGATCCAGCGCATCCGCAGGCTGCGCACGCCCTGCACGTCCGGGTCGGCGGCGAGGGCCCGTTCGGCTGCGGCCACCAGACCCGGCTCGACCGCGTCCATCAGGCGGCGCAGCACATCTCGGGCCGCGGTGCGCAGCACCGCGAGGATGGCAACGGTGATCAGCAGGCCGACGAGCGGGTCGGCGAGCGGGAAGCCGAGCGCGACGCCTGCCGCGCCGAGCAGCACCGCCAGCGAGGCGAAGCCGTCGGTGCGGGCGTGCAGGCCGTCCGCGACGAGTGCGGCCGAGCCGATCTGCCGCCCGACCCGGATGCGGTACAGCGCGACGGTCTCGTTGCCGAGGAAGCCGATCACGCCCGCGAGGGCGACCAAGCCGAGATGCTCGATCGGCACCGGCGCGATGAGTCTGCGGACCGCCTCGTATCCGGCGACCAAAGCCGACAGCGCGATCATCGCGACGACGAACAGGCCGGCCAGATCCTCGGCGCGGCCGAACCCGTAGGTATAGCGCCGGGTGGCCGCGCGTCGCCCGAGTGCGAACGCGATCCACAGCGGCACCGCGGTCAACGCGTCCGAGAAGTTGTGAATGGTGTCGGCGGCCAGGGCAACCGACCCTGATACCGCAACCACCAATACCTGCAGCACCGCGGTCACGCCGAGGACCGCGAGACTGATCTTCACCGCTCGAATGCCGACGGCACTGGCCGCCAACGCGTCGTCGACGCTGTCGGCCGCGTCGTGGCTGTGTGGCACGAAGATCTCGCGGATGACCCCGCGCAATCCCTTCGGATGTTCGTGCGGATGTTCGCTGTGGCCGAAACTTCCTTGGCTGCTGTGGCTTTCACCGTGCGTGTGCATCGCCGAGTGGTCATGAACGTGCCCGGACTCTTTGCCATGCGCGTGCGAATGCGCGTGGCCGTGCTCGATTCCTTCGCCGTGTTCGTGCCGCCCGCTGCCGTGCCCATTCGTTGTATTCACCACGTCACGCTCCGAGATCCGTTGCCCAGTGCCTTATTTCAGTAATTTATTCCCGGTCCGGTGCGCACGTAGTTCGCGCACGGCAGCCTCGCCGCGGTGGTGCGGCGGCACGCCGGGGCCCGCGTGCTCGGCGTTGTGGACGGCGTCCACCACCAGCTGCCGGACGTGCTCGTTCTCCAGGCTGTAGTAGATCGTCGTGCCGGAGCGGCGGGTGCCGACCAGGCGCGCCATCCGCAGCTTGGCCAGATGCTGCGAGACCGAGGGCGCGGGCTTGCCGACGTGGCCCGCGAGGTCGTTCACCGACAGTTCGCGGTCGACGAGTGCCCACAGCACCTGGACCCGGGTCGCGTCGGCCAGCATCCGGAAAACCTCGACAACCAGGCCCACCTGACCCTCCGCCAGCGGCGACCGACCTTCCTGGCTATCTGCATTCATACGCAGATAATAGACCAGAGAAACGGGCCGCGACTACCTCGAATTGCCCGACCTCGTCCCCACCGGACCGGAATGGCGGCGACACCCCCTGCGTGGCCGCCGACATGCCGGTCCGTCCCCATCGAACCGTTCACTGTCTTAGTCGCTTTGGCGCTGGTGCGCCAGCTAACCTGCCGAACAACATCCGAATGAGACAAAACCCGTCGACCGGCCGCCGCTGGACAACTGGCGGCAACCGTCGTGACCAGCGCGAATTTGCCCGCGCCACTACAGGGCTCGCGCTCGTGACATGCAATTACATCTGCACGCCCATAGAAGGCCGACCGGTCGTCTATGTCGGATTTCCCGACAGAATACTCATCCGCACGCCTGGCGCGATCCGCCGAGCCGGTGTGTCAGTAGGAAATTCATCAACGCGCGCCGCAGCTCGATTCCGCAGCGGCCTGAGGCCCGCGGCGACGGTCGGCTCGCTAGCGTAGGGGTATGCCAGTGGATCGAATGCTGCCGACGTCCGAGGCTCGGGACCTGCTCGAGCTGACCCGCGATATCGCCGACAAGGTGCTCGAGCCGCGGGTGGTCGAGTGCGAGAAGACCGGGACGTTCCCCGATGGCGTCTTTCCCGCCCTCGGCGCGGCCGGTCTGCTGAGCCTGCCATATCCCGAGGAATTCGGCGGCGGCGCTCAGCCTTATGAGGTGTACCTGCAGGTGCTGGAGGAACTCGCGGCGCGCTGGGCGGCGGTCGCGGTGGCGGTCAGCGTGCACAGCCTGTCCTGCCATCCGCTGTTCACCTTCGGCACCGACGAGCAGCAGCAGCGCTGGCTCGCGAACATGCTGTCCGGCGAAACCATCGGCGCCTACAGCCTTTCCGAGCCGCACGCGGGTTCCGATGCGGCCGCGCTGCGCTGCAAGGCGACGAAAGTCGATGGCGGATACCGGATTACCGGCGCAAAGGCGTGGATCACCAACGGCGGCCGCGCCGATTTCTACACCCTGTTCGCGCGGACCGGCGAAGGTTCCCGTGGCATTTCGTGTTTCCTGGTGCCGCGCGACACCGAGGGCCTGAGCTTCGGCAAGCCCGAGGAGAAGATGGGCCTGCGCGCCGTGCCGACCACCACCACCGCCTACGACGCCGCGTTCCTGCCCACCGAACGACTGATCGGCGAAGAGGGGCAAGGACTTTCGATCGCCTTCAGCGCCCTCGACTCCGGCCGTCTCGGCATCGCGGCCGTGGCAACGGGTTTGGCCCAGCGCGCGCTCGACGACGCGGTCGCCTACGCCAAGGAGCGAGAGGCGTTCGGCCGCCACATCATCGATCACCAGGGCCTCGGCTTCGTACTCGCCGATATGGCCGCCGCCGTCGATTCGGCTCGCGCCACCTATCTCGACGCCGCCCGCCGCCGCGACGCCGGGCTGCCGTACTCGCGCCAGGCCAGCGTCGCGAAGCTCATCGCCACCGACGCCGCCATGAAGGTCACCACCGACGCCGTCCAGGTGCTCGGCGGCTACGGCTACACCCAGGACTTCCCGGTCGAGCGCTACATGCGCGAGGCCAAGGTCATGCAGATCTTCGAGGGCACCAACCAGATCCAGCGGCTCGTCATCGCCCGCCAGCTCGCCGGGAACTAGACAGCCGCACCCGTTCTCGGGATACGCACCCGTTTAAATAGTGCGGATCCCGAGAATCGGTGCGGATCCGACGGGAAACGCGGTGGCCGGAAATGTTGATTGGTTGACCGCGGATGTCTTCGGACCTGCGGGTTCGGCGTTTATGGTCAGGTTATGACAACGCCGTCCATCATCATTGTCGGAGCGGGGTTCGCCGGGCTCGGCGTGGCGCTCGAGCTGCGGCGGGCCGGGCTCGACTCGTTCACCATCCTGGAACGTGCCGCGGATCTGGGCGGTGTGTGGCGGGAGAACACCTATCCCGGCGCCGCGTGCGACGTGCCTTCGCCGCTGTACTCATGGTCGTATGAGCCCAAATCCGATTGGCCCCGGCGGTTTTCGGAGCAGCGCGACATCCACGCGTACATGCGCGGTGTCGCCGACAAGCACGACCTGAAGCGGTTCATCAGGTTCGGCACCGAGGTGACCGACGCCGAGTTCGACGAGCGGACCGGGCAATGGACGGTGACCACCGGGGACGGCGCGCGACTCACCGCCGATGTCTTCGTGCCCGCGGTCGGCCAGCTATCGCGGCCCGCCATGCCGAACATCCCCGGCATCGACACCTTCGCAGGCCCGGCCTTCCACTCCGCCGAGTGGGACCACACGGTCGATCTGGCGGGCAAGCGGGTGGCCTGCATCGGCACCGGAGCCAGTGCGATCCAATACATTCCGCGCATTCAGCCCGACGCCGCGCACCTCACGCTGTTCCAGCGCTCGGCGGCCTGGGTGCTGCCGAAGTTCGACACCGAGTACAGCACCACCCACAAGGCGGTGTTCAAGTATCTGCCGCCGACCCGGCTCGCCGAGCGGTTCGCGATCTGGTCGCTGTTCGAGGTGCTCGCGCTGGCACTGACCGACATTCCGGCGATGAAAACGCCGGTGATCGCGCTGGCCGACCGGCATCGGGCCAAGCAGGTTTCCGACGCCGAGCTGCGCGACAAGCTGACCCCCGACTACGCGGCCGGTTGCAAGCGCGGTCTGTTCTCCAACGAGTACTTCCCGGCGCTGGCCCAGCCGAACGTCAGGGTGGAGACCACCGCGATCGAGGCGATCACCCCCACCGGCATCCGCACCGCGGACGGCGTCGAGCACGAGGTCGACGTCATCGTCTACGGCACCGGGTTCAAGGGCACCGAGTTCCTCGCGCCGATGAATATCTACGGCGTAGGCGGCCGCAAGCTGGCCGACGTCTGGGGCGACGAAGGAGCGCGCGCCTTCCTCGGCCTGTCCGTGCCGAATTTCCCGAACCTGTTCATGATGTACGGCCCGAACACCAATGTCGGCTCCGGTTCGATCATCTACATGCTGGAATCGCAGGCGCGCTACATCCGGCAGGTGGTGCAGTACCTCACCGACCGGCCTGGCCGCTACCTCGCCGCCCGCGCGAACGCCGAACAGCACTGGGACGACTGGCTGCAGCGGCGACTGAAAGATACGCCGTGGAACTTCTGTTCCAGCTGGTATCGCAACGCGGCGGGCCGCATCACCAACAACTGGCCGGGCGCGACCGTGCTCTACCGCTGGAAGACAAAGACTTTCGACCTGGCCGACTACGACGAGGCGCAGGCCGAGCGGCCGCTGGCGGCGGCGCGCTAACTCTCGTACCGCGCCGTCTGTTTTCAGCCGGATCTCAGCAAGCGCCCATTAAGCTGGACAGTGTTCGAGACCCCGGCAACGGAAGAGGTACACACGGTGTTGTGGCTACTGATCGTCGTGGTGCTCGTGGCGGTTGGCGCCCTCATCGTGGTGCAGAACCGGCAGAGCAAGCAGCGCACGGCCACCGAGCTCGCCGACGCGCTGGCCGACGCCCGCCAGGTCAATGAGCGGCTCGGCGGCCAGATCTACAACCTCACCGGCTCGAACGAGGCCGCCAAGCAGGCGTTGGTCGACGCGTCCGAGCGGCAGCTCGCCGCCGGGTCGCAGCTCGATCAGGCGCGCACGCCCGCCCAGGCGCGGCTGGCGAAGCAGACCGCGCTGGAAGGGCTCTATTACATTCGGGCCGCGCGTAGTGCGATGGGCATGGATCCCGGCCCTGAGGTCCCCGCGCTCGACGGGCAGGACAGCGCGGGCAAGGTCACCGAGAAGCGGGTCGTCGAGCACGACGGACGAGAGATCGCGGCCTCGCCGGATCCTTCATCCGCGACACCGAATTACTACCCGGGCGGCCGGGTGGCGGGTCGCCCGGTGCCCGCGGGGTGGTACTCCGAGCCGTGGTGGAAGCCCGCGCTGATCGGCGGTGCGTGGGGTCTCGGTTCGGCGCTGTTGTTCTCGTCGCTGTTCTCCGGGATGTCCGGGGTCGGGTACGACGCGCAAGGATTCGAGAGCGGGTACGGCGACGGGTATCAGGACGGGTTCGCCGCCGCTGGCAATGACGGCGGATACGACCCGAGCGGTGACATCGCCGGCCCCGACTCCGGCGATACCTCCGGGTACGACTCCGGCAGTGACGCAGGCGGATTCGACGGTGGGGGTTGGGATGGCGGCGGGTTCGACAGTGGTGGGTTCGACAGTGGCGGCGGGTTCGATGGTGGCAGTTTCTGAGCTGATCTAGGTACGGCTGGCCCCACCTCCGACCCGCCTGTCCACACGGTTGCCGCCGCACGTCTCGTGCCGGACGGTTGACGAATGATCATGCAGCGCAAGCGGACCGCGGTTATCGCTGCCGCACTGGTAGCCATCGGGGCCCTCACAGCCTGCGGGAACGCGGCCGCTGATTTTCCGGACGGTTTCTGGCAGGTAGACGACTATGGCACCGCGCTTGCCGTGCACGACGACACTTTGGAGACCTTTCAGCTGACCGCGCTCAGCTGCATGAAGGGCGAGACCGCCGCGCGGTCCGGAAAGCCGGGTGGCTACGTCACGGACGGCAAGGACGTGCTCACCCTTCGTCCCGGCGATGGCCCGGATCGGGCCACTCTGCACATCGATGGGTCACCGGGCGACCGCACGCTGCGTCGACTCCCCGCCCTGCCGACCACCTGCGGCGGCACCGTACCCAGCGCCTTCGATGTCTTCTGGCAGACGTTCCAGGAGAACTATCCGTTCTTCGCGGCGAAAGGCATTGACTGGCAACAGGTTCGGGCCCGGTTCCGTGATCGTGCCATTCTCGCCGAGCAGCGCGGCGACGACGCCGAACTCTTCGCGGTACTGCGGGACATGGTCGCGCCACTGAACGACGCTCACGTGGTCGTGTCGGCAGGCGACACCGGATTCTTCGGCACGGGCAGGCCGGGAACGACCATCCCCGGCCCGCAATTCGACGGGCAGGTCAAAGAGTTCGTCCAGCGTCGCGACCTCGCGCACCCGCTCACCGAATATGCGAACGGCCGCATCGGCTATGCCGATCTGCCCGAGCAGGACTACGGCTACCTGCGGGTCTCCTCGTTCAGCGGCTACACCGCGGACCGAACCTTCGCCGCCGACAGTGCCGAACTCGACCGTGCCCTCGACGCGATTTTCACCGCGGATGGGCTGTCACGGCTGCACGGATTGGTCCTGGACCTACGGGTCAATGGCGGTGGCTCAGACGGCCTGGGCCTGCAACTGGCCGCCCGCCTCACGGACCGGCCGTATTTCGCCTACGCCAAGAAGACCCGCACCACCGAACCGCAACCGCAGCGCGTCGAACCGGACCGCGCCGCTTTCGCCGGGCCGATCGCCATCCTGACCGGCGGATCCACGGTCAGCGCTGGCGAGACCTGCACCCAGGCCATGATGGAACGCCCTTCGCGCACAACAAGAATCGGCCAGCCGACGCAAGGCGTGTTCTCCGACGTGATGGAGCGCAAGCTGCCCGGCGCCACGCACGCGGGCTGGTGGTTCGGCGTGCCGAACGAGGAATTCCTGACCTCGGACGGCCGGACCTTCGACGGTGCGGGCATCCCGCCCGAGCTGACCGAGCCCGTCTTCACCGACGAGGAATTCGAGCAGCAGCGCGACTCCGCTTTCGACCGCGCGCTGCGCTGGCTGACCAGCGGTGCTTGACGGCGGAAGCAAACTGTCTGAGACTGTCAGCATCCCGGATCCAGACCGGTTAGCGGCAACTGGTCGGGGAGCAACCCGTCGGGAGGGCTCATGACGCTGACCACAGCCGGTATTCCGGTGGAAGACTTCCGGACTCGATCGCGGCGCTGGGCCAAGGAATGCTACGAGTGGTCGAAGGTGCCGTTCCTGCCGTCCAGCCAGCGGGTCGGCCGAGTCTACGACGTAGTCGGCCCGCAGAACCTCTTCGGCGAGGACTCGCTGTTCATCAATCTCGGCTACTGGCGCGACAATCCGGCCACCCTCGACGAGGCGAGCAAGGACCTGGCCAGGCTGGTGGCCCGCGAGGCCGAGCTCGGACCCGACGACATCCAGCTCGACGTCGGCTTCGGCTACGGCGACCAGGACTTCCTGTGGGCCGAGGAATTCAAGCCGAAGCAGATCATCGGCGTGAACATCGCGGTCGAACAGATCGAGATCGCGAGCAGGCGGGCCGTCGAACTCGGGTTGGACCACCGCATCCACTACGAATACGGCTCCGCCATCGACCTCCCGCGCGAAAACGAATCGTGCACCAAGGTGACGGCCCTCGAATCCGCCTTCCATTTCCCTTCGTACACAAAGTTTTTCGCGGAGGCATACCGAGTACTGCGGCCCGGCGGCAAGCTCGTCACCGCGGACATCGTGCCGCGCACCAACCGAGCCTCGAAAGCCATCGTCCAGATATCCGACCGACGTCTCCCCGGCACCCTGCACGAGCGCGACTTCTTCGACATCCACCACTACCGCCAAGCCCTGATCGACGCGGGCTTCAGCAACGTCACCACCTACTCCATCCGCCGCGAGGTCTACGCCCCCCTCGCCACCTACCTCACCCAACGCCTCCGCGACCACGACATGCGCCGCGTCAACCCCGCCCTCCGCCTAGCCTTCAGCCGCCCCGCCCTCACCCTCTGGGGCCCATGGGCCGACTACATCATCGCCATAGGCACCAAGAAACCCTGACCAACGAATCCGTTTCGGCCTCAGCCCCTAGACCCGGTAGACTCCCCGACGTCCCGGTCTCCACCGGGCCAGCCCTCGTAGCTCAGGGGATAGAGCACCGCTCTCCTAAAGCGGGTGTCGCAGGTTCGAATCCTGCCGAGGGCACAACGTCCAGGAAGTGCGTCATCGATGCAGGCCATCACCACTCGCTCAACGAACGATCGGCCGCAACTCTTCTTCTCTGGCCATGGATCGGTTCATCTCTCCGCCGTTTTTGTAGATGACGACACCGTGCCAATCTCGATTGCGGTCCCGTCGCCAGGTCAGCAGTAGAGCATCCTCGTGGATCTCGGAGTCGAAAGAGAAGACACAACGCTTTATGCGCGCCCAGTCATTACGCCGGGTAGCCTCTGCGGGCAAACACAAGGGGCAGGCAATGTTGTGCCGCCGGGCCGACTTCGAAGAAACCTCTCGGATGCCAGCCCGCTGACCACAGCGCTCCGCAAGTCGGTTGTCGGCATCGAGCACACCGCAGTCGCGTTGACAGTGGTAGACACCGTGCGGCACACCGCCGAGTACTACAAAAGTCCGTGGCTGCGGATCAAACCATTCCGGCGGCTCATTCGAGATCCGATACAGACTGGGGCCCACTGTGCATCCGACGTCATCTATCCATGGGGGCAGCCCCTCGTACTCGTACACAGGCCAATGCGGCCCCGACGATCGAAGTGACAGACCGAAAGGCGTTCGAACCCGTCTTGTACCCATGCGTATAGGCTATGACTCCGACTCCGTCGCGCACCAGTCTCGTTCCAGAATTTTTCGGCCCATGATTGAGCCTTCGAGCAGTTGCCGAGTAGAACTCCGCTCAGATTCAGCCTTCAGACAGCGCTAGGTCGCCCGCACAGCATGACCAGTGCGGACGCAGGTGGGTCAGCGATGCAGGAGATCTCTTAGGGCTCGGGTGACGGTGGCCGGGGATTCTTCGGCCATGAAGTGGCCGCACGCGACGGTGGTGTGGTTGAGGTCGGGGGCCCATGCGCGCCAAAGGGATTCGGCGTCGAAGCCGAGTGCCGCGCCCCAGTCCTGTTGGAGGACTGAGACTGGCATGCGGAGGTGGTTGCCGTTGGCGCGGTCGGTTCGGTCGTGGTCGAGGTCGATGCCTGCGGAGGCTCGGTAGTCGGCGACGATGCTGGGGACCGCGGCGGCGCTGGCGCGCAAGTAGGCGGTGCGGATTTCGGGTGGGATGGCGGCGGGGTCGCGGGTCCAGGTGTCGAGGAAGTGGCTGAAGAAGGCGTCGGGCGTCGCCGCGATCATTTGTTCGGGGAGGCCGGGGGGTTGGGCCATCAGGTAGAGGTGGAAGCCGACGGCGGCCGTCACGCCGTGCATGACCTCCCACATGTCGAGAGTGGGTAGGACGTCGAGCGAGGCGAGGTGGGTGATGGTGCCGGGGTGGTCGAGGGCGGCTCGGATGGCGACCAGGGCGCCGCGGTCGTGGCCGGCCAGGGCGAAGCGGTCGTGGCCGAGCGTGCGGGCGGCCTCGATGATGTCGGCGGCCATGGTGCGCTTGGCGTAGGTGGTGCCGTCGGTCTCGAGCGGCTTGTCGCTGTCGCCGTAACCCCGCAGGTCGGGGCAGATGACGGTGTGGTCGGCGGCCAGGTCGGCGGCGACGTGGCGCCACATCAGGTGGGTCTGTGGGCAGCCGTGCAGGAGGACGATGGGGGTGCCGACGCCGCCGACGGCGACATTGAGTTCTACCTGGTCGGCGACGGTGATCCGCTGGTAGGTGAATCCGGTAATCTTCGGCGTCATGAGGTGCCTTTCTGGTGTTCATGGGTGACGCCGGACAGTCTTCGCACCCGCACTCAGTAACTGGTCAGCAGCGACTGAGTGCGGCGGTGGGCGCGTGACGCAGCTGCGTTTCGGTGTCCTCGGTCCCATCAGCGCCGAGCGTGACGGGGAGCCGCTCGCGTTGAAGGGACCGCGGCATCGGGCGGTACTTGCCCGATTGCTCGTCGCGCGGGGGCGGATGGTTTCGGTGGACCAGTTGATCGATGACCTGTGGGAGCGGCCGCCGCGTGGCGCGGTGGGGGCGATTCAGACGTTCGTCGCGGATCTTCGGCGGGTGCTGGAACCCGATCGCCCGCCGCGCGCCCCGGCCGAGGTGCTGGTGACGGTCCCGCCCGGATATGCGTTGCGCACCGAGGCGGTGGACGCGGATCGGTTCGAGGCAGCGGTCGTTCGCACCGCCGAACTGCTCGCGAACGAAGAGTTCGATCGAGCGTTGACGACCATCGATGCGGCATCGGCGCTGTGGCAAGGCCCGGCGTATGCGGAGTTCGCCGAACAGGGTTGGGCGCGTGCGGAAGTCGACCGGCTGGACGGATTGCGCCTGCTGGCCGTCGAGCATCGCGTCGCCGCGCTGATCGACCTCGCGCGGCCCGCCGAAGCCGTGCCCGCGCTGAATTCCCTTCTCGCCGAACATCCTTTGCGTGAACACGCATGGCAGTTGCTCGCCGTCGCGCTCTACCGATCCGGCAGGCAGAGTGATGCTCTAGCAGCGCTGCGCCGCGTTCGTCACCTTTTGCGCACCGAATTGGGCGCCGACCCCGGTCCCGAGCTCCAGCGGGTAGAGGCGGACATCCTGGCGCACGCGCCGCACCTCCTCCCTTCGGCTCGAACTACGCCGACCGGAAGGGGTTTCGTCGGGCGTCGATTGGAATTCGCTGCGGTGCAGCACGCCGCCGATGATGCCGCTCGACACCGCCGCGTGCGGTTGGCATTGCTGGCAGGCGAGGCAGGTGCCGGTAAAACTGCTCTCGCCGAGCAGGTTTCATCGGCGCTCGCTGACAACGGCTGGCTCACCGCGCGCGGAGAAAGTCCGGCCGACCTCGGCGTTCCGCCGGGCTGGGCGTGGACAAGGATTGTCGCGGCACTGACCGCTGCCGGAACAGCACCGCAGGCACACGGTCAGGCCGAAGTCGCGACCATAGATCCCGCCGAGGCGCGATTCCTGTTCCATCGCGCCGCCGCCGAATATCTGGCGTCAGTCTCCCAAAGCACCCCCGTTCTGCTGGTTTTCGACGACATCCACAATGCCGGTGCGGAAACCCTCGACCTTCTCTCCGCTCTGGTCACCGGAGGTATGACCGGCCCGGTGCTCATTCTGGCGACGTACCGCAGCACCCAGATCAGCACTGAACTCACCGCCATGCTCGGCAAGGTCGCACCCTTCGAACCGGTTCGCGTATACCTGAGTGGTCTATCCGAAGCCGACACCGCCGCACTGGTGCGCGAAATCGCCGGGCCGGATATCGCCGAACGCGATGGACCGCGAATTCACCGGCGCAGCAACGGAAATCCATTCTTCGTCCGCGAGCTGGCCCGGCTGCTCCGCGATGCGGGATCGGATGCGCTGGACACCATCCCGCCAGGCGTCCGCGAGGTCATCCGGCATCGCATGGCCATGCTGCCGCAGTCCGCGCAAAACTTGGTCCAGCAGGCATCCGTACTCGGCGAAGACGTCGATCGCGAGCTTCTCATCGATCTCGCGGGCGACCTTCGCCGCGCACTGGACAGCCTCGAAATCTCGCTCACGGCAGGGTTGTTCACCGAGACACCTGGTGGCTTCCTCCGCTTCACCCACGCCTTGGTTCGCGACACCGTGTACGGCGACATCAGCGGCCCACGCCGCGCCCAGTGGCACGGCGAGATCGGTGCGCTACTCGAAACAATCAGCACTACAGAGGTTTCCGTACTGGCACACCATTTCGTCCGCACGCAGAGCCGAGCCACCGCAGTGCGCGCGGCCCGCTACGCCCGGGCCGCGGCACTCGAGGCCGAACGCGAATTCGCGCTCACCGAGGCGGTACGACAATGGCGCGCGACACTCGAAGCCTTCGATCGAATGCCGGAGCCCGATCTGCCCGCGCAAGTCGACGCGACAATCGGACTCGCTAGAACGTTGGCGGTCACCGGTCACCTCGCGGAGGCCCGCCGCTACCGAGAATCGGCCATCACGCAGGCTGAACGGTGGGCAGATCCAACGCAGGCCGCACGTGTGATCAGCGCCTTCGACATTCCGGCCGTGTGGACCACCAACGACAACCCCGATCTGGCAAGCCACGTCGCCGCCGCCGCCGAACGCTCCCTTGCCGCCCTGCCCGCCGAGCACCGCGAGCTGCGCGCGAAGTTATCCACAACGATCGCCCTCGAACTACGCGGCGCCGCCGACGACCGTGGACTCCGTGCGGCGGCTGAGGCCGAGGCGATCGCGAGGGAGCTCGGCGATCCCGCGATGCTGGCCTTCGCCCTCAACGGCCGGTTCATGCACACCTTCCACCGCGCAGGCCTGAGCGCCGAACGCGCCCGCATCGGCGAAGAACTAATCGCGCTCGGACAACACCGACTGGTCACGTTCGAGGTTCTAGGTGACCTCATTTGCATTCAATCAAGCTGCGCAACAGGGGATTGGACTTCGGCAAGCGCCCACGCGTCCGCTGCGGACCGACTGGCCGCCGACTACGAACTCCCGATGGTCGCCGTATTCACCCACTGGTACGCGGCCCTGCGCACCGCGATCACCGGCAGCCATCGTGACGCTGAGGCGGCGTACCGCGCCGCCGCCAAGTTGCTCACCGGCGGCGGGATGCCCGGAGTCGAACAGGGCCTGCTCCCCCTTGCCCTGCTCTGCCTGCGACTGCAACACGGCATGCCGGCCGACGACCCGACCGCGGCATGGGGACCGTACGAACCATGGGTTCGCCCGATCATCCTCTTAGACAACGGACTTCGCGCCGAAGCGCCCGCGGCTCTGCAAGACGTACCCGAGTCGCCACGAGACCTACTTCTCGAGCTACGCACCTGCCTGACCGCCCGTGCCGCCCTCGCCATCGGCGACGAACCGGCGATGCATCACTGCTACGACCAATTGCTGCCCGCCGCAAACGAATTCGCCGGAGCAGGCAGCGGCTTGGTCACGCTGGAGCCGGTCTCCCACTACCTCGCCGAGCTCGCCACCGCCCTCGGCCGACCGGACGCCGCCGACGAGCACCGACAGCTTGCGCTTGCCATCGCCCGCCGAGCGCAGTCGCCCCATCTCATCGCGGCGCTCACTGCACTGTCATCTCCCCCATCTCGGACCAGCCGTCGCCGTCGATCGTCCGGCTGATGATCTTCGGCGTGGACGCGAGTGCCTGCGGCAACTCGGTCACCGCGGCCTTGAAATGGTCGCTGCTGACGTGCGCGCCACCTGCCGCCTCGTCCCGGAATGCCTCTACCAGAACGAATTCGGCCGGATTGTCGACGCTGCGGGACCAGTCGAACCAGAGGTTCCCTTCTTCCGCGCGCGTGGCGGCGGTGAACGGGCCGACGAGTTCGAGCCACCGGTCCGTCCATTCCGGCTTGGTCGTGAACTTGACGACGATGAAGATCATGGCGCTCCTCCTGCGGTAGTGGGCTGCCGCGACGCCGTCCGGCTCCCCCGCAGGAAGCCGGACGGCGATCGATGCGAACAACCCATTGTCGGGCGATCAGTAGATGATGGCGGCCGAACAAGCCCACCGCGCCCAGCTCACGGGATGAGCTGCAGCGCTTGCTCGTCCAGTGGGGTGCCGGAGTGCCAGGGCACGACCTTGCCGAATTGGATCAACTCGCCGTACTGATCCGGGTCGACGCCCGGTGTCAGCGCCAGATCGACTACGGCACTTGCGGCTTCGGCGGGGGTCTGGGCCTCGCTGAAGTCGCTGAACCACGGGCGGGACGTCGCGGTGTCGACCATGCCAGGGCAGATCGAAGCGATCAAGGTGCCGGTGCCCAGGTCCTTGGCACGGCGCTCGGCGGCGACCGCGCGCACGGCGGCGACCTGGGCGACCTTCGAGGGGGTGTTCAGCCAGCGGGGCCAGCCCGCCTCTTCGGCAGTCTTCGAATGGATTGCGCTGCGCCAGGATTCGACGGCGTACTCGACCTGGTCGAGAGTGGCGTTGTCGAATAGTGGCCGCAGCTGCTCGGGCAGGTGACCGAGGGTGCCGAGCGAGCTGGCGACGACGAACAGGCGGCCGCCGGGGCGCAGGATCGGGGTGAAGGTGCGCAGGATCGTGTGGGTCGCGGTGTTGGCGACGTCGATGTACTCGTCCGCCATCGCGGACTGGGACTGATCCGGCAGCAGGCGGGTGGTGGCATTGGAGAGAACAATGTCTACTCCGCCATAGGTTTCGCGCAGCTCGGCGGCGAGGGCCGCGATGGCGTCGGGGTCGGCGACGTCGAGCACCCGGCCCTGCACCTGGCTGTGTGTGCCTGGTGCGGCGGCGATTTCGGCCGCGGCGGCCGCGACCCGCTGCTGGTTACGTCCGGTGAGCAAGACCAGATCCGCCGGTTCCATTCGAGCGGCGAGTCCCTCGGCGAGTGCCCGGCCCAAACCTTGGTTCGCTCCGGTCACCAGTGCAATGCGTGCGTTGTTCATGACTCCAACCTAGGAGCGGGATATCCATGAGTCCAGCGATATTTGGACACATATGGTATGCGTAAAAGTCATGGATTTCACCGACGTCTCACTGACCGCGCTGCGCGTCTTTCGCACCGTCGCCGAGCAAGGCACCTTCACCGCGGCGGCAGGCTCGCTCGGCTACACGCAGTCCGCGGTGTCGCGGCAGATCGCCTCGATCGAGCGGATGGCGGGCACCGGGCTGCTGGAGCGGCATCGCGAAGGCGTAAAGCTCACGGCGGCAGGGCATCTCGTGCTGCGACGGGCGACGGCGGTGCTCGATCAGATCGACGCGACCGCCCGCGAGTTGTCGGGACTGCCCGCGCACACGGCGACGGTGCGGGTGGGCTGGTTCCCCAGCGCGGGCGCCGCCCTGCTGCCGAAGGCCATCACGGCGCTGCGCCAGACCCATCCCGGCATCACCGTGCAGAGCCGAGAGGGCAGCACACCCGCGCTGGCTCGCGCGCTCCGCGCGGGCAGCGTCGACCTGGCGCTGCTCGCCTCCGAGCCGCCGTTCCGGCCGCCGGACACCGAGTCGCCCGCGCTGATCCTGCGCACCCTCACCGAGCGCAGTCTGTGCGTCGCCGTGCCCGCTACCCACCCACTCGCGCGCGGCGACTACATCGACGTCGCCGACCTACACGGGCAGCAATGGATCGCCGGACCGAACACCAGCGACGACCGGCTGATGGGCGTCTGGCCCGGCTTGGACGAACGCCCCGAGATCGCGCACATCGCCCGCGACTGGCTGGCCAAACTCCAATTGGTCGCCGCCGGTTGCGGATTGACCACCATCCCGGCCGTGCTCGCCCCCGCCGCCCTACCCGGCGTGCGAGTCCTTCCGGTCCGCGGCGGCCCACAGGAGCAACGACGACTCCTGCTCGCCCATCTTCCGTCCCCGCTCAGCGAGGCGGCGGCCAGAACCGCCGAAGCGCTGCGAACCGCCGCGATAGGACTGGACGTACCGCAGTAACCGCGCGCAGACCCGCCTTCCACCGATCAGCGCCTGCACGCGGTAGCGTGGGTTTGCTTACAATTCGCCATCGATCGATGTGGTAGATACACAACCGTCCTGAGCTGCCCTTCAACTGGACGACCGTCCAGCACCAAGGAGAAGTCTTCGATGCGCGTTATTCGTGGTTGGAAGGGTTCTGTGGCGATGGCCACGGTCTCGGCAAGTGTCCTGCTCGGCCTGCAGGCGGCACCGGCAGTCGCGGAAACCCCGGGGATGCTGATCTCGGCGACTCCGCAGGCCGACGGCTGGCGTCCGATGCCGAACGGGTCGGTGATCACCTACTGGATGGCCGGGTCGGATGGCACGCCGCGGCAAGCCAGCGGGGCGCTGTTCATTCCAAACGGCACGCCGCCGCCGGGCGGCTGGCCGGTCATCGCGTTCGACCACGGGACGACCGGGCTCGGACGAGGATGCGGCGGTGAATCGGATCCGAGCACGGCACCGAACTCCCACTGGCACACCGAAGAAGACGACATCATGCTGCGCCTGATCGGGCAGGGCTTCGCGGTGGTGGCGCCGGACTACCTCGGTCTCGGCCTGTTCGATACCGGGCCGCACCCGTACCTGGAAACTGCGGACCGAGGCGACCGCGACCATCGACATGCTGCGCGCCGCGCGCTCCGCCCATCCCGAGCTGTCCCGGACCTGGGCCGCGCTCGGCCCCTCGCAGGGCGGCCAGGCGGCACTGGGCACCGGCCACCTGCAGTCGAGTTACGCCCCCGACCTCGATTACCGCGGCACGGTCGCGATCGACCCGGAGTCGGATGTCGAAAAGGTGCTGCCCATCGCGAGCCCCGCCATTCCGACGATCCCGGGCACCGCGGAAACGCTCGGCTTCCTGTCGAGCATCTTCGGCGGATTCCGGGCCGCGCGACCCGACATCGACTTCAACCAGTATCTGAGCCCGACGGGCCGACAGTTGCTCGATGAGATCGGCACCATGTGCAAGCCGGAGATCGAAGCACGGGTGGCCGGCGTCGGCATCGGCGAGCTGCTGTCGAAGCCGTTGTCCGACAGTCGGGTTCGCGCCGCGTACGAGTCCTATCTGACGGTGCCGACCACCGGCTACGACGCGCCGATCCTGCTGCTGGTCAACGTCACCGATACGACGGTCCCGTCCCCGTTGCACGCGGCGCTCGCCGCGCAGTTCGCCGCCAACGGCGTCGACTTCCAGACCGTCACGGGCACCGGTACGCACACTCAGCTCAACCCGCAAATGTGGTCTGCCATCGACGCTTTCCTGGCCCGCGTCAAGTAGCGGCAGCCGCCGAAACGCGAGAATGCCCCGGACTCGAAAGTCCGGGGCATTCTTGCGTTTTCGGCTCAACGCGGGGCGTTGGCCGGGTCGGCGAGGGTCGGGGTGCGGCCTTCGCGGTTGGCGCGGCGGGCGTCCTCGAAGAACTCACGGGAGAACATCGCGGACAGCACCGCGATGCCGCCGCGGTGCACGCGGAACTCGCTGGTCGTGCTGGTGCCGATGAGCCGGATGACGAGACCCGCGGCGTGCTGCGGGCGGGCGAAGTCCTTGACTCGGCCGCGGCCGGTCCACTGCAGCGCCGACTGGTCGATGACGGCGTCGTCGGGGACGAGCAGCTTGACCATGGCGTGGTCGAGGTTGGCGTGCACCTCGATGTCGCCGTCGCCGGCGAGCTGCGGCGAGCGCAGGTCGATGACGGCGCTGCCGTAGCGAACGGTGACGTCGAAGGCCGTGGCGTCGGTCCAGTCGCCGAGGCGCTTGGTGGTGCCGTGATCGACGTGGATCTGGGTGGTCTTGGTGGTCATGTCTGAAAGTCCTTTCGGGGCGGTTCCTCCTGCTGAAGCAATAGTGACACAAGCACTAGTATCTTGGCAACTAGTTTATGAATCCCTAGTCGTTCGGCAACCATTAGAATGGCTCCCATGACGGCATCGGCGCAGTTCAAGCGCTCCCCCCTGGCGATGGTTGTGCTCGGCATCCTGAATCTCGAGCCGATGCACCCGTACGCCATCCAGCGCCGGATCAAGGAGTGGGGCAAGGACAAGGTCGTCAACGTCAGCCAGCGCGCCGCGCTCTACAAGACGATCGGCAGGCTGCAGGAGGCCGGGCTGGTCGCGGTCCGCGAGACCGGACGCGATCAGCAGTACCCGGAGCGCACCATCTACGAGATCACCGACGCGGGCCGCGCCGCCTGCACCGCCTGGCTGTCCGAGATGATCGCGGTGCCGCGCAACGAGTACCCCGACTTCCCGGCCGCGCTGTCGTTCCTGATGCTGCTCGGCCCGGACGGCGCCCGCACCGAATTGGCGCGCCGGGCAACGACTTTGCGCGAACGGCTGACCGAGATGGATGCCGATGCCGAGCAGATGGTGACCATGGATCTGCCGCGCGTGGTGATGCTGGAGGACGAATACCTGCGCGCCGTCACCGCGGCCGAATTGCACTGGGTCGACGGCGTTGTCGGCGATCTCGCCGCGGGCACACTGACCTGGTCCTGGGAGTCCCTCGCCGCCTATCGCGGCGTATCCACCGAGGCGCAGTGATCCACCCGCTGTGAGGTCGCCCAATGGTGGCGGTGTTTACGGCGGGTAGTGGGGTGACCGTCGTAAGGTACGAGCATGGTGCCCACCGAGAAGTCCGAGTTGGTGCAGTCGATTGTCGAGTCGTATCTGCTGGACGGGAACCGGCAGTACAGCCGCACCGATGTGGCCGGGCAGGCGGGCACGACCACGGCGCTGACCAAGCGGTTGTGGACGGCGCTCGGCTTTCCCGCCGGGCTGGATGACAACGAGATCGACTACACCGAGGCCGACATCTCGGCCTTGCGGAATTTCCGCGATCTGAACATCCTCTCCGCCGCCGATGCCAGGCAGCAGGCGGCGACCGCGCGCACCCTCGGCCAGGGCATGGCCCGGCTGGCGGAATGGCAGGTCGACCTGGTGCTCGCCGAGATCGGCGAACGCATCGCCAAGGCCGATCCCGCCGCCGACCCCGAGGAGACCATCCGCACCGCCACCGAGGGCACCATCGCGACGCTCGAACAGCTCAATACCTACGCCTGGCGTCGGCACCTCGCCGCCGCGCTGTCCCGATCCCTCGATCCGGGCACCTCGGCCGGCGAGACCCTGCGCGAGCTGGCGGTCGGCTTCGCGGACATGGTCGGCTATACCCGGCTGACCAGGCACCTGCATCCCGATGAGCTCTCGCTGCTGCTGGAGTCGTTCGAATCCACCACCACCGCGGCGATCACCGAGAACGGCGGCTGGGTGGTCAAGAACGTCGGCGACGAGGTGATGTTCGCCGCGAACAGCGCGGCCAACGCGGCGCGTATCGCGCTGGCCATCCAGGAGTCGACGATGATGGTCGGCGGCACCCCAGAACTGCGCGTCGCCGTGGCATACGGCGAGGTGCTGCAACGGTTCGGCGATCTGTACGGCTCGGTGGTGAACATCGCGTCCCGCCTCACCGGTGTCGCCCGGCCCGGCACGGTGCTGGTCGACGACGAGGCCGCCCTCGCACTCGAGGGTGAACCCGAGTTCGTCATCAAAAACCTGCGCAGTGTCCGGGTCCGCGGTTTCAATCGGCTGCGCCCGCACATCTTGCGCCGCAACGAGAAAAACAGCTGAGGCCACCGGGTTCGAGCTTGACCGCGGCCGCGACCTAAGCTCAGCCCAGTGGAAATGGACTGGTCCGAGCTACGCGCGCGTTTCCTGGTCGAGGAGGACGACGCGATCCTGGCGTTGCACAAGCCCGCCGGAATCTCGGTCACCGGGGAGCGGCACGACGCCGATCTCGTCGAGCTGGCGGCCGCCGCGGGCGAGACGCTCTACCCGGTGCACCGGATCGATAAGGTGACCTCCGGGCTGGTGCTGCTCGCCAAGGAGCTCGGCGCGCACGGCCAGTTGACCAGGCAGTTCAACAAGCAGACGGCGGCGAAGGCGTATCTGGCCATCGTCACGGGGAGCGAACTACCCGACGCAGGCGTGATCGACCTGCCGCTTAGCGTCGGACGCAAGAACCGGGTCCGGATCGCGGCGCCGCGGGAGAGCATTCGCCGCGCGGCGGACCGCTGGTTCGTCGAGGACGCCGATCTGCTCGATGCCAAGAACTATCCGTCGCGCACCGACTTCGTGACGGTGCTGCGCCGCGACGAGTGCGCGGTGCTCGCGCTGCGCCCGATCACCGGGCGCCGCCACCAGATTCGGGTGCAGCTGGCGTGGATCGGCCACCCGATCGTCGGCGATCCGCTCTTCGACAAGTCGGGCGCGCACGAGCGGACCTACCTGCACTCGTGGCGACTCGGCCTGACGGCGGACTGGCGCACGCCGCCGGAACTCGCCCTGGCGGCGACGCCGGACGCGCAGTTCTGGCGGCCGATCCAGGCCGAGCCGCACGAGAGCGACGAATTGCTTCGCCGCGCAAGCGAATTGCTGAACGGTACCGGCTAACTCAGCGCGTCCACTCCGGTGACCTGCCGAGCATCGCGATGATCTGGTCGAGCCGATCCTCGGTCGACCACGCCACCTCCGGGCCGAACGCGGCACCGGGGGCAAGCCGAATGTCGCCACCGGGGACCGCCTGCGCCACCGGGAGCGCGGCCTCGACCACGTCGGCGTCGAAATGCACGGGCAGCCCCAAAGTCTTTGCCACATCCCAGGAATGGACGACGTAGTCGATGAAGTGGAAGCTCACCGCCTGCGCACCGGAGAACTCGTAGCCCGCGCTGAACTCCGCCAGCGGGAACGTCCGGTCGAGCACGCCGGGCTCCGCGAACGCCGCGAGGACATGCTCGGCGGCGGCTCGATAGCTCGCCACCGGATCAGCGCCGAGTGGGCGCGGTTTCCAAAGGGCCGGGTCGCCGTCGCCACGGGACGCCGCGGCGAATCCATAGTGCTGGGCGATCATGTGCGTCAACAGACCGTGCAGCGTCCAATCGGCGCACGGCGTCGGCTTGCTCAGGTCCGCGCTGATCATCTGCTCGACCAGATCGATGCTCGTCCGCACTGCCTGCGCGTTCAGCGCGATGAGGTCGACTGTGCCCTGCAACGTGTCAAGGGTGCGCAGTTCAGCGCTGAAATTCGGTTCGGTCGCCATTGTCAGCTGCTCTCTGTTGGATCTCAAATAATAAGTACGAGCCTATCGTATGCATGCGCTTATCATCTATCAAGCAGTATTTTGCTTGCATGCCCGAAGCTCCGCGTCCCGATCTCGCCGCCATGCTGGCGCCGCTCGTCCGGGCGCTGATCGCGGCGGAAATGCCTGTGCTCGAACGACATGAGCTGTCGATGTGGGGCTACTCGGTACTGCTCGGGCTCGGCAAGGAGCCGGTGTACACGCAGGCCGCGCTGGCCAAGGCGATCAATGCCGACAAGACCCGGATCATCGGGGTGCTCGACGAGTTGCAGCAGAGCGGGCTGATCCGGCGCGAACCGGATCCGGCGGATCGGCGGGTCAATCTGGTGTCGATCACCCCGGCCGGGCGCAGCCTGCGCGATCGGGTGCAGGCCGACATCCAGCGGCAGGAGAATCAGCTGCTCGAGCAGCTCCCGGTGGCGGACCGCAGGGCCTTTCTGCGGTCGTTGCAGACGCTGGCCGCACAGGCAGGCGAGCAGGCCCAGTGAGCGGGCACACAGACCGCCGCGCAGGTTTCCGCTGGTGGTGAGCCTCATGGCGACGCGTAACACGCAGGTCAACTAGCCTTAATGCGTGTCGCGCACGGGAGGCGGGCACACTCTGACGCAACGGAGCGATCCCCCAGAGAAAGCGAATGCCGATGATCCTGGTGGCTCAGGTCAGCGACACACATTTCGATCTCGGCGCCCGCAACGCCGAACGGGTCGAGCGGGTCATGACCTTTCTCGTCGGCTTACGCCGCAGGCCGGACGCGATCCTGGTGACCGGTGACGTCACCGATTCCGGCAAGGCCGAGCAATACGCCGAGGCCAGGCTCGCCTTCGACGTCGACATTCCGGTGTACGCGATTCCAGGCAATCACGACGACCGCGCCGCGTTCCGCAGCACGCTGCTCGGCGAATCCGCCTCGACCGCACCGATCAACCACGCCCACCGCATCGGGGATCTGACCGTCGCACTGCTGGATTCGAGCATTCCCGGCGAGCCGAGCGGACGCATCGCCGACGAGACCTACACCTGGCTGCACGGCGTGCTGGCTACCGCCCCGGCCGACAAACCGATCCTGCTCGCGCTGCATCACCCGCCCGCGTACCTGTTCAGCCCCGTCGTCGACGAGATATCGCTGGAGGAGCCGGAAAAGTTCGCCGAACTGGTCGCCGGCGACAAGCGCATCATCGCGGTGCTCACCGGCCACGCGCATTCCGCGGCGACAACGACATTCGCCGGACGCCCACTGCTGGTGGCGCCGAGCACCGCGTCGGTCCTCGGCGGCCTCTGGGAGCTCGACCTACCCGATCACGTCATGGACTACGCGCCCGATCCTGCCGTCGCACTGCATTTGATCGATGAAAAGCACAGCCTGACAACGCATTTCCGCAGCATCCCGATGGGCGGCTGGCTCGGCGTCGCGCCGACCTGACCCGAACACCGGCCGCGGGTTCGTTTAGCTGTCCCGGGCCCGGGCAGTCGAGGTATGACAGTTTCCCTCGACGCGAAGGAACTCCGATGACCGATCTAGCCGCCTCAGTAGTGCGCAGTACCTTCGCCGCGGGTGCCAAGCTGCGCCATGCCAGGGTCTTTCACCCCGACGGCCTGAACCTGGCAGGCAGGCTGCACGCGGAAACCGAGTACGAGCATCTGTTCGGCGCGGGTGAGCGCGCCGTCATCGCGCGCCTGTCGAAGGGCACCGGCACGCCGGGCAGCCTGCCCGATGTGCTCGGCTTCGCGTTCCGGGTGCTCGATCGGCGCAACGAGCCTTGGGATTTCGCGCTGGCGACCACGGGTGGCGGATCGCTTGGCCGGTTCGTTATCCTCCCGTCTCGCGGCTGGGCGCACGCCCGATACGGCAGCCTGATGCCGTACCGGGTCGGCAAGACCATGCCGCTGTGGTTCTTCGCCGAACCCGACACCGGTCAGCCCACTTCCGCGTCACTGGCCGCGCTGACCGAGCACCTGCAAGAGCATCCGATCTCGTTCGAGCTACTGGCGGGCGGGATCACCGGGCAGGCGGTGCGCGTCGGTTCGCTGACGCTGCGACTCGCGGAATCCGCCGAACACCGGACGGACTTCTTCGACCCGATGCTCAACCACCCGGACGGGGTGGAGTTGCTGCCGAAGATCGTCGGCAAGGTGCGCGAATTCGCCTACGCGGGCAGCAGGAACGGGCGCGGCGAAGCCGAGTGAGTCAGCGGCGGGCAGCGCGTTCGCGGCGATAGGCGGCGGGTGTCGCGCCGGTCCAGCGTTTGAACGCGTAGATGAAGGTCGAGGATTCCGCGTAGCCGAGCCGGATCGCGACGTCGCTCACCGAAAGCGGTGTGGCGGAAAGCATTTCCTCGGCGAGTGCGCGGCGTACCTCGTCGAGCAGGGCGCGATAGCTGGTGCCCGCCGCGTCCAGGTGGCGGCGCAGGGTGCGCGTGCTCATGTTGAGATCGCTTGCGACGGAGTCGATTCCGGGCGGACCGGCGAATCCGTCGATGCCGCCGGGGACCAGTAGTTCGCGCACCTCGGCGGCGATGCCGGTGCGGGCGCGGCGGCGGTGCACCAGGTCGCGGCACTGCGCAAGGCACATGGCCCAGGTCTGTTCATTCGCCTGCGGCAGCGGCTGATCCAGCATCGCGGGATCGATCGCGAACAGGTTGCGCGGCCGCCCGAACAGCGGGCGCACCACGGTGACCTCTTCGATCCGATCCGCGTAATCCGGTTCCGCAAAACGGAATTCGGCCCTGGCCAACGGCAGGTGCCTGCCGAGCAGGTCGCTCATCACCTGATGCATGGCGGTGACATCGCGTTCGACAAGGAACTGCCGCACATCGGCCGGAATCAGCTCGTCGTGCACCCAGGCGATGAACTCGCCCTCGCGCCATTCGGCGACGGGCAGGCTGAAGGTGAAGCTCAACTCCAGATACCGCAGCGCGAACGAGATCGCCTCGCCGAGCGTCGGGCTGCTGACGCAGGCGAACCCGAAGATGCCGAAGGTGGTGATCCGATAGCGGCGACCGACCTCGACGCCGAGCGCGGGCCAGCCGGCGAGTGCCCGCACCAGATTGCGGACCACCGTGAGTTCGATGTGCGCGTCGATCTGCGCGTCCGGGTCGCGCAGCGCGGGCTCGGACAGCCCCGTTCCGGCGAGCATCCGCCCGACCGGCACGCCGTGCTCGGCCGCGTAGCCGACCATCAGCGCCACGCTGGCTATCCCGCGCGGAAAGTTCCAGTCGCGGATTCCCGGATCCTGTACCCGCTCCACACCGTCATTATGGCCGAATTTCTCGATCGGTTATCCCGGCGCCCCCTACAGTGGAATTATCTTCGGTCCTGTGAGGAGTGTCACATGTCGGCAGGTAACCGGCCATCGGTCCTCATCATCGGCGCGGGCTTCGGCGGCATCGGCATGGCGATCGAACTGCGCCGCAACGGTTTCCACGATCTCACCATCCTGGAGCGCGCCGCCGACCTCGGCGGGGTGTGGCGGGAGAACACCTATCCCGGCGCCGCCTGCGACGTGCCGTCCCCGCTGTACTCGTTCTCCTTCGAGCCGAAACCGGACTGGCCGCAGCGCTACTCCGGCCGCGACGCCATCCACGCCTATCTGCGCGGCGTCGCGGAGCGCAACGGCGTACTCGACACGATCCAGTTCGGCGCCGAGGTGACCGAGGCCGAATTCGACGACGCGTCCGGGCGCTGGACCATCCGCACCACGGACGGCACGACGCGCACCGTGGACGTCTTGATCTCGGCGGTCGGCCAGCTGTCGCGGCCCGCGCTGCCGAACATCCCCGGCCTCGGCACCTTCGCGGGCCCGGCCTTCCACTCGGCCACCTGGGACCACAGTGTCGAGCTGAGCGGCAAGCGCGTCGCCTGCATCGGCACCGGCGCCAGCGCCATCCAGTACATCCCGGAGATCCAGCCGAAGGTCGCCCAGCTCACCCTGTTCCAGCGCACACCCGCCTGGGTGATCCCCAAGTTCGACACCGACTACTCCCCGATTCAGCACACACTGTTCGCCAGGCTGCCTGGCGCGCTGCTGGTCGAGCGCTTCGGCTGGTGGGCGATCGCGGATTTCGTGTCCCTCGGTCTGGTCGAATTCCCGGCCATCGCCCGGTTGGTGGCGAAAATCGCCGACCGCCACCTGCACAAACAGGTGGACGATCCGGCGTTGCTCGCCAAACTCACTCCCGACTATCCGATCGGTTGCAAGCGCGCCCTGTTCTCCAACGACTACTACCCCGCGTTGATGCGGCCGAATGTCGCAGTCGAGACCACGGCGATCACCGAGGTGCGGCCCGAAGGCGTGCGCACCGCCGACGGCGCCATGCACGAGGTGGACGTGATCATCTACGGCACCGGGTTCAAGGGCACCGAATTCCTTTGGCCGATGGACATTTACGGCCGCGCCGGCCACAAGCTGTCCGACGCCTGGAGCGAAGGCGCGCACGCCTACTACGGCATCGCGGTGCCGGACTTCCCGAATCTGTTCCTGGTCTACGGTCCGAACACCAATCTCAGCGCGGGCTCGATCATCTACATGATCGAATCGCAGACCCGCTACATCCGGCAGGCCGTCGAGCTGCTCGAGCAACGCCGAGGGCACTGCCTCGAGGTCCGCGCCGACAAGGAAGAACGGTTCAACACCGCCCTGCAGCAACGCCTCGCTCGCACCCCGTGGAACTTCTGCACCAGCTGGTACCGCAACGCCGCGGGCCGCGTCACCAACAACTGGCCGGGCTCGCAGACCAGTTACCGCCGTCACCTCCGCAAGCTCGACCCCGCCGACTACACGCTCACCTAGTAGCGCTTGGGAGGACGAATGTCCGAGGCCGCCCGGCCGCTCGACGGCGTGCCGAGTGCGCGCACTGGCAGACTTGTGCCGTGACTGGACGCCCGATAGCTGACGGAACGGCCGAACACGGGCCGCTACGACCGATCGAGCTGGCCGTCGGCGCCGTGCTCGGCGGTGCCACCGTCGGGTTGGTCACCGTGGGCTCGGTCGTACATTTCGCGGCCGCGCTGAACCTGGTGGCCGCGGTGCCGATGGGGCTGATCGCGCAGCGCTACCGGCTGCGCGCGCTGATCACCGCGGCCGTCGCGGCGACGGTGGTCACCTTTGTCGCGACCGGCCTGCTCGCCACCACCGGGCTGATGGCCACCGCGACGATCGCGGGCATCATCGGCACCACGAAACGGCGCGGCGGCGGGTTCGTCTCGGTGCTCGGCCTTGCCACCGTCGCAGGCCTGGTGTGGGCCGGTTTGGCGGTCGGCCTGCTGCAGTTGTTCTCCGCCGGACGGAATCTGCTGTTCGACACCCTCCGCAACATCTCGCGCGGCATCCAGGAACTCGCCGCGCGCCAGCAGCAGCTCGAGCCGCTCGGGCGCGCGGTCGCCGATCTCACCGATTCCGTGCTGCGCTGGTGGTGGGCCTGGGTCGCGGGCGGGGTCGCGTCGGGCATGGTGGCGACCGCGATCTTCTCCTGGTTCGTGCTCGGCTCGGTGCTTGACCGGCTGACCTGGCTGCCCGGCCAGGACCGGCTCGACGCGCCACCGGACGAGCGCGCGATCGCACCGCTGCCCGTGACATTGCGCGGGGCGTCCTTCCGCTATCCGGGCACGGTGCGCGACGCGCTGCGCGAGATCGACCTCACCGTGCGGGTCGGTGAATTCGTCGCGGTCGTCGGGCACAACGGCTCCGGGAAGTCGACGTTGACCCGCCTGCTCGCCGGACTACCACCCACCGGGGGAACGGTCGAGCGGCCGGGCTCCGCCGGACTCGGGCATCAGGGCGGCACCGCACTGGTGTTGCAGCGGCCCGAGAGTCAGACCCTCGGCGTACTCGTCGCCGACGACGTGGTGTGGGGTCTGTCGACGGAACTCGCCGCCGAGGTCGATGTCGACGCGCTGCTCGGCGAGGTCGGCCTGGACGGCATGGGCGGCATGGGCGACAAGGAAACCGCCGCGCTGTCCGGCGGGCAGCAGCAGCGGCTCGCGGTCGCCGCGGCGCTCGCCAGGAAACCCGCGCTGCTCATCGCCGACGAGGCCACCTCGATGATCGATCCGGACGGACGGCGCGAGCTCGTCGAACTGCTTGCGGCCCTGCCGAAACGGCACGCGATGGCGGTGGTACTGGTGACCCATCACGAGGCCGACGCGGCCGCGGCGGACCGGGTGGTGCACCTGGCCGAGGGCCGCGCGGTCGAGCGGTTGGCCGTTTGGCCGCGGCCGGTGCGGGACGAGCGGCGCAGGCCGATGGGCGACACCATCCTAGAACTGCGCGACGTGCGATACACCTATAACCGCGGAACACCGTGGGAGGCAGCGGCTCTACACTCCGTCGACCTGACGGTGCGGCGCGGCGAGGCGCTGCTCATCGTCGGCGGGAACGGGTCGGGCAAGTCCACCCTCGCGTGGATCATGGCCGGATTGATCGCGCCGAGTTCGGGCCGGTGCGAACTCGCGGGCAAGGCGGTCACCAAGCAGATCGGCCGAGTCGAGTTGGCGTTCCAGCACTCTCGGCTGCAACTACAGAAGCAGACGGTCGGCGCGGAGATCGCGGACTGGGGCGGCCGGGCCACCGGGTCCGGCGCCGTCGGGCGGGCGCTCGACGCCGTCGGCCTGGACCGGACGCTGGCCGCGCGGTCCATCGAGGAGCTCAGCGGCGGGCAGGCCAAACGGGTGGTGCTCGCCGCGATCGTCGCCAGTCACGCCCAGGTGGTGGTGCTGGACGAGCCGCTGGCCGGACTGGACCCGGAGGGCCGCGCGGACATCGTGGAACTGCTTGCCCGACTGCGGGATTCCGGATTGACGCTGATCGTCATCTCACACGACGTGGCGGACATGTCGGCGGTGGTCGATCGGACGGTGCACTTGCGATCCGGACGGCTGCTCGCGGCGGACTCGGTGGCCGACGCCGTTCCCGATGACGTTGCGCGAAAACCCGATGCACGCCCTGCCGCACCGCTGCGGCAGCCGGGAGACGCCGCGTGGCGGCTCGAGCGCGGAGGTCGATCATGACGATGGTGCTGTTTCGCCGGGTTCCGGTGTCGAGCCCGATCCACAACCTGTGGGCGGGCACCAAGATGATCAGCGCTTTCCTGATCAGCTTCCTGCTGATGTTCCTGCCGACCTGGCCGGTGCTCGGCGTGCTGATCGTGTTCCTGGTGTCGATCGGGGTGCTCGCCCGGCTGCCGCTCGGCACGCTGCCGCGGCTGCCGTGGTGGTTCTGGACGTTGCTCGCTCTCGGGGCGCTGATCAACGTGCCGGTCGGCACCCAGGCCGTGGTGCGCTACGCGCAGACGGTGGTGTTCGGCCTGATCATGGTGGCCGCGTCGTTCGTCGTCGCCTGGACGACGCCGATGAGTGATATCGCCCCCGCGCTGGCCAAGCTCGGCGCGCCGCTGCGCAAACTCCGGGTGCCGGTGGATGAATGGGCCGTCGTCGTCGCCCTCACCCTGCGCGGCTTGCCGCTGCTGATGGACGAGATCCGGGTGCTGCGCGCGGCCCGCAAGCTGCGGCCGAAGGACAGCCCGCTCTACCTGGCCACCGAGAACCCGCTCATCGACATCCTCACCGCCGCGATGGCCGTATCCACCCGCCGCGCAGGCGAACTCGGCGAGGCGATCACCGCGCGCGGCGGCACCGGCGAACTCGCCGCCTACCCCAGTTCACCGGGCCGCGGCGATGCCATCGCGCTGGTCATCGTCGTCGCGGTCTGCGCGGGTGCCTTCGCGCTCGGCTTCGCGCTGCTGTAGTCGCTGCGCCTAACGCACCCGGCAGCCGTCGCGGGCGATACTGGCCGGGTGGGCGATGGCGACGAGGTACCGGCTTGGCAGCGGCGAACCGCCGGTGAGTCACGGCTGGCCGCGACGGCCGCCGTGCTTGCCATTATCGGGCTGCAGATGATGTTGCCGGATCGATTCTTGCCCGAGCCTGGATGGTTACTGCCCGGGCTGGAGGCGCTGCTTTTGGTGGTCGTCGTGGTCGCGAACCCGGTGCGGGTAGACCGGGAGGAGACCTGGCTGCGGTGGCTCGGGCTCGGCTTGGTCGGGCTACTCGGAGTGGCCACGGCGTACTCGGCGGATCGGCTGGTGGTCGGACTGATCGACGGGACGCTCAGTGACGATCCGGCCCGGCTGCTCGGGTCCGGCGGCGCGGTGTGGCTGACCAATGTGGTGGTGTTCGGCCTCGGCTACTGGGAGTTCGATCGCGGCGGTCCCGCGGCCCGCGCGCACGCCCGAAAGCCGTTGCCGGACTTCATGTTCGTTCAGATGCAGAACCCCGAATTGACGAGCCCGGAATGGGAGCCTCAGTTCGTGGACTACCTGTATCTTTCGTTCACCAACGCCACCGCGTTCAGCCCGACCGACGTGATGCCGATGTCGCGCTGGGCGAAGGTGTTGATGATGGCGCAGTCGGCGATCTCGCTGATTCTGGCGGCCTTGGTGATCGCGCGCGCGATCAACGTGCTGCATTGAATCGGATCGAATAGCTAACCGCTATAACCAGATTCGCGGTCTCCAAGGGGCGCGCCCATGCCCCTTATTTCAGGGGCTGAACCTATTTTCTGGAGGTAGAGTTATCTGCGGAGTAGCTGTTCTCCGGATCACATTAAGACCGCGCACCACAGTGGGGGAAAGGAATTCGACGTGCGCGGCGTTCTCCACTGCTTGAAACCTGATGAAGAATGGAACACCCGAATGATTCTCCGCAAAATCACCGCGGCCGCCGTGCCTCTCGTCGCCGCCATCGCGGTCGGCGCGGGCACAGTGCACGCTCAGCCTGCCGTGGTGTCGGCTCCCGAGATCGGCTATGAGGCAAAACTGGTGGGGGACAAGATCGTCACCACGCTGACCGGCGGATCGTTCGAAGTGGTCGGCAACGTCGTCGACGTCAAGGATGAGGCCGGGAACACCGTGGTCAGCATGCCGCTGGCGTTCCGGCAGGACGGGCTGGAGTTCCCGCTGCCGCACGCGGTCCGCGACGCGGGCCGGGTGCTGGAGCTGACCGTGGTCAAGGACGTCGCGCAGGCGCGTCCGGTCACCGCGACCCCGATCGCCTCGCCGTTCGAGAACCAGCGCGCGCAGGACTCGTTCCTCTCGCAGTTCGGCATCGCGACCGCGATCGGCGGCTTCATCGGCACCATCATCGGTGCCCTGGTCGGGCTCACCGGCATCCTCGGCGGACCGACCGTGATCGCCAGCGTGCTGGCCGGTGCGGCCGTCGGCGGGATCATCGGCACCATCGTCGCGGGCGGACCGACGCTGATCGTGGCGGGCATCGACCTGATCAGCACGCTCACCGCGGCGCCGGGGACCACCAAGTGGATGGACGAGACCGGGCGCGCCAAGAACTGACGCAGCTCTACCGGCGCGGCCCGTACCGAATCCTCAGCGATTCGGTACGGGCCGCGTCGTTGTGATCGGGATACCGTTACCGCTCGTGGCAGCCGGGCGCTACCGGCACACCCGCCACCCGGTCCGCGAGGTAGGACATCGCGCCGAACGACTCGACGACGGCGGTCGGGTTGTGGCCGGGCAGTAGCGAATGCACCGAGGTGATGGCGGCTCCCTGGGCGCAATACCGGCCGAGCAGATCGGTGAACCCGGCGACGGGGACCACATCGTCGCTGGTGCTGTGGTACAGGTACATCGGGACGTTCGGCGCGGGGGTGCCGAGTTCGTGCGGGTCGGTCGCCGCGCGGAAGGCCGGTTGCCCCAACAGGTTCGGGACCGCGGCGTAGTCGTCGACGCGCGCGTTGACGTACTTACCCACCAGGTCCGGACCGCAGGCGGCGCTGTCGGCGGCGATCATCGCGCGGCCACGGTCGTTGAGCAGGTCCATGATTCCGGCGCCCGGATTATCGCGCGTGGCCGCGATGACGATCAGCATGGCCAGCCCCGCCTGCATGGTGCCGTCCACGTGTTGAGCGATGGCGGGCCAATTCGACGGAACGCCGCCGGCGGCAATGCCCGCGAAATGAATGTCCGGCGCGTATTGCGGCTGCATCTGCGCGGCCCACAGGGTGGCGAAGGCACCGCCCGAATAGCCCCACGCGGCAAGGGGAGTCGCCGGGCCGAGGCCGGCGGCGGGCAGGTCGCGGGCGGCGCGGATACCGTCCAGCACGCCGCGGCCGGAATTGACGCCGTCGAGGAACCGGGACCGCGGGCCCTCGTGATCGCTGGTTACCACGGCCCAGCCGCGGCGCAGCGCGTCGGCCATGAACGGGGTGTCGATCAATGCCTGAGTGCCGCCGGGGTCCCCGCCGCCGCGCAGCGCGTAGGACGGCGCGCAGCGGGAACCGAGGCTGTCCTCGGCGATCTGGTACGAGAGCAGCGGACGCGGGCCCGGCCCGAGCCACGGCACCATCGGCACCATGACCGTGGCCACGTCGGCCACCGGGGTGCCGCTCGCCTCGGTGCTGCGATATTTCACCTGCCAGGTCGAAACCGGAAGCGGCAGACCGAACAACGTGGTCTGGCGCGAGTCGACGATGGCGCCCTCCGGAAAGGCGGCGAGGTCGGCGGGCGCGGCGTAGAACGGGTCCGCGTCGGGCGCTGGCACCTGGGCGTGCGCGCTCGGCGCCGTACTCAGCGACGAGGTGAGGACCAACGCGGCCGCCATGGCCGCCGACGAGCCGACCCTCGCTAGCGCCGCGCCGAGGCGCCGGACCGGCGTGCCGGATGTTGCCGTGCTGCCGAGGAGCGATGTCCCGCTACCGATTCCGTCCGGAGTCGCCATGGCAGGCAACCTACCTTGCCGGTGGCCGAACCAGACGGCACTCGCTCGACGTTTCGCCGACACCCCTAATTTGTTGCCGGAACGACACATTCGGCCGGTCCACGCCATTAGCGCGGGCCCATCGACCCCACCCGTTCCGTGGCTGCTGCGCATGGAGGCCTCCCCCAAATCCGGCGAGGCGCGACGGAGGGCGCCGGGTGCAACGCTGCGCCGACGCGCTCCGGCCTCGGGGCACTCACGGTACTGGCAGATCAGCGGCCTCGGCAGCGGTCATTCATGGTCAGCCTGATCGCCGCGAATGTCCTTCGGTTGTGGGCCGGAGTGGTCGAAAGTGCCGTTGGCGCAGTCACTTCTCCTGACGGAGGGCCTTCTTGGCGGCTTCCTGGGCGGCGTCGACCTGGCCGGCGAACTTGCCATCGGTCTTCTCGTCGACGAGATCGCCCGCCTTGTCGATGACGGTCTCCACCTTGTCCGCGTTCTGCTGGGCCAGGTCCATCGCCTTGTTCGCCAGGTTCTTGAAGTCCACCGTGTACTCCTTGTTCGAGAGGGGTCCCGCCGCGGATCACTGTAATAGGCGCTGTTGAACCCAGTCTCTCGCCGCTCAGTCCGTGGCGCCGAGCCATGCCGGGTGCCACAGGCGGCCGGTTTCGGTCCAGTTCATGAAACGCACCGTGCCATGGATTTTCGGCGTCACCCAGACCGCCTCCTTGCGTTCCTCGGCGGTCAGGTCGTTGTCGAAGGGGCTGGTCTTGCGCTCTGTGCTGCTGAGGCGCTTGGCCAACTCCACCATGGTGGTCTCGTTGAATCCGGTGCCGACTCGGCCCACATAGATCAGCCTGCCCTCGTACGGAATACCGACCAGCAGCGACTTGAAGTTGCGTGCGTCGCTGCGCCGCCAGCCGCCGATGACCACCTCCTGAGTGCGCCAGTTGCGCTGCTTCACCCACGAGTGGCCGCGCTTGCCTGGCAGGTACACCGAATCCTTGCGCTTGGCGACCACGCCCTCCATGCCGTGGTCCTGGCTGTAGCGCACCGCGTCGGCGCCGGTACCGTCCAGCCGGGGCGGCACGATCATCGATGGCGCGGTCCCGGCGAGCGCCTCGAGCACCCGCCGACGATCCGAATAGCGTTTGCGGACAAGCGAAGTGCCGTCCAGATACAGCACATCGAACGCGACGAACACGGCTCGCGCCGCATCCGCCTGCAGCAGGCCGAGATTCGCGACGCCGTGATCGTCGAACACCACCGCCTCGCCGTCCAATACCACGCTGTGCCCGGCCAATTCGTCGGCGAGCGGGGCGATCCCCGGATATCTGGCCGTCACCACGTTGCCCACTCGGCTGCGCAAAGTCAGGGTGCCGGAGTCTATTTCGGCGATCAGCCGGAAGCCGTCCCACTTCGTCTCGAAGCACCATTCGCCGGCGTCCTGCTCGGCGACATCGCCGGGGGTGGCGAGCATGGGCGCGAGTCCGCGCGGGAACGGCGACGGCCCACTCGAAATGCGAATGATCCGGCCGGACGGCGTACCCGGCTCTGCGCCAAGGCTTTTCGCGTCTTCATCGGCACCGTGCTGTTCGCGCATCAGATGCATCAGCCACTGGTTGCCGTTGGTCTGGATCAACGCGTAACGGCCGTTGAGCCGCTGGCCGTGGAATTCGACGATCACCTCGTCGTCGCGCCACTTCTCGGTGTCGTAGGTGCCGGAATCCCAGATCGTCATCTCCCCCGCGCCGTACTGCCCCTTCGGGATGGCGCCGTGGAAGTCCAGGTATTCCAGCGGGTGGTCCTCGGTGTGCACGGCGAGCCGATTCTGGTCCGTGCTGGTCGGCGGGCCCTTCGGCACCGCCCAGGACACCAGCACGCCGCCGCGCTCCAGCCGCACATCCCAATGCAGCCGCCGCGCATGATGTTCCTGCACGACGAAGCGATTGCCCGCCCCCGGCTCCGGCCGGTCGGCGGGAACGGGCTCGGGGGTGCGCGCGGGATCGCGCATCGACCGATACTTCGCCAGCGCGTCGGCACCGGACTCCGCCGACCCGGTGGCGCCCGCCGGCAGCGGCGGATCGAGCTCGGCGAGCAGGTCGCCGTCGTCCTGCCAGCGGGCGAGAACCTCGTCGAAGCGCAAGTGCCGCAGCTTCTTCCGGCGTTCGATTTCCGCCCAGGAGCGCGGTGCCGCCGCGGTGGGTTCGGCGCGCCCGCGCAGCGAGTACGGCGCGATCGTGGTCTTCGACGCGTTGTTCTGGCTCCAGTCCAGGAATATCTTGCCGCCGCGCACCGACTTCGCCATCGTCGCGGTCACCAGATCCGGGTGCAGCCGTTCGAGATTCGTGGCCACCTGTTTGGCCACCGTGGAGGCACCGCTGGAGCTCATCTCGCGATCGAGCGGCACGTAGATGTGAATTCCCTTGCTACCACTGGTCACCGGGAACGCGCGCAGGCCGATGCCCTCGATCATGTCGCGCACCGCGAGCGCGACCCGTGCGCACTCGTCCAATTCGGCACCTGGTCCTGGATCGAGATCGAACACGAGCCTGGTGGCCGGGCCCACCGCGTCGCCGTCGAAACGCCATTGCTGCACATGGGCTTCCAGCGCCGCCTGCTGCCCGAGCCAGGCCAGCCCGGCCTCGGAATCGATGACCGGATAGGTGACCTTGCGGTCGGAATGCTGGACGGTGTGCCGCTCGAGCCACGACGGCGCATGCGCGGGCAGGTTCTTTTCGAAAAAGGACGGCTCGTCTACCCCGTTGGGCCAGCGCTTCCTGGTGACCGGGCGCCCGGCCAAGTGCGGGAGCATGGCTGGCGCGATCGCCGAGTAATAGGCGATGACTTCGCCTTTGGTGGTGCCGGTGGCCGGATACAGCACTTTGTCGAGGTTGCTGAGCTCAACCTCGATGCCACCGAAGCTCCGGCGCGCTGCCATGAGAACGATTTTAGAGGCGGGGACCGACAGGTTGCGGGTCCCCGCCGCTCGTCAGATCTGCGAGCCCGACGGGTCGGTGCCCGGGGTATCGGTGGCGCTCGGCGTTTCCGGCGTGGTGCCCGGCGCACCGGCACCGCCCGGCTGGCCCGGCGCGCCCGGCTGATCCTCCGGCGGGACCACCTTCTTGGCGGCCTCCTTGCCCTTCGCGATCTTGTCCGAGTACTTGCCCTGAGTCTTCTGATCGATGAAGTCGCCGCCCTTGTCGATGGCGTCGTTGATCTTGTCCGCGTTCTTGGCCGCCGCGTCCTTGCCCTTGCCGACGAGGCCCTTCAGAGTATCCGCGAAGCTCATAGCGTTCGTTCCTTCCTCTAGCCCACTAGCAACGATGTCGTCAACCCACATCCTCCCACCACGAATCCCGTGGTGGTGCGCTACTGGGCTCGACCCGCTGGCCGGGCATGGGTACCGCGATCGCCGTACCTGCCGTTTCGGCCGCGGTCACCATCCGCCGTACCGGCTCCGACCATCCGTGGAACGCCAGATTGAAGGTCGCCCAGTGGATCGGCACCAGCAGGCCGTGGCCGGCCTCGCCCGCGCACAGATCCGCGTGCGCGCGCACCGCCTCCTCCGGGTTCATGTGCACATCGCGCCAGCGCTCGTCGTAGGCGCCGATCGGCAGCAGCGTCAGATCGAACGGGCCAAGTGCCGCACCGGCTTCCGCGAAGGCCTTGGTGTACCCGGTGTCGCCGCCGAAGTACGCCCGCTTGGTCGGGCCGACGATCGACCAGGACGCCCACAGCGTGGTGTTGCGGACCAGGCCGCGCCCGGAGAAGTGCCGCGCCTCGGTACAGGTGAGCACCAGATCAGAACCCTCGTGCGCCCGGCCGAGCGCGGACAGCGAAACCGAACCGCCCCAATCCAATTCGATGATCCGATACTCCGGCACACCCCAGTGCCGCAGGTGCGCGCCGATACCGACCGGAACCAGGAACGGCGCGGTCTGGCGCAGCACGAGCTCCCGGACGGTGTCCTTGTCCAGATGGTCGTAGTGATCGTGCGAGATGATCACCGCGTCGAGCGCGGGCAGCTCCGACAGCGGCGTCGGCATCGGATGCATCCGGCTCGGGCCGACCAGCGCGGACGGCGAAACCCGTTCGCTCCACACCGGATCGGTGAGCACCCGATAGCCATCGATCTCGATCAGCGCGGTGGCATGCCCGAACCAGGTGACGGCCAGGTCGGCGGCGGTCTCCGGCAGCTGCGGCGTCTGCAGCGGGATCACCCCGGTCGGACGGCCCGCGTTGCGCCTGGTGAGCGCCGAAACCAACAGCGACGGTGCCGATCCGGCGGCCAGCTGACTGCTCGGCTCGGTGTTGTGGAACTGACGGTCGCGGTAGGTGGTCGCGCCGGTCGCGTACGGCTGGATGGCGGAGATCGAGGCGCCCATCGCGGACGGTATCCCCCACGCCGCGCGAACCACCCAGGTGAGGCCGAGCGCGCCCGCCGCGGTGCCGACAATGCTTCGAATATTCATCATCGCCCCGTAAATTTCGCGGCGCGCTTCTCTAGTCTGGCCAGTCGGCCCTCCTGCGCGTCGGCACTGGACCAGGCGGCCTCGAGCGCGGCGCGCTGCTGCGCGTTGTCCGGCTCGCGGGTGCCGTCGTCGTTGAGCACCAGCTTCATGTGCCGCAGCGACAGCGGCGCGAGCTCGGCGATCTGCTTGGCCCACGCCTGCGCGTCGGCCAGTGAGCCGAGCCGGTTGGCGAAGCCGAAGCTGTAGGCGTCGGCCGCCGACACCTGCTCCGCGCCGAGCAGGATGGTCCTGGCCGGGCCGCCGCCGATCAGCGACGCCAGCCTGCGCACCGTCCACCGGTCCACCGAGATGCCAAGCTTGGCCGCGGGAATCGCGATGTAGGCCTCCGGCGAGATCACCCGCAGGTCCGAGGCGAGGGCGAGCTGCACGCCCGCGCCGAGCGCGCCGCCGTTGATCGCCGAGATCACCGGCACCGGCACGGCCTCGATGGTGTGCAGCATCTCCAGCAGGCCGTCGAGGAACTCGTCGGAATAGACGCCGGAAAGATCCGCGCCCGCGCTGAATATCGGGCCACGTCCGGTAAGCACGATCACCCGCGCGTCGTCGGCGACGGCGGCAAGCACGGCTTCGCGCAGCAGCGTAATGAGCTCGAGGTTGAGCGCGTTGCGCCGTTCCTCTCGCCGCAGTTCGATGGTCACCACGTCACCGTCTCGGCTAACTCCGAGCATGCGACCTCCCCAACTGAACGATCCGTCTAGTTACATTCACTTTGCCACAGCCGACGGCGCAGACCGCTCAAGCGGATACGATCTTCGGCTGTGCCGACAGACTTCGACCTCCTGGTGATCGGCGCTGGTCAGGCCGGGCTGTCAGCTGGCTATCACCTGCAGCGCCTCGGGCTACGCCCCGAACAGGACTTTCTCATCGTGGACCATGCACCCGGCCCGGGCGGGGCCTGGCAATTCCGCTGGCCGTCGCTCACCCTGACCACCGTCAATCGGGTGCACGATCTCCCGGGCATGTCGTTCGCGGAAACATTGCCGCCCGGATCGGAGTCCGCTCCCGCGGCGACCGCGGTGCCGCACTATTACGAGCTCTACGAAAAGCACTTCGATCTGCGGGTACGCCGACAAGTCTCGGTGAAAGTGGTGTGTGACCGGACCGAGGACGGCAGCCCGGCCGAGCACGGACCGATCCTCAACGCGGAGACCGACTCGGCGGGCACCATCCGGGTGCGCGGCCTGATCAACGGGACCGGCACCTGGGAACATCCCTTCATCCCGCGCTACCGCGGCGCGGAGACCTTCGCCGGACGGCAACTGCACACCCACGACTACCGCACCGCGGCGGAGTTCGCAGGCAAGCACGTGGTGGTGGTCGGCGGCGGCATCTCGGCGGTGCAGTTGCTCGACGAGATCTCCCAGGTCACCTCGACCACCTGGGTGACGCGGACCGAACCGATCTTCCGCGACACGTCGTTCGGCCCCGAGGACGGCCGCGCGGCGGTCGCCGAGGTGGAGGACCGGGTGCGCCGGGGGCTGCCCCCGGGGTCGGTGGTCTCGGTGACCGGCCTGCGGCTCGACGACCGCCTCCGGGCCGCGCAAGCCCGCGGCGCGCTGCGTCGACTACCGATGTTCGACCACATCGAACCGGACGGGGTGCGCTGGGCGGACGGCTCCTTCCAGCACGCGGAGGTGATCCTGTGGGCCACCGGATTCCGCAGCGCACTAGACCATTTGGCCCCTTTGCGACTACGCGGCCCCGGCGGCGGTATCACCATGACCGGCCGCCTCGCCACCCAAGTAGCGGCCGACCCCCGCATCCACTTGATCGGCTACGGACCATCCGCAAGCACCATCGGCGCGAACCGCGCGGGGCGGGCGGCGGCCGTGGAGCTGACGGACTATTTGGGACTGGGTTAGTTCAGGCCTGCGGTCATTGTGTCCGGGTCGGCGCCTACGCGGGTGTCGGTGTTCAGGGCGTTGATGGCGTCCATTTGGTCTCGGGTGAGCTCGAAGGCGAAGACGTCGAAGTTTTCGGCGATTCGGGACGGGGTGACCGACTTCGGGATGACGATGTTGCCGAGTTGGAGGTGCCAGCGAATGATGACCTGGGCCGGGGTGCGGCCGACGGCGGCGGCGACCGAGGCGATGGTCTTGTCGTCGAGCAAGGTGCCCTGGCCGAGCGGGCTCCACGCCTCGGTGGCGATGGCGTGGCCTGCGTGGAAGTCGCGGAGTTCGCGCTGGGCCAGGCGCGGATGTAGCTCGATCTGGTTCACCACGGGGGTTTCACCAGTCTCGCCGATGAGTCGCTCCAGGTTGGCGGTGGTGAAGTTGGAGACACCGATCGACTTGATCCGGCCCTGCGACTTCAGGGCCTGGAAGGCACGGAACGTGTCGACGTAGCGATCGGCCACGGCCACCGGCCAGTGGATCAGGTACAGGTCGAGGTAGTCCAGGCCGAGCTTCTTCATGCTGGTGTCGAACGCGCGCAGCGTCGAATCGAAGCCCTGCTCGGAGTTCCACAGCTTGGTGGTGACGTAGATCTCGTCGCGTGGCAGGCCGAACTCGCGGATCGCCCGACCGGTGCCTTCCTCGTTCCCATAGACCGCCGCGGTGTCGATGCTGCGGTAGCCGGTCTCCAGCGCCGCGGTGACCACCGAGGTCACATCGTCGTCGGGCACCTGGAAAACGCCGAAGCCCAGTTGCGGGATCACGTTGCCGTCGTTCAGGACGATCGATGGGATGGCGGAGGTCTCGCTTCTGAAGGTCACCCTGCGACGGTAGAAGTGTGGCGGCGAGCCGTCAACGCTGCCCCTTGGCGTGTTGACCCCCAATTTACCGCTCCACCTGCACTTTCTCCCCCACCGGCAGTGACGGCAACGACTCGATAAGGCACGCTACGCGACTCGGTAAGCCGCGCTACGCACCGTGATCGACTCAGCCGTTCGGTAGGCCGAGTCTGCGGTAGCGCTGCCTGCGCAGGGTCTGGAGTTCGGTGTTGGGGTGGTGGCGGAGGTGGGTGAGTTCTTCGGCGATGGCGGCGCCCATGCGGCGGGCGAAGTCCACCGGCTCGTCGGCCGCGTCGGGGAATTCGGGGACGATGCGGTCGACTACGCCGTCGGCGAGCAGGTCGGCGGCGCGGATGCGTTGCGATTGCGCCAGTTCCGGGGCGTGGTCGGTGTCGCGGTAGACGATGGCGCTGGCACCCTCCGGCGGCAGCGGGGCCAGCCAGCCGTGGGTGGCGGCCAGCACTCGGTCCGCGGGCAGCAGGGCCAGCGCGCCGCCGCCGGTGCCCTGGCCGAGCAGCACGGAGACGGTCGGCGTGGCCAAGGTCACCAAATCCGCGATGCAGCGGGCGATCTCGGGGGCCAATCCGCGCTCCTCGGCCTCCTTCGACAGGGCGGCGCCCGCCGTGTCGATCACCAGGACGAGCGGCAACCGCAACTCTTCAGCAAGCGCCATGCTGCGCCGCGCTTCGCGCAGCGCGGCGGGCCCCATGGAGTACCCGCCCTGCTGTCCGGCGCGGTCGTGTCCGAACACCACGCACGGCTGGCCGCGGAAGCGCACCAGCGCGTGCACCACGGTGCGGTCGGACTCGCCCTGCCCGGTGCCGCTCAGCGGAACCCGTTGTGTCACATGGCGAAGCAGGTCACGAATGCCAGGACGGTCTGGCCGTCGCGAAATGACCACCGACTCCCACGCCGAAACAGCCGCAGCCGCCCGCTTCTGATCACGAAGCGGAACCTGTTCGCCCGCAGTCGAATCCGGTATACCGCCGAAGACACTGAGCGCGCGGTGCGCGACGCGGCGGAAGATCGAGACGGTGACGACACCGTCGATAACGCCACGGCGGTAAAGGTTTTCGGCCGTCTGCACGCCCTCGGGGAACGGCTGGCCGTACAGGGCCTGATAGACGCGAGGTCCGAGGAAGCCGATCAGCGCGCCGGGCTCGGCAAAAGTCATGTGGCCCAAGGAACCCCACGACGCGAACACGCCGCCCATGGTGGGGTTGCGCAGGTAGACCAGATAGGGATGGCCCGCCGCCTTGTGCGCGGCGACGGCACCGGCGATCTTCACCATCTGCACGAACGCGACGGTGCCCTCCTGCATGCGGGTGCCACCGGAGGTCGGCGAAGCGACGAGTGGCAGCCCGAGTTCGGTGGCCCGCTCGACCGCCGTGACGATCCGTTCGGCCGCGGCGACGCCGATCGAGCCCGCCAAAAAGCCGAACTCGCAGGCGATTACGGCGACGCGACGCCCACGCAGCAGTCCCTCGCCGGTGAGCACCGACTCATCGGTGCCCGCCGCGACCGCAGCCTTGTGCAACGCCTCGCGGTACCGCGGGGTCGCGGCCACCGTGAGCGGCGGCCGGTCCCAGCTGACATACGAGTCGGTGTCGAGCAGTTGCCCGAGCAGCTCGCGCGCGGAAGTCTTCACCGAGGGAGCTTAACTACTCGGTATCGGACGGATGCGGACCTTTCGAGCGACCTGCAAGCAGTCGCTGCCGACCTTTTCGAGCGACCCGCAAGCAGTCGCTGCCGACCTTTTCGAGCGACCTGCAAGCAGTCGCTGCCGACCTTTTCGAGCGACCTGCAAGCAGTCGCTACGGATGCCGCGCGAAAAACTCAGTAGCCCTGCATCACCTTGCGCAACGCGTACTCGGTGAGCGCGACCAAGGCCTGCTTGGCCGGCTCGCGCCGCCGGGCGTCGATGGACAGGATCGGCACGTCCGCAGGCACCGCGAGGGCCTGCCGGATGTCCTCGATCGGGTACCGCGGCGCGTCGTCGAATTCGTTGAGCGCCACCAGGAATGGTAGGCCGCGCGCTTCGAAGTAGTCGACGGCCGCGAAGCTGTCCTCTAGCCTGCGGGTGTCGACGAGCACCACGGCGCCGATGGCACCGCGGATCAGGTCGTCCCACATGAACCAGAATCGGTACTGGCCCGGCGTACCGAAGAGGTACAGCACCAGATCGTCGGCGAGGCTGATCCGGCCGAAGTCCATCGCCACGGTGGTGGTCGACTTCATCGGAATGCCCGTCAAATTATCGATTCCGGTACTGGCATTGGTTACCAATGCCTCGGTGCGCAGCGGAACAATCTCCGAGACAGCACCGACCATCGTGGTCTTACCGACACCGAAACCACCGGCGACAACGATCTTCGCCGACGTTGGCTTGCTGGTGCGGGTGTCGACCTGCGCCGTCGAATCAAATACGCCGGAGTCCACTGAGAACCCTTTCGATCAGCTCGCGACGTTCATCGTCGCTGGAATCGTCTTTCAAAGTCGCCGAAACGCGTACATGCCCGGCCTCGATCAGGTCGGCAACCAGCACGCGAGCCACCCCGATGGGGATACCCAATCGGGCTGCTACCTCGGCGACGGACGGCGATTCTCTGCACAACTCCACGATTGACGTCTCGATGTTGGTCAGTTCGAACTGCCGCTCCAGGGCGACCGGATGCGATGCGACGAGTGCCTCCAACGCCAACTCGACCGCGGGCCTCGTTCGGCCTGCGGTCAACGAGTATGGGCGAACGAGACTGGGCTCGGCGCTCCCCAAGCGGTGATCTTCTATGTCCATCCCACCATCAGGAACCCATCGTGACACGTGGCGTGGCCTGCACTGTCTGGCCAACCCGCTCGACCAGCAACGCCATCTCGTAGCCGACCTGACCGATGTCGCACGACGTATTGGTCAACACGGCAAGGTACGAGCCGTCGCCGACAGCCATGAGTAGCAGGTAGCCGTGCTCCATCTCGACGACGGACTGCAGCACGGTGCCGCCCTCGAACAGGTTCGAGACACCGACCGAGAGGCTGGCCAGTCCGGCGGTGACGGCCGAAAGCTGCTCGGCACGGTCGACGGGCAGCTGAGCGCTCGCGGCCATGAGTAGGCCGTCAGCCGAGACCAGGACGGCATGGGCTACGCCAGGAACCTCGTTGGCGAAGTTCGAAACCAGCCAATCCAGCTGACGATTCGTACCACCTAGATCGGGGTTCATCGGTCTCCTTTATCTCCGGTTAAGTTCATTGCTCTCATTGCGCGGCCATCCCGGACGCCCTGCTGATGGCGACTCAGGCTGGACCTGATTGTTTCTGGATCACGGCTCGGTGCTCGATCCACCGCACCGTTGACGGCGCCCGGGACCAGCCTTCCGCCCGGATTGCGTTGCGGCAACCCAGCCGCCGTCCTTGTTTCGGATTGTGCCTCGCTGGCCGCGCGGGCCGCCTGCCAACCTTCATCACCCGGTGATTCGAAGGAGGCGGCCACGGTGGACCTGTCCATATTCGGGTCTGACAGCCATGCCGACATCATTTCCGCGAAAATTGGTGTTCCGCCCATGACGGAATCGCCGGTTTCGACCGCGGGCTGGAGCCTCGTCTGGAAGAACGACGCGGTCCTCGTCGGGTTGGCCCGGTAACTGTGCCTGCCTGGATCGCCTCCTGCGGCCTCCGCGTCCTTCGGCTGTTCGTCGTTGCCGGGCAGCGTACCCCGACCCCGTTGCGACAGACCAAGACCCGGCGATGTGTCCCGCTGCGGCAGACCCTCGCCCGGCTCGCGCTGCGGCAGGTTCGGCGGCACCTGGGTGCCCGGCTGGCGCTGCGGCAGACCGGTCGGCGTCACGTCCCGCTGTGGCAGGCTCGCCGCCGCGGCGTGCCGCTGCGGCAGCCCGCCCGCGCTCGGATCGCGTTGCGGCAGACCCGAATCGCGTTGCGGCAAACCACCCGCGCTCGGCTCACGCTGGGGCAGACCACCGGAACTCGGGTCACGTTGCGGCAGACCACCGGCCGTCGGCTCACGTTGCGGCAGGCCACCCGAAGCGGGCTCCCGCTGCGGCAGCCCGCCCGCACTCGGATCGCGTTGCGGCAGACCCGAATCGCGTTGCGGCAAACCACCCGCGCTCGGCTCACGCTGCGGCAGACCACCGGACGCGGACTCGCGCTGCGGCAGCCCGTTCTCGCCACGCTGACGTCGCGGCAGACCACCTGCTGTCGGCTCCCGCTGCGGCAGCCCGCCCGCGCTCGGATCGCGTTGCGGCAGACCACCGGACGCGGACTCGCGCTGGGGCAGATCACCGGAACTCGGATCACGCTGCGGCAGCCCACCGGCGTTCGGATCGCGCTGGGGCAAGCCCTCACGCTGCGGCAGGCCACTGGGGCCGGTCTGCCGTGGCGGCAGCCCACCCGAACCGCTGTCCCGCTGCGGCAGCCCACCCGCGCTCGGGTCACGCTGTGGCAGACCACCGGGAGCGGAATCCCGTTGCGGCAGCCCGTTCTCGCCGCGCTGACGCTGCGGCAGCCCGCTCGGCGGCTGAGCAAGTCCGCTGATGCTCGGCTGCGGCACTCCGTTGCTGCCCGGCTGCCGCTTGGGCAGCTCGCCCGAATTCGCGTCCCGCGGCGGCAGACCCGTCACGGTCGGCTCGGATGGGCCGCCCGGCTGGCGCGGCGGCGGCGGACCGCCCGGGTTGAGGTTGCGCTTGGGTAGGTTCGCGGCGGCGAGCTTGCCGCGCTGCGGTCCGCTGGCCTGTTGACCCGGTGCGGGTCGCAGCGTCGGACCCTGCTGCGCGTTCGACTGCAGCCCGGACGCCATCGAATTGCCCGGCTGCCGCTGCGGCAGCCCACCACCGGCCGGAATCGGCCCGCTGGACGAGGCATTCGGATTGCTGACCGGGATCGGCCCGCTGACGCCGGGATCGACGGTCACCATGACATTGCCGCCGGGGGTGCGGGTGACCGACCGCATCTGCATCGACGACGGGGCGGACGGCCGCGGCCGCTCGGGTGTCTGTGGGGACGGGGTGACGGGCTGGGCCGTGATCGGCTTGCCCGCCACGATCAGCGCACCGGGAACGTGCACGGTCACCGTGACACCGGGATCGCGCGCGGTGTCGAAGGTTGGCCGCAGCCGCACGGTGAGACCGTGCCGCTCGGCCAGCCTGCCAACCACGAAAAGACCCATGTGCCTGGCGGTATCGGGGCCCGGCTCGGCGGTCTGTTCCAACCGCCGGTTGATATCGGCCATCTCCGACGGTGGCATACCGATACCTCGGTCGGCCACCTCGATGAGCATGCCCTGATCGTGCGCCTGCGCGAAGGTGAACTTCACGTCGGTCTCCGGCGGGGAGGCACGCAGCGCGTTGTCCAGCAGCTCGGCGAACAGGTGCGCCATGTCGGAGGCGGCGGGCTCGACCAGCGAACCACGTGGCGTGGCACCCAGTTTCACTCGCTCGTAGTCTTCAACCTCGGAGATCGCGGCGCGCAGCACGTCGGCGATCTCGACCGGCGCGGACTTGGCGCGGCGCTGCCTGGTGCCGGCCAGGATGAGCAGGTTGTCGCCGTTTCGGCGCATGCGGGCGGCGAGATGGTCCAGCCGGAAAAGGTTTTCCAGCAGGCGCGGATCCTTCTCGTCGTACTCCATCGCCTCGATCAAGCTGAGCTGATGGTCGACCAGCGACTTGGATCGCCGGGCCAGCGTCTCGAACATGTCGTTGACCTGTGAACGCATCTGCGCCTGGTCGCTCGCCAGACGCAGCGCCTGGCCGTGGATGTCGTCGACGGCGCGGGCCAGCTGGCCGATCTCCTCGGTGCTGCGCACCGGCATCGGCTCGAGCGGAACCTCTTCCGGCGAGGCGCCGTTGCGGAGCTGGGCCACCTCGTGCGGCAGGTCGCTTTCGGCGACCCGCAGCGCCGCGAGGCGAAGCCGGTGCAGCGGCACGATCATCGAGCGCGCGACGAACACGGCGAGCAAGAGCGCGGCGAGGATGGTGGCCACGACGACCGCGGTGTAGGTCCACGCGTCGCGCTGAGCGGTGGACACCAGCGAGTTCATCGCGCCGTCGATGTCCTTGGTCGCCCGGCTCACCACGAGCTCGTACACCGCGAGGCTGTCGGTCAGCGATTTCTTCAATTCACCGACCGGAACCGTGCCTGCCTGCGACTCCGGACTGTTCAGCAGCGTTACTCGGGTGTCGATGCCCGCGCGCAGATCGGCGATCGAGGTGTCGCCGTCGGAGAACCGATGCGACAGCACCCCGAGCAGCGAGCGCTCGGTGTTGGCCGCGGTGAGGAAGCCGGGTGTGCCGACCTTCGGGTTCTTCAACACATCCGGGAACGCGGCGACCTCGCCGACCAGCGTGGCCCGAGTGTTGAGCGAGTCGACCAGACGCAATTTGGCGGTGTCGACGGCGGTGTCGCTGACCTGACCGACCGTCGTCTCGACGATCCGCACGCTGTCGTTGCGCACCCGGTCGATCAGACCGATGGCGTCGGAAGTCGGCCCGGTGCTGACGTTCTTGCCTTGCTGGCGAACGGCTTTTGCCTGCGTGAGCATGCTGTCCAAGGCCGGGCGGGCACCTGAAACGCCGCTCAACTTGTCAGCGGCCTTCTCCGCGTTGGCAATCGCCTTGTCGAGATCGGCGAGGTTCTGATCGGTCACCACGGACACATTCGCCGCGACGGCGATCATCTGCGAACCCACCACCGTCGCCGTCTGCGCGCTGAGCGCGGTGACGGCCGGGATGGCCTGGACGTTCTCCGCGACGTCGGCGAGCCGACCCGAGTTGGTGAACTCCGATGAAATCCTGGACACGCCAAGGCCTACCGCGACTGCCAGGGGGACGGCGAGAACTGCCGTCACCTTCCAGCGCAGGTCCCAGTTGCCGAGCGCCCAGCGCCTTCTGCCGGACCTAGCGGCCTCACGCATCTCCCACTCACTTTCCAAACTGGCCCCAACCACGCGCCATCAGCGAACCTCCACACGCATACTGGCTCGACAGGCGGAGCTGGCCGAGAACTGCGGCTGGCCGAGAAATTGCGTCTACGACGGCCCAAATAAGTGACATCAGATTCTAACGGATCAATAACTTCTTGGGTGACTCCGAGTAAGCATGCGATCCTTGACCTGGCCGTTCCAGGCAAAACCAAAGGTCACAACACCCACCCGGGCGTCGCGTGAAGTCTGCCACAATCAACCAGATCTATCGAGGCGGGCATCGAGGCGAGGCTAGGGAGTCACGGGTTTGAACGTGCGGCACGAGTACCGACCGGTCTATCAGACCAGCTTGGTCGACCCCGCCGAGTTCTGGGCCGGGGCGGCTGAAGCGATCGACTGGGTGGTGCCACCAACCCAGATCATCGACCCGGCCGCTCGTCCGGTGGCCAGGTGGTTCACCGACGCTCGCCTCAACACCTCCTTCAACACCCTCGACCGGCATGTGCACGGTGGCTCTGCGGCAGAGGGGGGCTTAGCTGATCAGCCTGCCTTAATATACGACTCCGCTATGACCGGCACCAGAGGCGTTTTCACCTACGCCGAATTGCTCGAAAAGGTAGCCAGATTCGCGGGTGCGATGAGCCGCCTCGGGGTCGTCGCGGGCGACCGCGTCATCATCTACCTGCCGATGATCCCCGAAGCCGTGATCGCCATGCTGGCCTGCGCGCGGATCGGCGCGGTGCACTCGGTGGTGTTCGGCGGCTTCGCGGCACCCGAGCTCGCCGCGCGCATCGACGACGCGGAACCCGTGTTGATCATCACAGCTTCGGGCGGCCTGGAACCGGGCAAACAGCTCGAATATCCGCCGATTGTGTTGCAAGCCTTGGATCTCGCCGAGACCACCGCACCGCGCACGGTGATCGTGAAGCAGCGGCCGCAGTTCCCGACGATCCACTTCTCCGCGCCGCAGGCCGCGACCGAATCGCTGCCGAGTTCCGCGCAGACCGTCGCGGCGCAATGGCTCGATTGGGACGACGCTGTCCGAGATGCGCCACTGGCCGAGCCGGTCCCGGTCGCCGCGACCGATCCGCTCTACATCCTCTACACCTCGGGCACTACCGGGAAACCCAAAGGGGTGGTTCGGGACAACGGCGGACACGCGGTTGCCCTCGCCTGGTCCATGCGCAATATCTACGACATCGGCCCGGGCCAGGTGATGTGGACGGCCTCCGATGTCGGCTGGGTCGTCGGACACTCCTACATCGTCTACGCGCCGCTGCTGGTCGGCGCGACCACGCTGCTGTACGAAGGCAAGCCGATCGGCACGCCCGACGCGGGCGCTTACTGGCGGGTGGTCGCCGAACACAACGTTCGCGTGCTGTTCACCGCGCCGACCGCGCTGCGCGCCATCCGCAAGGCCGATCCGGAGGCCGAGCTCGCCCACCGCCACGACCTGTCGTCGCTGCGCGCGCTGTTCTGCGCGGGCGAACGACTAGATCCCGCGACCTATGCCTGGGCCGACGAGGTGCTGCTCGCCGATCGCACCGACTGCCCGGTGGTCGACCACTGGTGGCAGACCGAGACCGGCTGGCCGATCTGCGCGAACCCTCTTGGCCTGCAACAACTTCCGATCAAGGCGGGCTCGGCCTCGGTGCCGGTGCCCGGTTTCCGGCTTCGGGTGCTCGATTCCGAGGGCAACCCCGTGCCGCCGAATACCGAGGGCAACATCGTGATCGGGCTGCCGCTGCCGCCCGGCACGCTCACCGGACTGTGGAACGACGACGCGCGCTACCAGCGTTCGTATCTGTCCGCCTACCCCGGCCACTACCTCACCGGCGACTCCGGTTACTTCGACGAGGACGGCTACCTCTACGTGCTCGGCCGCAGCGACGATGTGATCAATATGGCCGGGCACCGGTTGTCGGCGGGCAGCATCGAGGCGGCCATCGCGGGACACGAGGCGGTGGCCGAGTGCGCGGTGATCGGGCTGCCCGACGAACTCAAGGGGCACCGGCCGCTGGCATACGTGGTGCTCAAGTCCGGGGTCGAGGTGGATCCGGCGCGGCTGCGCGACGAACTGATCGAACGGGTGCGCTCGCAGATCGGCGCGATCGCCACGCTGCACGACGCCGTGATCGTCACCGCGCTGCCGAAGACCAGGTCGGGCAAGATCCTGCGGAAGACCATTCGGCAGATCACCGCCGGTGAGGCGTACGAGATTCCGTCCACCATCGAGGATCCGGCGGTGCTCGACGCGTTGACGGAACAGATCCACAACGCGAACCGAGCCGTGCCGGACCCGGTGGCGACACCAGATGTGGGCTCGCCCGCCTGACCTTCCCCCACGAAATCGTTCGTCCCGCTTAGGGATTGGCGTGTACTCAGAGATTCCTCAGAGAACGTTCACACAGGTGCCAGTGCGGCGGCCTAGCGTCGAGGGCGCTAGGCACTAACCCCTCGACGAACTGGAGTCACACCCATGAAGCGTTCTGTTGGCCGTCCCGCCGTCGCCGCACTCGCCGCGGGCGGGCTGGCCACCGTTGCCGTGTTGCTCAGCCCCGCGATCGCCTCCGCAGGCCCGATGGAGCTCGCCGGTCCGCTGCTGAATTCGGACTGTTCGTTCACCCAGGTCGACGCCGCGCTGCACGACAAGGCGCCCCAGCTCGCCAAGATGCTCGACGCGAACCCGTCGCAGAAGGCCGAACTGCAGCGCAAGTTCGATCAGCCGGTCGAGCAGCGCCGCGCGGAACTGCAGCAGGCCATCGACAACAACCCCGACGCAGTAGAGCAGGCCCAGAACGACCCCCGCTACGGCCAGCTGCGCCAAACCATCCAGGCAGTCGCGGATTCTTGCCACAACTACTGACGCGCGTGCATGGCCTACTTGACCGGCTGAACCGCTCGGTGACGGCAGAATGACTGAGGTGACACCCACGACCCCGACCGTCCTCGTCGTCGATGACGACGAGGACGTGCTCGCGTCGGTCGAGCGCGGGCTGCGACTTTCCGGCTTCCACGTGCTGGTGGCCAGGGACGGCGGGCAGGCGCTGCGCAGCGTGAACGAGCACGCGCCGGACGCGATCGTGCTCGATATGAACATGCCGGTGCTCGACGGTGCCGGGGTGGTGACCGCGTTGCGTGCGATGGGCAACGAGGTGCCGATCTGCGTACTCAGCGCGCGGGCCTCGGTGGACGACCGCATCTCTGGGCTGGAATCGGGGGCCGACGATTATCTGGTCAAGCCGTTCGTGCTTGCCGAACTCGTCGCGCGGATCAAGGCGCTGCTGCGCAGGCGGACCGATACCCAGTCGCCGACCACGCCGGGCGCGATCACCGTCGGCCCGCTGGAGGTCGATGTCGCGGGCTATCGCGCGCTGCTCGACGGCATCGAAATCGAGCTCACCAAGCGGGAATTCGAGCTGCTGTCCACGCTGGCGCGCAATGTCGGCGTGGTGCTGAGCCGGGAGCGGCTGCTGGAACTGGTGTGGGGCTACGACTTCGCGGCCGACACCAACGTGGTCGACGTCTTCGTCGGTTATCTGCGGCGCAAGCTGGAGGTGGATGGCGCGCCCCGGTTGTTGCACACGATCCGCGGGGTCGGTTTCGTGCTGCGGGCACCGAAGTGATGTCGGCACCCACGCCGAAAACCCGTCGGCGCCCGGCCTTTTCACTACGCACCCGGGTCGCGGGCGCGGCGGCTGCCGGCGCGGTGGTGATCGTCTCGGTGATCAGCGTGATCAGCATCCACGCGATCGAGCGCAACAATATCCGGCAATCCGATCAGCAGCTCGCGGTCGCCGCGCGCATCGTGCCGATCGAACCGGTCATCATCGTCCGGGTCATCGGCTTCGTGCCAGGGCTGACCAACGACATCGCGGTCACCGTTCGGATGGACGGCAACGTCATCGCGAGCACGCCGACCCAATTGCCCGATCTGGCACCGGGTTCGCGGACGGTCACGGTCGGCGGCACGCCCTACCGGATCCTGTCCACCACCGAGAACCAGCCGCCCGGCCGGGTGGTGTCGATGGGCATCCCGGCCGCGTCGGCGGCCGCCGCGACCGCCGAGCAGCAGCGCTGGGTGCTCGGCGGCGCATTGTTCGCCATCGCCGCCGCCGCGGCGCTCGGCTGGCTGCTGGCCGGGCGTGCGGTGCGTCCGATCGTGCGGCTCACCCGTCAGGTCGACGCGCGCAGCGGGCTGCCCGATCCGGGGAACCCGCAGACACCGGTGGACGGGTCGGGCGTGCGCGAGGCGGAACGGCTTGCCGACGCGGTGAATACCATGCTGCAGCGGGTGGACCAGGCACAATCGGCGACCGCCGCCGCGCTGGAGACCGCGCGCGATTTCGCCGCCGTGTCCGCGCACGAGCTGCGCACGCCGCTCACCGCCATGCGCACCGATCTGGAGGTTTTGCGCACCCTGGACCTGGACGAGGCACAGCGCGCGGAGATCCTCGCCGACCTGCAGCGCAGCCAGGGCCGGGTGGAGACCACCCTGGCCGCGCTGGAACGGCTGGCCACCGGCGATCTCACCAATGAACGCGACCATGTCGCCACCGATGTCGGCGACCTGTGCGACCAGGCCGCGCACGACGCCATGCGGCACTTCCCGGGGTTGAAAGTCCGCATCGACAGCGATACCGAGCTGGTCACCCGTGGCCTGCCCGCCGGCCTGCGCCTCGCGGTGGACAACGCGCTGGCCAACTCGGTCAAGCACGGCCGCGCCACCGAGGCGCTGGTGTCCGCGCACCGGGCACCGAACGGCCACATCGTCATCAGCGTCGACGACAACGGGCACGGCATCCCACCGCACGAGCGCCAGGCCGTCTTCGACCGCTTCTTCCGCGGCAGTCAGGCGAGCAAGGGCGGCTCCGGCCTCGGCTTGGCCTTGGTCGCCCAGCAGGCCCAATTACACGGCGGCCATGCCTATTTCGACGACGGCACGCTGGGCGGCATCCGCCTCGTCCTAGACCTCCCGGCCCCCACCACCCCTTAACCACCGCGACCGAAGGGGCCTTTGGTCGGGATGGCCCTTAGCGAACTCTCATGGAAACGCCAGTGGTTGGGTCATGTGGGGGTTCTATGGTCGGGGCTGTGATCGGAAAACGTGCCCGCTGGGGTGTTCTCGCCGTTGCTCTTGTCAGTGTCGGCGCGCTCAGCGCCGGGCTCATCGCGTGCAGCCGATCGGACCGCGAACCCACCGGTATTGCCCTGGTCAACGCTGATACGGGGCCGACGGGAGCGAAGGTGATCAAGGCGTTGCAGGACGCGGGCGGGTACGAATGGACCGCGGCCAAGCCTGGTGAGGCGAGCACCGACGACTACGCGGCGGTGATCACGCTGCCCGCCGACCTCACCGAATCCATGGGCACGCTGGCCGGGACGCAGCCGCGCCGGGCCAAAGTCACCGTGGACACGCACCGGGGCGCGGACACCGATCTGGTGAACGGCGCGGTCACCGAGGTGACGCACCGGGTCGGCGCGGCAGGTGTGGATGCCGCGCTGTCCGCGGTCGGGCAGGCGCGCAGCCAGATGACCCAGGCGCAGTTCACCGCGCAGTTGCTGAAGGCCGGGGTGAACGCGGCCGCCGCGGGCACCGAGCAGTTCAGCTCGGGCGCAGGCCAGCTGCTCGGCTTCCTGAACTTCGCCAAAGAGGGTTCGGCACAACTGACTTCGGCCATCACGCTGCTCAACTCGACCGTGGACGGCGCGACCGCGCAGGCGAATCAACTTGCCGCCGCACTGGATTCGACCGGCATCACGATCGCGCAGGTGGAGCAGACGGCGAATACGGTGAGCTCGGGCCTCGACCAGATTCTGCCGCCACTGCGCGCGCTGCCCTTCGCCGGCGATCCGGCGCTGGCCGACATCATCAAGAAGCTCGAAGCCCTGCAGGGCATTTCGGGTCAGGCCGGATCGCAGCTCAGCGGCCTCGGCTCGCTGGTGGGCGGCGCGGTCGACCCGAACACCGATCTCGGCACCCTGCTGCACACCGTGGTCGACCGGTTGACCAGTGCCAGTGCGCAATTGAACGAAGGCGCGAAGCTAGCCCAGGATCTACCCAGGCTCGCCGACGAGGGCGGTGCCCAATTGGTCAGCGCCATCAGCCAACTCACCGGCGGCGTCACCCAGCTGCAGACCATCGTCGGCAACCTGAGCACCCAGACCGACAAGGCCGTCGAGGCGCTCCCCCAGCGCAGCAGCGCCCAACAGTCCGCCTTGGCACTCGCCCTCACCGATCCCGTAGAGGTTGTCCGACAATAGAAATGGCAATGGCCCGAACCCCAGAGATCTGGAATACGGACCATCTACACCAGCCACCGCACGCGCGAGTCTTACGAGCGCCGTTCGCGGCCCGTCTCGCGTCCCAGCTGTCGAAGCGCATGTGCCGCAGGCGCGAGTCTCGACAGCTGGGACGCGAGACACCAGGGGGCCGCGAACACCCGCGGCCACGCGGCAAATTACTGAGCGTCCAGCAGGTCGATGATGAAGACCAGGGTCTTGCCCGCGAGGGGATGTCCCGCGCCGGCCGGGCCGTAGGCCAGGGCGGGCGGGATGGTGAGCTGGCGGCGGCCGCCGACCTTCATGCCGGGGATGCCGTCCTGCCAGCCCTGGATCAGGCCGCGCAGCGGGAAGTTGATGGCCTCGCCGCGGTTCCAGGAGGAGTCGAATTCTTCGCCGGTATCGAATTCCACGCCGACGTAGTGCACCTCGACGTTGCCGCCCGGCACGGCTTCCTTGCCTTCGCCTTCGATGATGTCCTTGATCACCAGCTCGGCAGGCGCGGGGCCGCCCTGGAACTCGATCTCCGGCTTGGTCATTCGGCTTATCCCCTTCGATAGGTGATGGTGGGTGTAACGGTGGAACTAACGATTGGTGATCTCGCGGTAGTCGCGAGCGCCGTAGCCGGTGTAGATCTGCCGCGGGCGGCCGATTTTCAGTGGCTCGCTGTGCATTTCGCGCCAGTGCGCGATCCAGCCCGGCAGTCGGCCCATCGCGAACAGCACGGTGAACATGCGGGTCGGGAAGCCCATCGCCTTGTAGATCACGCCGGTGTAGAAGTCGACGTTCGGGTACAGGCGACGCTCGACGAAGTACTCGTCGGTGAGCGCGGCCTCTTCCAGCGCCTGCGCGATGTCGAACAGCTCGTCGTTGCCGAGCTTGTTGAGGATCGCGTCGGCGTGCTTCTTGGCGATCGCGGCGCGCGGGTCGTAATTGCGGTAGACGCGGTGCCCGAAGCCCATCAGCTTCACGCCGTCTTCCTTGTTCTTGACCTTGCGGATGAATTCCTTGACGTCGCCGCCGTCGGCCTTGATGCCGTCGAGCATCTCCAGCACGGCCTGGTTCGCGCCGCCGTGCAGCGGGCCCCACAGCGCGTTGATGCCGCCGGACACCGAGGTGAACAGGTTGGCGTCGGAGGAGCCGACCAGCCGGACCGTCGAGGTGGAGCAGTTCTGCTCATGGTCGGCGTGCAGGATGAGCAGCATGTCCAGCGCCGCGGCCACCTCGGGGTCCACCTCGTACGGCTCGGCCGGGAACCCGAAGGTCATCCGCAGGAAGTTCTCCACCAGGCTCAGCGAGTTGTCCGGGTAGAGGAACGGCTGGCCGACCGACTTCTTGTACGAGTAGGCCGCGATGGTCGGCAGCTTGGCCAGCAGCCGGATGGTGGACAGCTCGACCTGCTCGGGGTCGCGCGGATCCAGCGAATCCTGGTAGTAGGCCGACAGCGCGTTCACCGCGGAGGACAGCACCGGCATCGGGTGCGCGTTGCGCGGGAAACCGTCGAAGAACCGCTTCAGATCCTCGTGCAGCAGCGTGTGCCTGCGGATCCGGTCGGTGAAGTCGTCGAGCTGGGTCTGCGTGGGCAGCTCCCCGTAGATCAGCAGGTAGCTGACCTCGATGAAGGTCGACGTCCCGGCCAGCTGGTCGATCGGGTAACCGCGGTAACGCAGGATGCCCGCCTCACCGTCGATGTAGGTGATCGCCGACTTGGTCGGGGCGGTGTTCATGAAGCCCGGGTCGTAGGTGACGTATCCCGTGCTGGCCAGGAGCTTTCCCAGCTCGATTCCGTCGTTGCCTTCAGCGGCCTTGGCGACCGTCATCGGGAACTCCCCGCCGGGGTAGGTAAGCACCGGCTTGGCGTCTTCGTCGACGTTGATGATGTTCTCAGCGGGCACGGAAGGATCCCTCTCAGGCTAGAACCGTAGGCACCGTCGCGGTCGGCGCACGATGCACTTCTCTCAACGCTAGACGTTCACCGACACGGACAATCAGGAGGGTAGTCCTGCGGCACCTCACATCTCCACCTCGCTGGCGCTCGGCGGAGCCGTTCGGCGAAGCCGCTGTGTTGATGGTTCGCCTCGTGGCCGAGTGAGGCTCCGGCGAGGCGCCGCACGCCGGTTGCCGAATATTCGCCGAGCTCATGGTGCCACTATTTCCGCATGTGCGCGGCCTACCCGGTAGCGCACGAATGCCGGGAACGCGATAGCGGCGAGCAGCACGCCGATCACCACCAGACCGCCACCGCCCGCGGCAGCAACGGCAGTACCCAGACTGGCCGCCGCAAAACCGTGGGCAACATCACCGATGCGCGGCCCACCTGCGACAACCACGATGAACACGCCCTGCAGCCTGCCCCGCATCTCGTCGGTAGCGACCTGCTGCAGCATGGTCACCCGCAGCGCCGCCGAGATCATGTCCACCGCGCCGCCGAAGGCCGAGCAGATCAGCGCGAGCCACAGTCCGACGCCGAGGCCGAGCCCGTGCCCGGTGAATCCGACGGCAACGCCGAAGCCGACCATGGCCACGCCCCACAGCGCGATGCAGACGAGCACGGCAAGGCCCTGGCGCCGGATCCGCGGTATCCAGCCGGAGAAGATCCCGCCGAGCACCGCGCCCGCCGACATGGACGCGAACAGCAGGCCGAGCGCCACCCCACCGGTGGTCGGGTCGCCGAATGTCTCGTGCGCGATCTGCGGGAACAGCGCGCGCGGCATGCCGAACACCATGGCGATCACGTCCACCGCGAACGAGGCGAGCAGGATCCGTTGCGTGGCCAGGTAGCCGAAACCGTCCAGCACCGTGCGGAATCCGGCTTTGCGCGCGGATCCGGTCGGCGGCAGCGCGGGCAGCCGCCACACCGCCCAGATCGTGGCGAGCAGGGCGATGGAGTCGATCAGGTAGAGGGTGGACAGCCCGACCACCGGGATCAGCACGCCCGCCAGCACCGGTCCGGCGATGGCGCCGAACTGCATCACCGTCATGCTCAGCGAATTGGCCGCGGCCAGTTGGTCTTCCGGCAGCAGTCGCGGGATGGTGGCGCTACGCGTCGGCTGATTCACCGCGAAGAACGCCTGCTGCACCGCGAACAGGCCGAGCACCACCCACACGTTGTCGACACCCGACGCGGCCTGCGCCCAGAACGCCACCGCGGTCAGCCCGGTGCCCGCGTTGGTGATCAGCATCAGCTTGCGCCGGTCCATCACGTCCGCGAGCGCGCCGCCCCACAGCCCGAACACGATCAGCGGCACCAGGCCGAACAGGCCGGCCAGGCCCACATAGCCTGAGCTGCCGGTGATCTGGAAGATCTGCTGCGGCACCGCGACGATGGACAGCTGCGCCCCGATGATGGTGACGACCCCCGAGGTCCACAGGCGCCGATAGTCGGGATTTCGCAGCGGTGTCGTGTCGGCCAGCAGTCTCACCGGCGGCAGCGTAACCGAATCGGGAAATACCGTCAGGGCTGTAGTCGCTGCACCGTCATCGCGTCCTTCTCGATGAGCACCCGAATCCGGTTGTGCAGCCTGCCGCGGCGGCCCTGCCAGAACTCCACCTCGTCCGGGCGGAGCAGGAAGCCACCCCAGTGCGGCGGCACCGGAATCTCGTCGACGTCGTCGAAGCGCGCGACCGTCTCGGCCATCATGCGGTCCATCTCGGCACGCGACCCGATCGGCTTGGACTGCTGCGAGGCCCACGCGCCGAGCTGCGAATCGCGCGGGCGGGAGCGCCAGTACACCGCGGTGGTCTCGGCGGCGACCCGCTCGATCGCGCCGCGCACGTGCACCTGCCTGCCGAGCGCGGGCCAGACGAAGGTGACGGCGGCGAACGGGACCGCGGCCAGCTGGCCGCCCTTGGCCGAGTCGTAGTTGGTGTAAAAAGTCACACCCTCGGGGGAAAGTCCTTTACACAGCACCGTCCTGGCGACCGGTCGCGGCGTGCCGTCGGCCAGTGACACGGTGGCCAGCACCATGGCGTTCGGCTCCGCGACGCCGACCGCGGTCGCCTGCTCGATCCAGTGGCGCAACAACGGCTCCCAGCCGCCGGCCAGCCATGTTTCGTCCAAATCGACGTCTTCGCCGCTGCCGAACGGGGCGCCCGCATAGTCGGCGCGCATGGCGGCGAGGTCGGTGCTCGACGGGATATCGGCCTTCTCCTGGCCGTCGGGTGAATTGTCCAGGTCACGCATGGGCCAGACGTTACTCCGCGGTAGCAAGGATCTAAGGTGATGATGATCGGCATGTGCTCGGCGAGCCTCATCAACCCCTGATCGACGCGAGCATCATGCGGCCCGAAGTTGCAAGGAGAAGTCACACCATGACTACCACCCCCGCGGTGCCTACCGGGCAGACCGCCGTACCCAGTGATTTCGTCAGTGGCCTCGAGGGCGTGGTGGCTTTCACCACCGACATCGCCGAGCCCGACAAGGACGGCGGCGCGCTGCGCTACCGCGGTGTCGATATCGAGAACCTGGTCGAGGGCCAGGTGACCTTCGGTGACGTCTGGGCCCTGCTGGTCGACGGCGAGTTCGGCCGCGGCCTGCCACCCGCCGAGCCCTTCCCGCTGCCGGTGCACACCGGCGACGTGCGCGTCGACGTGCAGGCGGGCCTGGCCATGCTCGCCCCGATCTGGGGCTACCAGCCGCTGCTCGACATCGATGACGAGACCGCGCGAGACAACCTGGCCCGCGCCTCGGTGATGGCGCTGTCCTACGTCGCGCAGTCCGCCCGCGGCATCTACCAGCCCGCGGTGCCGCAGCAGAAGATCGACGAGTGCAACACGGTCACCGAGCGGTTCATGACCCGCTGGAAGGGTGACCCGGACCCGAAGCACACCGAGGCGATCGACGCCTACTGGGTGTCGGCCGCCGAGCACGGCATGAACGCCTCCACCTTCACCGCGCGGGTGATCGCCTCGACCGGTGCCGACGTCGCGGCCTCGCTGTCCGGCGCGATCGGCGCCATGTCCGGCCCGCTGCACGGTGGCGCGCCCGCCCGCGTGCTGCCGATGATCGAAGAGGTCGAAAAGACCGGCGACGCAAGGGCACTGGTCAAGGGCATCCTGGACCGCAAGGAAAAGCTGATGGGCTTCGGGCACCGGGTGTACCGGGCCGAGGACCCGCGCGCCCGCGTGCTGCGCGCCACCGCCAAGCGACTCGCCGCCCCGCGCTACGAGGTGGCCGCCGCGCTGGAGCAGGCCGCGCTCGCCGAACTGCGCGAGCGTCGCCCGGACCGGGCGATCGAGACCAACGTCGAGTTCTGGGCGGCGGTGATCCTCGACTTCGCCGAGGTGCCCGCGCACATGATGCCCGCCATGTTCACCTGTGGCCGCACCGCGGGCTGGTGCGCGCATATCCTCGAGCAGAAGCAGCTCGGCAAGCTGGTGCGTCCGGCGGCCATCTACACCGGACCGGCACCGCGCCGCCCGGAGGATGTCGCGGGCTGGGCAGCCATCTCGCACGCGTAGCAATAGGCAAATAGCATTACCGCGAGCCGGATGTCCTGCCCCACTTGGACGTTCGGCTCGCGTAGCATCCGGGGCTGACTTCGAAAAGAGGGGTTGACGGATGTTCGAAAGAGGGCTGTCGCGGCGGCGGATGTTCGGCGTCGGCGCCGCGCTTGCCGGGTTCGCCGCCACCGGATGTGGCACGACCCACGGCAATACGGCCGCCGCCGAGCCGAGTTCGACCAGTCCCTACCCGGTCGCGGACAATTCCCCCGTGGTCGCCAAGGCCGCCCCCGCGCCGCAGGACAACTCCCCCGCCGCGGTGGTCGCCCGGCACGCGGGCGAGCAGCCGCGGCAGTGGGGCGTCGAGATGCAGGGCATCATCAGCACGTTCGCGGCCACCGGCAAGCAGATGGCGCTGACCTTCGACGCGTGCGGCGGGCCTGGCAACAACGACATAGATGAGTCGTTGGTGAACTTCCTGATCGCCCACCAGATTCCGGCCACCCTGTTCCTGAACAAGCGCTGGATCGACGCCAACCAGGCACGGGCCGCCCAGCTGGCCATGAGCCCGCTGTTCGAACTGGCCAATCACGGTGTGGCACACCGGCCGCTGTCGGTGAACGGGCGCGCCGCCTATGGGATCAACGGCACCGGCTCGGCGCAGGAGGCGGTCGACGAGGTCTGGGCCAATCACGAGCGGCTGCGTGGACTGGTCGGCCGGGCGCCGCGGTTCTTCCGGGCGGGCACCGCGCACTACGACGAGGTCGCGGTCGCCATCGTGAACGAATTGGGGGAAACCCCGGTCGGTTTCAGCATCAATGCCGATTACGGTGCGACCGCGACCGCCGCCAAGGTGCAGGCCGCGATGAATGCCGCTGCGCCGGGGGCGATTTCCCTCGCGCACATGCACCGCCCGCAGTCCGGCACCGGAGCGGGCATGATCGCCGCCCTGCCGACCATCCGCGACATGGGCTTTACGTTCGTGCACCTCTGAAGCCACGCGCGGTGCCGCGGGAAATCGGCAGGCGTGCGGGTCAGTCCTCCCCGAGCGACGCGGCCCAGTCGACCGCGACGGATTCGCCGTGATCCACGGTGAAGAAGGCGACCTCCAGATGCTGTCCGAGATCGACAAGCCCGATCGCGGACAAGGGCACCGGTTGCACCAGGCGGACCAGCCACGGCGTCGGCTCGTCCCAGGCGCGCAGCTCGAGGTCGAGGCGAAGCACCGGATCGTCGCGGCCGGAATAGTCCGCGGCGACCGGGGTCGCGGCGAGCACCGTAGCGTCGGCGCGGCGGCCGTCGGCGAGGATCTTCGAGATGCTGGCCCGGCCGGTCTCCGCGAAATCGGGCACGTAGAGCACCAACCGATCTCGATCGCCGGGGTCGACTCGGCAGCACACCACGTCACCGGGCTGCATCCACTCCAGGTTCGCGGCGGACACGCGCTGGCGCACTCTGGTCTCGTAGGGCGGTATTCCGTCGACCAGGACCCGGGCCCAGAAGACATGTCCGGGCGCGCCGTTCACGCCGGGCGCGCCGGTCGTCACTTTGGTGCTCGGCCGCACGCCGAGGATCGTCGCCGAACCCAGCGCGCCATGCATCAGCAACTCTCGTCTTGCGCCGTCGGAAATAGCGCCGATGCGCAGCCCGAAGCTCCGTGGCCGTCGACCGAGCAATCGCCACCCCGAGTTCGCCGACGCCATGTTCATGGGCGCAAAGGTTAGCTGGAGTGTGGTCGGCGACACAGCAATACCACCGCAACCGGAGCAGACCGTGACAAATCCGGCGCCAGGTGCCGACCCACACGAACCGGGCTGGTCCGACACGCTTTACCCTGTTCGCATGACCACTGCGTTCCCGACGATTCCCGACGACCTCAAGCCCGCCGACGGACGCTTCGGCTGTGGCCCCTCCAAGGTGCGACCGGAGCAGTTGCAGTCCCTGGTGACCGTCGGCGCCTCGGTGTTCGGCACGAGTCACCGGCAGAAGCCGGTGAAAGATGTGGTCGCGCGGGTGCGCTCGGGTCTACGCGAACTGTTCGGCCTGCCCGACGGTTACGAGGTCGTGCTCGGTAACGGTGGCACCACCGCGTTTTGGGACGCGGCCGCGTTCGGCCTGATCCGGGAGCGTTCGCTGCACCTCACCAACGGTGAGTTCAGCTCGAAGTTCGCCAGCGTGGCCAAGGGCAACCCGTTCATCGGCGACCCGATCGTCATCTCGGCCGAGCCGGGCAGCGCGCCGGAGCCGGTGTCGGATCCCTCGGTCGACCTGATCGGCTGGGCACACAACGAAACCTCCACCGGCGTCTCGATTCCGGTGCAGCGTCCGGCGGGTTCGGCGAACGCGCTGATCGCCATCGACGCCACCTCGGGCGCGGGCGGTCTGCCGGTGAACATCACCGACGCCGATGTCTACTACTTCGCGCCGCAGAAGTGCTTCGCCGCCGACGGCGGTCTGTGGGTCGCGCTGATGAGCCCCGCCGCGCTGGCCAGGGTCGACGAGATCAAGGCAGCGGGCCGGTGGACCCCGGAGTTCCTTTCGCTGCCGATCGCGATCGACAACAGCACCAAGGACCAGACCTACAACACCCCGGCGCTGGCCACCCTGCTGCTGTTCGCCGACCAGATCGAGTGGCTCAACGGCAACGGCGGCCTGGACTGGGCGGTCAAGCGGACGCTGGATTCTTCCTCGCGCCTGTACAACTGGGCCGAGTCGAGCGAATTCGCCACGCCGTACGTCGCCGACCCGGCGCACCGCTCGCAGGTGGTCGGCACCATCGACTTCGCCGACTCGGTCGACGCGGCCGCGGTGGCGAAGGTGCTGCGCGCCAACGGAATCGTCGACACCGAGCCCTACCGCAAGCTGGGCCGCAACCAGCTGCGCGTCGGCATGTTCCCGGCCATCGATCCGGAGGACGTCAGCCAGCTCACGCGCAGCATCGACTGGGTCGTACAGAATCTGGGCTGAGGCTCCACGAATCCGGTAAGGGCCGTTGACATCCGGTGTCACTTGCTTCCCATCGAGTGACATCGGCCACTCCCACCCAAGTGCCACAGCGCGAGTCTTACGAGCTCCGGAGGCGCTGCAAAAACCAACACAGCAGATTAGCGGGGCGCGGGAGTGTCTTCGGAGATTTCCGCCCCGCGTGTCTCGCCCCACGAATCCCAGAAGTGCACTACTGTTTCGGAAAGTGGGCGGTGTCGCGGGTCGACGCGGTAAGGAGGTAACGGTGCGTGAACTTCGAGTGATCGGGGTGACGCCCGACTCCACGCACATCGTGTGTGTCGACACCGAGTCCGGAGCGAAGTACCGGCTACCCGCCGACGACAAGCTACGAGCCGCAGCGCGCGGCGACCTTGCCCGATTCGGCCAGATCGAGATCGAAATGGAAGCAACTATGCGTCCTCGCGATATTCAGGCTCGTATCCGTGCCGGCGCCTCCGTCGAACAGGTCACCGAAGAATCCGGCATGCCGGCCAGCCGCGTCGAGCGGTTCGCCTACCCCGTGTTGCTGGAACGTGCCCGCGCAGCCGAACTCGCGCAGAAGGCGCACCCCGTCCGCCCCGACGGCCCCGCCGTTGAAATCCTCATCGACGTCGTCACCGCGGCATTCACCGAGCGCGGCCACAATATCGAAGGCGCCGAATGGGACGCCTGGAAGGACGAGAAGGGCTTCTGGGTCGCCCAATTGCAGTGGCAGAACGGGCGTTCCGAGATCGCCGCGCACTGGCGCTACCAGCCGGACGCGCACGGCGGATCGGTCTCCCCGCTCGATGACCCCGCCTCCGACCTGATCGATCCCGACTTCGGCCGCGCGCTGCGCGGTCTCGCGACGATCCTGCCCGCCGAGCCGGAGGTCGCCGCGCCCGCGCCGCAGCCGGAACCCGCGGTAGAGCCGCGTCCCGCACCCGCCGCACCCGCCGCGCCGCCCGCGCGCCCCGCGGCGCGCCAGCAGAGCCAGCCCACCCTGGACGAGTACTACGAACAGCGTGCCGTCGCCGCCGGTGGCGCGAACACGCCTGCCATCACGGCGGGCGCGACCGCAACCCCCACTGCCACCAGCACCGCGACGCCCGCCGCGGCAAACCCGGCACCCGCACCGAGCGCGCCCGCGCCGACACCGCCAAGCGCCCCGGCGGAGTCCACCCCCGCCGCGCCTGCCGCGTCGACCAAGCCCGCCGCCGAGGAACCCGCCAAGCCCGCCGCCAACGGCAAGGCGCCCGCTAAGTCCGCCCGTACCAAGCGCGGCAAGGCACCCATGCCGTCCTGGGAAGATGTCCTCCTCGGCGTGCGCAGCTCAGGCCACTGAGCGGGAGGCTCCCCCGCCTCTCCGCGTATTCAGGCCAGACTTAGGCGCGTTACCGGTGGCGTTGGCGACTGGCGGTAATGCGGCAGGCAGTTGGCCGGTACCCGACGAGTTACCCATGTGCTCATGAAATCAGTTGGCACGCTGGGGATCCGGTAGCTGGCGAGTGCACGCTTCCCTCTGCACTAGGTAGCTCACCTACAGCTGGGCCGTAAAAGCCCGCTTTCGAGACCAATTCCGCGGCTCGCTGGCGTGTTCAGAGGCCGAAGGTCCGCCGAGTGAGGCTTAGGGCGAGTAAATTTTTGGTGTGGTCGACTGCGCACGACGATGTCCGGCGGTTCACTGATGCGGTGAATCGCTTGACATCACCGTGCGTTGCTCGAAGTTCGCGGAGCTGATTCGTGCAACTATCGGGAGGTGCCGGAAATGCTATCGAAAGCTTCGACGCTCTGGTACGTCGACGCACCAGATCCGTTGACGGTCCTGCGCGCCAACCATGATCCGGATCCCGATGCCGCACTGGCGCTGGCGAAGCAGCTGTACAGCGATCGGGACGTGCTGCCGATCATGGTCGGCACCTTGGCCGGCTGTGCCGGCCCGGATCTCGACGAGGTCTATATCGGTTGCTACCCGGGCGTGACGGTGGTGTGTTCGGCGCAGGCCGCGCGCATCCATCCGACCGAGCTCCCGGAGTTGCTGGTCCGTCCGCTGGCTTCCGAGCACACCTACCTGGTGTCGTTCGATACCGCGCACGGCTGGGGTGCGTTCGCGCATTGGGAGCGCGGCGAATTCCGCAGGGCGTTCAGCTCGAGCCGGGTGAACATCCTCGAGGACGAGGGCCTGCCGCTGGTGTGGGAGCGGCCGTACTGGGCGGGCGAGCATCCGGTGCGCTGGCACGCGGGCGAACTGCCCGACCCGCAGACGCTGCCGTTCGACCCGCCCGATTTCGCCGACGCGGCCAATAACGAATGGCTCGGCTTCCACTACCGCGCCCCCGCCGCCGAGGGCGCGCTGGTGCCCGGAGACGTCGCGGTGTGCGGATTCACGCTGTATCCGAAAGGCCAAGCGCCCGACCCGGCTACCCGCGTCGCGCCGCGGCGGGAGCCGGAACCGGCGCGACCCAAGCGCGGCCTGTTCGGCTGGCTGCGCGGCCACGACCGCGTCTCGTGACGGGCGTCAACCCGCAAACCCGTTGATCAGCAGCGCCACCCAGCCGAGCAACACACCTACCGTGCCGCCGCCGACCACCCACCTGGTCACCGGCGTCCAGCGCCACCGCCAGAGCGTCGGCGCGGCACCACCGGCCGCGATCAGGTTGACCGCCACCGCGAGCAGCGGATGCACCTCGGCAAGCGCGCGACCGAACGAGAACACCGCGACCGCGGCGAGCAGCGCCATCATGACCGCGACGGTAATGCCGGTTCCCCACGGGGTCGGGCCCTGATGCGGGTAACTCACGTGCGCACCCGCTCGTAGAAGGCCATCGCGGCCGCGGTCGCCACATTGAGCGAGTCGGTGCCGGGTGACATCGGAATTCGCGCCCGCACATCGGTGGCTCGCATCGCGTCCTCGCTCAACCCCGGACCTTCGGCGCCGAGCAGCAATGCCACCCGGTCACCCATCATCGCCGTGGCCAGATTCACCGCGGTCGGGTTCGGGGTCAAGGCGATGATCTGGAAACCCTTGCGCCGCAGTATATCCAGACCATGCGGCCACTCGGGGACGGAAGCGAACGGCACCCGGAGCACGTGGCCCATGGAAACCCGCACCGCGCGCCGGTACAGCGGGTCGGCGCACCGATCGCCGAAAAGGATGGCCTCGGCGCCGAGCCCGGCCGCGTTGCGGAACATCGAACCGAGGTTCTCGTGATCGTTGACGCCCTCCAGCACGGCCACCGTGCGCGCCTTTTCGAGCACCTCGTCCAGGGTGAGCGACGCGGGACGCCGCGCCACCGCGAGCACGCCCCGGTTGAGGTGAAACCCGACCACCTGCGCCATCACCTCGGCGGAGGTGCGGTAGTACGGCACGTCGACACCGGTCAGCTCGTCCGACAGTTCCTGGCGCCGCTTCTCCACGCCGAGCAACGCGGTCGGCGCGAATCGCGAGTCCAGCATTCGCTGCACGACGACCACGCCCTCGGCGATCACCAGTCCCTTACGTCCTGGTAGATCGGGTCGACGGTCGGCGGAATTGAGGTCGCGGAAGTCATCGACCCGCGGGTCGGCGGGGTCGTCGATATCGATCACTTCGGCCACGGCTATATCCTGCCTGGACAAGCCGCGCGGCGCCGCCACCTGTTCGGTCGAATCCGGCGGTAATTCGAATGCGGCACCGCACGGCGCGTGGGATTGTCGTGCCATGACGCTGCCAAACGGGATCACCATTCGGTCGGCTACCTCCGACGACGACGCCGCCATCACCCTGCTCGCCGATACCGCATTCGGCATGCGATCGCCGTCGGAGACACAGGCACCGGAGGCCGGCATCTTCGCCATCGAGAATGCCGTGGTCGCGGTCGATGACGGCCGGGTCGTCGGGGCGGCAAAGGCGACGCGGATGACGCTCACGGTGCCGGGTGAACGCACCGTCGAGGCGTGCGGCATCGCGGGAGTCTGTGTCGCGCCGACCCATCGGCGGCGCGGCATCCTACGGGCGATGTACACCGAGCAGCATCGGCGCACCGAGGCGGATGGGTTGGCGCTGACCATCTTCACGGTGAGCCAGGGCAGCATCTACGGGCGCTTCGGCTACGGGCCGACGGTGCGGGAGAACGCGGTGAGCATCGATCGGCGGTTCGCCGAATTCCGGCCGTCGGCGCCGGATCGGGGTGGGGTCGAACTCGCAACGCTGGCCGAGGTGACCGATCAGGTGCGGGCCGTCTACGACCGATGGCGCCGGATCGTGCCCGGTGCCCAGGCAGCTCCGGAAGCCCGCTGGACGATGCTCTTCGCCGACCCGGTCGCGGTCCGCGGCGGCGGCACCGATCTCTTCGCGCTGCTGCATCCGGACGGCTACGCGCTGTACCGCTACCGCCGTTCCGAGAACGTCAACGCCGCCGAGGTGGTCGAGATGCGGGCGGTGACTCCCGACGCGCATGCCGCGCTGTGGCGGGCACTGCTCGGGCTGGAGCTCGTGCAGCGCGTCGACGCGGTGCTCAGCGACAACGACCCGCTGCCCTACCTGCTCACCGATCTGCGACTGGTCAAGACCACCGCGCGCTATGACGCACTGTGGTTGCGGCTCATGGACATTCCCGCCGCGCTGACCGCCCGAACCTATCAACGCGACCTAAATGTCGTACTCGCGGTGCGCGATCCGTTCCGCGACGCCGGTGGCACCTTCGCCCTCACCATCCGTGACGGCATCGCCGAATGCACGCCGACCACCAGTCCGGCCGATATCGAGCTCGGCATCGATGTACTCGCCAGCATGTACCTCGGCGCCTACCCCGCGCGCGTCTTCGCGGAGGCAAACCGCTTGCAGGCCAAGGATTCCGCCAAGACACGTGTCCTCGACGAGGCCTTCGCCACCGAGCGCGACGCCGCGCTCGGCTGGTTCTTCTGACCACGCGGTGCCGAATTCCTCGGCTCGGGGGAAACCCTGATGCCCGATGCTCGGTTCGGCTGGCATCCTGTTCACATGGCGCCGATTCGTTTGATCCTCAACGTCCTGTGGCTCGTGTTCGTCGGGGTGTGGATGGCGCTCGGCTACCTGCTGGCCGGGATCATCTGCTGCATCCTGATCATCACCATTCCGTGGGGCATCGCGTCGTTCCGGATCGCGGCCTACGCGCTGTGGCCGTTCGGCCGGACCACGGTGGAGAAGCCGGGCGCTGGCGCGGGATCGCTGGTCGGCAACGTCATCTGGGTGATCGTCGCCGGTTGGTGGCTCGCCCTCGGCCACCTGCTCACCAGCATTCCGTTGTTCGTCTCGATCATCGGAATCCCGTTCGGCTGGGCCAATCTGAAGCTCATCCCGCTGTCGCTGTTCCCGCTCGGACGCGAGATCGTGGACAGTGATCAGCCGTTCGGGGCGCGCTAGGGGGACGGCAGGAGGCGAAGCCGACGGGGTGGGTGAATACAGGGGGACGGCAGGAGGCGAAGCCGACGGGGTGGGTGAATACAGGGGGACGGCAGGAGGCGAAGCCGACGGGGTGGGTGAATACAGCGGGACGGCAGGAGGCGAAGCCGACGGGGTGGGTAAATACAGCTTATTCGGATTCGTTGACGATCTGCTTCATGATGCCGACCGCGCGGGTGAGCACGACGATTTGATCCTCGGTGAGGTTGGAGAGCTGGTCGGTCATCCAGGCCTCGCGGGCGTGCGTCTCGTCGGCGATGAGCGCGCTGCCCGCCTCGGACAGCGAGACGATGATCTGGCGGCCGTCGGTGGGGTGCGGCTTGCGCTCGACCATCCCCAGATCGGTGAGCGAGGCGATCACTCGGGTCATCGACGGCGGTTGCACGCGTTCTCTCGCGGCCAGCGCCCCTGGAGTCATCGCGCCGTCGCGCGCCAAGGTCGCGAGGGCGGAGAGCTGGGTCAGCGAAATCTGGGAGTCGGCGCGGCGGCCGCGCAGATGACGCGTCAGTCGAACCACAGCCAGTGAGAGTTCACCGGCGAGCGCTCGAACATCGGATGGCGTTGTCACAGAGGTGAACGATACGGGACGGGTGCGCGTCGGACGCGCGTTCTCGCAGCTACGCTGGTGCCGTGACTGAGAAAGTGCCGCAGATCCCGCCGCGGCTGACCGATCCGCGTCCGGTGCTCGCGGTGGGCAGCGCGCTGTGGTTGCTGGCCACCCTGGTGGTGTTGGCCACCGGTGACCGGTGGGCATCGGTGCTGCCGGTCTGCCTGATGGGGCTGGTGGTCGGCGTGCTCGCGCTCGGGATCTTCCTGATCCAGCGGCGCGGGGCACGCCGGGGCGACAAGGGCGCGCAGACGGGGCTGTAGACCACGCACGGGCGTCAGCCGACCTCGAAGTCGTTGGTAATACCGGTGAACGGGTGCAGCGCGCCGTCGGGGCTCAGGCTGTCGGCGTAGTGCTGGAAGCGGTACCGCCCCGGCGCGGCGTCGGCGGGGATGTCCCAGGTGAACCGCGCCACGGATTCGGCCGTGCCGCGCTTGCTCCAGAAGTACTTCACTGCCCATTCGCCCTCGTTGGCCACCCGCGTCCACTCCCCTGACGCGTGCTGGCGCTGCACTTCCAGGAAGGTGCTGTTGCGGCGGGTGTTGTGTTTCGGGTGGGCGGAAACGAATTCGGCGGCTACCTGGCTGCCTCGGGCGTAGGCCGGAGCGGGTTGCGTCAGTACGTCGCCGAAGTTGCGGCCGGGTGGGGTGGTGTCCGGGCCCGCGCCGGGCTGGAAGTTCGGCTGCAGGTTGGACACGTCGCGCGGGGCCGGGCCGCGCGGGACGACCTGGCGGGCGGCGAATGCCGTTGCCAGCCGGGTGAATTCCTGCTGATAGGCGCAGAGTGTGTAGCGGCCGAACATGGTTGACGCGCCCTCGTACTGCTGCGAATCGTATTCCTCAGGGGTGGTGACGTATTCGTGGTAGGCGTTCGCGTAGCCCTGCATGAGCACCTGCTCCAGCGGCACGCCGAGCGCGTCGGCGACCACGCGGCGCACCCGCAGGCCCGAGGTGATGGTGAATTCGCCACCGGCGGCGGCCAAGTAGAGCTCGCCGAGCCGAACGATTTGTATCGGCAGCACATTCGGAACCCAGGCCACCGGCGGCATCAGGCCGAGCGGTGCGGCAATGGCCTTGGGCGCCTGGGCATCCGCGAGCCAGGCCGGTGTCGGGGTATTGGCACCGCCGAGCGCGTCCAGGAAGGGATTGCGCACCCCCTCCGGGATCGGCGCGCCGGGGAAGCCCGGTCCGTCCTCGATGCTGCCCGCGATGAGCGAGACGCCCGCAGCCGCGGTCGCGGTATGCCTCGGCTGCCCGTCCGGGGTGAACCGGCCGTCGACGGCGATGTCGGCCAGGTCGATGTAACAGAGCATCGAGTCGATCGGCCCGCTCATCGAACTTGCCTGGGCCAGCGCGGCTTTCGACGCCTGATACTGGCGTTCGCCGATGATGCGGGTGTTGTCGAACTCGTCCTCGGTGGGGCCGGACCCCGGGCGCAGGTTCAGGTTCGGGGACATGTCACCCGCGTTGGTCTGCGCGAAGGCGGCGACGAAACCCGGTGCGCCGTCGAGATAGCGGACGCCGTGCTCGATGTGCTCGTAGGAGAACGACGCGTAACCCTTGTTGTCCGCGCTGATCAGCCGGTTCTCGTTGGTCATCGAGGTGCAGTGGGTGGCGAACCAGGTGATGGCGCCGACCTGCCGACCACCCTTGACAAGGGCGAGGGCCGTCACCGCCGGGTCGATAGCCTCGGGGAAGTGTTGTTTGTCGGCAACGGGATTGAGCTCCCAGGCCACCCGCGACCGGTTGACGCTCGCGTCGTGCAGTTCGCCGTGCCCGATCGCCAGCGAGCCGGGGCCGAGATCGGCGTCGGCGGCCGCGATGGCCTCCACGATGCCGTTGACCTCCGCGTCGTACACCTGCTGCTGAAAACCCAAGATGGACAGGTTGTATGCGTAATCGTTACTGGAGCCGCCACAGGTCGCGTGCGAGTGCGTCGAGGTGAGCACCAGATTCTGCTCGGTGTACCGATCGCCGAACCGGCGGGCCAGCTCCGCGAGCACGCCACGATGCACGGACTGGAAGATCATGCCGTTCTCGGCGACCACGAAAACGACGCGCTGCCCGGCGTTGCCGATGATGAACGCCCGCGCCCTCGGGCGCAGGTGAATACCGGCCGTCTGCTGCTCGAGCTGGGAATAACCCATCATTCCGCATTCCGCGGCGGGCCCGGTGATGTCGGATATACCGACACCGATCTCATAGCCGCCGGAACCCGGGGCGGCCCCGGCCCGCGCGCCGAGTGTGCCCGACATGGCGGGTACCGCCGCCGCGGCGGCAAGCGTCGCCGAACCGGCAACGGTTCGGGCAAGAACGGTTCTGCGCGACAGCGGCATACGCGTCTCCTTCGATCCTGATGGCAGGAAACCATACAACTGGTCACTCGTCCAGTCGAGATTTTTCTACCGGCGAATTGACTGCACGCTCGCCGGGCGCTTAACTCCCTTGGGTGTCCTCCCGATTGAGCGTCGAAGAAAGACGGGCCCACCTTATCGAGGCCGCTATCGGCCTTGCCGAAAAAAAGGGCGTTGCGGGCGTGACCACGCGCGATGTCGCCCAAGCGGCGGGCGTCTCCCTTGGTGTGGTGCATTACTGTTTCGAAAACAAGGACGCGCTGATGACCGAGCTGGTCAAGGCGTTGTCGATGGAATTACGTGATTCCGTCGACGCCAATGAAACGGTATGGCAAGACGTCGGAAGTGGAAAAGAAGCACTTCAAAAATTGATCCGTGCGGGACTGGAACTGATGTGGCTCAACATAGAGGCCACTCCCGAGCGTCAACTGCTCACTTACGAAACCACCACTTACGCACTGCGCGAGGGTGAGCAAACTCCGGCGAAACTCGCGATCGCCCGCGAGCAGTACAACTTCAACGACTCCACCGTCGCCGACATCCTGGAACACGCGCGCGACGCAACCGCGAACCAGTGGTCGGTTCCGCTGCAGTCGTTGAGCCGATTCACGCTGAATGTGATCGACGGTGTGGTGCTGCGGTGGTTGGTGGACAACGACAGTGAGAGTGTGCGGTCGCAGTTGGATCTGCTCAGCCAGATGATCGCCGAGTACGCCGCTTAGCGGTTTGCCGCTGCGGTACAGGCGGATTCGCCGGTCGGCTAGTGCGGCGTCCGAACGTGCACGGTGTTGCCGTCGCGCCACCAGGGAACCGAGGCGGTGGTTTCGATCGCGCCGTGCAGGCGGACCTGCAGATCGTCGTGCAGTACCAGCTCGCCTGCCTGCCGAGGCAGCGAGAACAGTTGCCGCAGTACGACTCCAAGCGGCTCGGCGGACCAGGTGGTGCGGCGGCCGTCGGTCAGGATTTCGGCGGTGACCGACTCGGAGACCAGGGGCAGGTCGAGCAAGGTCGCCAAGGCGGAGGCGGTATCGATGTCGCCGGCTACCAAGCGATTCGGGGGCAGGGCCAGACCGAACCAGGGCTGATCGAGCACGAGGGCCTGGGCCGGATCGATCACGTCGCCGGACAGCGCGCGCACCCGGTCGGGCAGGTCGAGGTCGGTGAGATCCAGGTGATCGGCGGCCACAGCGGCGGCCAAGGTGGCGTGCGTACGCGAAATTACCTCGGGGCTAGGCGATTTCGACGGATCGGCAAGGGCGTTGAGCAGGGCCGCAGCCAACTCGGGGGTGATCACGGCGGAGTCGGCCAGGATGGCGCGCATCGCGGTGGCGTCGTCGGCGAGGCCGGGCACCGCGAATGTCGGCAGTAGCTCGGCGAATTCGGTGTCCGACGGGTGGCGCATCAGGCCGAGGGGGGTGCCGTCGATGCGCGCGTTGGTGCGCAACCACCACGCGGTGTAACCGTTGCGATCGGTGAGCAGGCGGCGGGTGCGCGGCGCGGAAGCCAACTGCCACAACGCCTCCGGCCACGCGGCGTCGTCCACCAGATCGAGATCGCGGATCGCGGCGAACTCCGGCGGGTCGTCCGACAGCGTCGACCACCAGCGGTCCTCGTCGTCCAGATCGTGATCCGGGCCGGTCGGATCGGCCTCGGCGACCACGGTGAAGTCCCAGCCGACGCCGATGGCCCGCAGCGCTTGCGCGCCATAGCCCGCCACCACGGCGGGATCGATCGCACTGAACGGTGAATCCTCGACCAGCAGCTCGCGCAGTGGCGCGTCGGGCAGCAGCAGTTCGTCGGCCGGACGCAATTCGCCGTCCACGTCGGGTAATTCGATCAGGCTGAGCCAGGACGGGAGCGCGGTCGGATCGGCGAGCACGGCCAGACTAAGGACGGCGTCGATGGTGTCCGCGTCGTCCGGGTGATCCTCCAGCTCAGCACGTAAATCGGGTTCGCTCAACAGATCTTCGGCGGTCGCCGAACGGGCGCCGAGCCGGGCCAGCAACGGATGCGCCGCCGCCGGATGGACCAACCTTGCCCAATGCACCGGAATCGCGACCTCGAGCTGATCATCGAGCACCGTCGTTCGCGGACCGGTGACCAACCGCCCGTCCGCCAGCGGAACCGCAAGCGCCCCAAGTTCTTCGGCAGCCAACGGATCCACCACGAACGGCTCCAACGCCGCGTACAGCGAATACCACCAGTGCGGTGCCCGCTCCAGCCCGGTGGACAACTCGGCCAGTCGTGCCAACCCGAGCCGGTGCACATCGAGCACACCCAAAGCCTCGGCCTGCCCGCGTCCGGACAACTCCGGAATCACCAACGGCCCGACCACATCATCGAGCAGCCGCGCCAATTCCTCGGTCAGCCCGGTGAGCGCGCTCGCCCGCGTCGGCACGGCGACGTCGACCGGCACGTCGACCGGCGAATATGGTTCCCCCGAGGAGTCGAACAAGCCGTGGTCGACCGGAGATTCGGCGGGCGCGGACAGGCTCGCGCTTGGTGAAGCCGACGGCGCGGTGGGCGAACCGTGTTGCGGCGCGGGGTCGTACCGGCCCGCGGTTGCGTCGCCAGCCGCTTGATCGCCCGCCTCGGCGGTCACTGGACGCGTGACGACGATCGGCAGCCAGGCGTGCGTCTGGAGCTCCCGGATGAGGGCTTCGCGGAGCAGCCCGTCGGCCTCGCTGCGGGCGAACGCGGGCGTGGGGACCAAGACGAGGCGATCGCGGGGCGGCAGGGCGCGGGCGAAATCCGCGTAGCCAGCGGCCAATTCGGCGAGGCGGGCGCCGGGGAGCAGGCGACGGCGGTCCGGCTGCATGGCGATGTCGGCGATCAGCAGCGCCGGGAGCGACAGTTCCTCGTCGGAGCGGGTCGGCGCGCGCAGCACATCCGGGGCGGCGGCGGCGGGCCTGCCGTTGCGGAGCGGGAGCAGCCAGCGGGCGCGCGGTGCGCGGTACTGCCACCAGGTCCGGTGCGCGTTGCCGGGACCTTCGACGCGGATCTGTTGCAGGTCGTTGCCGAGATCGGTGGTGGTGCTGGTGAATTCCGCGGTCTCGATGGTGATACGCCGCAGTGCGGGCAGTTCCAGCAGCAGATCGATGGCTTCGGCGTGCATACCGGCGAGCAGTGCGACGGCATCCACGTCCGGGCGCAGTCGCAGCACCACCTCGGTGTCGAAGCCGTCCACCGGCGCGGTATCGGACGGCCAGACCATCCGCAGCACCGGCGGCACGAAATCGTCGGCGGGACTGCTGGGGATCTGGATGCTGTGCTGCCGCAGCGCATCCCAGGTCAGTTCGCGGGAGAACACGAGCGAGCCGGTGGCCGAACGCAGTTCGACCTCGTCGCTGACCGACAGCACCGCGGTGAAGCCGACACCGAACCGGCCGACGTCGGTGCCATCCGACTTTCCGGATGCCCGCAGTGCGGTGAGCGCGTGCACGCCGGAGAGCTCTAGCGGCGCACCGGTATTGGCGATATGCAACGCGTCGCCAACGAGCCGGACCACCAACCGGCCCGCGACACCGGCCTTGGCGGCGGCATCCGCCGCGTTCTGGGCCAGCTCGGTCAGCAGCCGATCGCGGTAACCGGCACGCACCAGATCCGCCTCGGTTGCCGCGTCCTCCCGCAACCGAGTCGGCGAATCACGCCACGCGGCAAGAACTCCCGCCCGCAACGCCGAGGTGCCGAACGGATCGGCCGTCTCGGTCAGCTCTGCGGAGATGACTCGACCGCCCCGGCCTCGCCGTCAACGACCTGCTCGGCACCGGAGGACACCTGCGCGGCATCCACATCGGCCTCGGCGCTGCCGTCAGCAGTAACGCCAGCTTCCGCGCCACTGTCCGCAACGTCGGCCGCAGTCGCCTCATCGGCGTCGACCTGGCCCGCATCCGCCGAAGGTGCTTCGGTACCCACTGGGGCAGAACCACTCTCGTCGCCTGCGTGCGCATCAGCGCTCGGGGCAACAACGGAGTCATCACTATCGGCGAGTACGGCTTCCTCCACACTCGGCTCGGCCACAACCTCGACGCTGGGCTCGGCATTCGTAACCGCAGCGTCCGAAGCAGTTCCGGTGCCCGCGATGGCAGCGCCGCCTTCGTCACCGACCTGCACTGCCGCACTGCTGGACTCAACGACCGGAACGTCCGCGCTGGGCGCATCGGCAACGGTTCCAGCCGATTCGACGACGTCGGATGCTTCCACAGTCGGTGCGGCGCTTGCCGTTACAACTGGCGCGTCCGCCGATTCGGGCTCAGCGACAGCGGCTTCGGCATCCGAGACAGCTGCCACATCAGCCGGTCCGGTCTCGGCGATCGTCTGCGTGGCAGCCTCGGCCGAACCGGCATCGGCAACAGCGGCTTCGGCATTCGACGCGGCCTCAGCATCCTGTGCATCGGCATCCGTTGCGGCGGTCACCTCAGCCGATGTGGTCTCCGCGGCAGCCTCGACCGGTGCGACCAGCGCTTCGGTCGGGATCATTTCCACGGCCGCGTCGTCGAATGCCTCGTAGAGCGGCGAACCACCGCCGGTGGGGGCCACCGTGTCGGAGTGGGCGCCACAACCGTAGGCGGCGTGCACCACGTGTCCGTCGGCGCCCATGGCGTTGCCGCAGACACCGAAGGCGGCGCGCAGCGAACCGGCGAGCGGGAGGTAGAAGCCGCACAGACCACAGGTGGACGGTGCCGCCTTGGCCATGTCGGCCTCGGGGCCGAACTCGGCGTGCCAGCGTTCGGCGGCCTCCTCGCGTCCCGCCAGACTCAGCACCTGGGTGCGGCCGAGGCCGATCTCCAGTGCGACCTCGTCGACGGCCGGGTCGCCGTTCGCGACGTAGCCGGGCACCAGGCGCGGGTCGTTCGGCCGCGGGGCGAGCAGATCGCCTGGCGCCAGATCGCCGGGCCTGATTCGCTGATCCCATGGCACGAAGTCGGGCGCGACCAGGGCATCCGGCCCCGGCAGCAACGCCGACTCGCTCACCGTCGCATAGTCGGCCTCCGGTGGGGCCGCCACGACGACCGCCCACTGCCAGCCGCGATAGCCGGGCAGGGTGGCCTCGAAGCGGTGGGTTGCCGCGCTGTCGTCCTCGGCAGCCACGCCGAGATGCGCCCCGACGCCATCTGGTTCCAACTCCAGGAGCGCACGGCGGGCCAGCTCGACGGCATCGGCCAGAATCGGCCTGACACCGGACTCAGAAACAGAAACTGCGCTCACGGCCTACATTTTGCCGTATGAAACGCAATCGGCGGACGTTGGCCATCGGTGTGCTGGTCGGTCTGGTCATCTTCAGCGGGTGTGGGGCCGCGCAAGACACTTCGCCCGCGATGAATATCGAGGTCGTGGCCACCCGGTCGCACGATCCGCACGCGTTCACCCAGGGCCTGGAAATCGATGGCGACGTGCTCTACGAAGGCACCGGGCTGTCGGGCGCGTCGAGTGTGCGGGCCACGGACCGCAATACGGGCGAGGAATTAGCCAGGGTCGATCTACCCGCGCCGTACTTCGGCGAGGGGCTGACCCTGGCCGGGGACATCCTGTGGCAGCTGACCTGGCAGGACCACACTGCCTTCGCCAGGGACCCGCACACGCTTGCCGAAGTCCGCCGCGTGTCCTACGACGGTGAAGGCTGGGGGCTCTGCACCCGCAAGGGGCAGCTGGTGATGAGCAACGGCTCCGACACCCTCACCTTCCGCGATCCGGTCACCTTCGCGCCGACCGGTTCGATCCGGCTCACCAGCCACCCGACTTCGCGGCTCAACGAACTCGATTGCGCCGAGGACGGTTCGGTGTACGCCAACGACTGGCCGAGCGACCGCATCCTGCACATCGACCCCGATACCGGCGAGGTGCTCGCGGTGATCAACGCGGCAGGGCTGCTGCCGAGGACACTCATCCCGACGGGTGAGGACACGCTCAACGGGATCGCCCAGATTCCCGGCACCGACCGGTTCCTGCTGGCCGGTAAGAACTGGCCGACCACCTTCGAGGTCCGCTTCGTGCCCGCCTGATCGCCGTGACTTTCCGCACAGCGATTCGCATGCGATTCGCTGTGCGGGGAAGTCCAGGGACATGCACCGCCGTCTACGACGCGATGAACGTCACCATCCGCCGACACCTTCGAGAGCGAGTGAACGTCCAGCACCGAAGTACGACAGAATTGATGATGTGACTACTCCCCGCGAACCTTCCGGTCCCGACCGTGATCGGTGGGACGGCGAGGAGTATCCGCCGATCGGGCGGCACCCCGGTTTCGACCGGTATCCGCCGCCCAACACGCCGTCCGGACGCAGACCGCTACCGCCGCTGGACCCCGACCGGCTCGACCGAGCAGCCCGCCACACCGACCCACCCGACCCGTCCGAGGCGGAAACCCGTCGGCACCCCACGCCCGATCCGGCGGATGCCAAGACCCGACGGCACGGCGCCCCACGCTGGGGAGCCCGCCCCGACGAGCACGCGTCCGATCCGGCCGACCCCACTGCCGCGCGCCGCGTCTTCCCGCATCGTCCTGAACCGCCGCGGCACCCGGAACCGCCGCGCCCGGAACCGAAGGCCGCGATCCCGCCGCCTACCGCGCCGCTCCCCGAGCAACCGGACGCCGCCGCCGGCGAAGCCCCCGTTCCGCCTGGCACCCAACGTGTTCCACGCAAACTCACGGTCACCCGGGTCGCCGCCATGCGCGGCCGCCAGCTGACCGAAAAAGGCATCGCCACCTTCCAGCGCGCGGCGAAGGCCGACGGTGCGGACAAATCCGGTCTCACCGCACTGACCTACGCGACGATGGCGAACTTCGCCCTCGACGCCGCCGTCGCCGTCGCGCTGGCCAACACCCTGTTCTTCGCGAGCGCCACCGCGGAGAGCAAGACGAAAGTCGCGCTGTACCTGCTGATCACCATCGCCCCGTTCGCGGTGATCGCGCCGCTGATCGGTCCGATGCTCGACCGGCTGCAGCACGGGCGGCGGGTGGCGCTCGCCACCTCGTTCGCGTTGCGCGCCGTGGTCGCGGTGGTGCTGATCCTCGAATTCGACAGCTGGGCACTGTATCCGCTCGCGCTGTGCATGCTGATCGGCAGTAAATCGTTCTCGGTACTCAAGAGCGCGGTGACGCCGCGCGTGCTGCCGCCCGATATCGACCTGGTGCGCACCAACTCTCGGCTCACCGTGTTCGGGTTGGTCGGCGGGACCATGGGCGCGGGCGCGATCGCCGCGCTGGCCGCCGCCATCGCGGGCTCCAGCGGCGCGCTGATCTTCGCGACGGTGATCGCCTGTGCCGGAACATATCTCAGCCTGCGGATCCCGTCCTGGGTCGAGGTAACCGAGGGCGAGGTACCCGCGACGCTGAGCTATCACGCGCCCACCGAGGTGCTCTCGCCGGACAAGGAGTCCGCGACGCCGCCGCGCAAACGCAGGCAGCCACTCGGCCGCTCGGTGGTGACCTCGCTGTGGGGCAACAGCGCCATCCGGGTGCTGACCGGGTTCCTCACCTTCTATGTCGCGTTCGTGGCCAAGGCCACCGAGCACCGCCCGGCCCAGCAGGCCGCCATGCTCGGGGTGGTCGGTGCGGCCGCCGCGCTCGGCAACTTCACCGGCAATGCCACCGGAGCCCGGCTCAAACTCGGCAAGCCGACGCTGATCGTGCTTGGTTGCACCGCGGCCTGCACGCTGGTCGCGCTGTTCGCGACATTCGCAAACAATCTGCTCGGTGCCGCGCTGGCTGCCCTGATCGCGTCGTGCACCAGCGCGCTGGCGAAAGTCTCGCTGGACGCCTCCATCCAGGACGACCTGCCGCCCGAGTCGATCGCCTCCGGTTTCGGCCGCTCGGAGACCGTGCTACAGCTCAGCTGGGTAGTCGGCGGCGCGGCGGGGGTGCTGCTGCCGACCGACTACTGGAAGGGTTTCGCGGTGGTCACCGCGATACTCGTGGTCGGGCTCGTGCAGACCTTCGTCAGCTACCGCGGCCATTCCCTGCTGCCCGGCCTCGGCGGAAATCGTCCGCAACACGCGGAACAGGAAGTTCCCACGACCCGCCCGATGCCACAGACTTCGAACGCATACCGTCGACCCGGGACGAGCGGCGGCGAAACGACCCGTATCCAACCAGGAATAGGAGATCCCAGCCAGTGAGCGAGCGAACCATCGACACACCAGCTGTGCTCACGGCAGCGCCGAGCGTCCGCGGGGTGGCGGTGTGACCAAGCTCAGCCCTCGTGCGATCGGCGCAGTGATCGTTGCCGCGCTACTAGTGGTCACCGTCGCCTTCGTCGGCGTCCTAGTGGTGCTGGTGCGCAACGCCGAGAAACACGACCCGGTGATCACCGCCTACGCGCACGGCAAGACGGTCAACGTCACGCCGTACGTCTACTGCTCGGTGCGGATGGAGGACTGCCGCTACGGCCAGACCATCGCGCTCGACGTGCCCAAGGACTACCCGCTGCAGCTGTCGCTACCGAAGCAGATCGCGGACGCCCCGTGGCTGGCGCAGCTGGTCTACGCCCTGCCCAACGGCGACCGCATCGACCGAGTGATCAGCCACGCCGACTTCGCGGCGGGCGCACTGGCCGTCTCCATCGACTCGCATCCGGAACCCGACCTGCGTCTAGTCGGGGTCGAACTGCAACTGCCGATTCTGGCCAGGGACAAGGACACGGGCAAGGAGTTCTACCTCCCGCACGCGGCCTGGTCGATCAGCACCGCGGCTTAGGCAGACACGGTGGCTTAGGCATACGACCGACTCGCGACGTCACCCCACAAAGCCGAGCAACCACAGCGCGAGTTTTGCGAGCGCCGTTCGCGGCCCGTCTCGCGTCCGAGCTGTCGAAGCGCATGCGCCGCAGGCGCGAGTCTCGACAGCTCGGACGCGAGACTCCGGGGGCCGCGAACACGCCGCGCCCGTGCGGCCAATATCTCAGTGGTCGAGTTCGCGCGCGACCGCGCGGACGACCTCTGAAATGCGTTGCGCCGTCTTGCGATCCGGGTAGCGGCCCTTGCGTAGGTCCGGCTGCACCGTCGCCTCGAGCAGGGTGATCATGTCTTCGACCATCCCGTGCAGTTCGTCCGGCGTGTGCTTGCGGGCGACGGGCTCTTTGCGGATGCGCTCGCGTTCCTGACGCTCTTGGCCTTGGCGGACCGACGGTGGGGCCTCGAGCAGCTTCAGGCTCAGCGCCTGCGGTCCACGGCGGCCGGCGGCCATGCCGAATTCGACGCGTTGCCCCGGCTTGAGTCCTTCGACACCGTCGGGCAACGCGGACGAACGGACGTAGACGTCCTCACCCTCGTCCTGGGAAAGGAAGCCGAAGCCCTTTTCGACGTCGTACCACTTCACCCTGCCGGTCGGCACTGCGCTCACCCGTTCATCATCGAAAGACTCGAACCCCACCGGCCCGAGCACATCTGGACACGGAACCCGCTGCGGCACAACGCCGCGCACAGATCCTCGTCTGTTTGCGAAAAGAACGCGCCCAGCAGTGATGCGGGACGCGCTTGCCTACCGAGTCTACCCCGGTGCCTATAACGCAAGCACATCAGTTTTACGGTCGTCCGGTGACGAACCCTTCCGTTCCACCGCCGCCGCACGACGCCGATCCCTCGTCGACCGGGGGCGGGCAGCGCAAGCCGGGTGATTGGTTGCTACAGGTCGCGCTCGCCTTGTTCGCGCTGGGGTTGCTGGCGATCGTCGCGATCTTTCTGATCCCGGTGTTGTCCGACGGATCACCGGGGTTGTGGCTCTACTTCGCCGCGATGCTCGCACCGCTGGGGTTCCTGGTGGCGGTGTTCTTCGCGCTGCGTTCAGGTCGGCGTTCCCGCTGATCGACCCGGTGGTTGCCTCGTGACCCGACCTGGCGATTGTCACTGATCTGGCCGGAAGGTCACCGGTGCGCTGCGAACGGGTTACCCGAGTATGTCGTTACCAAATCCCCGTTGTGATCCTCATCACATAACGGAGAGGTCACGGACCGGTGACGGCCGGGCACTGGCCGAAACGCAACTCTTCTAGCTGCAAAGAAGGGCCCACCCGCGGCCCGAGACCGCACCGAGACCCGCTCGTACACGCCGGTTACCAAATGGTGATTTTTCCCGCCGATCGTCGTACCGTTCTTAGCGAGCCGGAGACAACCGGCACACACCGGCCCGCCGCACCGAACCTCGCCCCGCGGGACCCGGAAACCCGACGGAAACGTAGGGGCGAGGGCGGGCATGACGACCTCTCAGTCCAGCCCGACCGATGACCTCGCAGGTGCGTCGAGAGGAAGACGAACCCGATATGAGTGGACGCCATCGCAAGCCAAGCTCCACCGGTCGCACGGTAGCCAAGGTTGCCGTGACCGGTGCGATCATGGGGACCGCAGGTGTGGCCCTCGCTGGCACCGCCAGCGCGGCACCCGACTCCGACTGGGATCGCCTCGCACAGTGTGAGGCCGGCGGTAACTGGGGCATCGACACCGGCAACAGTTTCCAAGGTGGACTGCAGTTCTCCCCGAGCACCTGGCGGGCCCACGGCGGCGGCGAGTACGCGGCCAGCGCCAACCAGGCCTCCCGCGAGCAGCAGATCGCAGTGGCCGAGAAGGTTCTCGCCTCCCAAGGCTGGGGCGCCTGGCCGAGCTGCTCCTCCAAACTGGGTCTGAGCAGCGCGCCCACCCCGCGCTCCGCCCCCACCACCAGCGAAACCCCGCGCTGGAACCCCTCCCCCGCGCCGCAGGCCGCCCAGGCCGCGCCGGACAGCACCCAGCAGGTCTTCACGGCCGTCGACCGCGCACTCGAGGTCGTGCAGAACCAGGGCGTCCAGGTGCCCAAGGAAGCTTTCGACTTCTTCAACGCCGCCAAGGCGAGCAACACCAAGCTCGATCCCGCCATCGTGAACTTCTACGAGGCGAACAAGGGTCTGCTGCCTTCCTGATCAATCACGAATAAGGCCCCGCATCCTCGGATGCGGGGCCTTATTCGTATCTTCGGACTTTCCGTCCGGAAATCAGCGGTTGATCACCGTGTTCGGGTGCATGTAAGGCAGCTGATCTGCCGGGACCGGAAACTCGGTGTCCTCACCGTACGGCGAGAGCCCACCGGAACGGGTCGACGAGAGCTCGGTGACCGCATGGTCACCATCGGCGACCTTCGGCCAGCCGTTGTCGACATAAGGTTTCTTCGATTTGTTCACCACGCCCCCATTCTGGCATGCGCGCCCCGCAGAGCAACTTTGCCGCCGCTGTAAACGGCCGCCCTATCTCTGGACAGCGTGGGCCGTCCAGCGTCTATTACCCTGAAGGATCGGATTAAGACGTAACGACTGATCTCGGGAGCACATGGGTAACTCGTCGGGCACGCCCAAAACCAAGCCAGAGATCCAACCGCCGGCCCGCAGTGGCAGGCTCGACGCACCCACGACCGGCAAAAGGCGCGGAGAGGCGGGGGAGCCCGCGACCTCCTTAGCCGGATGGCTCGGTGCACGTAGTGATGCCCAGTTGGTAGCGCTGCTCGAACTCCGGCCTGATCTGGCTGTGCCACTGCCCGCGTCGATGGCTGTGCTGGCCGCGCGGGCCGAGCAGCGCGCCTCGGTGCTGCGCGCCACCGATGACCTGGACACTCTCGATTTCGCGATCCTGGAAACCCTTGCGGTGCACGGGGTGACGCGGACCGAAAGCAACGGCGCTCCGCTGACCCTGGCCGAATTGCACGTGCAGTTGAGAGAACGCGTGCCTGCCGCCGCCATCGACGCCGCGATCGATCGATTGACCGCGCGCGCATTGGTGTGGAGCAGCGACGATGGGCTGCACCTGATCACGGCCGCGGTCGAGGCGCTGCCGTGGCCGATCGGGAGCACCACCGAGATCCCCGATTCGCTCACCGAACCCGAGGTCCGCGACGCCCTGCCCGAACTCACCTCGGCCGCCCGCGCACTGCTCGACAAGCTGGCCACCACCGGCCCGCGCGGACGCACCAGGGACGCCGCGCCGGGCACCCCGGCCGACCGCCCGGTCCAGCAGCTACTCGCCCGCAGGCTGTTGAACCGGATCGACGACGAGACGGTGGAACTGCCCGTCACCGTCGGCCAGGTGCTGCGCGACGAGCCGGTGACGCACCCGCACGCGCTGACGCCGGCCACCCCGAAGCCGAAGAAACAGACCTCCGCCGACGTGAACGCCGTCGCGGCGGGCGAAGTGGGCGAACTGCTCCGGCACTGTGCCGCGATCCTGGACATCCTGGGTCAGGCACCCGCACCCGCTTTGCGCGCGGGCGGTCTCGGCGTGCGGGAGTTGCGCCGGATCGCCAAACAGACCGGCATCGACGAGCCGAGGGCGGGTTTGCTGGTCGAGCTGCTGGCCGCCGCGCGACTGATCGAGAAGGGTTTGCCGGACCCGCCGCCGGAGGTCGATTCGACCGACGATTTCTGGGCGCCGACCCCCGCGATCGACGCCTGGCTTGAGGCGCCGCTGGCCCGGCGCTGGACCGTCCTTGCCCTCGCCTGGCTCGAATTGGACCGGATGCCATGGATGATCGGCCTGCGCGACGCCAATGACAAACCTCTCGCGGCCCTCTCGCTGGAGCTGCGCACCCCGCACGCGCCACGCGACCGGCACGCCATCCTCGGGCTGCTCGCCGAATATCCGTCCGGCAACGCCCTCACCCCCGCCGATATCGGCCGCGTGCTGGCCTGGCGGCAACCGCGTTGGCGCAGGCACTTTCGGCTGGAGGCGGTGGAGCAGACCCTGAGCGAGGCCGAAGCGCTCGGCTTCGTCGGCCGCGGCGCGCTCGGCTCGCCGGCCCGTGCGCTGCTGCACGGCACGCCGACCAGTGCGGCCGATGCCGAGGCGGCCATGGAGTCGGCGCTGCCCGCGCCGGTCGATCACGTACTGGTCCAGGCGGACCTGACGGTGATCGCCCCCGGTCCGCTCACCGCGGATCTGCAGCAGCGCATCGAACTGGTCGCCGACGTCGAATCCGCCGGTGCGGCAACGGTTTACCGAATCGGTGAGACGTCGGTGCGGCGCGCGCTCGATGCCGGGCTCACCGCCGCCGAATTGCACGCGCTGTTCACGAAGCATTCGCGGACCCCGATTCCGCAGGCACTGACCTACCTGATCGATGACGTCGCCCGCAGGCACGGGCAGCTGCGCGCCGGGATGGCGCAGTCGTTCCTGCGCAGCGATGACCCGGCGCTGCTCGCTCAGGTGCTGGCCGCGCCGGTCGCGGGGACACTCGCGCTGCGCGCCATCGCGCCGACGGTGGCGATCGCCCAGGCGCCGCTCGGCGAGGTGCTCGAGCAACTCCGCGCGGCCGGTTTCGCACCGGCGGGCGAGGATTCGGCGGGCATCATCGTGGATCTGCGGCAGCGCGGCGCGCGAATCTCGGCCCGGCCCAATGCCAGGCCGCCGTGGCGACCGACGCCGCCGAGCACCGAACAGCTGGAGCTGCTCGTCACCGAGCTACGCGCGGCCGAACGCGCCACCAGCGCCCGCTCCGGGCAGTCGGTGCGGATGGACGGTACCCGCACCAACACCGCGGCGACGCTGGCCCTGCTGCAACTGGCGGCGCGGGTGCGGCGCTCGGTCAATATCGGCTACGTCGACGCGTCCGGTGTCGCGACGCAGCGCGTGGTGGAACCGCTCAAGGTCGGCAACGGCCAGCTCGACGCGCTCGACCCGGTGACGGGCGCGATCCGGCACTTCACGCTGCACCGGATCGCGTCGGTCGCCTTGCTGGAATGATCAGGCCTTGGGCTTGGCGAGGCAGAAGGTGGCCTTCGGCGCCTCGGAGATGAGGCGAAAGCTGTCCGCTTCGGCCCCGCACAGCAGCTCGTCTGCCTCGCCGTCGATCCGCTTCACCACCTTGAAGGTGGCCTCGGTGGACCCGCAGTCCACGTTCTTGACGGCGGTGCTGCTGGTTTCGTTGTAGCAGCTGCCCTGCTTGAAATTGGGTGCAAGGCACAGGTACGCGCTGCCGCCGTCCGCCAGGTTCGCCTGGTACCCGGTGTAATCGGTCGCGCAGTCCACCTTCTTGTCGGAGGTCTGCGCGATCTTGTAGACGGCCTTGTCCGACGAGCAGTCGGCCGTCTCCGTCTTGGCATCGGCCGACGCACCCTTGATGATGCAGTCACCGACCTTGGCTGAGCCGGACTTGCTGTCCTCCTTGGCCGACGAACACCCGACGACCGTGACGATTACCGCCGCCACCGCGACGAGGGCAAGCAGCACGCGTGCCAGCAGCCTCGCTCCTGGAAACTTCACCTGAAAACCTCTCTCACCGAACACATTCACGCCGCTCGCGAACGCGGTGAGGATACCCGGACGCCGAGTGCGGCCGCATCAGCGCTACGGGTGATATCGAATTGCGTGGGTAGCGCGGACTACCAGGTGCTCCACATGCCGAGCAGGGCGAATCCGAGGATGCTCGGAAGCAGACGGCCGAGCAATTGGAATCCAAAAGAGTTCACCAGCAATGCCTTTCGCGTATTACCCATAACGTGGACATTCGTCCAACACGTGGGTTCTTTCGCTCCGGCAGACCGAGTCGTTACGCTTGGCCAGTATGACGCTGGACGACGTGGCCCGCGACCTGTACGGACTCGCTCCGAGTGAGTTCGTCGCCGCCCGCACCGCCGAGGCCGAAAAGGCCAAGGACGCGGGCGACAAAGCCCTGGCGACCGCGATCGGCAAACTCCGCAAACCAACGGTCACCGCGTGGACGGTGAACCTGCTGGCCCGCGAGGCGCCCGACGACGTGGCGGCGCTGCTGCAACTGGGTGCGGCACTGCGCTCGGCGCAGCGGAAACTGTCCGGGGGCGAGCTGCGCAGCCTCACCGGGCAGCGCCAGCAGGCAGTCAACGCACTGGCCAAGCAGGCAGGCGTGCTGGCGGCCGAGCACGAGCATCCGGTGAGCGAGGGTGTGCTGCGCGAAGTCGGGCAGACGTTGAACGCGGCACTGGCCGATCCGGACGTCGCCGAGCAGGTGCACTCGGGGACCTTGACCACCGCGGCGACCTACGACGGATTCGGCCCCGCAGGCCCCGGCTTGGTCGCGGTCGAAGATCAGGCACCCGAACCCGACCCCGCGGAGGACAACCCGCGCCAGGAACTGGACGAAGCGTTGGAGGCCCGCGAATCCTCCCGTGCGGCACGGGATTCCGCCCACGAGGAGGCCGAGCGCGCAGCAGATCAGCTGAGCGACATCGACTCTCGAATCGCCGAGCTGAAAGAAGCACTCGCCCAGGCCGAACAAGAGCGCCAATTCAGCCGCACAGCCGAACGGACGGCCCAGGATCAATTACGTTCCGCCCAAAAGCAACTCGACCGAGCCGAACGCTGGGTAGAACGCGCACGCGAGCACGTAGACGGCGCATAACCACCCCCCGAGGCCAGCCAAAAGGTTGCTGGGCATCGTTGAGGTGAGTCAAAAGGTTGCTGTTGGAGATCAATTGGCGACCATATGACTCGCGTCGACGTTTGGGGTTAGCTACGCAGGGTGCCGGGGTAGAGGTACTCGTCGGGTGGCTGCGCGGTTTGGTTGAGCCAGGCGTCGAAGAAGGGGGCCAGGTTTGTTGGTGACTTGGATTGGATGAAGGTTCGGAACTCTGGCATGGATGCGTTTCCGTAGGCGTGACTGGCGTTGAAATCCCGGACGGCCGCGAAGAATACGGGGTCGCCGAGTTGTCTGCGTAGCGCGTGCAGGAATAGAGGGCCGCGGTAGTAGACGGAGGTGAATTCCGTTCCGGCGCCTGGGTTTGCCAGCGGGATCTGCCAGAACTCGGTGTTGCCCTGGTACTTCTGGATGGTCTGCCGGTATTCCGCGTCTACGTCCAGGCCGTCCTTCTGCTCCGGCCAGAGGTAGTCGGCGGTGTAGCTGGCGAAGCATTCGTTCAGGCAGACGTCGGACCACTGGCGCACCGATACCGAATCGCCCACCACTGGTGGGTGATCTCGTGCACCGCGGTGGGCAGGTCCGTCCACGGCGCGTAGATCGGGCGGGTCTGGGTTTCCAGCGAGAACATGATGTCGGCGTCCACGTAGATGCCGCCAGAGGAGTCGAACGGGTAAGGGCCGTACAGGCTTTCGATGAAGTCGAGGATCTCCGGGAGGCGCTGCTCGGTTTCCCGGTTCCGTTCCGCCTGCGGGGCGAAGGCACTGATCAGCGGGGTGCCGTTGGCGCGCTGCTGGTCCAGGAAGCTGAACTTGTCGATCGCGATGGTGGTCAGATAGCCGACCACCGGCTGATTCGCCGCCCAGCTGACGGTGCGCCGCTCGCCTTGCACCTCGTCCTGGGTGCGCAGGCCGTTGGAGACGACCTCCCATTCCGCGGGGACGGTCGTGTGCAGCGCGAAGGTCGCCTTGTCCAGCGGGGTGTCGTTGAGCGGGTACCAGCTGGTCGCGGAGTGCGGCTCGCCCGCCGCGAAGGCGCCGCCGCTCGGCGCGTACGTCCAGCCGTTGCCCTCGGTGTTCTCGGCGATGCCCGCGTAATCCACGGTCACCGTGAACGGAAGTCCGGGCAGCAGCGGCACCGTCGGCGTGACGGTGAGTTCGTGCTCGCCGTTGCGATCGAACGCGGCGGGCAGGTTGTTCACCGACACCGTGCGCACCTGCGGCCCGGCGAAATCCAGGTTGAACGCGCGCAACGCCTGGGTGGCGACGGCGTCGATCCGGGTCTTCCCGGTGAGCTGGTGGCTCGGCGGGTCGTAGTCGATGGTGACGTCGTAGTGGCTGGCGTCGTAGCCGCCGTTACCGTCCTGCGGGTAGTACGGGTCGCCGAGCCCGGAAGAGCCGGTGAACGGATCCGGCGGCGGGTCGGCCGCGGCGGGCCCCGATGCGGTGACGAGCGCGCCGACCACCGCGGCACACATCCAGCCGGACAACCTCATTCGACGACCACCCCTCTGACTTTCGGTACGGCTGTACCAACCTCGATGGATGCTAGTCGGTTCAGTCGGAGCTGCCGGACAGCGCCACCGACGCGCCGAGCCCGACGATCATCATCCCGCCTGCCCCACCGACCGCCTCGAGCCTGCGCGGCGAGCGGGCGAACCAGGTGCGCGCCGAGGACGCGAGCAGCGCCCACGCACTGTCCGAGACCATCGCGACGGCAAGGAAGATCGAGCCGAGGATCAGGAATTGCAGCGGCAGCGACCCGGCGGCGGGATCGGCGAAGTTCGGCAGGATGGCCGCGAAGAAGATGATCGCCTTCGGGTTGGTCACCCCGACGACGACGCTCTGCCGCAGCACCTTGGCATCCGGCGCGGGCTCGACCTTGGCACCGAGGGCGTCGAGCAGCGATTTGCGTTCACGAAATGCCTGCACCCCGATGTACATCAGGTACAGCGCGCCGGCGAACTTGATCACGGTGAGCGCGAGCGACGAGGCCATCAGCAACGTGCCGAGCCCCACCGCGACGAGTAGCAGCGCGACGAAGACACCGGCGCAGTGCCCGAGCACCGACAGCAGCGCGGCCCGCCTGCCAAGCGTGAGCGCGCGCCCGATGGTGAACAGCACACCGGGCCCGGGGACGATGATGAGTACGGTCGCCGCGGCGAGAAACGCCAGCAGATTGGACATCGGAACCATCATCGGAGTCTATGCGGCGGCGCAACCCGAATAAGGCGAGATGACCACCGGATTCAAGAGCCGAGATCGCCTGGCAGCTGGTGCGGATCGAGTAGCAGACGCTTGGCGGGCGCGCGCCGGACCTTATCGGTGAGCGCGAGATTGTCGGTGAGCAAACGCCATTCGGCGTCGCTGATGGTGTCCCTGGCCCGGTCGATGACCGCCGCGTCGGTGGTGCCCCACGCGATCGGCATGGCACTGACCGACTGCCAGCGCTCGCCGACCTGTCGCGGCGCCCGGTCGGTGCGCACCGCGACCGAGGGCACCCGCTCCCCCGCCGCCATCTCGTGGCCGGGCAGCGCGCGGACCCGCCGGATCACCAGCGCGTAGCGCGAGTCGGTTGCGCCGGGCTTGGCCACATCGACCAGGGCGAGCAGCACGACACTCGACGGATAGGTCTCCGACACCACCGCGGGCACCAGCTCGCCGTCGGTGTAGAGCTTGTCGATGCTTGCGTGCCGCGCGGTCCAGAAGGCCACCCACAGCGACACCACCGCGCCGAGGATGAAGGCGATGGTCAGCAGGTAGGCCCACGGGTGATCGAGGTAGATCAAAAACGCCGCGCCCGCCGTCGCGATGATCGCGGCGGCGATGGCCATGATGCGAAGTCGACGCTGGTCGGCGAAGACTTCGTTGACCGCGCGGGCATGCTTGCGGTCGACCGGGAATTCGAAGCGTCGCACGTCCCTATTCCTAGCACAGTTTGCGGAGAACACGCCTCCACTTATCCGATGGGCGGGCCGAGCAGGTCGTCGGCGTCCATGATGCGGTAGGCATACCCCTGTTCGGCCAGAAAACGCTGGCGGTGCGCCGCGTATTCGGCGTCGAGGGTGTCCCGGGCCACCACCGAGTAGAAATGGGCTTGGCCACCATCGTGTTTCGGCCGCAGCAGCCTGCCGAGGCGCTGCGCCTCCTCCTGACGGGAGCCGAAGGTACCCGAAACCTGCACGGCGACCGACGCTTCCGGCAGGTCGATGGAGAAGTTCGCCACCTTGCTCACCACCAGGACCGGGATCTCGCCCTGCCGGAACGCCTCGAAGAGTTCTTCGCGCTCTTTGGTTTTCGTCGAACCCTGGATCACCGGGGCGTTCAGCGCCGCACCGAGCTCGTCGAGCTGGTCGAGATAGGCGCCGATCACCAGGGTCGGCGCGTCGGCGTGCTTGGCCAGGATCGACTGGACCACAGGGATTTTCGTGCGCGCGGTCGAGCACAGCTTGTAGCGCTCCTCGGGCTCCGCGGTGGCGTAGGACATCCGCTCGGCGTCGGTGAGCGTGACCCGCACCTCGATGCACTCGGCGGGGGCGATCCAGCCCTGTGCCTCGATGTCCTTCCACGGCGCGTCGTAGCGCTTCGGGCCGATCAGCGAGAACACGTCGCCCTCGCGGCCGTCCTCGCGGACCAGGGTCGCGGTGAGGCCGAGGCGGCGGCGCGACTGCAGATCGGCGGTCATCCGGAAGACCGGCGCGGGCAGCAGGTGCACCTCGTCGTAGATGACCAGGCCCCAGTCGCGGCTGTCGAACAGCTCGAGGTGCTTGTATTCGCCCTTGGTGCGGCGGGTGATCACCTGGTAGGTGGCGATGGTGACCGGGCGGATCTCCTTGCGCTCGCCGGAGTACTCACCGATCTCCTCCTCGGTCAGCGAGGTGCGCGCGAGCAGCTCGCGGCGCCACTGCCGGCCCGCGACGGTGTTGGTGACCAGGATCAGCGTGGTCGCCTTGGCCTTCGCCATGGCGGCGGCGCCGACCATCGTCTTGCCCGCACCGCACGGCAGCACCACGACGCCGGACCCGCCCGCCCAGAACGAGTCGGCGGCCAGCTGCTGGTAGTCGCGCAGGTGCCACTTGTCGTCGGTGTAGTCCAGGTCGATCGGATGCGCTTCGCCGTCGACATACCCGGCCAGGTCCTCGGCGGGCCAGCCGATCTTCAGCAGCATCTGCTTGATCCGGCCGCGCTCGGAGCCGTGCACGATCACCGTGTCGTCGTCGAGCCTGGCCCCGAACATCGGTGCGAGCTTCTTGTGCCGCAGCACCTCCTCGAGCACCGCACGGTCCAGGCTCACCAGCACCAGCCCGTGCGCCGGATGCTTGACCAGCTGCAACCGCCCGTAGCGCGCCATCGTGTCGACGACGTCCACCAGCAACGGCTGCGGCACCGCATAGCGGGAGAAGCTGACCAGCGCGTCTACCACCTGCTCGGCGTCGTGCCCCGCCGCCCGCGCGTTCCACAGCGCCAGCGGCGTGACCCGGTAGGTGTGCACATGCTCGGGCGCGCGCTCCAACTCGGCGAACGGCGCGATGGCCTGCCGCGCCGCGTCGGCCAACTCGTGGTCGACCTCCAACAGCAGCGTCTTGTCGCTCTGCACAATCAGCGGACCGTCCGTCACAGTCCCTCCTCGCATCGATTCCGGACCATTCTTCCTGAGACCCCCGACAGCCCGACACGGCCGGTCCCCTGACCACGACAATTGCCGGTCGATCGGGGTCTGCTCAGCGGTGTTCTGGTGCGCGTTGCAGCGCGCGGTCGAACTCCGCGGGCCAGCCGTCGGCGGGACCGGGCGGGTCGGTGGGCAGCCGGGCGGCCAGCCAGTGGTCGCGGCTGCGGCCGCGCTGCAGACTGCCTTGGCGGGCCATGCCTTCGTAACGGAAACCGGCCCGGCGGGCCACGGCGGCGGACGGGTAGTTGCCGACGAAGGCGCGCCAGCTGATCCGCCGCAGCGCCAAGCCGCTCGGCCGGAAGCCGTAGTCGCACACCAGGTTCACCGCCTGGGTCATCAGGCCACGAGAGCGGGCACTTTGGGCAAGCCAGAAGCCGATCTCGGCCGAGGACTCGTCGCGCTCACCGAGGCCGATCATGCCGACGACCTGGCCACCCTCGGACAGGCGCAGCCCCCAGGTCGGGCTGTGGCCCGCCCAGCCTGGGCGGACGATGTCGTCGACGAAGGTCTGGGCGTTGTCGCGGGTGTAGGGCACCGGGATGGTCACCCACTCGCCGATGGACGGATCCTGGCAACACCGGGTGATGGCGTCGACGTCCGCCGCGGTGGGGATAGACAGCCAGACCGTTCCGTTCGACAGCGCGTGTGCGTCCATCGAGTCATGTTGTCACGAATCACCCGGCCCGAGCATCGGGTTTCCCGCGCGCCGGACCGGTGGCACCGTGGTAAACCGACCGGCCGAAAGATCGTAGAATCTCCCTGATGGTTGCCGCTCTGCTTGCCGGATTGTTCGAATCACATCGAGCGCATCTGCTCTCGGTCGCGTATCGGCTGACGGGCAGCGTCGGCGACGCCGAGGACGCGGTGCAGGAGAGCTGGCTGCGACTGGCCGGTGCCCACCAATCCGAGATCGACGACCCGCGCGCCTGGTTGACCACGGTGGTGAGCCGAATCTGCCTGGACCGCTTGCGCAGTGCCGCGGTGCGCCGGGAAACCTATGTGGGGCAGTGGCTGCCGGAGCCGGTGGTGACCGGCCGCACGCCGTCGAGCACGCCGGACCCGCTGGAGACGGTGGTCCGCAAGCAGGAATACCGCCTCGCGGCCATGGTGGTGCTGGACCGCCTGACCCCGCCGCAGCGAGTGGCTTTCGTACTGCACGACGGGCTTTCGGTGCCGTTCGATGAGATCGCCGAGATCCTCGACGTCTCGGTCGAGGCCGCCCGCCAGCTCGCGGTCCGGGCCCGCAAGGCCGTCGCGGACACGCCGCCACCAGTGCCGGACGCCGAGCACGAGGCCGCGGTGCAGCGCTTCCTGGCCGCGCTGCGCTCCGGTGACGTCGGCGCGGTTACCGCCGCGCTGCACCCGGATTCGGTGGCGATCGGCGATGCCGACGGCACCACGTCCACCGCGGTGAACGTGCTGCGCGGCGCGGACCGGATCGCGCGCTTCTACCTGGGTCTCGTGCGCAAGTACGGACTGGACGGCACCGACGTCGACCCCGCCTACAACTACGAATTCGCCTCGGTCAACGGACAACTGGGCCTCGTGGTCACCGCAGGCTACGGACATCCGCCCCGGGTGATGGGTTTCACCATCCGCGACGGACTGGTTTAAGGCACATACGATCTCGCGAATCCAGCCAAGCTGACCGGCATTCGACTCGGCTGAGCCCGCCGGGACGCATCGCTACGCCAGCAGGGCGTAGCGGAGCTTGGAGAACCCCTTGCCGGTCGAGGAACCGACACCGGGGTTACCCGCCGAGCCTCGGCTAGTCTCCGACTATGCCTCCGCAACCCGCCACCGTTGCTCGCCTGCGCCCCTTCGCCTCCACGATCTTCGCGGAGATGACCGAACTCGCCGTTCGGTTCGACGCGGTCAATTTAGGCCAGGGCTTCCCCGACACCGACGGTCCCGCGGGCATGCTAGAGGTCGCTAGGCAGGCCATTGCCGACGGTCTCAACCAGTACCCGCCGGGGCGGGGCATGCCGGTGCTGCGGCGCGCCATCGCCGACGACCGGGCCCGCCGCTACGGCACCCACTACGATCCCGACACCCAGGTGCTGGTGACCGTCGGGGCGACCGAGGCGATCGCCGCCGCCATCCTCGGCCTGGTGGAGCCGGGCTCTGAGGTCGTGCTGATCGAGCCGTACTACGACTCCTACGCTGCCGCAGTCGCTTTGGCCGGTGCGCGGCGGCGTACCGCGCGGCTGGTCGCCGACTGCGACCGCTTCGTGCTCGATCTGGACAGCCTGCGTGCCGCGATCACCCCGGCCACCAGGATGCTGGTCGTCAATTCTCCGCACAACCCGACCGGTACCGTACTCGGCCGCGACGATCTGCAGGCGATCGCCGAGATCGCCTGCGAGCACGACATTCTGGTACTCACCGACGAGGTCTACGAACACCTCGTCTACGACGGCACCGAACACATCAGCCTCGCCACGCTGCCCGGCATGGCCGAGCGCACCGTCGTAGTGTCCAGTGCGGCAAAGACTTTCAGTGTCACCGGCTGGAAGACCGGCTGGGCGTGCGGTCCGGCGGCGTTGATCGACGGCGTGCTCGCCGCCAAGCAGTTCCTGACCTTCGTCGCGGGTGGCCCGTTCCAGCCCGCGGTCGCGCACGCGTTGAACCATGAGCTCGAATGGGTGGCCGGTCTGCGGGATACGTTGTCCGAGAGGCGGCTTCGGCTCGCCGCCGCCCTGGCCGACACGGGGTTCGGGGTGAAGTCCAGCCCGGGTGGCTATTTCGTGTGCGGCGACATCACCCCGCTCGGCGCGACCGACGGCCTCGCGTTCTGCCGCGAACTGCCCAAGCGGCTCGGCGTCGCCGCCGTCCCGGTCAGCGTTTTCGCCGACGACGCCGCCGCATGGAGCCACCTGGTGCGCTTCACCTTCTGCAAGCGCGACGAGACGCTCGACGAAGGCGTGCGCAGGCTCCGCTCGGGCGGGCGCTGAACGCGGGAACTCAAAACGGGTGCGGCAGGGTCGGATCGGTCGGCGGCTTGACCCGCGGATACCGACGGGCTTGTGGCGCATGCCATCCGAAGCGGAGCGCGAGCAGGCGAAAGGCGATCGCGCCGAGAGCGGCCAGCGCGCCGGTCCACGCCTGGTAGGCGCCGTAATGCAGCAGTGTCGCCGTGGTGACGGCACCGACCAGCGCGGGCACCGCGTAGATCTGTTCGGGCCGAAGCACATTCGGTGTCTGCCCGCCGAGCAGGTCGCGGATCACGCCGCCACCGATCGCGGTGACCAGGCCGAGCAACGCCGCCGAGGGCGCGCCGAGCCCGTGTGCGTAGGCCGCGACCGTCCCGGTGACGCAAAACAACCCGAGACCGAAGGCATCCGCGACCTCGAGCGGCCCCCTGGTCAGCCGCCGCGACGGATGCCAGAAGAAGATGACCGCGGCGGCGAGCGCGGCCGTCAGCAGGTAGCTGAGATCGACGAACGCCACCGGCGGCGTCCGGCCGATCAGCAGATCCCGGATGATGCCGCCGCCGAGCGCGGTGGCACAGGCGAGCACCACGATGCCGAAGATGTCGAAATCGCGCCGGACGGCGAGCAGCGCGCCCGAACTCGCGAACGCGAACACCCCGAACAACTCCCCGACATGCTGCACCGCCTCGACCGCCGACCCGAAGTGCGCAGCACCGAAATCCACCATGCCGCTTACCGTGTCATACCCCGCCACGCGCGCATCACCGACAGGCCCCGCGCGTGCCGCGGGGCGTCAGGCCGGGGTGGGGCGGGCGCGATCGGTGGCGACGAGCACCGCGATGGTGCCGAGCATGGTGCCCATGAGATAGCGCTGGGCACGCAGCCAGAGCGGGCGGCCGGTGAGGAAGGCGGACAGGCCTGCCGCGCCGAGCACGATCATCGCGTCAACGCTCAAACCCACCGCGATCTGCACCGAGCCGAGGACCAGGCTCTGCAACCAGACGTGCCCGTGGCCGGGCACCACGAACTGCGGGATCAGCGCCATGTACAGGATCGCGATCTTCGGATTCAGCAGGTTCGTCAGAAACCCCATCATGAACAGCCGCCGCGACGGGTCGTCCGGCAGGGTCGCGGGCTCGAAAACCGAAGTGCCGCCGGGCCGCAACGCCTGCCAGGCCAGCCACAGCAGGTACGCCGCCCCGGCCAGCTTCACCGCCATATACAAGCCGGGCACCACCGCGAACACCGCGGTGATCCCCACCGTGGCGGCGATCAGATACACCCCGAAACCCGCCGCGACACCGCCGAGCGACACCAGCCCGGCGCGGCGCCCCTGCGACACGGTCCGGGACACCAAATACATCATGTTCGGCCCCGGCGTGAGTACCAATCCCAACGCCACGGCCGCTACTCCGAGAATTGCCGCCATTTCGATCACGCTGTCGATCCTCGCCGATTCGGCCGATCGCGTCTCGGTCCACTTGGCAGGTGCTGGTCCGGTGCTCTGACCCCGAACCGACGGTCAGCTTCCCGCCAAGCACAGGGTGCGGGAAGCCGAAAGCCGCTCGGCAGTCAGGGGTTACGGCGACGCCGCACCGCGTCGGCCAACCGGTCGAGCTGCCCGGCGGTGGTGTCCCAATCGAGGCAGGCATCGGTGATGGACTGACCGTAGGTGAGCTCGTCGGCGTGGCCGAGCGTGAGATCCTGCCGACCGGCGACCAGGAAGCTCTCCAACATCACACCGACCACACCGGGCTCGCCGGCGGCCAACCGGCCCGCGATATCGGAGACCACGTCGACCTGCTTGTTGTGGTCCTTATTGCTGTTGCCATGGCTGGCATCGACCACCACCCGCTGGGGCAGCCCGGCCTTTTCCAACCGCATGCCTGCCTCGGCGACCGACGCCGCGTCGTAGTTGGTGCCGGAGGTGCCGCCGCGCAGGATGACGTGGCAGTCGGGATTGCCGGTGGTACGGATCAGCGCCGCACGACCGTCCAGGTCGGTACCGGGGAACACGTGGCTCGCGCCCGCCGCGCGGACGCCGTCGACGGCCACCTGCACGTCGCCGTCGGTGCCGTTCTTGATGCCGACCGGCATGGACAGCGCGCTGCTCAGCTGGCGATGCACCTGGCTTGCCGCGGTGCGTGCGCCGATCGCGCCGTAGGAGACCAGGTCCGCGATGTACTGCGGGGTGATCGGGTCGAGGAACTCGCACGCCACCGGCAGGCCGAGGGCCGAGATATCGGCAAGCAGCTTGCGGCCGAAACCGAGGCCGGTGTTCACGTCGAAGGAGCCGTCCAGGTGCGGATCGTTGATCAGCCCCTTCCAACCGAGGGTGGTGCGCGGCTTCTCGAAGTACACCCGCATCACCACGTGCAGCCGGTCGTCCAGCTCGGCGGCCTTGGCGGCCAGGCGGCGGGCGTAGTCGAGGGCGGCGGCCGGGTCGTGCACCGAGCACGGGCCGACGATCACCATCAGGCGGTCGTCCACGCCGTTCAGCACGTCGACGGTGGCTGCGCGACCTCGGCGCACCGTGTTGGCGAGCTCGTCGGTGATGGGGTGCACCTGGCGTACTTCGGCGGGCGAGCGCAACGGGCTGACGCTTAAAGTGCGTTGGTCGTCCAGACCGAACAGCATCGCGGAGCGATTCGATGAGGGGTGGTGGTCGGGCGACGGGTGGGCATGCTGTGGATCGACGTCGACAGCGGTAGTCATGTGGGTTTCCTTTTCTTCGGCCGACCCACGGACGAAACCCCGTCGAGCCGGTCTGTCCGGCTCGGGGTGGAATGTCGTCAGCGCAAGTGGTTGCCGCAGACCAGCCCACCCGGGGCCGGCTTGCTAAACCAGAAATACACGCGCTGCACGTCAGGGACTGTACCAGGCAAGGATCGAGGGGCAGACCGACCGTGCCGTATGCCACAGGGGTGGTTCGGCCGAACGCCACGTCGGTTACCCGGCATGGCGTTCGGTGATTCGCTGGCGGCGGCTGCTCGAGCTCAGCCCCACTGGCCGGGCTGGTAATCGCCGGCCGGGGTGCGCGCGATGACGTTCAACCGGTTCCAGGCGTTGATCATCGCGATGGCGGAGATCAGGGCGGCGATCTGGTCGTCGTCGTAGTGCTTGCGCACGTCCTGCCACACCTCGTCGCTGACGCCGCGGCTGTCCGCGATCCGGGTGGCCTCCTCGGTCAGCGCGAGCGCGGCCCGCTCGGGCTCGGTGAACACGGTGGCCTCGCGCCAGGCGGCGACCAGGTTGAGCCGCACCGAGGTCTCGCCGTTGTGCGCGGCGTCCTTGGTGTGCATGTCGGTGCAGTAGCCGCAGCCGTTGATCTGGCTGGCCCGGATCTTGATCAGCTCGTGGGTGGCGGCGGGCAGGGTGGAGTCGTTGATGACCCTGGCGGCGTTGTTGAGCCGCTTGATGAAGCTGCCTGCCACCTGGTTGGCGAAGAGGTTGATGCGGGCGTCCATGATGTGCCTTCCTTCGTGGTTGTGCTGCGTCTTCACAGAGAGGACGACACGGGTCGGCGATGTGTGACATCAACAGGATCGGTGACCTGAGTCACTCCTCGTTTCGATTCATCGTCCCAGCTCAGGACGCGGCGTGTCCACGGACCAGGCCTCGCGACGCAAGTAATGTCCGACAGCTATGGACACGCTCATCTTCGGCGGACTGCTCGTGGCCCTGATCGCGTTGTATCAGCAGCGCTCCCGGCGGGCGGTGCTCGGCGCCTGGTGGGTGTTGCTGGTCGCCTCGGTGCTCCTGCTCGCACATCACATCACCGGCGGTCTCGGCCTCGGGCTGACCTACTGATGGCCACCGAGACCGTGCCCGTGCGGACGACGGGAAGTGTTGTGGGACAGCTGCAATACTGGCTGGCCGTCGTTTTCGTGGTCGGCTGGACCGGCGTGATCTGCGGCGGGCTCGCCGTGCAGTTCGGCGACCACGAATATCCGTGTCCGCTGTGCATGGTGCAGCGCGTGTTCATGGCGCTGGCCGCGCTGGGGGCGGCAGTCATCGTCCGTAAGGGCACGACGGGGGCGGTCGCCGCCCGGGATTACGCGATGGGCTGGGGTTTGGCCGTAGTCGCTTGCGTCGCAGGCGGGTTCACCTCCTGGCGGCAGACGATGCTGCACATCCTGCCCGGGGACCGCGGCTACGGCGAGCCGGTGCTCGGGCTGCACCTGTATGTCTGGGCCTGGATCCTTTTCGTCGCCGCGATCGCGACCGTCGGTGCGGTGCTGTCGTTTTCGCACAGCACCGCGGCTCGGACGATCCCGGCGACGCCGCATCGGCTGGTCGGGCTGATCGCCCTGTGGTTTCTCGGCCTGGTGCTGGCGATCAACTTGGTGATGATCTTCCTGCTGGAAGGCTTTCACTGGTTCTTGCCGGACGATCCGAATCGGTACCAGCTGTTCTACGATTTGCACATCCTGAGCTGACCCTATTTCGCGAAGTCGTAGGTGACGCCGGTCAGTTTCTCCGAGAGATCCCACAGTCCGCGAGCGACGGCCTCGTCGCGCGACGCCTTCGACGAACCGGAGGCGCCGGGATAGCCGCGCAGCCCACGCCAGCCGGTCGGACCGTAGTACCCGCCCGGCTCGACGTCTGCCGTTGCGGCGTAAAGCGTTGGCAGCGAGCCCATCTCAGCGTTCTGCGCAAGCAATAGATTGCCGAGCCACATCACCGCGTCCTGGATCGACTCGGTGTGCGACTGCAGCTCGGTCGAGGCGTACCCGGGATGGGCGGCGACCGAGATCTTCGACGACCCCGCCGCGGTGAGCCTGCGGTGCAGCTCGCGGGCGAACATCAGGTTGGCCAGTTTCGCCTGCCCGTAGGCCTGCCAGCGCTGATATTTGCGACGTTCCCAGTTGAGGTCGTCCAGGTCGATCTTCCCGATGATGTGCGCGCCGCTGGCGACCGTGACGATCCGCTCCGAAATCTTGTCCAGCAGCAGCCCGGTCAGCGCGAAGTGCCCGAGATGGTTTGTGCCGACCTGCATTTCGAATCCGTCGGCGGTCCGCAGCTCCGGCAGCGCCATCACCCCGGCATTGTTGATCAGCACATCGGCCCGGTCGGTCGCCTCGGCGAACGCGCGCACCGACGCCAGATCCGCGAGATCCAGCTTCCGCACCACCGCGCGGTCACCCAGCGGCGCGGCCACTTGCTCGGCCTTGGCGACGTTGCGGCAGGCGAGTACCACGTTCGCGCCTGCCCCGGCCAGCGCCCGCACCGTGGCCGCCCCCAGCCCGCTGTTCGCGCCGGTCACGATGAACGTGCGGCCGCTCTGATCGGGCAAATTCGAGGTATCCCACCTGCTCATGTCGGCGATTCTAACCGTGACGTCGCGTCATACCTGGGCCAGCACCTCGTCGTCGCTCAGCGCCGCGACCTCCAGATAGAGCGCCGCCACGACGGGCAGCCGGTCGGGTGTGCCGAGTCCCGCGCGTCGGCGGCGGCGGTTCGAGCACGGCACGCGATCCAGTAAGAAGGCGCTGCGTACCGTCCAGAGCTGATCGGTGCCGCCGGATATCGCGGGAACGGCAATGGGCAAGCCCTTACTGCGCCTGCACCACGTAAGGCGCGATGCTGCCCAGCTTTTCGCAGGTCTCCTCGAATTCTCGCTCCGGGCTGGACTGCGCGACAATGCCGGCACCGGCGCGCAGCCAGGCACCCTCGGTGGTCTGATAGATCGCGCGAAGCACGAGCGTCGCCTCCAGCGCGCCGCCCGGCGAAACCGTCACCACCGCACCGGAATACAGCCCGCGCGGATCGTGATCGAGCCGGAACACCGCATCGATGCCTGCCCGTTTGGGGATGCCGGACGCGGTGACCGAGGGGAACAGCACTTCGAGCGCGTCCCAGCTGGACCGGTCGGCGGCCAGCGTGCCGCACACGATGGAGGAGATGTGCTGCACACTGCCGCGCTCGCGCACCGTCATGAAGTCGGTGACCGCGACCGTGCCAGGGTCGGCCACCGAGGCCATCTCCGCGAACGAGGTCTGCACCGAAATCGCGTGCTCCACGATCTCTTTGGGGTCGGTGAGCAGGTCGGCGCGGGCCGCCGCGTCGATGTCCGCGCCGCGACCGAAGGCCCGGGTGCCCGCGACCGGCTCGGTGGTCACCGTCCGGTTCTCGTCGACCGAGGCGACGAGCTCCGGGCTGAACCCGGCCGCCTCGAGCCCACCGAGCCGCAGCAGGAACGACCGTGCGGGCGTGTTGTGCGCGCGGCCGAGCCGATAGGTCGCGGGCACGTCCACCACGAACGGCAGATCGACCTTCCGCGACAGGATGACCTTCTGGTAGCGGTTCGCCTGGATCTCACCGACCGCTTCGGCCACCCGGTTCGCGTAACCGGTCGGATCGAGCCGGATATCGGCCGGATGTGGCTGCGGCAGTTCGGTTTCCTGCGATGCGGTGATGAGGTCGTGGATATCCCCGGTCTCCGCGGGAGTGGCGCCGGAGACCCGGATCCCGAATGCGCCGATCCGCACCTCGATGCGCGGAATCATCAACTGCGCCAAGGTGGTCCGCGGGTCCAGGTGCGCGGTCGCCTCGTAGGCCCACGCGCAGAACTCGAATCCGATCCAGCCGTAGGCATTCCGGCCATCGAGCGGCAGCGTGCCGAGCGCCTGATCGAGGACGCGCGCCGGGCGGCCCTGCCATCGAGTGGCCGTGGTCTGCCCGGCCCAGCTGACCCGCAGTTCCTCGACATCGAGTTCGACGCCGCCGATCGGATCGGCCGCGAACACCCATTCGCCGGGCCGCTCGTACATCACGTACTCGCCGAACCGATCGGCTCCCGCCAGCCGGGACATCGCTGCCGCCGGATCGGTCACATACTCCACCCGCAAGCGTTCGTCCGTGGTCGACAACGATCCTCCAAAGTTCATTCTGGCCCAACTTTGGAGGTAAGGTTAGCATTTCCTGACTAACTCGCGCCTGTGCCCGCAAACACACCGAACTACCAACGAACGATCACTTCGCCGGGGACTTGACCAGCCATTTCGGCGGAACAGCCAATGCCGAACGCTCGACGCTCAGCAAACTCTCCGCGCTGTGCTCCGCGTGGTACGCGGCCGCGCCACCGCGCAGCCCGAACAACCGCTTCGAGTAGAGCAGCCAGACCACCGCGGCGATATTGATCAGCAGCGCGCCGATCCGCAGCGCGGTCACCTTCTCGGTCAACTCGTAGATCTCCAGCGGCAGAAACAGACTCGTCGCGACGACGGCGAAATACTCACCCCAGCGCTTCATCAGCCACAGCCCGAGCGCCTCGATCCCCTGCAGCGCCGCGTATACGAAGATGCCGACAGCCACCCACAGCAGCGTCGTATTCGACAGGGAGAAGGCCTGATCGATCAGATGCACGATCTTCGATCGGTCGACGTCCCAGCCGAATTGGTCGGCCAGCGGGCGCAGCAGCGGCAGATCCTGGTCGAACGCGGCCCGCATCGTCTCCCGAGACGTCCGGAACTTCAGCACCCCGAACGCCGCGCCGACCAAGACCAACCCGCGCAGCAACCGCTCGATCGCCAACGCCCGCATCAACCATCGATCCCGCAGCAGCCGCCCGCGCGGCACCTCGGGCGCGTGGTCGGCCGGACCGGTGCCGACCGGGTCGCCGGGCACAAAGGTCCCGCAGCGCAGGCAGCGCCAAGCCACCCCGGCCACGGTGTCGACCCGCAGCCGATCCGCCAGGTCCGCCTCATCCGGTGCATAGGTGTAGTGGCCATGCCAGCCACACGCGCGTAGGGCCCAATCCATATGCGCAGCGTAATTCGCCCACCGGGCATAGCGTCGGATCTGTGCCGCAACACAACAACTGATCACGCAAGGACATGGGTAACTCGGCGAGGACGGCTGATCGAACCCGCCGCTTACCTCCGGCCGCCGCTGGAGCTGCCGTGGCACCCTGATCTGGCCTGAATACTCGGAGAGGCGGAACAGCCTGCGCAATAGCGGCTTGAGGGGATTCAATGGGGAGATCATCAGTCGGAGGGACCAAAGTCAATGATCGAGCACCGTGGCGGATCGCCCGCGGATAGTGAGCGAGCGTCGGCACCGGGGTCGGTGGTGGCGCTGGTCGACGCGGCCTCCGGGGTGGAGCGCGAACTCATCGGGGCCTGGTTGACCGAGGGCGGGATCGCCAAGGAGTTCGGCACCGACGCGCCGATCACCCAGTTGGATCTGGACGCGGGCGCGGTGGCGGGCCGGCTGGTCGGCAGGCACGACGATCCGCTCGTGGTGCCGGTGCGGGTGCTCTGGCGGCCACCGGAGCGCGACGGCGTCCGCCGGATCACCTTCGCGGACATGGCACTGCTGACCAACCCGCGCAAGCCGAATCGACTCGCCCAGCGCAAGCTGGTCGGCCAGCCGAACCGGCACGTGGTGCTCACCGGGCAGCCCGCGCTGCTCAGCGAGCTACGCACGAACAACCCCGAAGCCGCCGCGCTGGTCGCCAAGGGCACCGCCGAGCCGTTCGCCCGCGCCATCGTGCGCGCCGCGGTAGTTGCGCTGGAGCGGGCCGAACGCACCATCATCGGCGACCGCTACAAGGTGCCGAGGCTGGTGGCCGAGGAGATCCTCGACTCCCCCGACTTCGTGCGCAGGCTCGAGCTCATCGCCGACCAGATCGGCGCAGGCCCGCACGAGGTGTACCGCCGCGCCGAGAAGGCGTTGAACGAACTCGTCGCCGCGCAAAGCAGATTGGTCTCCGACCTGTTCACCCAGGCGATGCGGCCGATCCACGCGTCGACCTGGAAGGTGGACTCCGACGACTCCGGCCTGGCCGCGCTGCGCGACCTCAACCGCCGCTACCCGCTGGTCTTCCTGCCCTCGCACCGCTCCTACGTGGACGCGTTCGTGCTCGGTGATGTGCTGGCCCGCAACGACTTTCCACCCAACCATGTGATCGGCGGCGCGAACCTCAGCTTCTGGCCGATGGGGCCGATCGCCCGGCGCACCGGAACCGTTTTCATCCGGCGCAGTTTCGGCGACGACGAGGTATATAAGGCGGTCGTCGAAGAGTACTTCGCCTACCTGCTCGCCAAACGCTTCAACCTGGAGTGGTACTTCGAGGGCGGCCGCAGCCGCACCGGAAAACTGCGCCCGCCGCGCTACGGACTGCTGAATTACCTTGCCGCGGCGGTGCGGGCGGATCGGGTCGAGGACGTCATGCTGGTGCCGGTGTCGATCACCTACGAGCGGCTCAACGAGCTCGGCGCCATCTCGACCGAACAGGTCGGCGGCAAGAAGAAGCCGGAGGGGCTGGCCTGGCTCGCGCGTTATGTACGCAGCCAACAGCATTCGGCCGGGCACGTGTATGTGCGGTTCGGCGAACCGCTTTCGGCTCGCGACCGGCTCGCGGCGCATGGCGATCCGCTCACCACGCCGCCGCTGACCATCCCACTGCACCGCATGGAGCCCGCGCCTGCCGGACTCACCGAGACCGGGCAGGGCGCGCCCGACGCGCCCGATGCGGCCGAGCTGGAGCGGAAGGCCGTGCAGCGGTTGGCGTTCGAGATCGCCGTCGGCATCAACGCGGTGACGCCGGTGACGGTCAACGCGCTGGTCACCCTCGCGCTGCTCGGTGTGCACGAGCGCGCCCTCACCCTCGGCGAGGTGCGCACGGTGCTCGCTCCGGTGCTCGGGTACATCGAGAAGCGCGATCTGCCGCACGGCGAGCTGGCCGCGTTGTCGGACGATCAAGGCCTTGCCGTTGTGCTGGAACAACTCTCGCTGGCCAAGGTGGTCACGGTCTACCGCGCCGGGCTGGAGCCGGTGTACTCGATCGAGTCGGGCGCGCACCTGGAGGCCGCGTTCTATCGCAACAGCGCGGTGCACTGGTTCGTCAACCGCGCCATCCTCGAACTGTCCATCCTGGCCGCGCTGGACAGCGACGGCGCCGACCAGCTGACCACCGGCTGGGACGAGGCGTTCCAGCTGCGCGATCTGTTGAAGTTCGAGTTCTTCTTCCCCGAGCGGGCCGAGTTCGCCGAGCAGATGACCGCCGAGATGCTGCTGCTCGATCCGGAGTGGCACAGCCACACCAGGGACAACACCCTCGGCGCCGAGGTCATGGCCAAGCTCACCGGCTCCGGATTCATGATGGCGCACCGGGTACTTCGCTCGTTCTTCGACGCGCAACTGGTGGTGGCCGAGCGGCTGGCCGCCCGCGACCCCGAGACCGAGCTCGACCGCAAGCAGTTCATCGCCGAATGCGTCTCGGTCGGCAAGCAGATGATGCTGCAGCAGCGGCTGCACAGCCCGGAGTCGGTCTCCACCGAATTGTTCACCAGCGCACTGAAACTCGCCGACAACTACGAGTTACTCGAAGGGGTCGCCCATGATTCCGCCAAGCGCAGAGCGGAATTGACCGAGCGCCGAGTGGAATTCGCGGATCGGCTGCGCACCATCGGCGCCCGCATCTCGCAGGCGGCCGCGCTCGACCCGTCCAACAGGGAGACCCGGTGAGTGCCGATCTCGACGGCGTGCTCGCCGCGATCCGCTCCGGGCCACAGGGTGCGGCGGTCGCGGCGATCTTCGACTTCGGCGGTACCGTCGTCGACGGTTTCCCACGTCGAGGGACGTTTCGGCGATTGTTCCGCCGGGCGGGCACCGAGGAGGTGCTGCTGCGCGGCATTCGCCACGGCACCACCGACGGCGAGTACGGGCGGTATCTGAACCAGCTCAGCGAGGCGCTCGCGGGCAAGCGGGAGGACGAGCTGGACGCGCTCGGCGAGCGGCTGTTCCGGCGCAAGATGTACGGGCACCTGTATTTCGAAGCGTGGCAACTGATCCGGACGCATCAGGCCGCCGGGCACACGGTGGTACTGACCAGCTCACTGACGCGTTTTCAGGTAGCGCCCGCGGCGGCCGAACTAGGCGTCGACCACGTGCTGGCCACCCCGATGGCGGCTCAGGACGGCGTCTTGACCGGCTATCCGGACGGGAAGACGTTGTGGCGCAACGGTAAAGCCGAGGCGGTTCGCGAATTCGCCGCCGACAGCATTGATCTCGCCCGTAGTTATGCCTACACCGACAGCGCCGCCGATCTGCCGTTGCTGTCGCTGGTCGGCCATCCAATCACGGTGAACCCCGATGAAGAGATCACCACCGTTGCCGCCGAACACGATTGGCCGACGCTGCGCTTCCGGCCGCGCCCAGCCGCTCGACCGGTCGACTACGCCCGCACCACAGCGGGATTCGCCGGGCTGCTCGGCGGCGCGTTCTATGGTGTCGCGGTCAAGTCGCCGACCAGAGACCATCGGCAGATGGCCGATGCGCTGTTGGAACACGCGGCGGGCAACACCTTGAGCATCGCGGGCGTGCGGCTCCGGGTGACCGGCGCGGAGCACGCGCGCGCCCCGCGACCCGCGGTTTTCCTCTTCAATCATCAGAGCCAGTTCGACATCATCATCGTCCCCGAGGTGCTGCGGGGCGGGGTCACCGGCATCGGGAAGAAGGAGCTGACCCGCAACCCGATCTTCGGCCCGTTGATGCGGTTCGTCGGCGTGACCTTCATCGATCGGTCGAGCACCGACAAGGCCAAGGCCGCGCTGGCGCCGGTGGTCGATACCTTGCGCGGCGGGCTGTCGATCGCCGTCGCGCCCGAGGGCACGCGCTCGTACACGCCGCAAGTCGGCCCGTTCAAGAAGGGCGCCTTCCATATCGCCATCCAGGCGGGCGTGCCGATCATTCCCATCGTGATCCGCAATGCGGGTGAAATCTGCTGGCGCAACTCGATGGTCGCCCGCCCTGGCACCGTGGACGTGGCGATTCTCAAACCCATCGACGTCAGCGCGTGGGATCCGAATGACCTGGACGACAAGGTGGCCGGGGTTCGTCAGCTGTATCTGGACACACTGCTGGACTGGCCTGAGCCGGACTGATCCGCGCGAACCCTCGCCTGCCGCAACGAATTCCATTGCGGCGGTGATCTACCGCGTGAGACAGCGCACAGCCGTCTCGAATTGACCTAAATAATTGTTCAGGTTTCAAGATGGTTCTCAGTACCGAGCACACCGCTCCGGATGAGGGAGAACATCATGACCATCACGCAAACCGCCGCACCCACGCTGCGCATCCCGGCCGTCAACCGGCCGACCGCCGTCATCGGCAGCGTCGTTGTCGCTGTCGCCGTCAACCTGGTCGTTTGGCTACTCGGCGAAGCCGCGGGCGGTTCGTTCGAAGCGGTCGACAAGGGTGTCACCACACAGATCGGCGCCGGTACGGTGGCCGCCTCCGCCGCAGTGCCGCTGTTCATCGGCATGACCCTGGCCGCGCTGATCTCCTACCTGTGGGCCGGCGTGCTGCGGGTCGCCCAGATCGTCGGCGGCGTGCTCGCCGTGGCGACCATCGGACTGACCGTTGCCGCCGCCCTCGACACCGCGACCACCGTCACACTGTCGGTCATGCACTTGGTGCTCGCACCGGTGCTCGTCGTCGGGCTGGAAGCGATGCGCCGTGGATTGCCCGCCAACTGAACCACCCGTGAGCCCTGCGGTCCTACATCCGTTGCGGATGTAGGACCCTGCGGTTTCTCAACAGAAGAACTCGTTTCGCGAGTACATGGGTAACTCGCCGGGTACGGGCTGACTCACCCACTACCCACCGTCGGCCGCCAACGGTGCTGAAGCGCACCTCAGTCTGGCCTAAAGTCACGGAGAGGCGGACCAGCCGAACAACAGCTTCCACGGCATCAGCGCCGATTCCAGCTGCACCTTCAGGCTCATCTTGGACGCGCCGAGGGTGCGCTCCTCGAAACGGATGGGCACCTCGGCGATCTCGATGCCCTTCTTGACCGTCCGGTAGTTCATCTCGACCTGGAACGAGTAGCCGTTGCTGCGGATCGAGGCGACGTCGATCGCGCGCAGCGTGTCGGCCTTCCACGCCTTGAACCCGGCGGTGGCGTCTTTCACGCCGAGCCGCAGGATCAGGTTCACGTAGAAGTTGGCCCACGCGGACAGCGCCTTGCGGTGCCACTTCCACTCGTCGGCGGTGGAGCCGCCCGGCACGTAGCGCGAGCCGAGCACGACGCCGGCGTCGGTGGTCGTCAGCTTCTCCAGCATGGCCGGAATCACCTCGGCCGGATGCGACAGGTCGGCGTCCATCTGGATCACCACGTCGGCGCCTTCGTCAAGCGCCCGGGTGATCCCGGCGATGTAGGCCCGCCCTAGACCGTCCTTCTCGGTGCGGTGCAGCACGCCGACCACGTTCGGCAGCTCCGCGGCCAGCTTGTCGGCGACCTCACCGGTACCGTCCGGCGAACTGTCGTCGACCACGAGCACGTGCAGGTCGGGCACCGGCAGCGCGGTCAGCCGCTCCACCGCAACCGGCAGATTCTCCCGCTCGTTGTAGGTCGGCACAACAACGGTAACCCTCAAGGGTCGCCCTCCCTGCTGATCCTGGTCCAGCTCGCAGCCCACGTCAGGACCACCGAGCATTCGTTTGAGTTCGGAGGAAACCGTACTTGATAGAACTGAAGCGCACCTGAGTGGACTCCCCCGCCTCTCCGAGCCCCTGACCGACTCAGGATGCGCTCGAGCAGCGTTGGCGGCCGGCGGCAACTCGGTAGATCAGTCAGCCGGTACCCGGTGAGTTACCCGTGTTCATACCAAATCAGTTGTCGCGCAGGACGTGCGGATCAGCACCCGAGCATCGTAACGTCAGTCCGCGTCCCCCGCGTCGGCCTGCGCATTGCGCGCCTTGACGATCTCCAGTGCCCGTTCCGCGGTCGCCTGATCCGGATACGGGCCCATCCGATCCTGGAACCAGCACTGCCGCCCTTTTTCGGCCCGCTTGTGCTTCAAGCAGTAATACCAGCGCTCAGCCATGACCCAAGCATTCCACCGGAGCCGCCGTTGTAACCCCATTTCCAAGATCAACGCCAGGGATTACCAGAGGTAACGAAAGTGGACGAGGGCATGGAGCACCAGGACTGTGCCGAAGACCACGAACAGGACGCGCAATGCCGACGGAACGTAGCGAGTGAGAATCCGCACCACCACGCGGTACACCCGCCTCGCCCTTGCGGTTTGCCGCAGCGAGAGCAGCAGCACCAGCAAGGGCGGCAACAGCGCGAGCGCGCAATAGGCGACCACCATCAGCGGCCACAGCGCGGGCAGCGGATCCTGCGCGGAGATCATCGCCAGCCCCGCCAGATATGGCACCGCCGTCGGCGCCTGCACAAGACCGATGGCCATCCCGACGAATCCGAACAACCACGGCCGCCGCCGCACCGCCCCCGCCCACGCCGGCGGTTCTGCCCGCCTCGCCACCGGAATCCGGCTGAGCACAAGCAACCCCACCCCCAGCACCAACTCACCCCAATACCGCACCCCAGGCGTGAGTTCGAACCGCACCAGCCCAGTAAGAAAGTTCAGCCCAAGCACCGTACAGATGCCGAACGCGGTAGTAACCGCGAAAACCCCCGCGATAAAACTCACTCCACCCACCACCGGCGACCGCCGCCCGACCCGGCTATCCGCCACCACCGCCGTGGTAACCCCCACCAACAACACATCCAACGAGTCCAGAAACGCGAAACCCGCGAGCGCTAGTAGAAGGGCCACCATGACCCAGCCACCCTACGGCAGCGCCACCCGCACCGAGCGGGCCATGACGGCGCCGCCACTCGCACTTCGCCGCCACCATGTCCCGTTCGCTGCGGATCAGGCGATGGGCGGGCCGGATTGGGGGCCGACGAGGGGTGCGAAGGTTGCGGCGTAGGTGTCGAAGCGGTGCACTACGCAGCCATCCGACCGGAACTGTTGGAACGCAGCCCATTCCACGACTCGAGCATGAGCCGCAGACGATGTCTGATCAGGCCCCGCGAGTTGGCGGTTCCTGGCTACCGTGCACGACGTCGCCCTCAACGATCGCAGTCACCTTCACCGACTCGGTCTCCATTCCCCAAGTCTCGCACCAAGGGGGGAAGCAAAGTCGCCGGAGAGCCCGGGAGGTTCGGAAGCGCGCCCCGCCGAGCAGGGCGCGAGGATTGCGTACGAAGGAAAGGGCCGGAGACGAAGCCACCGGCGAGCGTTGAACCGAGTCAGCAGCCACCCACCCGACGCGACCACAACCCCGGGGGGGTTCGGGGGGCGAAGCCCCGCCGAGCGGGGCGTGGGGGTTGCACCCCCACAAGAAACGAACGAAACGAGCCCCGCACGCGCATTTTGCGTGCAGGGCTCGCCTACGAGTGGAGTGGCCAGGGCCGGGATCGAACCGGCGACCTTCCGCTTTTCAGGCGGACGCTCGTACCAACTGAGCTACCTGGCCGCAGGCACCCGAGTTGAATGCCATACGCGAAACGCCGGATTGCTCCGGCGCCTCTTTTGCGACCCTGACGGGACTCGAACCCGCGACCTCCGCCGTGACAGGGCGGCGCGCTAACCAACTGCGCCACAGGGCCTTGCGTGCTTCCAACGGTCCGTAGACCGTACCCCCTACGGGATTCGAACCCGCGCTACCGCCTTGAAAGGGCGGCGTCCTAGGCCGCTAGACGAAGGGGGCTCGCCTCCGGATTTCTCCGGAACCGGCTTCAACGGCTGTCCGTTGGGAGCCCGGTTAGCTTATGACAGACCGGACTCGATTCCCAAATCGGCTGATCAGAGTCCCAAACTGAGCTCTTCGAGGCGCGCGTGGGTGCGCCAGCCGTCGTTGCGGAACTTTTCGGCCCACTCCGGGGTGGACATGGATTCGACGACCACTTCGAGTGCTTCTTCGAAGCGGGCACGCAGATCGAGGCCGCTGCCGGTGCTGTGCGCGTCGACCATGTAGCGCTGGCCGGCCAGCGCGGCGGTCAGCGTGCGGGTGAACCGGTCGGCGTCCGCGTCGGCGCGCAGCTGTCCTTGATCGATGGCGCGGACCGTGAGCGCGCGGGTGGCGCGCCCGAGTATTCGTCCACCGCCGGTTTGCACGTCCCGATAGAAGTCGGGCTCGATGATCAACCGGTATTCGGCCTGCACGATGATGTCGTGTTCGAGCCGTAATGCCATCTCGTCGATCATGCCGTGCATGATGTCCAGTGGTCCGAGATCCGTTCGGCCGAGCCAACGCTCGGCCGATGCGCGATAGCGTTCGACCGCCGTCTCCAGTACGGCGCGCGCGAGATCTTCCTTGGAATCGAAATGGAAGTACATGGCGCCCTTGGTGGCACGCGACCCTTCCAATATGCGGTTGAGCGATGCAGCGGCATAGCCGCTCTTCCCGAACTCAACGGCGGCGGACCTGATAATCGCCGCACGTGTCCGGCGGGCCCGCTCTTGCTGCCGTGCCATGCTCGAAACGCCTCCGAAGCCTACTCGCCGCCAAACAGCCACCCCCAAAGGAACGGGCCCTTGGCGCGAAGTTATGAGTTTTATCAATACTTCAAACCGGGTTTTCGCCCAGTTTCAAACTTTCGGTACGAAAACTTGCGAAAAACCTGAAACACACCAGCTGGTATAGTTTTCCTGCCCGGGTGCGCCGCAGGGGGTGCGCACCCGGGTATTTCTTCGTCTCGGATCTGCCTCCTGCGGCGTTGTCTTCAAGGAAGCCACGATCGGCCGGACCGCTCGCGACACGTTCGGGCACATCAACGATAAGCCGAATTTCGAATCGCCGGACGAGTAGGCGATTCTTCCGGAATTCATCAAGTCGTCACCGTACCCGGAAACCCCATCCGACACGCGGCAAACCGACGAGTCAGGTAACTGACCGGCCCGGTTTACTGTTACAGCAAACATTGCGCAACCAAGCTGCACTCCGTACCCACTCCCCCAATTCGACAGCGTCCCAGCAACGTTCACCCGAGGAGACCGGCCGACCGGAGCGCCCGACGGCGGCGGCGAGCCCGCCCGCTCACCCCACCCGCCCGTGCGCCCGAGCTCAGACCCCTCACCCCCCGCAAATCCAAAGACATTGCTAGCCAACATGATTGGATGGTAGCCAATTCTGCGCGCAATGAACAAAGTTGGGTACCAAATGTTTACCGGCAAGATCGTGTGCCACACACCCCGCGTTACTAGGCGCGACAACAAGTCTCGGCATCAGATTGCCACTATCCGCCGACCCCCGCGCGCCGAGCGACAACCGACCCCCGACGCGCGCCGCTCCCCCATTTGGGCCATCGCGCCGCGCCAACTACACTGACCCACCGCGCCCCTATAGCTCAGTTGGTAGAGCTACGGACTTTTAATCCGCAGGTCGTAGGTTCGAGCCCTACTGGGGGCACTCGTCGGGCGCCCGGTCCTACCGGGCGCCCCCTCTCGTTTCACAAGGCTGTCGCGTGCGCCGCCACCCGGCCCATACTGACAACGCGCCTCGGCGCGCGGGTTCGAAAGACCACACTCCATCCGGGCATTCCCCTACTGTGAGCGCGACACGGGCAATCCCGGTCATCCCTCGACAAGGCGGAGCTGATGACTTCCTTCGATGATTTGCTCTCCCAGGTACCCATCGCCCAGATCGCCGCGAAGCTCGGCGTCGACGAGAGCACCGCGACGAACGCGGTCAAAGCGGCGCTGCCCACGCTCCTCGGCGGGTTGCAGGCGAACGCGACCAAGCCAGACGGCGCGGCCTCACTGGTCGGCGCCCTGGACAACCATGGCGACCTGGTCGAGGGCGACGGGCAGGTAGACATCGACAAGGTCGACGTCGCCGACGGCTCGAAGATCGTCGAGAACGTCTTCGGCGCAGAGCAGAACACCGTGATCAGCACCCTCGGCGCGACCGAGGGCACCGGCGGCAACGACCTGATCGCCAAGCTGATGCCGATCCTCGCCCCGATTGTGCTCGCCTACCTGGCCAAGCAGATGACCGGAGGCGGCGGCAACGCCACGCCGCAGAGCCAGCCGCAGTCGGGCAACGGCGGCATCGGCGATGTGCTCGGCGGGCTGCTCGGCGGCAGCAGCAAGAGCGGCGGCATCGGCGGCGCGATCGGCGAGGCACTGGCCAAGAACGCCGGTGGCGCGCTGGGGAACGTTCTCGGTGGCCTGTTCGGCGGGAAGCGCTGAGCGGGGCGGCCTATGCAATTGGCCGCCGTGTGTGCAGTACAGCACGCCGGGCTAACACTCCTCGGCCCGTGGCGATAGTCCCCTAGCTGCGGGCCGAGGCAATACACTCGACAGAGATCACCGAACGCCAACGACGGCATATGACGTGCATCACGGGGCATCAACAGGCATTCGGATGCGTTTCGCATCACACCTACGGTGCCGTAAGGTATGGCCGCACGGCATCGGTCTACCTTGGGGGGATGACCTGCACGACCGGACGCACAGACTGAAGGGTTCATACATGGCAAGGGATCTGACTCAACTCGAGCTTCTTACGGAGTTGGAGCCGGTTGCCGCAGAAAACGTCAACCGGCACTTCTCCTTGGCAAAGGAATGGCATCCGCACGACTACGTCCCGTGGGATGAAGGCCGCAATTTCGCCGCACTCGGGGGCATCGACTGGGATCCTGAGCAGTCCCGGCTGAGTGAGGTCGCGAAGGCCGCCATGGTCACCAACCTGCTTACCGAGGACAATCTCCCCTCTTACCACCGCGAGATCGCCGAGAACTTCTCCCAGGACGGCGCGTGGGGCACCTGGGTCGGTCGCTGGACCGCCGAGGAAAACCGGCACGGCATCGTGATGCGGGACTACCTCGTGGTCACCCGCGGCGTCGACCCGGTCGCCCTCGAAGAGGCCCGGATGATCCACATGACCAACGGCTTCGCGTCGCCGACCGAGGCCGACGCGGGCTTCCTGCACTCCGTCGCGTACGTGACCTTCCAGGAGCTGGCCACCCGCGTCAGCCACCGCAACACCGGCAAGGTCTGTGACGACCCGATCGCCGACCGCATGCTCCAGCGCGTCGCCGCCGACGAAAACCTGCACATGATCTTCTACCGCAACATGTGCGCCGCCGCGCTCGACCTGTCCCCGGACCAGGCGATCGAGGCCATCACGCTGATCCTGGAGAACTTCCAGATGCCCGGCGCCGGTATGCCCAACTTCCGCCGCAACGGCGTGCTCATGGCCAAGCACGGCATCTACGACCTGCGCCAGCACATGGAAGAAGTGGTGCAGCCGGTGCTCAAGAAGTGGAGCATCTTCGAGCGCGAGGACTTCACCGGCCGCGGCGAGGCCTGCCGCGAGCGGCTCGCCGCGTACCTCGACAAGCTCGGCAAGGACGTCGTGAAGTTCGAAGAGCAGCGCGACCGCATGCTCGCCCGCGAGGCTGCCAAGGCCGAACGCCAGATGGCAAGCAGCAACGCGAGCTGAGCTCGCACCGATAGACATCGAGCCGCCGTCCGGGTCACCGGGCGGCGGCTCGCGTATGTCCGGCTAACGCTCCACCAGCGATTGCGGACTTTCGAAGGTTTATTGCGTCGAAGCTCGCCTTCGACGCAATAAACCTTTTAAACGTTGCGCTTGTTGCAATAGGCCCCGGCTACCTCGCCGGGCGAGCACGTCAATTCCACCGACGTCGGAGATTCTTCAGGCGTTCTTGTCCATGGTGACGTTGTATGTCGGCATGCCTTCCGGATTCCGCGGTCGTGCTGCTCACATTCCCGAACACATTCATCTTGTAAATGTGGCCCTGTTCGGAAACGACTTCAGCCGGTTCACCCAGCCATTGATGTCCCGGTAGTTCAGCAGCGCGGCGCCGACCGAGCGATCGGTCGATATCCGCTCGGCCTTCTGCTCGTCGGCCGCCCTTGCGTTTCGATCGTCGATACCGTCACGGGCCGACCAGAGAAACGAGCGCTGCGGTCATCGGATTCGGGCGGCTCGGTCCTACCCGCCGGACCAGGTAATTCCTACGGTAAGGGCACGACGACGATGTCGGCTGCGCGAAGGGACGGGCGAACATGGCAAGGCACCGCTCACGGTGGATGGATGCGGAGATGGACGCGCTGGCCGAGCTGTCGCGCGACTTCTTCGGCAAGGAGTGCGCGCCGCACGAAGAGCGTTGGGCCCAGCAGCAGCACATCGACCGCGAGGTCTGGTTGCGCGCGGGCGAGCTCGGCCTGCTGTGCCCGAGCATCCCGGAGGAGTTCGGCGGCGGGGGCGGCGACTTCCGGCACGACGCGGTGATCACCATCGAGCAGGTGCGCGCGCTGGCGCCCAGCTTCGGCGGACCGGTACACAGCACGATCATCGCGCACTACATCGCCGGGTACGGCACGGACGAGCAGAAGAAGACCTGGCTGCCCAAGCTGGCCTCCGGCGAGATCGTCGCGGCGATCGCGATGACCGAGCCGGGCACCGGATCCGACCTGCAGGCGATCCGCACCACCGCGACCGTTCAGGGCGACGAGTACGTCGTCAACGGCGCGAAGACGTTCATTTCCAACGGTTTCCTGGCCGATCTGGTGCTGGTGGTCGCCAAGACCAACGAGCAGGGCGGCGCGGGCGGTCTATCGCTCGTCGCGGTCGAGACGACCCGCGAGGGTTTCCGGCGCGGCCGCAATCTGCACAAGATCGGCCAGCACGGGCAGGACACCTGCGAGCTGTTCTTCGACGAGGTGCGGGTGCCGCGCACGAACCTGATCGGCGAGACCGAGAACATGGGCTTCATCCAGCTGATGCAGCAGCTCGCGCAGGAGCGGCTGATCATCGCGGTCACCGCGATGGCGACGATGGAGAAGACGGTCGAGCTGACCCTGGAGTACACCAAGGAGCGAAGCGCCTTCGGCAAGCCGCTTTTCGCGTTCCAGAACACCAAATTCACGCTGGCCGAATGCGATACGGCGGTCACCGTGGGCTGGAGCTTCCTCGACGACTGCGTCGAGAAGCATGTCGCCGGTGAGCTGGACATCCCGACTGCCGCCAAAGCCAAGCTGTGGCTGTCCGAGCAGCAGAACGTGCTTGCCGACCGCTGTCTGCAGTTGTTCGGCGGCTACGGATACATGGCCGAGTATCCGATCGCGCGGATCTTCACCGATTCCCGGATTCAGAAGATCTACGGCGGCACCAACGAGATCATGAAGGAGATCATCGCGCGCGGGCTCTGAGCGCGTCAGTCCTGCTCTGCGGCTTCGTGATTGCCGAATCCGCCGACGATCCCGCCTGGAACGCCGACACTGGGGGTATTGCGCCGCACCGGTCGGCTGTTCACACCGACCGGTGCTGGTCGATCGAAACAGGAAGGCCGACACCATGACCAGTGCACCGAACGGCAGCACCCCGCTCACCGGGAAGGTCGTCGCGATCACCGGCGGGGCACGCGGGATCGGCCGGGCCACCGCCGAGGCGTTTCTCGGAGCGGGCGCCGCGGTCGCGATCGGGGACATCGATGTGGAGCTGGTCGCCAAGACGGCGGTCGAGCTCGGCGCGGACCCGGCCGCCACGATCATCGGCCTGCCGCTGAACGTCACCGACCGTGCGTCGTTCGCCGCGTTCCTCGACCAGCTCGAGGCGGAACTCGGGCCGCTGGATGTGCTCGTCAACAACGCGGGCATCATGCCGACCGGGCTGTTCGCCGACGAGGACGAGGCGATGACCGATCGGATCGTTGACATCAATCTGCGCGCGGTGATCCACGGGTCCCGCCTGGCCACCAAGCGGTTCCTGGCGCGCGGCGGCGGGCATCTGATCAACATCGCGTCGCTGGCTGGGACACAAGGATTTCCGGGCCTGGCCACCTACTGTGCGACCAAGCACGCGGTGATCGGGTTCACCGCGGCGCTGCATTTGGAAATGAAGGAGCACGGCGTGCAGGTCTCGGCGGTGCTGCCGGGCATCGTGCGCACCGAGCTGTCCGCCGGTGCGAACATGCCGGGCTGGATCGAGCCGATGACGACGGTGGATCCCGAGGATGTCGCGCAGGCGATCCTGCGGACGGTGGTCAAGGGGACACCGATGGTGACGGTGCCGCGCAGGCTGGCCGCGATCATCAAGACGGCGCAGCTGCTGCCGTATCGGGCGCAGCTGGTTGTAGCCCGATTCACCGGGGCGACAACGGCATACGCGCAGCCCGACCCGGAGATCAGGGAGAAGTACCACCGTCGCCTGCGCGGTCAATAGCAACCCGCGCAGCGAGATTCAGCCCGCGACCGGCCTTGACCCGCGATAGGAGCCGGGCGGGCTGCCGGTCCAGCGGCGGAACGCGCGCCGGAACGCGCTCGGTTCGGAGAAACCGAGGCGGGCCGAGAGCGCCTCGACCGTCTCGTCGCCGCGCACCAGGCTGGCCACCGCCGCGTCGCGCAGGATGTCCTCGCGGATCTGAGTGATCGAGGTGCCCTCCTCGCCGAGCTTGCGGCGCACCGTCTGTGGGCTCATCGCCAGCCGCTTGGCCACCTCGTCGGCGGTCGGCCAGCGCTCACCCACCCCGCCGGCTCCGCCGGCTGCCGTCCCCCGGCGTTCACCCACCCCACCGGCTGCCGTCCCCCGGCGCTCACCCACCCCACCGGCTGCCGTCCCCCGGCGCTCACCCACCCCACCGGCTCCGCCAACCGCTGTCCCCCGGTCACCGCGAAGACCGCGGGTAAGGATCTTACGGACCTGTTCGGCGAGTGAGGTGCCGTAGTCGCGCCGGGACAGCACGTCGACCGGAGCGTTGCGGGCCCAGTCGATGAGGTCTTCCTCGGTGCGGGTGAGCGGCGCGCTGAGTAGCTCGCTGTCGAAGGTGATGGCCGCGGTAGCGGCGTCGAAGACCAGCGGGGCGCCGAAGACGAGATCGTAGTCGGCGATATTGCGCGGCTGCGGATACGGAAACTCGACCTGGCGCAAGGCAACTCGGCGGCCGATGCCCCAGGAGATCATCCGATGAGCCGCCGCGAGCAGGAAGACGGTGAGCAGCTCTTCGCCGGCGGCGAGCACGCTGGTATCGAGCGTGCATCGGGTGCGGCCACCTTCGGTGGTCGCCGCCATCGGCGGCAAGCCGGGTAGTAGTCGCTGGTATTCGTCGAATCGGGCCATCGCCGAGCCCAGATCGCGGCAGGCGACCAGGCCGAAGCCGACCAGCCGAATCGACCCGCGCGGCACCGGCGCCGGGCCGAGGCCGAACAGTTCGTCGTCGGTGATCCGCCACAGCAGGCGCATGGTCGCGGCCACCTGATCGACCGTCACCCGCGCCCGATCCTGGGCGAGCAGTTCGGGCGCCACTCCGACGCTGCCGAGCAGCTGCTCGATGTCGACGCCTTGGCGCTGGGCGGTGGCAACGGCGGAGCGCACGAAGTCGATCGGCACCGTCCTCGCCGTCACCACACCTCCCGCGTCGCTGGTCGAGCCGAACCTACCAGGCCGGATGCGGTGAGCGCGGCGGTCACCGAACGTGCGCAGCGCGGTCATCCCGACCGCGGCCGCCGATTCCTAGCGTTGCCGTATGGGCAACGACGCGTCGACCGGCGAGGCAGCAGTGACCGACGGGACGACCTTCAACCTGTCGCGGTTGGGCAACTGGGGCGCGCGCGACACCTTCGAGGTGGATCGGGCGCGCACCATCGCCTATGCCGCCGCGACCAATGATCCGATCACCCACCACGTCGAGGGGATATACGCACCACCGGTTTTCGCGGTGGTGCCGATCACGGTGATGATGGCCGATGCCGCCATGTCGGTGGTGCCCGATGAGCTGATGCTGCGAATCCTGCATGGCGAGCACGACTTCCGGTTCCATCGGCCGATCGAACCCGGCGAGACGCTAGCGGTGCGGGCCAGGCCGATCGGAATCGAGGGCAAGTCCACGGGCGTCGTCGTCACCTCGCATATCGAGACTTACAGCGTCGGCGGTGGCGACCTCGTCAACGAGCAATACTTCGTCGGCTTCTTCCGCGGTGGTCACTTCGAAGGTGCCCGCGGCGAACCAAGTCCGGCGCACATCTTCGACGAGAACCTGCGGGCTCGCGAACCGGACTTCCTCGCGACGCAGACCTTCGACGCGGACCAGACCTTCCGCTACGCCCAACCAGCGGGCGATCCGATGCCGATCCACCTCGTCGACGAGTTCGCCAAGGCGATGGGGCTGCCCGGCATCATCATCCACGGCCTGTGCACCATCGCGTTCATTTCACACGCGCTGATCGGCCGGATCTGCCCGGACGACCCGGCCCGGCTGAAAAGGCTTGCCGTGCGGTTGAGTTCGTCCGCGTTTCCGGAGCAGACCATCACTACTGCCGCATGGGCGACCGGCCGCGATGACGGGCGCGACCGCTATGCCTTCGAAACCTGGTCCGACAGCGACCAATTCGTCATCCAAGACGGCCTCGCGGAGTTCGAGCCCGTATTCGAGAAGGAAACAGTATGAGCGACAGGGTTTTCGTCATCGGTGTCGGCATGACGAAGTTCGAGAAGCCGGGTCGCCGCGAGGGCTGGGACTATCCGGCCATGGCGCGGGAATCGGGCAGCAAGGCGCTGGCCGACGCGGGCATCCGCTACGACCAGGTGCAGGAAGCGTATGTCGGCTACGTCTACGGCGACTCGACCAGCGGGCAGCGCGCCATCTACGAGCTCGGGCTGACCGGACTGCCGGTGGTCAACGTGAACAACAACTGCTCCACCGGCTCCTCGGCGCTTTACCTGGCGGCCAGGGCAATTCGCGGCGGGCTCGCGGACTGCGCCATGGCGCTCGGCTTCGAGAAGATGCAGTCCGGTTCGCTGGAGGCGGGGTACACCGACCGGGAGCAGCCGCTGCTGCGCCACATCGAGGCGCTGGCCCAGCTGCGCGACTTCGCGATGCCGGTGGCGCCGTGGATGTTCGGTGCGGCCGGGGTCGAGCACATGGAGCAATATGGTTCCACCCGTGCGCATTTCGCCAAGATCGCGGAGAAGAACCACCGGCATTCGGCGAACAACCCGTACGCGCAGTTCCGGGATGTGTACACGTTGGACGAGATCACCGGCGCCAAAATGGTTTACGAGTCGCTCGGCCTGACCCGGCTGCAATGCTCGCCCACCTCGGACGGTTCCGGTGCGGCAGTGCTGGCCAGCGAGCGCTTCGTCGACGAGCACGACCTCGGCGACCGAGCCGTGGAAATCGTCGGCCAAGCCATGGTGACCGACCTCGAATCCACCTTCGCCACCAAGACGGCGCGCTCGCTGGTCGGCGTCGACATGACCGCGGCCGCGGCGCGAAAAGTGTACGAGCAGGCCGACATCGGCCCCGACGACCTCGACGTGATCGAGCTGCACGACTGCTTCTCCCCCAACGAACTGCTCACCTACGAGGCGCTCGGCCTGTGCGGCGAGGGCGAGGGACACAAGCTGATCGACGCCGAGGACACCACCTACGGCGGGCGCTGGGTGGTCAACCCGTCCGGCGGCCTGATCTCCAAGGGGCATCCGCTCGGCGCTACCGGGCTGGCCCAGTGCGCCGAGCTGACCTGGCAGCTACGCGGCGAGGCTGAGGCCCGCCAGGTCGGCGACGCGAAAGTCGCACTCGCCCACAACATCGGCCTCGGCGGCGCCGCCATCGTCACCGCCTACCAGCTGGCGGATCGCTGAATTCGGCACTATGCCAACCGCTTTACCGAAGCAGAGGAGACTCTCAATGACCGTGTCAAGCCGCAGCGGGCTCCGGGGTCGGGTTTTCCATGCTGAATTCGCGGCCGTCGCGCAGCAGTGCCCACAGCACGTCGACCAGGCGCCGGGCCAGGGCTAGAAGGGCTTGGGTATGAATGAGTCGCTCACCGCGCTTCTTGTCATAGAACCGCCGCGACGGGCCGTCGGTCGTTTTCAAGCTCGACAGTGCGGCCATGAAGAACACGCGTCGCATGCGCCGGTTGTAGCGTTTCGGGCGGTGCAGGTTGCCGCTGACGCGGCCCGAATCGCGGGGAACGGGAACGAGGCCGGCGTAGGAGGCCAAGCGGCCCGCGCTGGCGAAGTTGGCCAGGTCACCGCCGGTGCCGACGAGGAACTCCGCTCCCAGCCCG
>NZ_JBITEM010000013.1:92053-301874 GCF_044455225.1 Nocardia sp. NPDC051321 | reverse complement strand
ACATCCCAGCCCGCCTTGCCGATCCACCCGAGGTGGGTCTCCAAGATCTGGCCGATGTTCATCCGACGCGGCACACCGTGGGTGTTCAGGATGATGTCGACCGGGGTGCCGTCCGGCATGAACGGCATGTCCTCGGTCGGCAGGATCTTGCCGATAACACCCTTGTTGCCGTGGCGACCGGCGAGCTTGTCGCCGTCCTGGATCTTGCGCTTCTGCGCCACGTACACGCGCACCAGCTCATTGACACCGGGCGGCAGATCGTCGTCGTCCTCACGCGAGAACACGCGGATGCCGATGACCTTGCCGGACTCACCGTGCGGCACCTTCAGCGAGGTGTCGCGCACTTCGCGCGCCTTCTCACCGAAGATGGCGCGGAGCAACCGCTCCTCCGGGGTCAGCTCGGTCTCACCCTTCGGGGTGACCTTGCCGACCAGGATGTCGCCGTCGCGGACCTCGGCACCGATGCGAACGATGCCGCGCTCGTCGAGGTCGGCGAGGACCTCGTCGGAGACGTTCGGGATGTCCCGAGTGATCTCTTCGGCACCGAGCTTGGTGTCGCGAGCGTCGATCTCGTGCTCTTCGATGTGGATCGAGGTGAGTACGTCCTCTTCCACGAGGCGCTGCGACAGGATGATCGCGTCCTCGTAGTTGTGGCCTTCCCACGGCATGATCGCGACGAGCAGGTTCTTGCCGAGCGCCATCTCACCGTTCTCGGTGCACGGGCCATCGGCAAGCACCTGGCCGACCTCGACCCGCTGGCTCTCGTCAACGATCGGCCGCTGGTTCGCGCAGGTGCCCTGGTTGGAGCGGGCGAACTTGCGCATCCGGTAGCTCTTGCGAGTCCCGTCGTCGGCCATCACGGTGACGTAGTCGGCGGAGACCTCCTCGACCACACCCGCCTTCTCGTTCACCACGACATCGCCGGCGTCGACGGCAGCACGCAGCTCCATGCCGGTGCCGACAACGGGCGCCTCGGAACGGATCAGCGGGACGGCCTGACGCTGCATGTTCGCACCCATCAGGGCGCGGTTGGCGTCGTCGTGCTCGAGGAACGGGATCATGGCCGTCGCGACCGACACCATCTGGCGCGGCGAGACATCCATGTAGTCGACCTCGTCGGCGGCGACGAGCTCGTTCTCCTCGTTGCCGCGGCGGCAGAGCACCCGGTCTTCGAGGAAGCGACCGTCGGCGTCGACCGGCGAGTTGGCCTGGGCACGAACGTGCCTGTCCTCCTCGTCGGCGGTGAGGTACTTGACCTCGTCGGTCACTCGACCGTCGACCACCTTGCGGTACGGCGTCTCGATGAAGCCGAACGGGTTGACCCGCGCGTACACCGACAGCGAACCGATCAGGCCGATGTTCGGGCCTTCCGGGGTCTCGATCGGGCACATGCGGCCGTAGTGCGAGGTGTGCACGTCGCGGACTTCCAGGCCGGCGCGCTCACGGGACAGACCACCCGGGCCAAGAGCCGAAAGGCGGCGCTTGTGGGTGAGACCCGACAGCGGGTTGTTCTGGTCCATGAACTGCGACAGCTGCGAAGTTCCGAAGAACTCCTTGATCGCCGCGACGACCGGGCGGATGTTGATCAGGGTCTGCGGCGTGATCGCCTCGACGTCCTGAGTCGTCATCCGCTCGCGGACCACGCGCTCCATGCGCGAAAGGCCGACCCGGATCTGGTTCTGGATCAGCTCGCCGACGGTGCGCAGGCGACGGTTACCGAAGTGGTCGATGTCGTCGACGTCGACCGGTACCTCTTCGCCGCCGGGGGCGGTCATCACGCGATCACCCGCGTGCAAACGCACCAGGTACTCGATCGTGCTGACGATGTCTTCCTTGGTGAGCACCGATCCGGTGACCTGCTCGCCGAGGTGGATACCGAGCTTCTTGTTGATCTTGTAGCGACCGACGCGCGCCAGGTCGTAGCGCTTCTCCTTGAAGAACAAGTTCTCCAGCAGGGTCTGCGCGGACTCCTTGGTCGGCGGCTCGCCCGGACGCAGCTTGCGGTAGATGTCCAGCAGCGCCTCGTCCTGACCGGCGGTGTTGTCCTTCTCCAGCGTCGACATCATGATCTCGGAGAAGCCGAAACGCTCGACGATCTCCTCGTTCGTCCAACCGAGCGCCTTCAGCAGCACGGTGACCGGCTGGCGACGCTTGCGGTCGATGCGGACACCAACGGTGTCGCGCTTATCGATGTCGAACTCCAGCCACGCGCCACGCGACGGAATGACGCGCACGCTGTGCAGGTCCTTCTCGGTGGTCTTGTCGACGGAGTGGTCGAAGTAGACACCCGGCGAGCGAACCAGCTGCGAGACGACGACGCGCTCGGTGCCGTTGATGATGAACGTGCCCTTGTCGGTCATCATCGGGAAATCTCCCATGAAGACCGTCTGGCTCTTGATCTCACCGGTGTTGTTGTTGATGAACTCCGCGGTGACGAACAACGGCGCCGCGTAGGTCATGTCCTTGTCTTTGCACTCGTCGATGGAGGCCTTGACCTCTTCGAACCGAGGGTCAGAGAAAGACAGGGACATCGAGCCGGAGAAGTCCTCGATCGGCGAAAGCTCCTCGAGCACCTCCTCGAGTCCCCCGACTAGCCCGACATCGCCGCGAAGGGCGACCTTTTCACGCCATGACGGCGAACCGATCAACCATGCAAATGAGTCCGTCTGTAGATCGAGAAGTCCGGGCACCTCCAAGGGTTCACGGATCTTCGCGAAAGACACCCGCAATGGGGCTCCGGGGATTCCGGCAACTGCCTTGGTCTGGGTGGAGACTGCCAAGATGCGTCCTTCCAGCACCTCACGCGCGCCGCGTGGTGGTCCGCGACCGTCGCTTGTCTGCTACGAATTCCGCTGATTACAACCCGAACGAAACCCGAACAGGCAACAACAGAAGTAACACCGGAAGGTGGAACTTACGTGTGCAAATCGAGGTATGGACAGGAGGCAGCCAGCGCAACGTCCAACCGTACACCAACCGTCACGGGGGTGTCAACCTACCACCCGTGCGCACATTCACGTGGCTGGCGCGCCGTGTCCGAATCGCTGGCTGCGTCGAGGACGACGGGGCGTAATGGAGCCACTGTGACAGCTGCCGCTGTTGTGAATAGCGTGACGGCTCCGGCGAAACTCGTCAAGTAGGCGGCCTCGCGCATTCGCGCTCGCAAGCGCTCCCTGCGGCCTCGCGCATTCGCGGCTCGCAAGCGCTCCCTGCGGCACCGACCAGGGCGGACTGAGATCCCCTGGGCCGCTGGAAGATCACTGGTCGACGATGTCGCTGGCCAGCCAGCGATCGCCCACCTTCTGCATGTGCAGCACGATCGGACCCGCGACACTCTGCTGCGCGGCACCGTTCTTGGTGGCACTGACGACCAGGTTGACGAGCAGCTCGGCCCGATCATCGGTGAGCAAAGTCACAGCGATCGGATCCGCCTTGGCATCGGCGCTGGTCTGAGCCTGTTTTACCGCGGAGATGGTGGTGTCGGCGTACTTGTCCAGATCGGCCAGCATCTTGCCGGTGAGCACCTGTTTGGCGGTGTCGCGATAGCCGTCGATGTTCTTCACGTCGTAGGCGTAGACGGTCTTCAGCGCGTGATCGGCGGCCGCCCGCACCTCCTCGGTGGCCTTGTTGTCGACGAACGCCTTGTTCGACTCGTCGACGCCGGGGCGCGACGCGGCGACGGCCGCGAATCCGCCGAGCAGCAACGCGGCGATCAGCAGGGCGGCGACGAGGGACCAGAACGAGCGACCCGACTTCGAGCTACCGGAACCGCGCAAGAGCTTCTTCCGGCCGCCAACCGGCTTCTGCTGTTCGGGACGCTTGTCGTCCGGTTTCGGACGCGACGCGGCGGGCCGGGTGGTGCCCGTCACCCGCGGCTTGCGAGCCGGCGTGGTGCGCGTCGCGGCGGCACGGGACTGCTGTTCACCGGCCGGGCGGCGCTTGGAGGTGACCCGGTTGATCGGCTTACGAGAGGTCATGGCTGGTTCTCCTACGATCCCGGCTTGGGCGCGGCGGGCGGCTGGTCGGCGGGCGGCGCCTGCGGGTTTTGCGCCTGGCCACCACTCAGCAGCACCGGCTGGCTGAGCGAGGAGATCTGCTCGGCCTTCCAGACGTCGCCGGTCTTGGTCACGTCGACGTTCCAGGTGTAGCGGTAGTCGGCGGGCGGCTTGTCCTTGGGCAGCTCGGTCACCTGCAGCACGACCAGGGCGGAGGCCTTGTCGTTCTCGCTGTTCAGCGTGGTGAGCGCGGAGCCGAGCACCTTGGACTTCATGCCGACGCCGGACTGCTTGGCCAGCGTCTCGGCCTGGTCCTTGTTCTTGTCGGCCGACTCGAGCAGCGAACCGGTCATCGAGGAACGGGCCAGCGCCAGCGAGCCCGGCACGTCGTCGAGGTTCATCGAGGTCATGTTGAGCGCGGCCTGGCGGGCGGCGTCGAGCGCGGTGTCGCGGGCGTCGCCGCGCGGGGCGTCGCTGACGGCCGAGCGCACCCAGCCCGCGCCGAACCACACGGCGGCGACGAGGGCGACGACCAGCGCGACCGAGGACGCGACCAGGGCGACCGTGCGGATGACCCCGGCGCCACCGGGTGCCTCAGCCGCACGATCGGACTGAGCGTCAGCAACCACCTCGGTGGGCACCACGCCGTCAGCGGGGTCCGGTGATTCCCGCGGCTCGGTCGAGTCGAGCTGCTTCGTTAAATCTGCGGTCACGCCAGTCACCCTAACGTCGTCGTTCCTGGTCACCGCTTCGGCGTAACCCCCATCAGGGTTGCCATCTGCACGGCGATCGGATTCAGGTTCAGCCGGTCCGGGTCGGTCTTGGGGGTCGAATCCCAAGGCTGCACCACGTTCGGATCGGCGAGGCCGGCCCGCTCGCCGCCGCGCACCGCGGTCGGATTACCTTGCGGCGCAAGGCACTTCGCGTCCTTGTTGAACGGGAACTCGTCGCGGGTGTCGTCGAAGTCGGGGTTCTGCGCCTTCATCTGCTCGAGCGTCCGCTGCGTTCCCTCGTAGCCGACGGTACAGGCAGGCGGGTTGTTGGCCTCGAGCACGAGACCGAAGTGCGTGGTGCCGTCGCCAGGGGCGGTGGACGAGCCACCGATCGACAGTTGCGGCAGGAACTGCAGCAGCGGGCGGATCGCGTAGAACTTGGGCGAGATGGCCAGCAGCAGTTGGCGCAGGTTGCCGAAGTCCTGAGTGAGCGCGCCGCCGCTCTCCCGCAGCAGCGCGTCGATCTGCTGGCCCGCGTCGGTGCCGGTGCCGATCAGCCGGCGAATGTCCGGGTCGCTGGAGCGCAGCTGGGCGGTGAGCTTATCCAGGCCGTCGCTGAACTCGCGGATGGCGCCGGACTGCTCGGCCTGGGTGCCGAGCACCACCTTGCTGTCGCGGATCAGTTGAATGGTCTGCGGCAGCGTCTCGTTGAACGTGGTGGTGAACTTGTTCAGCGAATCGACGAAGACCTGCAGGTCGTCACCCTTGCCGTCGAACGCCTTGCCGAGCTCGCGCACGGTGGTGTTCAACGCGGCCAGGTCGACCGAGCGGGTGAAGGTGTCCACGCTGGCGACCAGCTGCTCCACCGGCACCGGCGTGGTCGCCGAGGTAATCAGCGAACCGTCGTGCAGATAGGGCCCGGTATCGGTGTCCGGCTGCAGGTCGACGAATTGCTCGCCGATCGCGGAACGGTTGGCCACCAGGGCTTTCGCGGTCGCGGGGATCTTCGGCGAGCCCGAATCGATGACGAGGTGCAGCAGCACGCCGTCGCCGGTGAGTTCCAGCTCGCCGACCCGGCCGACCGGCACGCCGCGGTAGGTCACCTCGGCGCCCTTGTAGATGCCGCCGGTCTGCGCCGCCTGCACCTTCACCTCGTATTGGTCGAGGCCGAGCATGTGGTCGAGCCGAATGTACTTGGCACCGACGAAGACAACGCCCACCACCGCGATGATGACGAACATGATCAGCTGCCAGCGGACCAGCTTGCTCATCGGGTACCACCCACTCCGAGTTGCTCCAGAATCGCCCCCACCGGGTTCGGTGGCACGCCTGGCGCGGGCGGCTGCGCCATGTTCGGCGGCAGCGGCAGGATCGACACCGTCGGCCACCCGGGCCGCGGACCGTTGCCGTTGTAGTACGGGTTGGTCGGATTCACCGGCACCCCGGGACCGAGCGGCGGGGTGTACACCGGATCCGGTTTGCCGACACCGAGATTGCTCAGCGTGACACCGATCTGCTGGTCCACCGAAAGCCAGGTGTTCACCGACCCACCGAAGGTCGACTCCAGCGTGGAGTCGGGGAACGGATAGGTCGGGATCAGCGGCAACGCGGTGATCAGATCCGGCGCGGACTTGCCGAGCTCCTGCAGCGTCGGGCGCAGCGAGGTCAGATCGCGGATGAGGTCGTCCTTCGAGTGATCGAGCACATCGAAACCGGCCTGCCCGACCCGATCCAGCTGGCTGAGCAGCCCGATCAGCTGCGGGCGCTGCTCTTCCAGGATCTTCACGCCCTGCGGCAGTTCGTCGAGGATCTTGCCGATCTGCTCGGTCTGCTGGCTCACCCGGCTGCTCAGCACGTCGAGACCGTCGAGGGCCCTTGTGATGTCGTCGACCTGATCGTCGAGGCCCTTGATCAGGATGTTGGCCTGATCGAGCAGCGAACGCACCCGGTCCTCGCGACCGCCGATGGTCTTGTTGAGCTCGGTGACGATGGGCTGCAGCTGCGCGACGCCACCGCCGTTGAGCAGCAACGACATCGCGCCGAGCACCTGCTCGATCTCGGTGGCGTGCCTGGTGTGGTCGACCGGGATGACCGCACCATCGGTCAGTTTCTTCGGGTCCGGATCGGTGGCGGGCTTGGACAGCTCGATGAACTTCTCGCCGAGCAGATTCGACTGGCGCACCTCGGCGCGCGCGTTCGTCGGCAGGTCGACCGAGGAGTTGACCACGGCCCGCACGGTCGCGGTCCACTGGTCCTTGCCGATCTTGATCTCCTCGACCCGGCCCACCGGCAGACCCTCGACCTTCACCGCGGACTGCGGCACCAGGTCGAGCACGTCGTCGAACTGGATGTCGATGTGTATCGGGTGGTCGCCGACATCGGCGCCGCCGGGCAGCGGCACGCTGTAGATGCCGTCGGACGCGCACGAGGTGACCAGGGCCGCGGCCAGGCCGACGGCCATGGCGGCGCCGAGACCGCGTGTGACGGAACGGATTCGGCTACTCACCGCGCACCTCCCTGGGACGGCGGAGTCCGGTCCGACGGCACCCCTGGCACCGTGCCCGGCACCGGAGCCCGCTGCTCGTTCTCCCCGCTGAGCACGCCGAACGGCAGGATCAGCGTCGGCGTCTTCACCCCGGCGGTGATCTGGTCGGAGATCTCCTTGCAGTGATCGAGAATCGGGCGCATCTGCCTGCCGAGCGCGTCGAACTGCGGATCACCCGGCCGCAGCTTGGACACGTCGATCAGCTTGCACATCACCCCGAACGGGTCCTGCAGGTCGGTGAAGTTGGCGCGCATGTCCAGGGTGCCGGATTCGGCGTTGTGGATATTGATCAGGTTGCTCAGTGCCAGCGGCAGCACCGGAAGCGCGGCGGCCAGATCGTCACGCTGATCGGACAGCGTCTTGGTGAGCGTGACCAGGCCCTCGGCATTGCTGGCGATCAGGTCGCGGTTGTTGTCGATGAACCGGGCGACGTCGCCGAGCGCGACCGACAGCAGATTCAGCGCCGCACCGAGGTCGCTGCGTTCGCTGGCCAGGAAGCCGGAGAGGTCGGCGAGCTGGGTGTTGAACTGGCGCACCTGCGCGTCGTTCTTGGCCAGCATGGCGACGAAGCTCTGCAGGTTCTTGACGGTGTCGAAGATGTCGCCGCGCGCGTCGGACAGGTACTTGGCGGCCTTGGACAGCTGGGTGAGGCTGTTGGCCAGCGCCTCGCCGTTGCCGTCCAGGTTGGCCGCGCCGGTGCGCACGAGCTCGTTGACCGCGCCCTCTTTGTTGGCGCCGTTGGGGCCCAACGCATCCGAGAGCTCGGTGATGCTCTTGTACAGCTGGTCCACCTCGACCGGGGTCACCGTGTGGTCGCGTGGAATGGTCGCGGTGCGCGGCATTTTCGGGCCGCCGGTGTAGACCGGGGTGAGCTGGATGTAGCGGTCGGACACGATCGAGGGCGTGATCTGCGCGGCCCGTGCGTCCGCGGGCACGTCGAACGAGCGATCGACGCTCATCACGATCTTGACCTGATCGCCTTGCGGCTCCACCGAATCCACCCTGCCGACCGGAACACCGAGCACCCGCACGTCCGAGCCCTCGTAGATGCCGACCGAACGATCGAAGTAGGCGGTGATCTTGGTGGTGGTCAGTCGATCGAAGGTCCACCACAGCACCCCGGCGGCGACCAGCGCCACCACCGCGACGAGCGCGATGGTGATCTTGGTGCCGCGCCCGGAATTCCGTAGCCCCTGCAGCCGGCCCGCCATGTCAGTTACCTCCCATGTTGCGGATCGGCGGACGAGCACCGGGGATATCCGGCAGCGCGGGCGGGATCAGGTTGACGATCACCGCGTCGAACCAGCGACCGGTGCCGAGCACGCTGGCGTAGATCCCGTAGAACGGGGCCGCCAGCTCCAAGGTCTTGGAGATGTTCTGCTGGTTGGCATTCAGCAGATCGATCGAGCCGCGCAGGTTCTTCAACGCGGGCCCGATCTGCGCCTCGTTGTCGTGCACCAGCGCGGTGAGCTCCGCGGCCACCGTCTTGGCGCCGGAAAGCAGCTGCGCGATCGACTGCTGGCGGATGTTGAGCTCGGCGAGCAGCTGGCCGCCGTTGGCGAGCAACCGCTCGAACTCGGCGTTGCGGTCGGCGAGCACCTTAGTGGTCTGCCTGGTCGCGGCGAACAGCTTCTTCAGCTCCTCGTCGCGCTTGGCCAGCGTCTCCGACAGGCGGGCGACGCCGTCGATCGAGCCGCGCAGCTCCGGCGGCGTGGTCGAGAACGCGTCGGAGAGCACCCGCATGCTGGTGGCCAGCTGCGCGGTGTCGATCTGGTCGATGTTCTTGGCCGCGTCGGTGAACGCGTCCACCACGTCATACGGAGCGACGGTGCGCGACAACGGAATCCGGGTCGACGGGTCGGCCGCGCGGGAGCCCTTCGGGTCCAGCGCGAGGTACTTCTGGCCGAGCACGGTCTTGATCTGGATCGAGGCGGTGGTCTCGCTGCCGATCCAGGCGTCCTGGGTGCGGAAGTCGACGAGCACCTTGGGGCCGTCGAGACGCACGTCGGAGACCGAACCGACCTTCACGCCCGCGATGCGGACCTCGTTGCCCTTCTTCAGGCCCGCGGCCTCGGAGAATTCGGCGGTGTACTTGGTGCCCGCGCCGATGATCGGCAGCCGGTCCAGGAAGAACGCCGACACCGTCACCAGCAGCACCATCACCAGGCCGAGCACACCCATGAAGACGGGGCTGCGGCGTCCGAGCAGAATCCGGTCGTCCATCAGCGGGCCTTCCCGGAGCAGCGCGGCGCGGCATTGGTGTATATCGGCTGGTTGATCGTCGGTAGCCCGGCGGGCAGGTTCAGGTTCGGCGCATCGGCCGTGCCCGGCCCGACGACGATGTCGATACCGCACAGATAGAACTGGAACCAGGAGCCGTAACTGCCCACCCGGCCGAGCTTTTCCATCTTGAGCGGCAGGTTGCGCAGGACGTCGTTCACATCGTCCTTGCGGTCGTTGATGGTGCCTGCGAGCTGGCTCAGCCCGGCGATCGAACCCTGCAGCGTCGGGCGCACCGGAACGAGCAGGTCGGCGGTGGCCGAGGCCAGGTTGCCGAGCGAGGTCACCGAGCGGCCGATCGTGTCGCGTTCCGCGGAAAGCCCGCTGACCAGCGCCTCGGTATTGACGATGAGCTGGTTGAACTGGTCGTCACGCTGGTTGACCGTGTCGAGCACGGCGGTCAGGTTGCGGACCAGCTCACCGATCACCGCGTCCTTGTCCGCGATCTTGTTGGTCAGGCTCGCGGTGGTGGCCACCAGATCGTGGATGGTGCCCTGCTCGCCCTGGAACACCTGGATGATCTCGAAGGAAAGCTTGTTCACGTCGTCGGCGGTCAGCGTGCGGAACAGCGGACGGAAGCCGTTGAACAGGGTGGTCAGGTTGAGCGCGGGGTTGGTGCGCTCCAGCGGGATGGTGCCGCCCTCGTTGAGCTTGCGGCCCTGCTCACCGGTGCCCTGCTCGAGCGCGATGTAGCGCTGGCCGACCAGGTTGCGGTAGCGGATGCTCGCGGTGGTCGAGGCGGGCAGCCAATTCCGGTCGGTGAGTTCGAAACTCACCTCGGCGAGGCGCTTGTCCACGATCGCGATATTGGTGACCTTGCCGATCCGGACACCCGCGACGCGCACCTCGTCGCCCTTGTTCAGCGAGGTGACGTCGGCGAAGCGAGCCTTGAACTTGGTGCCGTCGCCGCTGTAGTTGGCGATCGACAGCGCAAGCACCGTTGTCGCGAAAATCGTCACGACGACGAAGATGACGAGCTTGGTGAGCGGGCCGCCGAGGCCACGGAGCTTCTGCTTCATCGGACGCTCACCTCGCTACCACGGAACGCGGGCGCACCGGCCCTGGTCACCCAGCCCGGCACCTGATCGGGCGAAACACCCTGGGCGGCACCGTAGATCGCGCCGAGCGACTGCTGCTCCATCGGCGAGCCCGCGATCGTCGCGACATTGCTCGCCGGATATACGCCGAACTGCGGCGGCGACAGCTTGCCCGTCTCCAGATCACCGGGATTGCGGCTCGGTACGGCGTAGGAGCCGTCGTTGTTCGCGCCGCCGGTGTACTGACCGGGGTCGACGCCGAGCGGCTTCTCCGGAATACACCACGGCCCACGATCGTCGAGCCAGCGCGGCTCGTCCTGATTCGGCAGGTACTTGCCGCGCGGGTTGGTCAGCTCGATAGTCACCCTGGTGCCCGGATTCTTGGTGCCCTTGCCGAGGATCTGGTCGATGCGCGGCTTGAGCTGAGCGAAGTTGGCCATCACGCACGGGAAGGTGGGCGAGTAGGTGGCCAGCTGCTCGAGCAGCGGGCGCGAGTCGGCGGACAGGTCGATGATGTTGTCCCGGTTGGCAACCAGGAAATCGGCGGTATTCGACGACGCCGGTGTCAGCACGGCGTACAGCGAATCGATGTCGAAGCGTCGTTGCACGATGGTCGCGTTGGTGGTTCGCAGGTTGTCCAGCGCGTTCACCAGCTGCGGCGCGGCGTCGGCGTAGGTGGCGGCCACCTCGGCGAAGCTGCGCAGGTCCTGCTGCAGGTCCGGCAGCACGCCGTTGACCTGACGGAAGATGTTGTCCAGCTTGTCCACGCTCTCGCCGAGCGCGAGGCCCTGACCGGACAGCGCCTGGGACAGCGCGCCGAGGGTGGACGCGAGGTCCTGCGGCGGAATCGCCTGCAGCAGCGGCATCAGGTCGTCGAGCAGCTTGCTCAGCTCGATCGCGTTGCCGCTCTGATCCTGCCGCAGCGTCACGCCGTTGGTCAGGTGCGTCGCGCTGCGGTCGGCGGGGATCACCAGGTCCACGTACCGCTCGCCGAACAGTGTCTTGGGCAGCAGCCGCGCCGTCGCGTTGGACGGAATCTGATCGGCCTTGTCCGGATGGATGGCGAGATGCAGGGTCACCTTGCCGTTCTCGGAGTTGCTGGACCGCACATCGCCGACGGTGATGCCGCGCACCTTCACGTCCGCGTTCTTGGTGAGCGCGTTGCCGACGCTGTCGGTGACCAGGTCGACATCGACCGTCTTCACGAACTGCTTGTTGTAGATCGCGATGGTCGTCGCGAGAAACAGCGCGACCACCACGAAGAACGCGATGCCGAGAACGCGGATGCGCAGCTTCTCGGTAGAGCGCCAGGCCTGCACGCCCCGAGTCATCCTGCCACCCGCACCGTCGTGGTGGTTCCCCAAATAGCCAGGCTGAGGAAGAAATCGAGCACGTTCACCAGCACGATCGCGGCACGCACCGCGCGCCCGACGGCGACGCCGACACCGGCCGGTCCGCCGGTGGCGTGGAAGCCGTAGTAGCAGTGCACCATGATGATCACGAACGCGAACACCAGCACCTTGACAAACGAATACAGCACGTCTTCAGGTGGTAGGAACAGGCTGAAGTAGTGGTCGTAGGACCCGCTGGATTGCCCGTTGAACCAGATGCTGATCATCCGCGACGCCAGGAACGTGCCGAGCAGGCCGACGATGTAGAGCGGGATCACCGCGAGGAAGCCGGCGATCACCCGGGTGGTTACCAGGAACGGCACGCCGGGCACCGCCATCACCTCGAGCGCGTCGATCTCCTCGGAGATCCGCATGGCGCCGAGCTGCGCGGTGAAACCACAGCCCACCGTCGCCGACAGCGCCAAAGCGGCCACCAGCGGCGCGATTTCGCGGGTGTTGATGTAGGCGGTGAGGAAGCCGGTGAGCACGGAGCTGCCCAGCGCGTCCAGCGCCTTGAAGCCCTGCAGGCCGACGACAACGCCGACCGAGCCGGACATGAACACGATGACACCGATGGTGCCGCCGATCACCGCGAGCGCACCGCTGCCGAAGGTCACCTCGGCGAGCAGCCGCATGACCTCCTTGCGGTAATGCACGGCGGTACGCGGGATCCAGGCGATCGCGCGCGAGTAGAACGACATCTGCTCGCCGGCCCGATCGATCACCTTCAGCGGTGAGCGCACGATATTTCCCGCCCGGCGAAGCGATTTGGCGAGAGCGGGGTTGCGGTACTGAGTGGCCACCGGTCAGGCGCCCTTGGCCGGGACGACCTGCAGGTACACCAGGGTGAGGATGAGGTTCACGAAGAACAGCACCAAGAACGTGATCACCACGGACTGGTTCACCGCTTCACCAACTCCCTTCGGGCCACCCTTGGGGTGCAAACCCTTGTATGCGGCGATCACACCGGCTATCAGACCGAACACCAGCGCCTTGAACTCACCGATCCACAGGTCCGGCAGCTGCGCCAGGGCGGAGAACGACGCGAGATACGCGCCGGGCGTGCCGCCCTGCAGCAGCACGTTGAAAAAGTAGCCGCCCGCGATACCGACCACCGAGACCAGGCCGTTCAGCAGCAGCGCGACCACCGTCATGCCGAGCACGCGCGGCACAACCAGCTTGTGCACCGGATCGACGCCGAGCACCTCCAGCGCGTCGATCTCCTCACGGATGGTGCGCGAGCCGAGGTCGGCGGCGACCGCCGAACCGGCCGCACCCGCGATGATCAGCGCCGTGACGATCGGCGCCGCCTGCTGCACGGTGGCGAGCACACTTGTTGCGCCGGTGAAGGATTCGGCACCGAGCTGTTTGATCAACGAACCGGTCTGCAGCGCGACGACCGCGCCGAAGGGAATAGCGACGAGTGCGCTGGGCAGGATCGAGACACTCGCGATGAACCACGACTGCTCGATGAACTCCCGCCACTCGAACGGCCGGCGAAACGTCTTGCGCAGCACGTCTACGAACAGCGCAAAGATGTTGCCGGCCTGGCCAAACCCCGACTCCAGTGGAGTACGCAATCGCGCCAGGGAGGAATTCACGATCGCAGATGTTACCCGTTAGTTGTGTTGTGTCGAGTGGTGGTCTCGTACGTGGCGCCCTGGTAACCACCCTGGTCGCTGTTGTTGTACGCGAGCACCTGCGTCTCGTCGTTCTGATCAAGTGATTCGCGAATCGCGGTCTGAGCCGCGTGCGGCAGGGTGTGCATGATCTCGCGGACCCGTTCCTTGCGACGGTTCACGGCCTGACGCACCGGCATGCCGGGGGTCGCCTGCATCTGCGGAATGATGCCCTCGACCTCTTCGGCACCGCCGTGGTGGTGGCCACCGTCGAACATCGCCTGCTCGCGCGCCATCTGGGCCTCGTCCTTCTCCTCGGACATGCCGATCGGGCCCTGCATGCGTCCGTTGAGGAACTGCTTGACCACGGGCTCGTCAGAGGTCAGCAGCACCTCGCGCGGGCCGAACATGACCAACTGGCGGCGGAACATCATGCCGATGTTGTCGGGCACGGTGCGGGCCAGGTTGATGTTGTGCGTGACGATCAGGATGGTGGCGTCGATCTGCGCGTTGATGTCGATCAGCAGCTGGCTGATGTAGGCGGTGCGCACCGGGTCGAGGCCGGAGTCCGGCTCGTCGACGAGGATGATCTGCGGGTCGAGCACGAGAGCGCGGGCCAGCCCGGCGCGCTTGCGCATACCGCCGGAGATCTCGCCTGGCAGCTTGCCTTCGGCCCCGAGCAGACCGGTCAGCTCCAGCTTCTCCATGACGATCTTGCGAATGTCGGACTCCGACTTCTTCGTGTGCTCACGAAGAGGGAAGGCGACATTGTCGAAGAGGTTCATCGAGCCGAACAGCGCGCCGTCCTGGAACAGCACGCCGAAGAGCTTGCGGATCTCGTAGAGGTCCTTGTTGGAGCAGGTGGTGATATCGGTGTCGCCGACGTAGATCGAGCCGCGCTCCGGGCGCAGCAGGCCGATCAGCGACTTCAGGAAGACGGACTTGCCGGTACCCGACGGGCCGAGCAATGCGCTGACCTCACCGGTCGGCAAGGTCAAGGAGACATCCTGCCAAATTCGCTGGGATCCGAAGGACTTGGTAATACCTTCGGTTCTGACCTCGACGCCCACGCCAACCTCCACAATTTCTCAGCGAGCTGCCCACCAGCTAACCGCGTGTTTGGTCGCGCGGTGTGTCACGTCACAGTGGGTCGGGCCACTGTATCCCAAGAGCGAGACGGGGCACACCCCAACCTGACTGAAGAGTAACCCCGTTTCATCCGCTATTTCCGGATTGTTGGCGCAGGTCGCCACAAATAGCAAACGGGCGGCCCCCAAAGAGGGGACCGCCCGTCGGCGATTCGGTCGAGAATTACTTGACCGAGACCTTGGCGCCGGCTTCTTCCAGCTTCGCCTTGGCAGCCTCGGCGGCATCCTTGGCAACCTTCTCCAGGATGGCCTTCGGGGCACCCTCGACGAGGTCCTTGGCTTCCTTCAGGCCCAGGCCGGAGACGATCTCGCGGACCACCTTGATGACCTGGATCTTCTTGTCGCCCGCACCCTCGAGGATGACGTCGAACTCGTCCTGCTCCTCGACGGCCTCGGCGGCCGCACCCGGGCCGGCCGGACCGGCGACGGCGACCGGAGCAGCGGCGGTGACCTCGAACTTCTCTTCGAACTTCTTGACGAAGTCCGACAGCTCGAGCAGGGTCATGCTGCCGAAGGTCTCCAGCAGTTCTTCAACGTTGGCCATGATGTTGTTCCTTTCGGTAGTTGTTGTCCACAAGGGCGACGCGCACGCGAATCACCCGCAGGGGGTTATTCAGCGGCAGCGGTTTCGCCACCGGCTTCGGCCTGCTTCTTCTCCAGCAGTGCGGCGGCAAGGCGAGCCACCTGCGACGCGGGAGCGTTGAACAGACCGGCGGCCTTCGCCATGTTGCCCTTCATCGCACCGGCCAGCTTGGCCAGCAGGACCTCGCGGGACTCCAGGTCGGCGATCTTCTCGACCTCGGACACGGACAGCGGTGCGCCGTCCATGTAGCCGCCCTTGATGATGAGCGCCTTGTTGTCCTTCGCGAAGGTCTTCAGGGTCTTCGCCGCGGTAACCGGCTCGCCACTGATGAAGGTGATCGCGGTCGGTCCGACGAACAACTCGTCGAGGCCTTCCACACCAGCTTCCGCGGCAGCGCGCTTGACCAGGGTGTTCTTGGCGACGGAGTACGTGGCTTCGGCGCCGAGCGCACGTCGCAGCTCGGTGAGCTTGCCCACCGACAGGCCACGGTATTCCGTGACAACGGTGGCAGTGGAGCTCTTGAACTGCTCCGCGATCTCCGCGACCGCAGTGACCTTCTCGGGTTTTGCCATACTTCGCCTCCTCTCTGATGGTCGGTTCGAAACGGACTACCGATGAGGGGGCAGCCGCTTGCGACTGCTTGCAGGTCGCTCGAAGGGTCAGGACAAAACAAACGCCCCGGACGCAAGGCGTTCCGGGGCGCACACATAACTGACGGCCTCGGTTCTCCCTGCGTGGGCCGCCGGCATGTCGCCGGACCTTCGACCGAGCCCATGCGGGCTCGACGACCAACGGTCTTCGGTAGAACGGATTGGTAGGAATCGAACTAGTCGATAACTGTTGTCCAATGTACCTGGACCACCCCCATCTGCCAAAACGGGGTGGGGCCGAAGCGAATTGGCACCATTCAGCGTCCGAATTGACGTGTCGCACGTCACAGTCGGGCTCGTGATGTGGCCGAGATCGCCGCGTGAAGGTGTTACCAACGGTGACAGTTACTGTTTGACTGCTGAACTATGGCAACCTCCATAGTCGATCCACCGGTGCTGCTGGAACGACGTAACCAGCGCTTTCTCGCCTTGGCCGTGATCTGCCTCGCCGAGCTGCTAGTCGTCCTGGACAACACCATCGTGAACGTCGCACTGCCCTCGATCGGGGTGCAGCTGCGTACCGGCGTCAGCGGCCTGCAATGGGTCGTCGACGCGTACACCCTCACCTTCGCGGGTTTGTTGCTCGCGTTCGGCAATCTGGGCGACCGCCTCGGCCGCCGCCGGGTCATGATGGTCGGCCTGGTCGGCGTCGGCGCCATGTCGGTGGCCGGCGCGCTGTCCGGTTCGATGGGTGGGGTGATCACCGCACGCGCCGCGATGGGCGTGTTCGCCGCCGCAGTCTTCCCCGCGACGCTCGCCCTGATCATCAACATCTTCCACGACAAACGTGAACGCGCCCTTGCCATCGCGGCATGGACGGCGATGGCGGGCTTCGCCATCGCGATCGGCCCGATCTCCGGTGGCTGGCTGCTGGCGCACTTCACCTGGCACTCGGTCTTCTGGATCAATGTGCCGCTGGCACTTGTCGCGCTCGTCGCCACCCTGCTCTGGGTGCCCGAATCACGCTCCACCAAGGTCGGCCGGCTCGATCTGCCCGGCATCGGCCTGTCCATCGCGGGCATCACGCTGGTGGTCTGGTCCATCATCGAGGCACCGCGGTTCGGCTGGCTGTCCACCACTACGCTTGGCACCGGCGCGCTCGGCATTTTCCTGCTTGCCGCGTTCATTGTCTGGGAATTGCGTACTGCCGCACCAATTCTCGATATGACGCTGTTCCGCAATCGGCGATTCTCGATGCCCGCCTTGTCGATTGCGATCTGCTACTTCTCGATGTTCGGTTTCCTTTTCCTCATCACCCAGTATTTCCAGGGCGTGCGGGAATACACGCCGCTCGAATTCGGTATCGCCTCACTGCCTTTCGCGTTCTCGGTGGCGATCGGCGCACCGATTGCCACGCTGCTCGCGCAGCGATTCGGGCCGACACCGGTCATCGTCGTCGGCCTGTTGAGCACCGGACTCGGGCTGTATCTCGGCGGCCAGGTGACGGTGGACAGCCCCTACGTCACCGACGTACTGCCCGCCATGGTGTTCATGGCACTCGGCGTCGGCATCGTCCAGGGACCGGCTACCGAATCGATCATGGGAGCGGTACCGCTCAACGAGGCGGGCGCCGGATCCGCGGTCAACGACACCACCCGGGAGATCGGCGGCACCCTCGGCGTCGCGGTGCTCGGCTCGATCGTGGCGTCGTACTACACGACCAGGATCGGTCCGCGCATCGACGCACTGCCTGCCAACTTGATGAGTGAGAACGAGAAGGGACTGGTGAAGTCCAGCCCGCTCAGCGTGCTGGAAATCCGCAAGCGCCCGCTCCCCCCGTTCTTCGAGAGCCAGCGGGAAAACCTCATCGTCGCCATGAAAACGGCCGCGCTGCAGGGCTCGCACACCGCATCGCTGGTCGCGGCGGCCGCAGTGGTGGTGTGCGCGGTCGTGGTGGCGATGTTCCTGCCCTGGGGCGTGCCGGAAGGCGAGTCGGTGTTGCTCGGCTGGCGCAAAGATGCTGAACCGCAAGAGGATTCGGTCAGCTGACGGATCTCGATGGCTGAGGCCGGGACCCGGGTGGTCTCGGCCTTTGCCCGAGTCAGGCCGAGGCTCTGGCCACCAGCTTGTTCAACGCTTCGGTTGCGCCGCTGCGGAATTCAGCGGAGGTAACCAGTCCGTCCGGCCCGACGTCGTCGCGGCCGACCGGCAGCCGGGCGCAATCGTCGGGAGCTACGTCCGCACCCACGTACCCGAGGACGAGTGCCAACGTGGCGGCGGCCCCTTCCCCACGGCCGAGTGCGGCCACGTTGATCCAGGCGGTCGGCTTCTCATAGAGATCGGCATTGCCGACAGTCCAGTCGAGCAGGTTCTTCAGGCTGCCTGGCAGCGTGCCCGCGTACTCCGGGGTGCAGAACAGCACCGCGTCGGCCTGCGAAAGCTGTTCGCGCAGTGCGAGAACCGACGCATGCCCGGTGCCGTCGTCGTCCGGGTTGAAGGCGGGCAGCGCGGCGAGACCGTCGAACCACCGCGCGTCCACGCCGTCGGCGGCGAGCGTCTGGACCGTGCGCAAGGCGGCGGAATTGGTCGACGCACCGCGGGTGCTTCCGGAGATGAGCAGGACAACCGTCACGTCATGGCCAACGATGCCGAGCCCGGAATTAGTCCGATCCCGTAAACGCGCAAGGGCGGGAACGCGATTCGCGTTCCCGCCCTTGCGGACGTGCTCAGGTGCTACTTAAGACGCTGGCCATTTCGAGCGACCTGCAAGCAGTCGCTACGCGTCCTCGTCGAGGAGGTTGCGGGTGCGGTTCGGGTCCACCGGGATGCCCGGTCCGGTGTTCGTCGAGACCGTCACCTTCTTGACGTAGCGGCCCTTGGCGGTCGACGGCTTCACACGCAGGATCTCCTCCAGCGCGGCGCCGTAGTTCTCCACCAGCGCGGCATCGGCGAAGGAGGCCTTGCCGATGACGAAGTGCAGGTTGGCCTGCTTGTCGACGCGGAAGTTGATCTTTCCGCCCTTGATCTCGTTGACGGCCTTGGTCACGTCGTTGGTGACCGTGCCCGTCTTCGGGTTCGGCATCAGGCCACGCGGTCCGAGGACACGCGCGATCCGGCCGACCTTGGCCATCTGGTCCGGGGTGGCGATCGCGGCGTCGAATTCGAGCCAGCCGCCCTGGATCCGCTCGATCAGGTCCTCGGCGCCGACGGCGTCCGCACCGGCGGCCTCGGCCTCAGCGGCCTTCTCGCCTGCCGCGAACACGATGACGCGGGCGGTCTTACCGGTGCCGTGCGGCAGGTTGACCGTGCCACGAACCATCTGGTCCGCCTTGCGGGGATCGACGCCGAGACGAACGGCGACCTCGACGGTCGCGTCGGTCTTGGTGGTCGCGGTCTCCTTGGCCAGCCGCGCGGCGGCGAGCGGGGAGTACAGCGCGTCGCGATCGACCTTCTCGGCCGCGGCGAGATACGCCTTGCTTCGTTTTGCCATGATTCTCTGTCCTTAGTTTCTGGTTTCAGCCGTGGTTATCGGGCCTGGCCGGCCCTCCCACCTGGAGCACGTAGCTCAGCCTCAGTGCTTAATGGAGGGCTTCGCTGCGCCTACGTGGTGACGCTGCGCTGCCTCCTCCGGCGCTGACGCTCAGCCCTCGACGGTGATACCCATCGAACGCGCGGTACCGGCGATGATCTTCGCGGCCTGATCGATGTCAGTGGCGTTCAGATCTTCGGCCTTGGTCTTGGCGATCTCCCGGACCTGGTCCATGGTGATCTTCGCGACCTTGGTCTTGTGCGGCTCAGCCGAACCCTTCTGCACACCGGCGGCCTTGAGCAGCAGCCGAGCGGCGGGCGGGGTCTTCAGCTTGAAGTCGAACGAGCGATCCTCGTAGACCGAGATCTCGACCGGGATGACGTTGCCACGCTGCGACTCGGTCGCGGCGTTGTACGCCTTGCAGAACTCCATGATGTTCACGCCGTGCTGACCGAGCGCGGGACCCACCGGAGGGGCGGGGTTCGCCTGGCCGGCCTGGATCTGAAGCTTGATGATCCCGGCGAGCTTCTTCTTCTTGGGGGGCATCTTTCTTTCCTAGGTGTCTGTTTTCCTTGCTCTTTGCAAGTCCTGGTGAATCAACCCGTGGTCCGGGCCGATTCATTCCGTCGAGGACGGAACGTCTTAGATCTTCGCGACCTGGGTGAAGCCGAGCTCCACCGGGGTCTCGCGACCGAAGATCGACACGAGCACCTTGAGCTTCTGCTGCTCGGCGTTGACCTCGGAGATGCTGGCGGGCAGCGTCGCGAACGGGCCGTCCATCACGGTCACCGACTCGCCGACCTCGAAGTCGACCTCGATGGTCGGCTTGGACACCGACTCGGTGGCGGAATCGCCCGAACCCGCGGCGCCACCGGCGGCAGGCGCCTTCTTCTGCTGGGCAGCGGGCACGAGGAACTTCACCACGTCATCGATGGACAGCGGCGACGGACGCGAGGTGGCACCGACGAAGCCGGTGACACCGGGGGTGTTGCGCACCGCGCCCCACGACTCGTCGTTGAGTTCCATCCGGACCAGGATGTAGCCGGGCAGCACCTTGCGGTTGACGTTCTTGCGCTGGCCGTTCTTGATCTCGGTGACCTCTTCGGTCGGCACCTCGACCTGGAAGATGTACTCCTCCAGGTCCAGGTTCTGCACGCGGGTCTCGAGGTTGGCCTTCACCTTGTTCTCGTAACCGGCGTACGAGTGGATGACGTACCAGTCACCGGGGGCACGACGCAGCGCGGACTTCATCTCGGCGACCGGGTCGGCGGGCTCTTCGTCGATCGGAGCGGCTTCGGCAGCGGCGTCCTCGTCGGTCTCCGCCTCGGCGGCCTCGGAGTCGGCAGCGCCCTCGGAGTCCACGTCCTCGGAGTCTTCGACGGTCGCGGCGTCTTCGGTCGTGGGATCCACCACCGCGTCCTCGACCGGGAACTCTTCGTTTGTGTCGTTCTCCGGGGTGCTCACTGGGGCACTCGCTTCCTGTGTCGTCACGTACATCCTCTGCGTGCCGGGGTCTGGCGCGCGGCAGAACTACTCCGCCCTGGTCGGCCCCGGGGATCGGCCGGCGGCTGACCCTTTCGAGCGACCTGCGAGCAGTCGCAAGCTGGCCCTTTCGAGCGACCTGCGAGCAGTCGCAAGCGGTGGCGTCCTGTTAGCCGAACAGCCAGCTGACGCCCTTGATGAACGCCACATCCAACCCGCTGATGAACGCGACCATGAAGATCACGAACACCAGAACAACGCTCGTATAGGTGACCATCTGCTTCCGGTTGGGCCAGATCACCTTGCGCAGTTCCGCGATTACTTCACGCAGGAACTTGATCAAACGCTTGAACGGATTACGCGTTCCGCGTTCGGCCCGATCGGTCTTGGCTGCCTTGCGCGACGTGGGTCGATCCAGAGTGGCGATCGAACCCGTGTCGGACGACGCACCGCGAGTCCGCCGAGCGGTCCGCTTGCCACTAGGACGAGCTGATCCGGCGGTGTCATCGCCATCGTCGGTCGCATGTGCGCCCAGGCGATCTTCCCGCTCGCTCACGCCTGCTCCTCGCTGCGCTCGGCACCGGCGTGCGCGATGCGCGCTGTGCCACTGGCTCGCTCGCTACGCTCGCTCACGTCGATCCTTTCGTCGCTGGCATGCTGATCCTTTCGAGCGACCTGCAAGCAGTCGCTACGGAAGGCAGGGGCGACAGGACTTGAACCTGCAACCTGCGGTTTTGGAGACCGCTGCTCTGCCAGTTGAGCTACGCCCCTTCGGTTGGATCCGTGTTGGCCATCCAACCACTGTTCGGTATTCAGTTGTTCAGTTCTGGTGTCACACAACACGCGCGCCACTCCGGCAGTTGCCGGCCCCTCGGCGAATCCTCGCGGATTCGCTTGGAACCAGCCCTACAGAGCAGCGCGCAGCGGCTGGTGACCCCAGAAACCTGAGTGTACGTTACCGCCCGCGTCGTTAGCCAATCAGGGTCAGTCGACCAGGTCAGGCCGACCGCGACCGCCTCAGGCCAATTGGACGGTTGCCGTCGCGCGCCCGAAGATCTTGCGCCCCGCCGACTTCGCCACGATGGCGATGACCGCGGTGCGCGTCTCCGGATCCACGGACTTCACCTTACCGGTGTACTCGATCTCGGCGGCCTCATCCGTCCCCACATAGACCGGGCTGGTGAAGCGGACGTTGTATTCCTTGACCGCACCGGGATCGCCGACCCAGGAGGTGACGAAACCGCCGCCGAGGCCCATGGTGAGCATGCCGTGCGCGACCACGTCTTCCAGGTCGACGAGCTTGACGACCTCGTCGCTCCAGTGGATCGGGTTGGCATCGCCGGAGACGCCCGCGTAGTTCACCAGGTCGCCGCGGGTCAGCCGGACGATGCGGGCAGGCAGCTCGTCGCCGGCCGCGATGTCGTCGAAGCTGATGGCGCGCTTGCTCGGCGCGATCTCGGGCACCTTGGCGGCGACCACGGGGGCGGCCGCGTTGGCGCGCGGGCGATGATCCGGTGCGTCTTCGCCGATGCCGTGCATCAGCACGTTGCGGACCACGTCGTTGAGGTTCGGGTCGATGTCGCCGCCGCTGCGGCCGATCAGCGTGGTGTAGGTGGTGAGCACCAGCTCGTCGTTCTGCGCGGTGACGATGTTCTTGGTGACGATGATGTCGCCGCCGAAGGCCTGCCGGAACGAGTGCAGGTAGACATCGCAGACCAGCTGGTCGCCGACCTTGATCGGCCGGTGGAATTCCAGGATCTGGTCGGTCTGCAGGATCTGGCTCAGGTCGTAGCCGGTGACAATCTGCTCGAAGAGCTTACGCTGGGCCAGAATGCCGACCAGGGAGATGAAGGTCAGCGGCGCGAGCAGGCCGTCGTAGCCGTACTCCTGCGCCAGGTCTTCGTCCCAGTGCACCGGGTGGTAGTCCTGCACGGCGCGCGCGTATTCGCGCACCTTCTCGCGGCCGACCTCGTAGTAGTCGTCGACGCGGTAGTGGTGACCAACCATCGAGGCCGCGTGTGCCGCGGGGTCGAAGGCCTCGACCGCCTGAACCGCTTCGTCTGTACCGGTGTTGATTGTCACGGGTGGACTGTACCTATCTGACCCCGTATCCGGAGCCGGCGGAGCGTCTACTACCGCGCTACTCGACCGAGAAATGCGTCAGGGCCGGACAAACGTCCGGCCCTCGCACTGTCACGATCCAGATTGCCGAGAGCGTTCAGGCTCTCGACGCCGATCCACGCGGCAGCATCACGCGTGGCGGACTAGCGGGATTCTTTATGTCCCCGGTGCGTGCCGCAGTTCGGGCAGAACTTCTTGAGTTCCAGCCGATCCGGGTCGTTGCGCCGGTTCTTCTTGGTGATGTAGTTGCGGTGCTTGCACTGCTCGCAGGCCAAGGTGATCTTTGGCCGGACATCGGTGGACTTCGCGGCCACGATATTCCTTCTTTCGGGTCAACCAGTTGGTCTGATCGGTTTGGTAGCGATGGCCGGACTTGAACCGGCGACACAACGATTATGAGTCGTTTGCTCTACCGACTGAGCTACACCGCCACGGGGTCGCATTGCTGTAGTGCCGCGCCCGGCCCCACCGAGGTGGGAACTATGTGCGATGCCGAGTCGGTCACCACCGGCAATCCGGCGAGCCCCCTAACGGAATCGAACCGTTGACCTTTTCCTTACCATGGAAACGCTCTACCGACTGAGCTAAGGGGGCATGACTACTTTCGCACCAGGCTCCAAACACCCGACCCCGGCGCGGCGAAGTCTTGAACGAGGTTACACACCCAAGGGTCAGAGCTCCAAACCGGGTGGTCAGAAGCCTTTTTCGCGGGGCCCGTCCGGTACATCGGATGGCGAGGGCCGACACCGGGCCCACCAACAGAAAAGCCCCTGTGGATCGAAGGGGTCTCGATCCACAGGGGCTTCGGGTGGCAGATGTAGGATTCGAACCTACGTAGGCTTTCGCCGACGGATTTACAGTCCGCTCCCATTGGCCGCTCGGGCAATCTGCCGTCGCGCTCTCGGCGCGAAAAGCAGAATACATCCAACCCCGGCCCGTAATGCAAACCGGCTGGCCATCGGCCGTGCAACGGGACTACGGTCGCGCTCCGGGGTACAACTAACGTGACCGATCAACCGGTCGAGCGAGCCGTTGGACCGTCAGGACAGGAGCGAAGTGTGGCCGATTCGTCATTCGATGTCGTCAGCAAGGTCGAACGTCAGGAGGTCGACAACGCCCTGCATCAGGCGGAGAAGGAGCTGACCACCCGCTACGACTTCCGAAACACCGGCGCGACCATCGAGTGGTCCGGTGAGGACAAGGTCGTGCTGACGGCCGAGGCCGAGGAACGGGTCAAGGCGGCGCTGGATGTGTTCAAGGAAAAGCTGATTCGCCGCGACATTTCGCTCAAGGCGTTCGACGCGGGCGAGCCGGTGGCCTCCGGCAAGACCTACAAGATCACCGGAACGCTGGTGCAGGGCATCGACACCGAGCACGCGAAGAAGATCACCAAGAAGATCCGCGACGAGGGCCCCAAGGGCGTGAAGGCGCAGATCCAGGGTGAGGAACTGCGGGTGAGCAGCAAGAAGCGCGACGACCTTCAGGCCGTCATCTCGCTGCTGAAGGGCGAGGATTTCGGCATCGCCCTGCAGTTCGTCAACTACCGATAGCGAGCTCGCGAGTACCGGCGATGTCGACCGAACAGCACCGGGCGGGCCTGGGCGTCGACGAGGGGATTCGCACCCTGCTGCTGCTCATGCCACGGGTTGTCGGGCGCGCCAAGCGATTACGGGTCCCGGACGCACTCCGGGAATTCGCGCTCGCGCCTCGGCACCTGTCGCTGCTTGCGATCCTGGTCTTCGAGGGGCCACAGACGGTGAACGAGCTCGCCGCGCGGCTGGAAATCGCGCCGACAACGGTGAGCCTGATGGTGAGCGAACTGAGTCGTGACGGGCTGCTCGACCGCACCTCCGACGACCGGGACCGCCGCCGCACCATCGTGGGAATCGCTGCGGCACATACGGATTCGATCAACGAATGGCTCGGCGGCAGTGCGCGCGCGTGGCGCGAAGTGCTGTCGCCGTTGACGCCGGAACAGCGCGCGCTGTTCGTCGACACCTTCCGCGCGTTCGAAGAGCGGCTGGCCCGAGACGCCGGACCCGGCAGCGGAGCGGCGGGCTAGCGCCGCGGCCCCCCTGCCATTTCCTCCAGGCGAGCGATGCGCTCGGCCATCGGCGGATGGGTGGAGAACCAGCGGGCGGCACGCTCGCCCGTGCGGAACGGGTTGGCGATCATGAGATGCGACTGGGCGGTCAATTGCGGCTCAGGCGGCAAGGGGGCGGCCTGCACGCCGCGCTCCAGCTTGCGCAGCGCCGAGGCGAGGGCGAGCGGGTCGCCGGTGAGTTCGGCGCCGGACTGGTCCGCCTGGAATTCGCGGGAACGGGAGACTGCCAGCTTGATCAGGCTCGCGGCGATCGGGCCGAGCAGCGAGACGAGCAGCACGCCGATGATGTTCGGGCCGCCACCATTGCGGTTGCCGCCGAACGCCGAGGCGAAATAGGCAAGGTTGGCCAGGCCGGAGATGACCGCGGCGAGCGCGCCGGCGACCGAGGAGATCAGGATGTCGCGGTTGTAGACGTGCGATAGCTCGTGGCCGAGCACCGCGCGTAGCTCTCGCTCGTCCAGAATCTGCAGGATGCCGCTGGTACAGCAGACCGCGGCGTGCCGCGGACTGCGGCCGGTGGCGAAGGCGTTGGGCGCGTTGGTCGGGCTGATGTAGAGCCGAGGCATCGGTTGGCGTGCGGCGGTGGCCAGCTCGCGCACGATCCGGTAGATCACCGGCGCTTCCAGCTCGCTGACCGGCTGCGCGTGCATGGCCTTCAACGCGAGCTTGTCGCTGTTGAAGTACGCGTACGCGTTCATGCCGACGGCGAACACGATGGCGATGATCAGGATCATCGGGCTACGGAACAGCGCACCGGCGAACACGATCAACGCCGACAGACCGATCATCAGACCGAACGTCTTGAATCCGTTCGCATACCCGTGCATGTCCGCCTCTCCGAGTCTTTTGGCCAGACTTGGGTGCCGTGAGACCACCGTTGGCGCCCGGCGGCCAGTAGCGCGGCGAGTTAGCCCGTACCCGGCGAGTTACCCATGTGCTTCAGAAATCAGTTGTCGCACTACCGCCGTCGTCCAACCGACTGCATTACACCAGGTCAACGATAAGAGGCGAGCAAAGGTTCCGGATCGAGACGCGGGCTTGTCAGGCGGGTCTCTTACCCGACACGCTCGATTGTGTAGCGAACCAGGTGTTCGAGGGCGTCGTTGGCCGGTCCGGTGGGCAGCGCGGAGAGTTCGGCGTGCGCGATGTCGGCGTAGCCATGCAGCTTCTCCTTGGCCAGCACCATGCCGCGCGAGCGGGACAGCAGGTCGAGCGCCTCCGCCACCTCCGCGTCGGTGTGCAGCGGGTTGGCGAGCAGCTTGCGCAGTCGGTCGCCCTCGGCGCCCTCCTCGCGCAGCGCGTACAACACCGGCAGCGTGTGCACGCCCTCGCGCAGGTCGGTGCCCGGGGTCTTGCCGGACTGCTCGGCGGCCGAGGAGATGTCGATGATGTCGTCGGAGATCTGGAAGGCGGTGCCGACCGCGTCGCCGAGCCGGGCCAGCCGCTCCACATGCTCGGTGTTCGCGCCGGAGAAGGTGCCGCCGAATCGGCCGGCGGCCGCGATGAGCGAGCCGGTCTTCTCCCAGACGACGCGCAGGTAGTGCTCGACCGGGTCCTGGGATTCGCGGGCGCCCATGGTCTCGCGCATCTGGCCGGTGACCAGTTCGGCGAAGGTTTCGGCGATGATCCGCACGGCGTCGGGACCGAGGGTCGAGGTGAGCCGTGAGGCGTGCGCGAACAGATAGTCGCCCGCCAGGATCGCGATGTTGTTGCCCCAGCGGGAATTCACGCTCGGGGCGCCGCGGCGCATGGTGGCCTCGTCCATCACGTCGTCGTGGTAGAGCGTCGCCAGGTGCACGAGCTCGACGACGGTGCCCGCGGTGATCAGCGCGGGATCGGTCGGGCGCGGGCCGAGCTGGCCGGTGAGGATGGTGAACAGCGGACGGAACCGCTTGCCGCCCGCCTTGGCCAGGTGCAGCGCCGCCTCCTGCAGGAATTCCTCGCCGTCGGACAGCTCGGTGACCAGGAGCTTCTCGACCTCTTCCAGGCCGTTGCGCACGGTCGCCGCGAGCTCGACGTCGACGAGGTCGACCCCGGCAACCACCGTGCTCTCGTCCTTCACAGCCGATGTGCTCATTTCTTCTCCCACCGATCCGTCCGACCCCACGATAGAGAACCTAGCGTGTCCCCAGCCGATGGCCCATGAACACCATCACTATGCGGTGTATCAGACACTTTTGCACGCCGTTGGCCGCGCGCCTCGCCGCGCCGCGTCGCCGCTGGCGCGCCCGCCGTCGACACGAACAAGATTGCCCTGCAAGTATTGAGCTCATGGGTTCACCGGAAGTCACCCCCGCGGGCGGGGACGCGCTGCCCACCAGGGCCGAGGTGCTCGTCGTCGGCGCGGGCCCGGCCGGTTCGGCGGCCGCGGCATGGGCCGCGCGGGCGGGTCGCGACGTGCTGCTGCTCGACTCCGCCGTCTTTCCCAGGGACAAGACCTGCGGCGATGGGCTGACCCCGCGCGCGACGGCCGAGCTGGAACACCTCGGCCTCGGCGAGTGGCTGCGCGCGCACACCGTCAACCACGGCCTCCGGATGACCGGCTTCGGCAGGGAGGCGCTGCTGCCCTGGCCCGCCGGTTCCTTCCCGACCTACGGAAGTGCCGTTCCCCGAACCGAACTCGACGACAAGCTGCGCGAGACCGCGATGAAGTCCGGCGCGCGGATGATCGACGGCACCAAGGTGGTCGATCTCACCCGCGACAATGATCGGGTCACGGGTGTGATCGTGCGGACAGCCGAGGGTACGCACGCCATCGAGTGCGCGACGCTGGTCGTCGCCGACGGCGTGCGCTCGCCGATCGGACGGCTGCTCGGACGCACCTGGCACCGGCAGTACGCGTACGGCACCGCGGCCCGCGCCTACATCAAGTCCGGCCGCAGCGACGATCAGTGGATCACCTCGCATCTCGAACTGCGCGACGCCGACAATGTGCTGGTGCCCGGCTACGGCTGGGTGTTCCCGCTCGGCAATGGCGAGGTCAATATCGGGGTAGGTTCGCTGGCCACCGAGAAACGCCCGTCGCACATCGCGTTGAAGCCGCTGCTGGAGCACTACACGAAGCTGCGCTTCGACGAGTGGGAGTTCGAGGGCTCGTTGCGCGCGGTGGCTTCGGCGCTGTTGCCGATGGGCGGCGCGGTGTCGAACGTGGCGGGACGCAACTGGGTGCTGGTCGGCGACGCCGCGGGTTGTGTGAATCCGTTGAACGGCGAGGGCATCGACTACGGCCTGGAGGGCGGGCACATGCTGGCCGGGCTGCTCGACGAGCCGGACCTCACCAGGGTGTGGCCCGAGCTGCTGCGCGCGAAGTACGGCCGCACCTTCTCGGTGGCGCGCCGGATTGCCGGGCTGGCCACCCATCCGCGGCTGGTGCCTGCCGGCGGGCCGCCGGTGATGCGGTCGAAGTATTTGCAGCGCACGGCGGTTCGGGTGATGGGCAACCTGGTCACCGACGAGGACGTTGACCTGACCGCGCGGGCGTGGCGGGCCGCGGGGCGGATGTCGATGCGCACCGACGAGCTTCCCCCCTTCTCCTGACACCTGAACCTGCGGTTTCGCGAGCTCGGCCAGCGGTACGCTGAGCCTTGCTTGCCCACGCGACGACGGGTTCTTCAACTATGGGCGGACAACAGGGTGGCCTGCCCGCGCTGTACTTGCTACCGCATCTGCGGCGGGCCCGGGATCTCGCGGATCGACGGTATGCCGACCCGCTCCGTCTCGATGAATTAGCCGCTGCCGCAGGGGTTTCCAAGTATCACTTCCTGCGCGCGTTCGCCGCGGTCTACGGGCTGACGCCGGCCGCGTACCTGGCCGAACGGCGGATCGAGCGCGCCCAGGATCTGCTGCGCTCGTCCAACGTCACGGTCACCGAGGTGTGCATGCTGGTCGGCTACAGCAGCCTCGGTTCATTCAGCCGCCCGCCGAGCGGCCCTACGGCACCGAGGCGATCATCCGGGACAACTCCGGGAACTGGCTGGTGCTGGTGGAGCAGAAGGAGTACTCCCCCGCGGATTTCGAATAGCCGAGGCCCCCGTCGTTCCGGCGGACACCGGAACGACGGGGCGGGACGTGGATCAGGCAGTCGCCTGTGCGGCGACCCACTCCTCGACGAACGTGCGCTCGCTGTTGAGCACCCGATGATGCAGCTGCTCGGCGAGCGGCTCGATGGCGCCGCCGACCATCGGCACCTTGACCTGCACGGTGCCGACCACCTCGATCTCGGATCCCTCCGCGGTCGAACGCATTTCGTAGGAACCCGACATCTCGGTGTTGATGCCGGTGGTCGCGCCCTCGAAGGTGCCCTTGGCGATCTCGCCGATCAGGCCCTGCCAGTTGTCGGTGCGGGCGAGCGTGAGCTGGCTCTTGAGCACCTTGCTCACGACGCTGGGAATCTTGTCCTCTGAAGCCTTTTCGGTCATGTGGATGCGAATCGTGCCTTCGCCCTCGGGATGCGAAAGGTCCACGGTCGCGGTCTCGGCGTCGGCGAAACGCGCCTGCCAGACCTTGTCGTCGGTGACTGCCCGGTGAAGATCTTCGACCGGGATGCGGTAAGGCACGGTGAAGCTGAATTTTCGGGACATGCGCGACACCGTAGCCGAGGTGGTCGGTAGCCTTGTTGCGGTGTTGGAAACCACCCAGTCTGATCGGCGGTCGCTCCGCCTGCGGCGGGCCAGGATCGGCGTGCTCACGGCTGCGACAGTGGTCAGTGTGCTCGTCGTGCTGTTGGTGTTCGCCGCCTGGCGCAACGACTACCTGATCAGCTCGGACAAGGGTGTGGCCAGCGCCGAGGTGCTCTCCGCAGGCAGGCTGCGCTCGGCGGTCATGTACGTGACGCCGGACGGGGAGACACACAATCCGAAGGTCGGCGTGCTGTATCCGACCAATCTCACCGCGGGCGAGCGGATCCGGGTCGAGTACAACCGCGCCGACCCCGATCTGGTGCGGGTGGAGGGACGCGATGTCCGCGTCGCCATTCCCCCCGCCCTTTCGGTGCTCGTGGTGGTGTGGCTGGTCGCCCTGCCGACACTGTGGCTGCTGGCCCGGCTCAGCAGACGTCGCCCGAAATCGAGCTGAACTACTGCGCCCAGGGCGGCGACATCCGGCTGCCGTCCGGCATGACGGCCTCGAAACCCGCGGCGATCGCGATGAACGCCTCGGCCGGTTCGTCGCCGGGATTACCCACCGCGATGGGGCTGCCCGCCGGGACAACGACGACGTCGCCCGCCTCCAGGAGTTGCCCGCTGACGTCGAGTTTTCCGGCGACAACCATGAAGATTTCGTCGCGATCGAGCACGTGTGCGCCGTCCGGCTGGTGCCGCGGCGTGACGGTGAGCCGCCAGGTACAGACCTCGGCCGAGCCGCGGCTCGGCGAAGCCATGGCGGTGAACTGAGCGCCGGGCACCTCGAAACGGGGTGCGTCGGCGGCTTTGATGACGAGCATGTCACTCCTAAGTAGACAAGTAAGCTTGTTCAAGTTGACTTGTCTATCATGGCGATATGACGGCAGCATCGCAAGACCTGGATTTCGGCATCCTGCTCGGCCTCGGGTACCAGCAGTTCGTGCGCGAGCTCCGAGAAACCGTGGCGGCGCAGGGCTTCGAGGACACCGGGCGTTCCGACGGGTACGTGCTGCGCTCGCTGGCTGGCAGGCCGATGAACATCAGCGAGCTGGCCGAGCGCCTGGAGATCACCAAGCAGGGCGCGGCCCAGATCGTCGACGACATGCAGCAACGCGGCTATCTCGAACGGCGCGACGACCCGAACGATCGACGGGCCAAGCTGCTGTACCCGACGGCGCGGGGCACCGAACTGCTCAGTACCGCGAAGAAGTTCCATCGCCGCTACGAGCAACGCCTGATCCGGGCACACGGCGCCGAGGCCGTCGCCGCGCTGCGCGCCCTGCTCGGCGCGATCGCCACCGAGGAAGGCATGGCCGATCCGCGGTTCCACGCTTTCGGCATGTGAACCGGCGATCAGCCCGAGGTGTTCGCTCGATCTTTAGGTGTCCTTCACGCATGCGTGACGACACGGCGCGCTGCGGCGGCCACCCTGAGAGGGTGCGTGTAGCGATCGTTGCGGAGTCGTTTCTGCCGAATATGAACGGTGTCGTCAACTCGGTGCTGCGGGTGGTCGACCACCTGGACCGGCACGGCCACGACGCGCTGATCATCGCGCCGGACACCCCGCGCGGGCTACCGCCCGCCGCGCGCTGGCACGAACGGTTCCGGGTGCACCGGGTGCCCGCGGTGATGGTGCCGAAGATCAGTTCGCTGCCGGTCGGGCTGCCGCAGCCCGGCATCGTCTCGGCCATCGAGGATTTCGACGCGGACGTGGTGCATCTGGCCTCGCCGTTCCTGCTCGGCGCCGGCGGCCTCGCGGCGGCGATGCGGCTGGACCTGCCGACGGTGGCGGTGTACCAGACCGACGTCGCCGGATTCGCCAAGAGTTACGGGCTGGCGCTGGCCAGCCGGGCGGCCTGGGCCTGGACGCGACGCATCCACGAGGGCGCGACCAGGACGCTTGCGCCGTCCAGGGCGGCCGCGGAAGACCTGGCCCAGCACGGCATTCCGCGGGTGCATCGCTGGGGACGTGGCGTGGACATCGCCAGGTTCAACCCGGCCGCGCGCCGCACCGAACTGCGGGATTCCTGGCTCGACGGCGACAAGCTGGTGGTCGGCTTCGTCGGACGACTCGCGCCGGAGAAGCACGTCGAGCGGCTCGCGGTGCTCGGCAACGACCCGGACATCCAGTTGGTGATCGTCGGGGACGGGCCGGAGCGGGACCGGCTCGCGCGGATGATGCCGACCGCCGTGTTCACCGGCGAGCTGGGCGGCGAGGTGCTGGCCCAGGCGTACGCGAGCCTGGACGTGATGGTGCACGCCGGCGAGCACGAAACCTTCTGCCAGGGCGTGCAGGAGGCCCTGGCCTGCGGCATCCCGGTGATCGGCCCGGACGCGGGCGGACCGCGCGACCTGATCGCGCACTGCCGCAACGGCTATCTGCTCCCGGTCGACCGTTTCACCGAACTACTGCCGAGTGCCGTTGCGGCGCTGCACGATCCGGTGCTGCGGGCCCGATTCGCCGGCGCCGCACGCAAATCGGTGCTGCACCGCACCTGGCCCGCGATCTGCACCGAGCTGATGGGGCACTACGCGGACGTGACCGGTACCAGAATGCGCCTTCCGCATACGGCCTGACCGCGATCGGAAGGCCACGACCGGTCTCGTGTAAACATGGGTAAATCGTCGGGTACGCCGAGAAAACGCGGGCACCCGATGCAAGACCTGTACGCGGACCAGGAGGCTCCCAACGTGTATGGCCTGAATACGCGGAGAGGCGGATGAGCGTGGCTAAAACAGAGGCAACCCGTGCCTCGCTGGATAAGCAGCCGCATGAGGTCGCGTCGATGTTCGACGGTGTCGCGAAACGGTACGACCTGACCAACACGGTGATCTCCGGTGGTCAGGATCGCTACTGGCGCTGGTCGGTGCGCAAGGCATTGGCGCCACGGCCGGGCGAGCGGGTGCTCGACCTCGCGGCGGGCACCGGGGTGTCCACCCTCGATCTGGCGAAGTCCGGCGCCTGGTGCCTGGCCGCCGACTTCTCCAAGGGCATGCTCGCGGCGGGTAAGCACCGCAAGGTGCCGATGGTCGCGGCCGACGCGATGGCGCTGCCGTTCGCCGACGAGTCGTTCGACGCGGTGACCATCTCCTACGGGCTGCGTAATGTCGCCGATCCGGACGCCGCGCTGCGCGAGATGCTGCGGGTCACCAAGCCGGGCGGCCGGCTGGTCATCGCCGAGTTCTCCACGCCGGTCGTGCCCGGCTTCCGCACGGTGTACATGGAATACCTGATGAAGGCGCTGCCGAAGGTGGCCCGCGCGGTCAGCAGCAACCCGGACGCGTATGTCTATCTCGCAGAATCGATTCGGGCCTGGCCGAACCAACGACAGCTGGCATTGCGGATCGCGGGCGCCGGGTGGTCCTCGGTGAAATGGCGTAATCTGACCGGCGGGATCGTCGCGTTGCATCGCGCGTACAAGCTCGGCTGACCAGCGATCTCCATCACACCTCACCGACGGCTTTTCCGCTGGTGAGGATCATTGTCACACGTCGATAACGCGGGGTAAACCCGCCGCAATCGGCGATGGCCATGATCGGGGGCATGGTGGACGCAGGCACGAAACCGGCGGACCGCACCGCGCGGACGGCATGCTCGTACTGTGGCGTCGGTTGCGGCATCACGGTGCAGACCCGTGCGGGCGCCGACGGGGTACCGGTCATCGCCAAGGTCAGCGGCGACAAGCTGCATCCCGCGAACGCGGGCAGGCTGTGCACCAAGGGCGCCACCCACCTGGAACTGATGCGGACACCGGGTCGGATGGCCACGGCGTACCGGCGGCCCGAGCGCGGTCAGGAGCCGATCCCGGTGCCGGTCGACGACGCCGTGCGCGAGGCAGCCGACCGGCTGCGCGCGATCCTGGACGAGCACGGACCCGACGCGATCGCGATGTACGTCTCCGGGCAGATGTCGCTCGAGGCGCAATACCTGGCGACCAAGCTGGCCAAGGGCTACCTGCGGACCGTGCACATCGAGGCCAACTCGCGGCTGTGCATGGCGAGCGCGGGCACCGGATACAAGCAATCGCTCGGCGCCGATGGTCCGCCCGGCTCCTACGACGACTTCGAGCATGCCGACCTGTTCTTCGTGATCGGCGCGAACATGGCCGACTGCCACCCGATTCTGTACCTGCGCATGGCCGATCGGCTCAAGGCGGGCGCGCGGCTGATCGTGGTCGACCCGCGGCGCACCGACACCGCGGCGCGCGCCGACCTGTTCCTGCAGATCGCGCCGGGCACCGACCTGGCGCTGCTGAACGGCCTGCTGCTCCTGCTCGTCGAAAACGGTGACATCGACCGGGATTTCATCGCCGAGCACACCGAGGGCTGGGACGGGATGGCCGAGTTCCTCGGCGACTACCCGCCCGCGAAGGTCGCCGAGATCACCGGCCTCGCCGAGGCCGATATCCGTACTGCCGCACAGTGGATCGGCGAGGCGGGCGAGTGGATGTCGCTGTGGACGATGGGGCTCAATCAGTCCACCCACGGCACCTGGAATACCAACGCGCTCTGCAATCTGCACCTGGCCACCGGTGCGATCGGCCGCGTCGGCAGCGGGCCGTTCTCGCTGACCGGGCAGCCGAATGCGATGGGCGGGCGGGAAATGGGCTACATGGGCCCTGGCCTGCCCGGTCAGCGCAGCGTGCTCGTCCCCGCCGACCGCACCTTCGTCGAGACCGTGTGGGGTCTCGAGCCCGGCACGGTGCGTAGCGAAGTGGGACCGGGCACCATCGAAATGTTTCGGGAATTGGCCGCCGGAAAGATCAAGGCCGCCTGGATCATCTGCACGAATCCCGTTGCCACCGTGGCCAATCGCAAGACGGTGCTCGATGGGCTGGAAACCGCCGAGTTGGTGATCGCCCAGGACGCTTATACCGAGACCGCCACCAACGCCTATGCAGACCTGCTGCTGCCCGCCACCCTGTGGGCCGAAGCCGACGCGGTGATGGTGAACTCGGAGCGCAATGTCACGTTACTGCAGCGTTCCGTCGACCCGATCGGTGACGCCCGCCCGGATTGGCTGCTGATCGCTCAGGTCGCCACGGCGATGGGTTTCGCCGGCTTCGAGTTCGGCTCCAGCGCCGAGGTTTTCGCCGAGATCAAGCAGTTCGCCAACCCGGCCACCGGATATGACCTGCGCGGCATGGATTTCGAGCGACTCAGGCAGGGCCCGATGCAGTGGCCGTGTCCCGACGGCGGGCGCTCGCGTAATCCGATTCGCTACGTCAATGATGGTGTCAGCCAGCACCTGCACGTCGACGCGGACGGTCGGCAGCCGCGGCTGGCGTTCGCCACGCCGAGCCGGCGGGCGGTGTTCTGGCCGCGTCCGCATCTTCCGCCAGCGGAAATGCCCGACGACGACTTTCCCTTCCTGCTCAATACCGGTCGGCTGCAACATCAATGGCACACCATGACCAAGACCGGGAAGATCGACAAGCTGAACAAGATCACCGGGCAGCCGTTCGTCGAGGTGCACCCGGCCGACGCCGAACGGCTCGGGCTGCGGGCGGGTGACCAGCTCGAAATCGCTTCGCGGCGTGGGCGGGCCGTGCTGCCTGCGCAGATCAGCGACCGGGTGCGGCCGGGCGACTGTTTCGCGCCGTTCCACTGGAACGACGAGCACGGCGAGTACCTGACGATCAACGCGGTGACCAACGACGCCGTCGATCCGGCCTCGCTGCAACCGGAGTTCAAGGCGTGCGCGGTCTCGCTGCGACGGGTAGCCGTGCCGGAGGCCGATCCACCGGAAGCGCCGTCGGTGCCGACGCCCGCACAGGCCACGGCGCACCCGCTGGCCGCCGCGTTCGGGCTGGACGCGGCCGCGACCCCGATGCTCACCGAGACCGAGCGGATCTATCTCAGCGGGTATCTGGCGGCGCTACAAGCGATTCCGGTGACCGGGCTGCCCGTGTTACCGGCCGCCGCGCCCATGTCAGCGCAGAGCAGGCTGTGGATCGATGGCGTGCTCGCCGGGATGTACTCCCGCGCGGCCAACGCCGCCGACGACGACGCGACGCCCGCGCACCCGGTGACGGTGCTGTGGGCATCACAGACCGGGTCCGCGGAGGAACTAGCCGCGACCGTGGCCGCGCGACTGGCCGAATGTGGTTTCGCGCCAAGGCTGATCGATATGGACTCGTGCGCGGTCGACGGGCTGACCGGCGATGTGCTGGTGATCAGCAGCACGTTCGGCGACGGCGGCCCGCCGGACAACGGTGCCGACTTCTGGAACCGTCTCGCCGACACCGCGATTCAGCTCACCGGCGTGCGCTACGCGGTGTTCGCGCTCGGCGACTCGTCCTATGACGACTTCTGCGGGCACGGCCGCAAATTGGACGAGAAGTTCGCCGAATTCGGTGCGACGCGGCTGCTTCCGCGTGTCGACAGCGAGCCCGATTTCCAGGATCCCGCCGAACGCTGGCTCGACTCGATCGTGGCGATACTCGGCGAGACGATGGAAAGTGCCGTGCCGGACGATGATCCGCGCCCACCGCCGAACGGCTCGGCGCCAGGCCGGGCAGCCCGCAGCAGCACCATGACGGCCGTGCTCACCCGGGCCGCCGCCCCCGCCCCTGGACGGACCCGCCGGGAGATCGCCCCGTTCACTCGGCAGACGCCGGTGCCAGCGCCGCTGATACGCAACGAATCGCTCACCCTCGGCGGCTCGGCAAAAGAGGTGCGGCAGTTCGGCTTCGATCTACGCGGCCTCGAAGCCGACTACGAGGTGGGTGATTCGCTCGGCGTCTGGCCGACCAACGACACGGTGCTTGTGCACGAATGGCTCGCCACCACCGGGCTCGACGGGCGCCGCGTCATCGAGGTCGACGATCGGGAACTGCCGCTGTCCGAGGCGTTGCGCACGCACTACGACATCAGCAAGGTGAGCAACGACCTGCTCACCTTTATCGCGGACCGCAATCCGAACATCCGGCTGGCCAAGTTGCTGCGCCGGGACAATCGCAACGAGCTCGACAACTACCTGTGGGATCGCCAGGCGGTGGACGTGCTGCGCGATTTCCCGGTGCGGGCCGATCTGGTCGACTGGCTCGGCACGCTGAAAAAGCTGCAGCCGCGCCAATATTCGATCTCGTCGAGTCCGCTGGTCAGCCCCGACGAGGTGCAGCTGACCGTCGGCATCGTGCGCTACGGCGATCCCGCCGCCACCGGATCGGCGGCCCGTCGCGGCGGCGTCTGCTCGACCTTCCTGGCCGACCGGGCGGGCACCGATCCCACCGTGGTGCCGATCTTCCTGCAGCGCGCACCGCATTTCCGGCCGCCGGCCGACCCGACGGCACCGATGATCATGGTGGGTCCGGGCACCGGTATCGCGCCGTTCCGCGGCTTCCTGCACGAGCGCCGAGAACTCGGCTGCACGGGGCGCAACTGGCTGTTCTTCGGCGAGCAGCACGCGGCCCGAAACTTCTACTACCGCACCGAACTCGAAGACATGTTCCGCTCCGGCTTCCTCACCCGACTGGACCTGGCCTTCTCCCGCGACCAACGCGAGCGAATCTACGTGCAGCACCGGATGATCGAACACGGCGCCGAACTCTGGTCCTGGCTCGCCGACGGCGCCCACCTCTACATCTGCGGCGACGCGACCCGGATGGCCAAGGACGTGGACGATGCCCTGCTGCGCATCGCCCGCGTCCACGGCAACCTGGACGAAGCAGGCGCACTGGCCTTCCGCAAACAACTCATCACCCAAAAACGCTACGTTCGCGACGTCTACTGAACCGTGATCGATCGGTATGAGCCTGCGGCACACAGGGTTCCGGCAAACCGAATCGGTCTACACCGCAGGCGGGTTCAGGCGGGCGAAGTCCGGCAGGCGATAGTACGGGTAGTAGGGATAGGGCGGGGTGGTGGCGCTGGCCTTGTCGAGGCGGGCGACCTGATCGGCGGTGAGTTCCCAGCCGATGGCGCCGAGATTCTGGCGCAGCTGGTTCTCGTTGCGGGCGCCGACGATCACGGTGGAAACGGTGGGGCGGCGCAGCAGCCAGTTGAGGGCGATCTGCGGCACGGTTTTGCCGGTTTCCGCGGCGAGTTCGTCCAGCACGTCGACCACGTCGTAGAGCTTCTCGTCGTCGACCGGCGGGCCTGCCTCGGCGGTCTGGTGCAGGCGGCTACCTGCCGGAAGTGGTTGGCCGCGGCGGATTTTGCCGGTCAGCCTGCCCCAGCCGAGCGGGCTCCAGACCACGGCGCCGACGCCCTGATCCTGGCCGAGCGGCATGAGTTCCCACTCGTAGTCGCGCCCGATCAGGGAGTAGTACACCTGGTGCGCGACGTAGCGGGTCAGGCCGTGCTTGTCCGCGGCGGCAAGGGATTTCATCAGCTGCCAACCGGCGAAGTTGGAGGCGCCGAGGTAGCGGATCTTGCCCGCGCTGACCAGATCATCCAGTGCGGCAACAACTTCCTCGACCGGGGTGCCCGCGTCGAAGGCGTGCAGCTGGAACAGGTCGAGGTAGTCGGTGCCGAGCCTGCGCAGCGAGGCCTCCACCGCACCGATGAGCCGAGCCCGCCCGGAACCGGCCTGTGCCGGGCTCGGCCCGGTAGGCAGCGACGCCTTGCTGGAGATGAGCAGCTGATCGCGCCTGCCCTTGATGGCCGCGCCGAGCACCTCCTCCGAGGCGCCGTCGGAGTAGACGTCCGCAGTGTCGAACATGGTCACGCCCGCCTCCAGGCTGATGTCGACCAGCCGCCGTGCCTGCTCGGCATCGGTGTCACCCCAGGCGCTGAAAAGCTCTCCGCGTCCGCCGAACGTGCCCGCGCCAAAGCTCAGGGCCGGAACGAGCAGACCTGATGCGCCGAGCCGCCGATACTCCATGTTGACTCCTAAAGGGTCTATAGTTCCGTTAACAACTCGAACGGTACACGCGTTCGGCACTAAATGAAACTGGAGACCCATTATGACTGGAGACGACGCCGTCCCAGGCTCGGTTCGCCCTGGCGGACGCACCGCGCGGGTCCGCGAGGCCGTGCTGCAGGTCGCCGGTGACCTGCTGGCCGAGCGCGGCTTCGCCCACCTCGACCTCGCCGAGGTCGCCGCCGCGGCCGAGGTCGGCAAGACCACGGTCTATCGGCGCTGGCGCAATCCCACCGGCCTGGTCACCGACCTCCTGGTCGACATGGCCGAACAGTCCGTGCCGCACGCCGACACCGGCTCACTGCTCGGCGACCTCACCGCCAACGCCCGCCTGGTCGCCGAGACGCTGACGGATCCGCGCCAGGGCAAGCTCTTTCAAGCCGTCATCGCCGCGGCAACCTGCGACGAGTCCGCCGCCGCCGCGCTGCGTCGCTTCTACGATGTCCGCCTCACCGAGTGGGCACCCTGCGTCGAACGCGCCATCGACCGCGGCGAGGCGCCAGCGGGCACCGACGCGCGCGCCGTGCTGTCGGCGGTATCCGCCCCGCTCTACTACCGGCTGCTGGCCAGCGGCGATCCGATCGATGAGCACGCAGCGACCACCGCCGCCCGCGCCGCCGTAAACGCCGTCACCGCAGGCACATTCACCACGCCGAGTTAAGCCGTCCAGTCGGCGCTGCGGCCGGTGAGCGCGAGCACGCGATCGAGGACGGAGGCCTCGGTGGGGACCTCGAGCACGGGACCGAAGAGGCCGGGGGTGCCCTCGGGCGGGGTGTCGCGGAGCAGGTCGAGCAGGATGGCGAGGTCGGCCGCGGTGGCGGTGAACGGCTGGCCGGTGGCCTTGGCCAGATCCCAGCCGTGGATGACGATTTCGTCCAGCGCGATCCTGGCCATCACCGGCGCCTGCTCGCTGACGCCGCCCGCCTCGGTCACGCCGTCCCAGGCGTCCGGCGCACGCCAGGCACCGACGAGCGCCTTCAGCTGCGCGGGGATGCGAGTGCGCCAATCGCCGGGCAGCGCGCGTTCGGCCCCGATGGACGGCGCGACCGACCCGCCGACGGCCTCCTTGGTCGCGGCCTGCCGGAACGCCTCGGCCAGGTCGACGACGTGCGCGAGCAGGTCGCGCACGGTGGTGTCGACGCACGGCGAATCGGCGCCGAGCTGATCGTCGGTGATGCGGCAGACCACGGTCTCGAGTGCGGTGGCCGCCGGTTCGAAATCGAATTCCTGGTTCATCAGTTCTCCTGGGCACGCTGGACGTCTCTTGATGTGCAGACGACGCGGCACGGCGGGATTCATCGGTGCGCCGCCCGCGCGCTTCGCCGGGCGAATTCGCCTACCTGCCAGCGCCGTCCAACGGCCGGCGCGGCGTGCCGCCGCGACCAAGTCGTGACAGCGAAAAGCGCTGGAAAAGAGGACAATTGGTAGATGAAGGGTGATCGAGTGGAGATCGTCGTCGACTTCGGTGACGGGTCTTGCAATTATGAAGTGGTAGCCACCCGCGCGGGGCGCCGAGTCGACGTGCGCATCGCGCGCGGCGTGGTGGAAGTCACCGAGGTAACCCGGACCGGCACGCCGGTGCGGACCGCGCGGTTCATGGCCGCCCGCACGCTGGCGTTGGTCGAATACCCCGCCAATGGAACCGGGGCGCTCGACGGCGAATAACCGGACGCCACGGGGTTGCTCGCGCACCGCGCCTGGCGCATGCTCGACAGTGCGTGAACTGTTGTCCGCCTCGATTACGGCGCGCCATGACGGGTACGCCCGCTATCGAAGCCACTGCGGAGAGGAGCAACCATGACCAATCGCAGCACGTCCGCCGACATCTACGCGGTTCCGGAAGCCGACCTCGCCGAGCAGTCGATCCCCGCGTATCCGAACGACGCCGGTTACCTGGACGAAGGCCCCGATCAAGACGGCGGCGTCGATCGGGAGATTGCCGAGACCCTCGACGCGGGGCGCGCCGATCCGGCCGACGTGATCGAACAGTCGATCGCGGTCCCCTTCGACGACGAACCAGATCCCGCCTGACCGCTGTGCCGCCCCGAAAGCGGGTGCGGCACACGGAATCCGCTACGGCGAGATCTTGGCGCGCACCGCCGCGTGCAACTCGCGCAAGCTGGAGCGCTCGGTAGCCACCTCCAGCACCCGGGTGCCATGCGCGTTTCCGGTCAGTTCGACCGCCAACTGCCCGGGATCGACCTGCTTGTGCGGGATCCGGTAGGCCGCACACAGCGCGGCCAGGTCCATCCCGTGCGGCGTGCCGAAGACGCGCTCGAAAACGCCCGCGTACTGCGGATCGCCCTGCTCGAGCAGCTCGAAGATGCCGCCACCGTCGTCGTTGGCCACCACGATGGTCAGATCGGCGGGCCGCGGCTCGCCGGGGCCGATCAGCAGGCCGGACGCGTCGTGCAGGAATGTCAGGTCACCGATCAACGCGACCGTGCGGCCCTCGTGCCGCAGCGCGGCTCCGACGGCGGTGGATACGGTGCCGTCGATGCCTGCGACACCGCGGTTCGACAACACCCTGATGCCGGGGCGCGGATGCGACACCAACGCCGCGTCCCGCACCGGATTGGACGCGCCGAGCACGAGCTGATCGCCGTCACGCAGCGCGTCCATCACGACCGCGGCCACGTGCAGCCCGGTCGGCTTCGGGTGGTGGTCGAGTTCCTCGCGCACCACCTGATTCGCCTTCGCGTCGAGTTCGCGGCAGTAGGCCAGCCACTCCGGCCGGGGGGCGCCGGTGGTGACCGCCCTGGTTCCGGTGCCGAGCACATTGCCGGAGACATCTGGCCAGCGCGGCCCCGTGGTGAGCGCGTAGACCCGGACAGCCGGATCGGCAAGGACTTTGGACACCTGGCGATGCAGGGTCGGGCGCCCGGTAATGATGGCCTGGCGCGGTTTCAGCAGCGGCAGCGCCAGCGGATGCAGTGCGGGGCCGTGCAGCTGCGCGGTGGGTTCCGCGACGGTGGGCAGGTCGGCCAGCTCCGGCCGCAGCCCGGCGCCGTGCCCGGAGATGACCACCGTGTCGGGGGTGAGATCGAGATCGAGCGGCACGTCCAGCGTGGCGTATTGGGTCTTGGTCCACGCCTGATCGCCCGCGCGCCCGCCCGGCGCCAGCTCGCCAGGCGCGAGGTCGGGCACCAGCGGCTCGCGCAGCGGGATGTCGAAGTGCACCGGGCCCGCGTTGCCGGAGCGGGTGCCGCGGGCCGCCGCGAGCACCCGGCACACGGCCGAGCGCCACTGGCTGTTCTGATGCCCGTACTCCGCGCAGTCGGCGGTCAACGCCTCCGCCTCGGCCAGGCCGAGGCTGATGGTGGCGCGGACCTGGCTACCGAACAGCCCGAGCTGCTCCACCGTCTGATTCGCGCCGGAACCGAGCATCTCGTACGGCCGGTTGGCACTGAGCACGACCAGCGGAATGCGCGCGTAATTGGCCTCCAGCACGGCCGGGCCGAGATTGGCCACCGCGGTACCCGACGTCATCACCACGGGCACCGGGAGGCGGCTGGCCACCGACAATCCGATCGCCAGAAAGCCCGCGGTCCGCTCGTCGATGCGCATGTGCAGCCGTAGTCGACCGGCCGCGTCGGCGGCCTGCAGCGCGAAGGCCAGCGGGGCGTTGCGCGAGCCAGGGCACAATACGACGTCGCGCACCCCACCCCGCGCGAGTTCGTCCACCACGACCTGCGCTTGTGCTGTAGACGGGTTCACGTCTCCAGCCTCTCAGACAGTGGGCTCGACGTCTGCGTCACCCTGCTCACAGCGTCTGATTTGCAGCGCCTGCGGCGCTGCGTGTTCACGGCCCCCGGGTGTCTCGTGGCCGAGTGGCCGCGACTGGCGACTGCGTCGCATGCGCTGCGGCCACTCGGCCACGAGACGGGCCGCGAACGGGCAATGCTCGGTCTCGCTTCGCTCGAAACCGGCGGTTTTACCAATGGGTTTGGTGTTGCACATCGAACACCAGAGCCTATGCGCCCTTCGATGTGCAACATCATTGCCCGCTATTTCAGTTGGCGTGCTTCTGAATCAGGTCGCCGACGCGCGGCAGCGCCTCGATGACATTCTTCTTCGCCGACGAACGCATCGACGAGTAGACCTTCTTCAGCGCCGGCCGGGTGGACGCGTCGGCCCGGGCGTCGGTGACCGACAGGAGTGCCTCGGCGACCTGATCGGACTTGGCGACCAGCAGATCGCCGAACTTGCCCGACGCTCCCGATGCGGTGAATTCCTGCCAGAACGGGTCCAGCTGCGCAACGAGTTTGGGCGCCAACGACTCCAGCCCATCAGGCACGATCGAGGGGCTGATCTTCTTGACCGCCGCGTAGCCACCCTTCACAGCCAGGCCGGACGCACCACCCTTGTCCGAGACCTCGGCATCAAGAACCTCGACGGCATCGGCAAGAAAAGCCGGGCGCTTGGCGTCGTCGAGCAGGGATTCAGACAGTGCTGCAACCACTTTCAGGTCCTCCGGAATAGGTTTCGATGAACGAGCAGGCGCAACTATACGCATCCTCGCGCGACTGGTCGCGGCACTCACCGGCTCAAGGCTGCCACGGCAGCAATTGCACCATCAATCCTTCACAATCGGCGAGCACATTGCCCTGCTCATCGAGCAATTCGGCGGTGATGAAGGTCTTGCGCCCCTCGGTGCGATCGACACGACCCCGCACCGTCAGTGGCGTCTCGAGCGGAGTGATCTTGCGATAGTTCACATGCAGATACGCGGTGCGACTGATCGGCCGTCCGGCGTAGTGCACGATCATGCCGAGCAGATCGTCGAACAGCAGCGGCAGCACGCCACCGTGTGCCGCGCCGTTGCCGCCGAGATGGAAGCGGCGGAACTCGCCCGTCATCCGGATGCCATCCGGGCCCGCCTCGGCCACCTGCCACGGCAACAGCAAAAGGCTGCCACGGCCGGGCAATTCGACCGCACGCCCCGCGGGGCCCTGGAGTTCCGGTGCGCGGTAGGGCTCGAGCAGCGCGATGAGTTGGTGAGCCTGATCGAGTGCGGCACCGAAGACCTCGTCGGGCGCGTCCACCGAAACCGCGAGATCCTGCAGCGTCCGCATCGCCTCGACGAACGGGCCGAAGTTGCGCCCGATCTTCGCGCGGGACACCTTCGGGAATCCCCCGTGCTTCTCGTACCGGGATTCGTCCACCGCACTGCGGTCGATAACCGGTTTCACTCGATCTTTCATACCTGCACGGTAACGCCTTATTTTACACCGTCAAGTGACGGGACTTCCGCACGCCGCTCCGGCTGGCTCAGAGCTGAGGGCAATAATCACTGGGGTGACGTTCAATCCGAAGTTGTGGCGACCCGTCCCCGGGTTCGAGAATCTGACCGACATCACCTACCACCGGCACATCGAACAGGGCACCGTCCGTGTCGCTTTCGATCGTCCCGAGGTGCGAAATGCGTTCCGCCCGCATACGGTCGACGAACTCTATCGGGCGCTCGACCACGCGCGGATGACCTCCGACGTCGGCGCGGTGCTGCTCACCGGCAACGGCCCGAGCGAGAAGGACGGCGGCTGGGCCTTCTGCTCCGGCGGCGATCAACGCATCCGCGGCCGCAACGGCTACCAGTACGCCAGCGGCGACACCGCGGACACCGTCGACCAGGCCCGTGCGGGCCGGTTGCACATCCTCGAGGTGCAGCGACTCATCCGTTTCATGCCGAAGGTGGTCATCGCGCTGGTGAACGGCTGGGCCGCGGGCGGCGGGCACAGCCTGCACGTGGTCTGCGATCTCACCCTGGCCAGCCGCGAGCACGCCCGCTTCAAGCAGACCGACGCCGACGTCGGCAGCTTCGACGGCGGTTACGGCAGCGCCTATCTGGCGAAAATGGTCGGCCAGAAGTTCGCCCGCGAGATCTTCTTCCTCGGCCGCCCGTACACCGCCGAGGAGATGCACCAGATGGGCGCGGTGAACAAGGTCGTCGACCATGCCGAGTTGGAAGACGTCGCGCTGGACTGGACCGCCGACATCAACGGCAAATCCCCGCAGGCACAACGAATGTTGAAGTACGCGTTCAACCTGCTCGACGACGGACTGGTCGGCCAGCAGCTGTTCGCGGGCGAGGCGACCCGGATGGCCTACATGACCGACGAAGCCGTCGAGGGCCGCGACGCGTTCCTGGAGAAGCGCAAGCCCGACTGGACCCCCTACCCCTGGTATTTCTGACATGGACATCCTCAGCAGCCGAATCATTCTGCGGCCGGCCGACTACCCCCGGACACTCGAGTTCTATCGCGACGGGCTCGAGCTGGCCATCGCGCGGGAGTATCCGGGCGGCACGGTTTTCTTCGCTGGACAGTCGCTGGTCGAGGTGGCCGCGCACGGCGGATCGGGTCGGGCGTCCGCGTTCGACGGTGCCCTCTGGCTCCAGGTGCGCGACGCCTCGGACGCCGCGGCCGAGCTCGCGCAGAAGGGCATCGCCATCGATCGGCCGCCCGTTCAGGAGCCGTGGGGACTCATCGAAATGTGGGTGAAAGACCCAGACGGGGTACCGATCGTGCTGGTCGAGATACCGCCGGATCATCCGCTACGCCGAGATTCCCGCAGGTCAGCGGACTGACCTTGGATTCGTAGCTGCCATCGGCCCGCCGACCCGAGTTGCCAAGGGCCGCCACGACGAGGACGATAACGCTCGGATGGCCCCCGACCGCCGATGTCCGGCCCGGCCACCGTGCGTAACCCGTCCGACGAGTGAATCGCAGTCTCGATGCCTGGCGTACCTGAGCCCCATTTCCTGGGGGCGGCCACACCTGTCTCCCGCCGCCCCAGCAAACCGACCACCCGTTCCGCGTTCGGCGACGCGGACATGACACGATCGCTACCGTGAGCGAGCGCAGTGGGCGAGCCGTAGGCACAGCACCTCTGAGAACGATGGGGCCGAGCGCCGGCGAGGTGCAGCGGTGAACGTCCCGCGAACGACGGAACCGAGCGTCAGCGAGGTGCAGTCGTGAGTAGGACACTTCGCACGCTGCCCATGCCCACCGGTTCCGGTGCGGGCGAGGTACTTCCCCATCTGCGAGAAGCGTTGGAGGGCAACGGGCCCGCGTGGCTGCCGATCCCGACCAGCGATCGGCGCGAGGCCAGGCGGCTCAGTGACGCGCTCGCCCCCGGCGAGACCATCGATGACGATGTCGCACTCGTAGTGACCACCTCCGGCACCACCGGCGTGCCCAAGGGCGCGATGCTCAGCGCCGCCGCGCTGCGCGCCAGTGGCACCGCCACGCACGACCGGCTCGGTGGCCCGGGCAGCTGGCTGCTCGCCCTGCCGACGCATCACATCGCGGGCATTCAGGTGCTGCTGCGCAGCATCCTGGCGGGCACCCAGCCGACCATCCTCGACGTGTCGGGCGGATTCCTGCCCGAGGCACTTGCGGGTGCCGTCGCAGGCATGCGCGGCGACCGGCGCTACACCGCGCTGGTGCCGACCCAGCTGATCAAGGCGCTCGACGCACCCGTCGCCGCGGCCGCGCTCGCCCAATTGGACGGCGTCCTGGTCGGCGGCGCGGCCACCCCGATTCCGGTGTACGAGCGCGCGAAAGCGGCCGGTATCAACGTCGTTCGCACCTACGGCATGAGCGAGACCTGCGGCGGCTGCGTGTACGACGGCATCCCGCTTGACGGCACCCAGATCCGCATCGAGGACGGCCGGGTACTGCTCGGCGGCGCGATGATCGCCAGCGGCTACCGCGGCCAACCCGACAACCCGGCCTTCGCCGAGCCCGGCTGGTTCCGCACCGAGGACGCGGGCACCTTCGACAACGGCAAGCTGAGCATCACCGGACGACTCGACGAGGCCATCATGACCGGCGGTCTCCTGGTGATCCCCCAGGTCGTCGAGGCCGTGCTGATGAACCACCCGGCCATCCGCGAATGCGTGGTGCTCGGTCTACCGGACGAACGCCTCGGCCAGCGCGTCGCGGTGGTGGTGGTCCCGGCCCCCGGCGTGGTGCCGACCCTCGACGAACTGCGCGAACACGTGATCGCCGAACTGGATTCGATCGCCGCCCCGCGCGAGCTCACCCTGGTCGACGAGATCCCCATGCGCGGCCCCGGCAAGCCCGACCGCACCAAGCTTCGCGAAAACCTGCTCGCCGACTCGGCCCGCTGACGCCCGCGCCGACGGCGCAAGCGACCACGTCATCGGCGTGCAAGGGCGGTGCAAGAAGCGGGTCGCACAGTCTTACCCATGACTTCTTTCACACCCACTTCAGCACTCGCCGTCGAGGCGGACGGGCTGGTCAAGGTGTTCGGGGAACAGCGCGCCGTCGATGGTGTGAGCCTGGCGGTACCGCAAGGCTCGGTGTACGGCGTGCTCGGACCGAACGGGGCAGGCAAGACCACGACCATCAAGATGCTGGCCACGTTGCTTCGGCTCGACGGCGGCAGCGCGCGCATCTTCGGCCACGATGTGGTCGCCGAACCGACGGCCGTGCGGTCGCTGGTCGGTGTCACCGGGCAGTACGCCTCGGTCGACGAGGACCTGTCCGCCACCGAAAACCTGATCCTGTTCTCCCGCCTGCTCGGCCTCAGCCGGATCGACGCCCGGCGCAAGGCCGCCGACCTGCTAGAGGAATTCGATCTCGTCGAGGCGGCGACCAAGCCGCTCAAGAACTTCTCCGGCGGCATGCGGCGCAGGCTCGACCTGGCCGCCAGCCTGATCGCGACCCCGCCGCTGCTGTTCCTCGACGAGCCGACCACCGGCCTCGATCCGCGCACCCGCGCCCAGATGTGGGAGACCATCCGCAGGCTGGTCCGCGAGGGCGCCACGGTGCTGCTCACCACGCAGTACCTGGACGAGGCCGATCAGCTGGCCGACCGCATCGCGGTGATCGACCACGGCAAGGTGATCGCCGACGGCACCGCCGACGAGCTCAAGGCCTCGGTCGGCGGCTCGTCACTGCACCTGACCCTGGTGGACCGGGATCAGCTCGCGCAAGCACAACGAATCGTCAGCGAGTTCCTCCGCGCCGACGCCGTGATCACGCCGGAGGCCGGTCGGCTCACCGCACCGCTGCAGGACGCCGGGATGACCGCCGACCTGCTGATTCTCCTGCGCGAGCGGCAGATCGGCATCGACGAGATCACCGTAAGCAAGCCGAGCCTCGACGAGGTCTTCCTCACCATCACCGGCCGTCCGGCCGACGACGACACCGAACGGAGCGCGGCATGACTACTATCACCGCACCTGCCAAGCCGCACCGCGCGGCACCCGTCAATATTCCCGAGGTCAGCAACAGCATCAGCTTGCGGAGGACCGTCGAGACCTCGTTCACCATGGCCTATCGCGGCCTGCTGAAGATCAAGCACAATCCGGAACAGCTGTTCGACGTGACGGTTCAGCCGATCCTGTTCACCGCGTTGTTCGCCTACATCTTCGGCGGGTCGATCGGCGGGTCGGTGCACGACTACCTGCCGACCCTCATTCCCGGCATCCTGGTGCAGACGGTGATCCTGACCTCGGTCGTCACCGGCACCCAGCTGCGCGAGGACATGGACAAGGGCGTCTTCGACCGATTCAAATCCCTGCCGATCGCTCGCATTTCGGCCCTGTCCGGTGCACTGATCGCCGACATGGTGCGCTACACCATCGCGACGGTGCTCACCGTCGTGGTCGGGCTGATCCTCGGCTACCGGCCCGGCGGCGGTTTCGCCGGCGTGGTCGCCGCCGGACTGGTGATCATCGTGTGCTCGTTCGCGGTCAGCTGGATCTGGGCGCTCGTCGGCGTCACCGGCAAGAGCGCCTCTGGCGTGCAAGGCATTTCGATGATGATCATGTTCCCGCTGACGTTCATGTCCGGCGCGCTGGCACCGGTGAGCAAAATGCCCGGCTGGCTGCAAGGCCTGAACCACGCGAACCCCGTGTACTACATGGTGAACGCGTGCCAGGACCTGATGAACGGCAACGCCTACGGCGGCGATCTGGTCTGGTCGCTGGTCGGCTCGGTCGTGGTGATCGCCATCTTCGCCCCGCTGGCCGTCAAGGCCTACATGCGCCGGGCATAACGACCGAAAACCGATGAGGGACAACGCAACGCCGGTCGACCATGAGTCGCCCGGCGTTGCGTCGTATACAGACCAGGAAGCCGGCACACAGTCACCGAACGAGTGGCAGGCACCGCGGATTCGCCGCTCAGAGCGTGCCCTGCAACTCCCCCAGGATCTGCATGATCCGGTCGACCGAATCTCGCCTGCGCATGCGCCCCACCTTCGCCCTGGCCTCGGCCAACGCGTCCGCACCGAGCAGCTGGTCGACCAATTCGGCGTGCGTCGACCAGCGCATCGACGGAAAGTCCTGACGGCAGAAGGAATTCGGCGCCAACGCGAACAGTTCCAGCGCACGGGCCTGATCCTGCCCGGCGGCGATCAGGTACGACCCGACCGCGGCGGCAACCGCGCCGACCTGCGGCAGATCCTGAAACTGCGCCATCGTCGGCAACACGAGATCGACCAGGTCCTTGACGAGCTCGCCGCCGGTGTCCACCGCACCATGCAGTACGCGCGCATCCAAAACGGCGGCACCGAGCATGAGCCCGCTCGGACCCGGACTCGCCTCGTTGCCCGGCCAGCCGGACAGGTCCAATGCCCGTTTATAGCGGTCGAGACCGCCCTCGATATCGCCCTCGGCGAGCGCCGCCTCGGCGGAGCTCTGCATGATCGTGGCAAGCAGATGATTCTTCCCGGCCGCCGCGCCGTCGAGGTGCGCCGATCCGAACGCGAACGTCAATTCGTGCCGGGCTTCCGTCAGCCGCCCGGCGCCGAGCAGCGACGCGACCAGCATGGCCCGGGTCTCGACGGTGTCCTCGTACGCCCCAAGCCGCTGCAGCATGCCGAGTGCGCGGCGGTAGTACCCGACGGCCTTCTCGTACTCGGCGATCTGGCCGTACACCTGGCCGAGGTGCCTGCACACCATGGCCACACTCCAGACATTGTCATCACCGACGATGTCGAGCGAGTGGACCGCGTCCACGGTCGAACCCCGCACATCACCGAGGTTCTCCTTGATGTTCGCCCGCAGCAGCAATGCGGTGGCCCGGGTTTCGCGATCCTTCGACCGAATGGAATTCGCGATCAACCGGGCAAGTCCCCGGCCGTCGGGGCGGGTCAACACGACCTGGCCGACGAACCGGTTGGCCGCGCTGAGATCGGTTCTGTCGCGCAGCAATCGGCGGACCCTGGTGCGCAGCCGCGCGAGATTGCGCGCGTCGTCCCGGCTGAAGACCATGTGCATGAACATCGTCTGATAGCTCATCAACACCAGGTCGCCTGCCGGTGCGTCCGGTCCGGAATCGGCCGGGTGGAGTTCGGCGATCCGCGGCGCCCAGGCGACCACCTCCAGGTGCGAACCGCGCAGCACCCACAGCATGGAGATCACCGGGAACACCGTGTACGCGGTAGCGGCGTCGCGCCGCTCGACCGCATAGCGCAGTGCCGCAAGCAGATTGTCCAGCTCGGTGGCCACCGAAAGGGCCAGCTCCACCTGATCGCCGACGAGATAGCGAGCCGCGGCGGCGGCGGAATACTGCTTGGCCCACAGCATCAACCGTTCGGCCATCAGGTCGGACTCGGCCGGGCAACCGGCCAGCTGTTCGTCGCCGTACTCCCGCACCGTCTCCAGCATGCGGTAGCGGGTGCCCAGCACCTCGTCGTCGAGCATGGTGAGCAGCGACTGGTTCACCAAACCGTCGACCGCCGCCGCGACGTCGTCCACCTCCGGCCCGCTGACCACCGCCTCGGCGGCCGAGAGCGTGAAACCCGCTGGGAATCGGGACAATCGGCGCAGCGCCACCTGCTCCGGGTCGTCCAGCAGATTCCAGCTCCAGTCGATCACCGCGTGCAGGGTGCGATGGCGCTCCGGCGAACTGCGATCACCGTGGCGTAGCAGCGCGAACCGATCCGCCAGCCGCAGACTGATCTCCTCGACGCTCATCACCCGGACCCGCGCGGCGGCGAGCTCGATGGCCAGGGGCAGGCCGTCGAGGGTGTGGCACAGCTGCGCGACGATCTCGGGATCGAGCCGGACGCCGGGACGCACCGCCCTGGCGCGCGTCGCGAACAGTTCGGTCGCGGGCGATCCGGCCGCGTCGATGGTCAACGGCGGCAACGGGTATACCGCTTCGGCGGTGATCATCAGCGGCGCCCGGCTGGTGGTCAGCACGGTCAGCAGATCCGCGTAGCCGATCAGATCGGCCACCACCACCGCGGTGGCATCGATCAGATGCTCACAGTTGTCCAGGATCAGCATCATCGGTCGCGCGGCTACCGCGTTGCGCAGTCGCCGCCAGCTTGCCTCGATGACCTCACGATTCCGCAAGGCGGACGACCCGAACAACACGTCGCTCAGACCGAGCGCCGCGCTGATCGCGGCCTGGATCTCGTGGACGACGTCGGTATCGTCCGCCCTGATCGATGCCAGCTCCACCAGCACCACCGAGCGGGCGCGGGCCATCCGCGCGCCGACCTCGTTGGCGATGCGGGTCTTGCCGGACCCGCCGGGGCCGAGCACCGTGACCACCCGCGACGTACGTAGCAGTTCGTCGAGCACGGTCAGATCGGCCTCGCGACCGAGCAATGCGTTGGGCGCGGCACGCAGGCCGATCGCCGAGGGCATGGTGAAGTCCGTGGCCTGGTCGGGCGAGATGGCGCCGTTTCCGGACGAGATTGCCGGGTCGCGGCTCTGCTGAGCTGTCACCGCCGCGGCGGCGTGGCCGACCGAATCTCCGCGCAAGATCGCGGTATTCAGCTCGACCAACGCCGGTCCCGGATCCGCGCCGAGTTGCTCGGCCAGCCCGGTCCGGAAGGCGGCGAACGACTCCAGCGCCTCATTGGGGCGGCCAACCATGGCGAGCAGCCGCATCAGAGTGAGTTGCGCGGGCTCGTCCAGCGGGTTGCGGGCGGCCCGGAACCGGGCGATCCACAGCGCGCCGTCGAGGTCGCCGCTCGACTCACGCGCCGCCAGCTCGACCGTGTCCAGTTCGGCCAGCCAGCTCGTCGCCATGGCATCCAGCGCGTCGGCCACCTCGCCGGGCGGCAGATCCGCGCCGGGCTCGCCGCGCCACAGCGTCCGCGCCTGCGCGACCGCCGCGAGACAGCCGACGTCGTCACCGGCGGCCCGGCAGTCGCGGGCCAGGCGGGCCAGTTCGGCGACCCGGGTGAGATCCACCTGGTCCGCGCGCAAGGTCAGTCGGTAACCGGCCGGACCGATCTCCAGCGCGCCGTCGGGCAGCGCGGAACGCAACCGGGACACCTGGGTGTGCAGCGCGTTCATCGGCGCACGCGGCGGCTGCTCGCCCCACACGTCGTCGATCAGGGACTGGGCGCTGCGGCTGCGGCCGGGGCGCAGGGCCAAGGCGGCGAGCAGCAGGCGGGAGCGGGCCCCGGGCAGCGCGGTCAGCACGCCGTCTCGGCGCAGCGCGATCTCGCCCAGCAGGGCGACCACGACTGGTTCGCCTGCGGGCGCCTGCAACATGTGACCGCGGCCATTCGGGCCGCTCTGATCCGACAACATCCCGTGGTAATCGTATGTGAGTGGCGCCGTCTGAGCCGACATGGTTTTTTACCCCATTTCCCATGGTCGGTCGCCTACGCTGTCCGCATGGCTGAGTTCGAAGTGGTCCGGCAGGCCGTGATCTCGGCCGAGCCGTCGCGTATTCACGGGCTGATCGACAACCTGCGCGAGTGGACGAAGTGGTCTCCCTGGGAAGACCTCGACCCGCAATTGCAGCGCACCTACACCGGCCCGGATGCCGGGATCGGCGCCAAATACGCCTGGATCGGCAACCGTAAAGCCGGTGCGGGCAGCATGGAGGTCGTCGCGAGCGCCGATCGCGAGATCGGCATCCAGCTGGTCTTCGAGAAGCCGTGGAAGGCCACCAATCAGGTTCTGTTCGAGTTGAACCCGACCGAGTCCGGCGCCACCGAGGTGGTCTGGCGAATGACCGGGGAACAGCAGGGCCTGATGAAGGTGCTGTCCAAGGTCTTGCCGACCGACAAGATCGTCGGCAAGGACTTCGAGAAGGGGCTCGCGCGGTTGAAGGCCGTCGCCGAGGCCAACGGGGGCTGAGCGCCCCGCTCCAGCGCCGCTGAGCGCCGACTCCGCACGGCTATTGTCCGACTGCGACACTATGCTGCGGAGATGGCTACTGCAGCGCAATGGATCGAGGGCGCGCGTCCACGCACCCTGCCGAACGCGATCGCCCCTGTCCTCGCCGGCACCGGCGCCGCCGCTTCTCTCGACGGCGCCGTGTGGTGGAAAGCCCTTCTCGCGCTGATGGTTTCGCTGGCCCTGATCATCGGCGTCAACTTCGCCAACGACTACTCCGACGGCATTCGCGGCACCGACGACGTGCGGGTCGGCCCGGTGCGCCTGGTCGGGCAGAAACTGGCCTCGGCCACCGCGGTACGCAATGCGGCGATGCTGAGCCTCGGCATCGCCGCGGTGGTCGGTCTGATCCTGGCCGCGACCACGGCATGGTGGTTGTTGCTCGTCGGCGTCGCCTGCCTGGCCGGCGCCTGGTTCTACACCGGCGGCAGTAAGCCCTACGGCTACAGCGGCTTCGGCGAGATCGCGGTGTTCGTGTTCTTCGGCCTGGTCGGCGTGCTCGGCACCGAGTTCGTGCAGGCGGAAAAGGTCGACTGGGCCGGTGTGGTGCTCGCGGTCTCGGTCGGCGCGTTCTCCAGCGCGGTGCTGGTCGCGAACAATCTGCGCGATATCCCCACCGACTCGCAGTCCGGAAAGGTCACCCTCGCAGTCAAACTCGGCGACCCGAGGACCAGGACGCTGCAGCTCGCGCTGCTCGCCGTCCCGTTCATCGGCACGCTGCTGCTGGTCGCGCGCACCCCGTTCGCGTTGGTCGGCCTGCTCGCCATTCCGCTCGCGGTGCGCGCCAACGCCCCGGTCCGGTCCGGCAAGGGCGGCCTGGAACTCATTCCGGCCCTGCGCGATTCCGGCCTGGCAATGCTCGCCTGGTCGGCGCTCACCGCCCTCGCAATCGGTCTCGCTTGAGCTCGCCGACTGAGCAACCGATCTCGCAAGGACATGGGTAACTCGTCGGGTACCGGCTGATCCAGCCCTCTGCTCCACCGCCAGACGCCAACACCGGTCTCCCCGCACCCATGTCTGGCCTGAATACTCGGAGAGGCGGACTAGTCGCCGTCCGGGACCAGGATGCCTAGGACCCAGTTGACGATCGAGACGATCAGGCCGCCGATCACCGCGGCCCAGAAGCCGTCGACGCGCAGGCCGTAGTCGGTGGTCTCGGTGATCTTCGCGGTCAGCCACAGCATGAGCGCGTTGATCACCAGCAGGAACAGGCCGAGCGTGACGATCACCAGCGGCAGCGACAGCAGCTTGACGATCGGCTTGACCAGCGCGTTCACCACTGTGAACACGGCGGCGACGGCCAACACCACGAGGACCTTCCCGACATTGCCGTTGTCCGCCGGACTGATGATGTCGATCTTGTCGACCCAGGCGGCGGCCAGCCAGATGGCCACTCCGTTGATGATCAACCGAATCAGAAGCTGCATGCGCCCATGCTAAAGCGACCGAGCGGACATGTGTCGTCTCAAAACGCAATTCGTGGTGGTAGTGCGGCGTCCGAGCGGCGCGATCCGCGAACGTCGTAGATCCGGCACGACGACACATGTCCACCCGCTCAAGCCGCGTGATCGAGCAGCGCGTGCACCTTGGGCCGCAGGTCGTTGATGTGACCCGGGCCGCCGAACAGGCCGACGGTGGTTTGATTGGGTGCGCGCAGGATGCCGAGCAGCACGTGGCCGGATTCGATGGTCTTGTCCTTGCGCGCCACCGCCTCCCGCAGGGCCAGCTCCAGCACCTTCTTCGAGTCCCGCGTGAACGGGATATGGCCGACGGTGACGCCGCGGCCCCACCCGAACGGACCTCGCCGCCCGTCCGGAATCGGACGGTCGAGTGCGTCCGCGCCGAAGGTGGCCTCCAATGACTCGCGGACGGCGTCGAGGTCGATGCCGATCGAGCGCAATGCCTCGGCATCCTCCGCACCCAGCGGTTCGCTCGCCGGCGGTTCGCCCTGTTGCGCCGCAAGCGCGCTCATCACGCTCTCGTGTGTGACACCCGCCTCGGCCAGTAGCGCCTTCAACTCGTCTTCGCCCTGCGACAGCAGGCCGAGCAGCACGTGCTCGATCTCGATATTCGGCGCGCGCAGTTCCCGCGCGTCTTCTTGGGCCATCACGATGGCCGACCTCGCCGACTTGGTGAACCGTTCGAACATCAGCGGTTCCCCCCTCTCCGGTTGTGCTTCTGATGGGCTGCCTGCTTGCTGACCTCGAGCGCCTCCGCGATCGCCTGCCAGGACCAGCCCTGTTCACGGGCATTGGCCACCTGGATGGCTTCCAGACGTTCGAGCAGCCGCCGCAGTGCGAGCACCGCGCGCAGCCCGACCTTGGGGTCGGGGCTGCCCGCGGCGGCCGCCAGGTTGGTTGCTTCAGTCATGTCGTCAATTTTGATTGACGCACCGGGTAGATGTCAACAAAAATTGACGAGAAGGTTGTTCGCGGGCAGCGAAGCACGAAGGCCACCGCCGCTCGGGTGCTACGCCCGGAGTGCAGGTGGCCTTCGGTTGGTCATGCGGCAGGCGCGGTCAGCCCGTCCATTCGCCGGTGGCGGCGAACTTGTCGAGGATGGCGGTCGGCTCGACCAGACTCATGCCCTGCGATTCGACCCAGGCGTCGTCGAAATACGTTCCGGCATAACGATCTCCGCCGTCACACAGCAGCGTGACCACACTGCCGCCGCGACCAGCGGCGAGCATTTCGGCGACGATCGCGAACACACCCCACAGGTTGGTGCCGGTGGAACCGCCCACCCGGCGGCCCAGCACCTTGCTCGCATACCGTGCTGCCGCAATGGATCCCGCGTCGGGCACGCCGATCATCCGATCGACCACCTGGCCGACGAACGACGGCTCCACCCGCGGGCGGCCGATTCCCTCGATGCGCGAAGACATTCCGGTCTCGTAGCCCGAGTCGGCGGTCTCGTAGCCGCCGTAGAACGCGGAGTTCTCCGGATCGACCACGGCCAATTTCGTTGCGTGCCTGCGGTATCGGATGTAACGGCCGATGGTGGCGCTGGTGCCGCCGGTGCCGGCGCCGACCACCACCCAGTCCGGCACCGGATGCGACTCCAAAGTCATTTGCTCGAAGATGGATTCGGCGATGTTGTTGTTGCCGCGCCAGTCGGTGGCGCGCTCGGCATGGGTGAACTGATCCATGTAGTGGCCGCCGCACTCGGCGGCCAACCGAGCCGCCTCGGTGTACATGTCGGGCGGGCGCCGCACGAAATGGCAACGGCCACCCTGCGCTTCGATCAGCGCGATCTTCTGCGGCGAGGTACTGGCAGGCATCACCGCGACGAAATCCAGGCCGAGCAGCTTCGCGAAATACGCCTCGCTCACCGCGGTCGAGCCGGACGACGCCTCGACCACCGTGGTGCCCTCGGCAACCCAGCCGTTGCAGATCGCGTAGAGGAACAACGATCGGGCCAGCCGATGCTTGAGGCTGCCGGTGATGTGGGTGGACTCGTCCTTCAGGTACAGCTCGATATTCCACGCGGCGGGCAGCGGATACCGCAGCAGGTGGGTGTCGGCGCTGCGCTGGGCGTCGGCGTCGATGAGCCGCACCGCGTTGTCCACCCAGTCACGCGGGGTGCTGCGATCACAGGACTTCACGATGCCCCCTGATTGTCCTCATGGTCTTCGCCGCGCAGCCGGGCGCGTAGTTGAGCCTTGTCGTGGCGGCGTCGCTCGTCCACCACCGCGATGTCCTCGTTGACCCGCACGCGCAGCCGCTTGAACAGCATCAGCGACAGCGGCATGGCGATGATCAGCGCAAACAGGGCGGCGACCACCAGTGGGATGTCCACTTTCACCAACCGCGCGAGCAGCACGATCAGCACCGTGATCACTACGACAAGGGCCAACCTGGCCACTGTGTACAGACCGAGGTTGCGGGCCAGCCGCTGACCGGCGCCAGTGGTTTGCTGTCCTGGAACACCATCCGGTGGAGTTGCGTCACTCACGTGGCTCAGCCTATGCGAAGCTGTTGCCCGCCCTCAGCGCGCGCCTGTCGCCGAGGTCGGCAGCATATCCGATTTGTCTATTACTTCCCCTTTACCAACAGTAGGTGGTTCGAGTACCTAGGGGTTTCAGTGCAACGATGACGCCATCTGATGAGGGAACTGTCGAGAACGGAGAGGTTTGCTATGAGTGCGATCACCGTCGGCGGCCAGGACACCCTGCTGACACCAGGGCAGGTTGCTGCCATGTTCCACGTCGATCCCAAGACGGTCACCCGCTGGGCCCATGCCGGGCGTCTCGGGTCGTTGCGCACACCGGGCGGTCATCGCCGGTTCCGCGAATCAGAGGTAATGCAGCTGCTCAAGTCGCTCACCACCGAGGCGACCGCACGCTGACTGCGGGCCGCGCGGGCCCATCGTGCCGGGGCCCGCGCCCACCCGGCGTATCGATTTCACGTCAGCGGTGTGCGAGAGCTACGCACGGGACTACCCTCATAACCAGGAGGTGAGCGACGTGACGTACCTGTTGGCACTCATCGCGGTCGTGGCAGTCGCGGTGTTGTGCTGGAAAGCGTTCGGCCCCGAGAAGACCGCCGGACCGTCCGCTACCCACTCGCGTTCACCGAAACGCAAGCGCGTCGTCGGACCGGACGACGACCCCGAGTTTCTCTGGCGGCTATCCCGCCAGCACCGCAACGGAGACACCGACTCCACCGAGCGCTGAGCGCTCGGCCCGGATCCCCTCCCACGCATTACATCTCACCATCGGCATAGTTGCGCGCGTGCAATCCCTCGCTCGCGCGTAGCCGGTTCGCGAGCATCGCCAGGTAATGCTGTGCCTCAACCGAGAGCCCGGCCGCCGTCTGCACCAGCTTGCGCAACGCGCCGTTGTTCAACTGCTCGACCAGACTCCCGTCCGCGTCAGCCACCGCAGCCGGGAGATAGGTGAAGTAATCGGAATCCAAGAGCCCGCTCCTCAACCGTCTGTGCGCCGGATCAGCGCATCGCATGTAGACAGGACACGGCGTTTCGCGGAACGGCACGCCGGACGACACGTGATCTGCGCCACTGTCTGCACGCTGGCTATCACCCGAGTAGCGAAGTGACCCCGGACACTTTCCTCGATCCGCGCACTCGAACGAATCAGCTCCAACTTAAGTTGGGCTAACAATTCAGGGCCGCGTCCCACTACGCCTTATGCAGTCCGCCGGTCCGGGAGGCTGCGGTGTAGGCGATGGTGCCGTCCGGCCGAAGGTGGATCGTCGATGTCGTGCCGTCGGGGCAGTCGGTGCCTGCGGTTCGCCGGGCGGCGAGGGTCAGCTCGGTTTCATCGACGGTGATGACCCGATCGATGCTGTCGCAGCGACCGCCGGAAGCCTTATCGATGTGCGACGACTGGACGAGTTCCTCGGAGTTCTTGCCGGGCTTGATGATCAGCTCGACGTCGAACGCGCGCTGCCCGTCCTCGGCCACGCCCTGCCAGGTGCCCAGGAAAGCCTGTGGGATGTTCCAGACCGCGGCAACCGGCGTGGTGTCGGCCGAGCGGGTGGTCGTGCTGGTGACCGCACCGCCTGCGCTGTCCACATCGCCGTCATGCGACCGGAGCCCGACCACGACCGCGGCCACGACCACAACGACAGCCACGCCCGCGACCACCACCAGACGCGACCAGAGCGTCCGATTCGGTGGCCGTTCCGATGGCGCCGAATCCTCGTGCGCCGACGAACCCCGGCTCACCCGTCCGAGTGTAATCCGGCGCCCGCCTTCAGGTTTCCGATGGCGACAGTCTCCAAGTTTCGATCTCCGGCTCCAGTATCGAGCCGAATCGACTCGGGCCGAAGGGAAACCGACGAAGCTCGACCGCGCCCGGCGCCGAATAACCCGACCGGTTCGCCCGAATATTCGGAACCAACTTCCGGCTCGCGTCCCCACCGCGCCGGTATGCCGCGGCAGACAACGCCGCGTTGCCCGCACCGGCGGCAGACCGAGTTGCTCGCCGCCGCCGACAACGTCACCGGAATCGGCGACTACCCCGGTACAACGGCGATGCCCGTCGCCGGGATTGGCGCGGCGCTACGGGGTATCCAGCGGGCATGGGCAACCATCCACAGCGGACACCGTTCTACGGCATGCTGATGATGCTCACCGCCATGATCACCGGGCTGTGGGTGGGCGATCTACCATGGCTCGCTTTGCGCGTAGCCGCCTATCTGGCCTTGCTCGTGCTCGCCTTGACCGGATTCCTGATGACGTTCCGCGACTACTCCTGACGAGCCGCCCGTCGTGCGAGCCGAGCGCCGGCGATGCTGCCGTCAGGCGGGGTTCAGGCGAAATCGCGGCGGCCGAGGTCGTACAGTGCGTTCGGCGTCACGCTGATTTCGAAGGGGTGCTCCACCACGAGAACTTCGTCGCTCGTCGCGATGCCACTGGTGACATAGCGACCACGATCGAGGTCGAGTGCCTCGATCCGAGGAACCGGCCGGAAGTCGACGATCCAGTAGTGCGGGATGCCCGCCATCGCATACTCGTCCCGCTTGATCTTGCGGTCGTGCGCCTCGCTGCCGCTCCTCGGCGAAACCACCTCAGCGACAAGAAGCAGATCAGCGGGGTCGATGTAGATCTCGTCCTCAGCGAATCCGATCTCCTCGGCCTTCGCGTCGAGAATGAATACGTCCGGCTTGCGGATGCCCGACGAGAACCCGAATTCATACTCGCCGCCATCGATCAGGACGTCGGCACCGGCACGGCGAGCGGCCTCGATGAACAAGAAGCGCAGCCCACGACTCATCCTGTTGTGCCGAAGCGATGGCGACATCTTCTCGATCAACCATCCGTTCCACAGCTCGAAGCCCTTCCCCTCCTCGGGGCTGTTGCGGAGATCGTTCGAAGTGTATGGACCCATCCCGAAGGAGGAGCTGAAATCGAGCGCAGCACTCACGATGCCCTTCCTTCCCGACGAGGACGCCGACCCTCACAGCGTAGTCCGTCAACACCTGAATGCAGCGGCGGAAAGGACGCGGCTAGTTGAGTCCGGCGTAGGAGTGCAGGCCGCTGATGACCATGTTGATGATGAAAAGGTTGAAAAGCATTGCTACGAAGCCGGCGATGTTGATCCAGGCGGCCTTGGTGTCGCGCCAGCCGGAGGTGGCGCGGGCGTGTAGGTAGGCGGCGTAGAGCACCCAGGCGATGAAGGAGCAGGTTTCCTTGGGGTCCCAGCCCCAGAAGCGGCCCCAGGCGGCTTCGGCCCAGATGGCGCCGAGGATGACGCCGGCGCCGAAGAGGGGGAAGCCGATGATGGTGGCCTTGTAGGCGAGGCGGTCGAGGTTGCGAGCGTCGGGGAGGCGGCGGGCGATGGTGCCGAGGATGTTGTTCGACTCTTGACCTTCGGGCTGGCGGAGGCGGTAGAGGAACAACATGCTGGAGACGCCGGCGAAGAGGAAGACGCCGCTGCCGATGCTGACGATGGTGACGTGGATGGGCAGCCAGTAGGACTTCAGTGCGGGGACCACGGGGGCGGCGTCGGCGTAGAGGATGGTGCCCGCGAGGAACAGCAGGATGACGACCGGGATGAGCAGGAAGACCCACATCGAGCGGTACCGCTGTTCGCGCAGGAACAGCGCGCCCATCAGCACCGCGGCCGCGGTGGCCATGGTGACGAACTCGTACATGTTGCCGAGCGGGAACCGGTGCGTCGCGAAGCCGCGCAGCACGATCGAGCCGATGTGCAGCGCGATGGCCACGACCAGCACCGAGAACGCCATGTTGCCGAGGCGCTCCGACAGCGACTTGGCCGTCGGGCCGACGACGCGACCCGGCACCGCGGGGTCGCTTGGCCCGCCCACGGTCACGAGTTCACGCTCCGCGACCTGACGGCTGCGCGCGGTGGCGTACTGCCAGATCAGCAGCACCAGCACCAGCGCGTAGACCACGATCGCGGTCTTGAACGAGAAATCGCTGTAGCGCGCGATGGTCTCGTTGATCGGCATCTTTACTCTCCCGTGGTCTTCGCGTCGGCCGCCGAGCCTGGTTGCGCGTCCAGCAGGCGCGCGCGCAGTCGGTCGAACTCGCTGCCCCAGCCCGCCTGATCGGTCCGAGCCAGCCCGCCCATTTCTACTACGGTGCGTCGTTTGCCCAAGGTACCGGCTGGCTCCTCGGCGGGGTAGACCCGGACCCAGATACGACGCCGCTTCACCAGCAGCGACACCAGCAGGCCGAGCATCATGGTCACCGCGCTCACCAGCACCCACTGCTGCGCCGGATCGTGCGACACCTGCAGGTTCGCGAATTCCTGTGCGCCGTCGAAGGTCACCTTGGTGCCGTTGGGCAGGCTGGTCGACTCGCCGGGGCGCAGGTTCACCCTGGCCTCCTTGGTCAGTCGACCCTGCTTGACCTGCTCGGGATCCAGCGCGAACAGCGACTGCGGCTTTCCGGTGTCCAGCCCGGTGTCGCCGCGATAGATGTCGACGGCGACGGCCGGATCGTTCATGGTGGGGAACGACGAGGTGAGCAGGCTGCCGTGGAACAGCGCGGTCGGCGCGAACAGGCCCTCGATGGCGATCTGGTTCTTGCGCCGCTCCTCGTCGGTGGCGTACATGCCGCCGGGCGGGTCGATCCGCAGCACGCCGCTGGACAGGAAGGTCCGTGCGTCGTCGGGTCGCCATTGCAGCGACTCGGTGCGGGTCTGCCCGTTCGGGAAGGTGACGGTGAAGGTGGGCGCGAAACCGTGGCCCTGCAGATAGATTCGGTCGCCGGAGACGCGCAGCGGATGGTTCACCTGGATCCGCGTCGAGCGCCAGGTGTTGCTCTGCAGATCGGCGCCTGCCTGGTATTCGATGTTCGAGGTGAACATTTCGGCCTGACCGTTCGCCAGGTAGTCGCCCTTGAAGTCCTTGACCCGCACGCAGATCGGCGCCATGCCGGTGCCGTCGTTGACGTTGCCCGCTTTGAACGAGTCGAAGACGGCGGGCGAGGTGGTGCAGAAGCCGGGGCCGTTGTTCGCGATGACGATGACGTTGCCCTCGTAGCCGAACAGCTTGCCGACCGCGATGGCGACGAGCAGGCAGACCAGCGCGAGGTGGAAGACCAGGTTGCCGAGCTCGCGGGTGTACCCCTTCTCCGCGGCGAGGGTGAGCTCACCGTCGCGGGTGCCGGGCCTGACCTCGGTTCGCCAGCCGCGCAACTCTTTTCGAATCCGCGCGAGCACCTCGTCGGGCGCCTGCTCGGCGCTGCCGGAGTAGTGGTGCGGCAGTCGGGTGAGGTTGCGCGGCGCCCGCACGGGCGGGGTGCGCAACGCGCGGTAGTGGTCGAGGCAGCGCGGCAGGATGCAGCCGACCAGCGAAATGAACAGCAGCACATAGATGGCCGTGAACCAGAAGCTGCTGAACACGTCGAACAGCTCGAAGCGGTCCATCCACGGGCCGAGCGTCGGCCGGTTGGTGATGTACTGATCGACCTTCTGCGCGTTGAGACTTCGCTGCGGCAGCAGCGCGCCGGGGATCGCGCCCAACGCGAGCAGGAACAGCAGCACCAGCGCGGTGCGCATGCTGGTGAGCCCGCGCCAGGTGTTGCGCACGAAGGCCAAGGCCCGCCCGAGCGGGGATTGCCGGGATACGGGTGCCGGTTCAGTTACCGGCTTTTCGGTCACGGTCATATCGGCAAAGTCACCTCGGAAACGAACGCGTCACGCACCCAGCCGACGAACTGGTCCCACACCCCGGTGACCAGCGCGGCACCGACCGCGACGAGCAGCAGGCCGCCGATGATCTGGATGGTGCGCGAGTTGCGGCGCAGCCAGCCGACGCCGCGCAGGGCGCTGGCCGACCCGAACGCGAGGATCACGAACGGCAGGCCGAGCCCAAGGCAGTAGGCGACGATGAGCGCCACCCCGCGCACGGCCGTGGTGCCGTCGGTGCCCGCGGCCACCGCCATCACGCCGGACAGGGTCGGCCCGAGGCACGGCGTCCAGCCGAGCGCGAAGACGCCACCGAGCAGCGGCGCGCCCGCGATGCTGGTGAGTCTGCGCGGTTCCATCCTGGTGTCGCGCTGCAGCGCGGGGATCAGGCCGATGAAGACCAGACCCATCAGGATCGTGACCACGCCGCCGATCCGTTGCAGCAGTTCACGATTCACGTTCAGCGTCTGAATGACGCCGAAAACCGTTGCGGTGGCGAGCACGAACACCACGGTGAACCCCGCGACGAACAGTCCCGCCGCCCCGGCCACCCGCATCTTGCCCGCGCGCGCGGCCTGCCTGGCCGACTCGACGGCAACCGAACTCGGTTGCGCCCCAGCGGCTTGCGCGACCGTGGCGGGCGGTGCCTCGGCACCGACGAGTCCGGCGAGGTACGACAGATAGCCCGGCACCAACGGCACCACGCACGGCGAGGCGAAGGACACCAGCCCGGCGAGCAGGCAGGCACCCAACGCAAGCAGCAACGGTCCGGTCGCGGCGGTCTGCTGGAACGAATCCCCTACGGCGGCGAGCACCATCACTCGGCCACCGCTGTCCCGAGGGGACTCACACGCCCTCCCCCTCCGGCGTCTCCTCGGCCGGTTCGGTGTCGCCGCGCAACACGACGCGCTGTTCGGTGGTCTCCTCCGCCGGGTCGAACAGCACGCCGAAGTCGAGCAGCGAGTCCGCCGCTACGCTGCGCGGGACGGTGGCGATGCCCTTCCATCGGTCGTCCACGGCCCAGGCACCGCCGATTCGGCGGGCGCCCTGCCGGTGGCGACAGGCACGCAGGGTACGGGTACGACGATCGCGATTCACTGTGCTTCCTCCGAGGCGAGTTTTTGAACAATCGGTTGCAGATCGTCGGCCAGCAGGGGGCGCAGGAACACCGCGGCGACGCGGTGCTGACGATCCAAGATCAGGGTGGTGGGAATGACACTTGTCGGGAAATTGCCACCGAGGGCGAGCAGGGTGCGCATGGACGGGTCGTAGATGGACGGATATCCGACCTTGTTGTCTACGACGAAGTCCTGGGCCTTGTCCTGCTGCGGGTCACGGACGTTGATGCCGAGAAAGGCGACGCCGTTGTCTTTCGTTGCCGCGTAAACCTTTTCGAGCGCGGGCGACTCCGCGCGGCAGGGTCCGCACCACTGGCCCCACAGGTTGAGTACCACGACTTTGCCCGGGTAATCCTCGACCGAGGCGGTTTTGCCCGCGGTCATCAGATCGGGTCCGGCCAGCTTGCCGATGGTGCCGCGCGAACTCGGCGGGTCGTAGAAGATGTCGGTTTTGCCGCCGGGCGAGACGAATTCGAAGGTGCCGCCTGCGGCCACCGCGTCCTTATCGGCCGCGCAGCCTGCCAGCGCCGCCACCAGGGCGACGCACGCAAGCAGGGCCGCGACGACCCGCCGTGCCGAGGCGGCAGGCGGTGCGACGGACGCGGTGCGCCAAATCATGCGCCGTGTACCGACGGGTCCGAGCCACCGGCGGGCTCGGAGTACACGATGTCGACGAGCGTGTCGCCGTGGTAGACCAGCGAGGTCAGCGACGCCAGCGAGCACTGCCGCTGCCGGGGGTCGTGCCAGAGCCGCTGGCCCTGCAGGAATCGGCGCAGCGTCCAGACCGGCAGCTGATGCGACACCAGCACCGCCTCACGCCCGACCGCCTCGACCCGCGCCTTGTTGACCGCGGCCAGCATGCGGTGCGCGATCTGCAGGTACGGCTCGCCCCAGGACGGGGTGAACGGGTCGCGCAGCTTCCACCAGTGCCTCGGCTTGCGCAACGCGCCGTCGCCGACGGAGACCCGCAGGCCCTCGAAGGTGTTGCCCGCCTCGATCAGGTTCTCATCGGTCCGCACGATCAGCTGATGCTGTGCCGCGATCGGTTCCGCGGTTTCCTGGGCCCGCTGCAGCGGCGAGGCGATGACCACGGCGATGTCGTGATCGGCCAGCGCCCGCGCGACGGCACCGGCCTGCGAGCGGCCCGTGACCGACAGGCTGAATCCGGGCAGCCTGCCGTAGAGGATCCCGTTCGGGTTGTGCACCTCACCGTGCCGCAGCACGTGCACGATGGTCTCCACCGGCGCGGTGCCGGCGTCATGCACCCGCCGCTCCTTCGGCTTCGACCCGGAATCCGTTGCGGCGCTGACAGTTTCCTCGACCGAGGGGATCTGATCGGCCGGACCCGATGCGGCGGCGGCGAATTGCGCGCCCGCGTCGATGACGGTCGAATCGGCGTCGGCGTCCACGACCGGCCCGGCACCGAGCCCGGCGAGGGCACCGGCCGCCGGTTCGGCGCTCGGCTCCACGGCACCGGACTCCGCGACCGGCGCCGCGCCGAGCCCGGCGACCGACCCCGCCTCGGCGGCGTCGGTACCGCCATCGGCGGCGGAGGCGGCTAGCTCGCGCTTGTCGGTATCGGGTTGATCGTGATCGGAACTCACGCGCGGGATCCTTCGGGAGTGGCGGCCGCGGCCGCGTGTGCGGCGGCGGGCAGGGCGGCGGCGATTCGGTCGAACGCGTCCTCGTCGAGTGCGGCGGAGACGAACCAGGTCTCGAACGCGCTCGGCGGCGCGTAGACGCCACCGTCGAGCAGTGCGTGGAAGAAGGCGGGATAGCGCCAGGTCTGGCTCGCCTTGGCGGCGGCATAGTCGGTGACCGGGCGTTCGGCGAAGAACACGTTCACCATATTGCCTGCGAACTGCACCTGGTGCTCGACGCCTGCGGCACTGAGCGATTCGCCGAACAACGCGCCGAGCCGTTGCGCGTTCCGGTCCAGCGCGGCGTACACCGCGTCGTCGGCCGCACGCAGCGTGGCGAGGCCCCCGGCGACCGCGACCGGGTTACCGGAGAGCGTCCCGGCCTGGTAGACCGGGCCGAGCGGAGCCAGGTGGTTCATGATCTCGGTGCGGCCACCGAACGCGGCGGCGGGCAGGCCGCCGCTCATCACCTTGCCGAAGGTGTAGAGATCACCGGCGACGCCCTCGTGGCCGAACCAGCCCGCACGGCTCACCCGGAACCCGGTCATCACCTCGTCCATGATGAGCAGCGCGCCGTGGTCGGCGGTCAGCTTGCGCAGCCCCGCGTTGAATCCGGGCAGCGGTGCCACCGTGCCCATGTTGCCCGCGGCCGCCTCGGTGATCACGCACGCGATCGCGCCGGGGTGCGCGGCGAACGCGGCGGCGACGGCGTCGATGTCGTTGTAGGGCAGCACGATGGTGTCGGCCGCCTGCGCGCCGGTGACACCGGGCGAGGTGGGTAGCCCGAGGGTGGCCACGCCGGAGCCCGCGTCGGCGAGCAGCGCGTCGACGTGACCGTGGTAGCAGCCGGAAAATTTGATGATCTTGGCGCGACCGGTGTAGCCGCGGGCCAGCCGCACCGCGCTCATGGTGGCCTCGGTGCCGGAGTTCACCAGGCGCACCCGGTCCACCGGGGCGACCCGGTCGATGATGGCCTCGGCCAGTTCGATCTCCGCCTCGGTGGGCGCGCCGAAGGACAGGCCGCCGACGGCGGCTCGCTGGACCGCGTCGACCACGGCGGGATGCGCGTGCCCGAGAATCATCGGGCCCCACGAGCACACCAGGTCGACGTACTCGTTGCCGTCGGCGTCGACGAGGGTGTAGCCGTGCGCGGACGCGATGAAACGCGGTGTGCCGCCGACGGAGTTGAAGGCACGCACCGGAGAGTTGACGCCCCCGGGAATCACCGAGCACGCCCGGTCGAAGAGCTGAGCAGAAACCGGCACCGATGCGCTGGTCACGCGCGGAGAAGAACTCACGACCTCCAGTGTCTCAGCCCTAGGGGAAGTGGTCGACGACAGGGTGTAGTGGGGGTGACCTAGACCGCAACACGCCGGGCCGCTATTTACGCCGTATTTGATCGCCCCGAGATTGCTGGTGCGTAATCTCGGGCGTCACCATTCATCTGCCCCGGAGGATTTCTATGCGGTTTGCCATGGTCAGTGCTGCTGTTTCCACCGCGCTCGTCGGAGCGGCCGTCGTGTTCGGCGCCGGCACCGCCGCCGCGGTGGAGCCGGTCGCGCAGCCCGATCGGATCGGCCTGCAGCTGAGTCATGAGGAGACCAAGTCGATGGCCGACGGACCCATTCCGGCCATAGTCACCATGTTCGTGCCGCTCAATCGGATCGGCGTCGGCCTGAAGGCGGACACCGGGATCTACAAGGACGAGAACGGCGGCGTGCACGCGTCGCTGCGGCAGGCGATCATGGAGGCGGCCAATCATCCCGACGGGACGATCACCCTCTTCGTCAACGCCCCTGGCACCCGCAGCGGCCGCGTGCTCGACATGTATCAGAACTGGAACTGAGCGGCGCTCAGCTGTACATGCACGGCGCCTGAGCCGAAATGGTGTGCAGGAAGCACATGAACGCGTTGTACGGGCCCGCGGAGCCGGAATCCGGCACGAGCACCGGTGCGTCGACCTGGCCCACCGCTGCGTCGACCGAACCCGCGGGCTCGAGCGCGAGTCCGGGATTCGCACCCGCTGGCGCGGCACCGATCCCGATCGTGGCGGTAATCGCCAGTGCGGCACAGACTTTCACAGCAAGCCGGTTCATCAATCCCAATCCTAGGTAGGTACACGAATACGGCCGAAATACTAACGCGGTCCCGCCACTGCGCGGCTGCAAGCCAGATTTCAGTGCGCTGCAGTGCCGTTGGCGGTCGGCAGCATAAGCGCGAGCCCGGTTAGCCCATCCCGGGGAAGTTGCCGCTGTGCATCCGAAATCAGTTGTTGCTCTATGTGATACCGATGCACCACAGGGCGAAGCCGGTGGTCACCAGGCAGGCCAGCGGGGCGGGTAGAACGTGCAGCAAGGGCGAGGGTGGGGTCTCGATGAGTACGGGCACCACCGCGGCCGGTGGGGCCGGGGAAACCTCGGCGGGTGCCGCGACCGCCGGGGCCACCGTTGCCGCGCCGATCATGCCGACGGCCGCGGCTCCGAGAAGCGTCCGCTTGACAGTGACTGTGGGTTTCATGGGGGCGATATTCCCGCGATCGGTGCGCCGAAACGGGTATGACGGCGGTGTTCGGCGGATGGTCAGCCGGGCAGGCGGATAGTCAGCGGCGCTGGCGAGCGCGCACCACACGGGTGCCCGCATCGATGGCGAACAGACCGGCGAGCGCGACCAGGACCGCGGCCAGCAGCAACCAGGGCGCGACATAGCGAGTCGCGACGAATTCCGGGGCCTGGCCGATAGCGGCGAAGGTGGTGGTCTGGATGCCCTGCCGCCAGCTCAGCACCGCCGCAACCAGTCCGAGCACTACCAGGCCGAGTTCGGTGGCGGCCACCGTGATCCAGGTCCTCAACGGTCAACTCCGTTCTCGCTGTGTTTGTCGTCGGTGTCGGGCGCTGGATCGTCGGCGGGTGCGGGTGCTCGGCCGATGGCCGCGGTCAACGCGGTACGCAGTGTTCGATGGTCTTTTGCCCAAGCCTGCACCAGGCTGCCATCGGCCAGGCGCAGGCCGATGCCGGTGCGCCGGCGTGGCACGCCGCTCAATTCGCCTAGCGCCCGCGCTTCTTCCCAGTCCTCGTCGTCCCAGGAATCTTCGTCGCGTTCGGGCAGCACGGCTTCGATCGAACTGAGCGGCAGCGTCTCGGTGCCGTCGCGCAGGGCGCTCTCGCTGAGTTCGACGCTGACGTGGCGCTGCCCCGCGATCACCTGCAGCACAACGAACATCGCGATCAGCGAGCCGCAGAAGACGAGGGCGAACCAGTGCACGGAACTACCGGTCGCCAATTCGATCACCAGAATGATCACGCACAGGATGGGCCCGTAGGCCACGGTGCGCCAGCGCGCACCTGGTTCGGCGAAGAGTACGCCGGAGTCGGCACGCCCCTCGGTCACGCGACCGCACCGTGAATCGACAAGGCGGAGGGCAGAATCAGCGAGTGAGACCGGGCCACAGCAGGACGACGATGGTCAAGACACCGAACAAAACCAAGAGGCTCAGCACGGCCAATTCGCGCCGAATGCTCTGCGGCTGTTGGATCACCACTCGCATTGCTGCCTCCGATTCCCCGGAGCCATCTGACTGATTCCCTCACGCAACGCAAGACAACGTCTGACAAACAACTACCGGTTCCCATGTCCACTGTGACAACCCTCACGATACATGCCGACGGTGCCCCGACAAACTTGGGCACCAACCGTTCACCGCCGGCTCATCTGGAAATAAGCGGTGGATTCCGGGCGGTGCGACAAATAGATCGATCCGCCCGCCAGCACCGCCTGCACGATCGCGGCGCCGCCCGCCACCAGCGAGGCCGCGCCGGCCACCGAGCCGAACGCGAACAACGCGCCGACGCCGATCACCACCAGCCACGCGCCGACGATGGTCAACATGGTGCGCGCCCAGAGCTTGCCGCGCGCGAACTGGTGCACGATCAGCAGCGCGAGCACCGCGACGCCGAGCCCGATGAACACCACCACGACGTAGACCAGCGCGACCATCAGCTCGGCGCTGGCCAGGCTGACCTGCGGGTCCTTCTCCCTGGCCTGGTCGAACACCTGCTTGGCGAAGGTGTGCCGCTGCGACAGCGCGGCCACCACCGACGCGACCAGCTGGACGACGCCGAATCCGATCACGCCCCACCACAATTGACGCGCGGTACCAACATCCACCGGCATCGGATTCGGTAGCGGCGCCTGCGGTGGCATGGCGCCGATCGGTCCCGGCGGGTTCGTCACGATAACCAGTGAGCGGCCTCGGTCGCCCAGTAGGTGAGCACGATGTCCGCCCCCGCCCGCCGGATGCCCATCAGCGACTCGAGGACGGCGCCGCGGCGGTCGATCCAGCCGCGCTCGGCGGCGGCGGTGATCATCGCGTACTCGCCGGAGATCTGGTAGGCCGCGACCGGGACCGTCGAGCGGTCGGCGACGTCGCGCAGGATGTCCAGGTAGGGCATGGCCGGCTTGACCATGACGATGTCCGCGCCCTCGGCCAGGTCCAACTCGAGTTCGCGGATCGCCTCGCGGCGGTTCGCCGAATCCTGCTGGTAGCCGCGCCGGTCGCCCTCCAGCGACGAGGCGACGGCCTCACGGAACGGGCCGTAGAACACCGAGGCGTACTTGACCGCGTAGGCGAGGATGCCGGTGTCGGTGCGGCCGACCGCGTCCAGGCCGCGCCGGATCGCGCCGACCTGGCCGTCCATCATGCCGCTGGTGCCGAGCAGGTCGGCGCCCGAGGCGGCCTGGGCCAGCGCCATCTCGACGTAGTGGTGCAGCGTGGCGTCGTTGTCGACAGAACCGTCGGCGGCGAGCACGCCGCAGTGCCCGTGGTCGGTGAACTCGTCGAGACAGGTGTCGGCCATGATCACCGTCGACCCGCCGACCTCGTCGGCCAGCGCCCGCAGGCCGCGGTTCAGGATGCCGTCCGGGTCGCTGGCCTGGCTGCCGGTGGCGTCCTTGTCCTCGTGGCGCGGCACGCCGAACAGCATCAGGCCGCCGACGCCCGCGGTCACCGCCTCGACGGCCGCCTTGCGTAGCGAGTCCATCGAATGCTGGTATACGCCGGGCATCGAGCCGATCTCGCGCGGCTCGTCCAGGCCGTCGGCCACGAACATCGGCAGCACCAATTGCCGTGGCTCTAGGGTGGTTTCGGCTACGAGACGACGCAGCGCGGGGGTACGGCGCAACCGCCGTGGGCGGTCCAATCCGGTCATAACCGCACGATACGCCCGGCGACGGGAGCTGTCGCGAGCACCCGTCGGCTCGCGCGGAGGGTGCTTGGGCACCGACGCGGCGGAGCTGGACGTTTCGCCATGACAGTAGCCCGACACGGCGGGACCGCATGCACAAAACGACCGCGCGGTCCCTGGATCGACAGTAACGGTGTGTGAAATCACACCTGTCGCACAGGCGGATGGCGCATACTCCGACAGGAGGGCGAGACCCCCTGGGGGACAGCATGACCGAACCGCACACCGAAATCTCGCTGGCCCGAGCCGCCGACTTCGAGTCATGGGTCGCGGTATTACTTTCGGACTGGTGGCCGGTGCTCACCGGTGGTTTGACCGCACCGGAGACGACGCTGCGCGCGTGGCGCGCCGCCGACAGCAGCGGGCAGATCTTTCGCGTCGAGTTCATCGCACGCCAGCTGGCCGAGCCCGAGCTGATGACGGTGGCCCGGCGCGGCTTCGATGACCTCGGCATGGACCCGGACGCGCGGGAGATGACGCAGAGCCTGGGCAGGCACCTGGTCGGCCACACCGAGGACGCCACCGTGCAGCTGCGGTTCTCCGACACCGCGCACACCATCTTCCTGCGCCTGCAGAGCAGGCCGTGCCAGGTCGCGGTGGCCGCGGGACGGCAACTGAGCGCGCTGCCGGACGCGACGCTGCCGTTCCCGAATACCACGACCGGGCCGATGGATATCCGGGTCGCCCGCAACAGCGCCAGGCATCTGCTGCATCAGCACAGCGCGCGGTTCGCGATTCCGGCCGATCCGTTCCAGCTCGGCCCGCAGGGGCACGTCTCCGATGTCGGCTGGGCGTTCGTCTTTCCGTGGTCGACCACGTCCTGGTACACCGACGGCACCTCGCCCGTGCTCACCCCGGGCATCAAGGGGCCGATCGTGGTCGTGAAGGACACTGGAGACACCTGGTTGCTCGACAGCCTGAGCAGCTACGAATCGCAACTCGCCGAGTACGCCGACGCCAACGGCTACCGGCACGGCACGCCCGACCCGGCTTGAAAGGTCCGTGATGACAGATCCTGCTGCTTCGGGTGCCCGTCGGCTGTCCGACGGGCGACTGCTGATTCCCTGGCAGGGCAAGCAGCCGGACGGGACCATCGCCAACGGAATGGTCGAGATCGGGCCCGACGACGACCGGTTCGCCGAGTGGAGCGCGTCCATTGCCAGCCGCGAGCGCGGCGAGCTGCCCGATGACGACCATCCGGTGGATCCGTTCGGCCTGCAGCTGTTCCGCGACCCGCGGCCCGATCCCACGCCGACGGCGCACGAGCGCAGGCGCGCCGCGCTGCGGGCGATCGCCGAGCGCGGCGACATCGGCGCGATGGAGCAGCTCGCGCATCTGCTGCGCGACGCGCATGAACTGACCGAAGCCGAGCACTGGTTCCGCAGGGCCGCCGAGCGTGGCAGCGCGATCGCGATGGCCGATCTCGGCCTGCTGCTCGGCACGCACGGGCGGATTGCCGAGGCGGTCCGCTGGCTGGAGTCCGCGATCGCCGCTGGCTGCGCAGGCGCGGACGTGCAACTCGGGTTGCTGCAGCTGGAGCGCGGCAATATCGATGAGGCCGAGCGATGGTTGCGGCCCGCGGCCGCGGCGGGATCGCCGGAAGCGTTGTGCAACATGGGCGTTGTCGCCAATCGGCGCGGCAGCAATGACGAGGCCGAGGAGTGGTACGAGCGCGCGGCCGGTGCCGGAAATCCTACGGCCATGCGAACTTTGGGGCTTTACGTGGCCCGGCGCGGCGATATCGACCGGGCCGTCGAACTGCTCACCGAGGCGGTCCGGCGCGGCCGCACCGACGCGATGGCGATCCTCGGCTCGCTGCATCTCGATCACGGCGATACCGCGGCGGGCGAGCACTGGTTGCGGCGCGGGGCCGAGGCGGGCGATCCGGACTCGATGTTCCACCTGGCCTTGTTCCTGCGTGAACAAGATGTCCATCCCGTTACCGGCGATGTGTCCGAGCCCGGCGTGCTGCGCGCGGCCGCGGCGATCGCCACCGGCCGGACACCGGCCCAGTTGGAAGCCAGGCACCTGCTGGAACGCGCCGCCGCACTCGGCCATCCACAGTCGCTGAAGCTGCTGCACGACATCTGAGGCCGGGCCGCCCGCGGTTCCGACGCCGATTTCGGCCGACCGCCGAGCTTCGTCAAACCCCTTGCGGCCAGCGGTTTTTGTCGGTGCCGTGCGATATAATCGAAACAGTGTTCGAGGGGATTCGCCGAATCCCCGATCGCAACGGGAGGGAAGCCTGTGCCCGCGACGAAGACCGTTCTCATCGATCGTCCCTACACCCCGCTGGAGAAGCAGCGGCTACCCGCGGGGCGCCCGCGGTCGTGGTATGTCCGCCACAATCGAAAACTCAAGGCGATGCGCCTGACCATCGCATTGCTGGATTCGGGCGTCTACAACCCGAGCTCCGCCAACAACAAGTGCATCCGGCACACCGCCGAGGTCATCGGCATTCATCCGCCGTCCGACCTCACCTGCACCATGGTGCGCACGCTGCTGCGTAAGCGGTACTGAGGCCACCGATAAAGGCAGGGCCGACGGCGTCCGCCAGGCGGATGCCGTCGGCCCTGGCCGTAATGTGCGCTAAGGGGTGCAGATGCTGCCGGTTCCGCCGGACATCGTCTTGAGCAGACAAGCAAACCCGCGCGCGATGGCGGGCAAACCCTGCACCGAACCGGTCGAGCTGCCCGTCGACCCATCGATGTAGGCGGGCGCGGCGGCCGCCGGAGCCGCCGCGAAAGCCGTAGCGCCGCCGGACAATACGATAACCGCGGTGGCGAATGTTGCCGCGCCGACGTGCACTATCGATCGTTTCATCAAAACCAACTCTCTCTTGTGATCGCGCTAACACGCCAGGCCAAACTAGCCCTGACCACAAGAGGAGAGATGCCCATAGTTCTAGGGGCATAGCCATCGACGTGGCATGAAATCCGTTGCCGCACAACCGATACCGATGCCATCGCGACACTGTGAACGAAATGCACACTGCCCGTACCGAACTCGGTACGGGCAGTGGGTCTACAGCAAATCAGCGGCTGCGGCGACTCTTCTTCCGCGGCGGCGGCAACAGGCCCTCGGCACGCAGCCGGGCGGCATGCTCGGCGAGCGCCTCGACCAACGGGCCGACCTGAGCGACCTCGGGCTGCACATCGACGCGCAGACCGAATTCGATGGCCGTCTCGGCGGTCTTCGGGCCGATGCACGCGACGATGGTGCGCGCGTGCGGCTTGCCCGCGATGCCGACCAGGTTGCGCACCGTGGAGGACGAGGTGAACAGCACCGCGTCGAAACCGCCGGTCTTGATCATCTCGCGGGTCTCCGCGGGCGGCGGCGAGGCGCGCACCGTGCGGTAGGCGGTCACATCGTCGATTTCCCAGCCGCGATCGCGCAGGCCCTCGGCCAGGGTCTCGGTGGCAATGTCGGCGCGCGGCAACAGGACTCGGTTCACCGGATCGAAAACATCGTCGTAGGGCGGGAAGTCGGCGAGCAGGCCCTCGGAGGACTGTTCACCGCTCGGCACCAGCTCGGGGTTGATGCCGAACGAGCGGACCCGGTCCGCCGTGGCCTCACCGACGCAGGCGATCTTCACGCCGGAGAAAGCCCGCGCGTCCAAACCGAACTCGGCGAACTTCTCCCACACCGCGCGCACCGCGTTGGTTGAGGTGAACACCACCCACTGGTAGCGGCCATCGACCAGACCCTTGACCGCACGCTCCATCTGGGCGGGGCTGCGCGGCGGCTCGACCGCGATGGTCGGCACCTCCATCGGAATGGCGCCGTGCGTGACCAGCCGCTCGCTCATCTCGCCCGCCTGGTCCTTGGTGCGCGGCACCAGCACGGTCCAGCCGTACAGCGCGCGCGACTCCCACCAGGACATCTTCGAGCGCGACGCGACCACCTTGCCGATGGTCACCACCAGCGGGCCGACCAGTTCGGAGGCGGCGCTGTTCAGCGTGGCCAGGGTGGCCTCGATGGTGCGCTGCTGGCGCGTGGTGCCGCGCACGGTCACCGCGACCGGGGTCTGCGGCGCCATGCCGTGTTCCACCAGGGCGCTGGCGGTTTCGGCCAGGTGGCCCGAGGTCGCGTGCAACACCAGCGGTCCGGGGGCCGCGGCCAGCGCGGCCCAGTCGACCTCGCCGCGCACGTCGGCCTCGGTGTGCCCGGAGCCGAGCGCGATACCCGCGTAGCTCGGCACGGCCGAACCGTTGGGCAGGCCGGGCAGCACCTCGAACACCATGTGCGAGCGGGTGACCGCGTTGACCTCGGCGATCACCGAGTCGGTGGTCAGCGGGTCACCGGCGACGACCCGGACCACGTCGTGGCCGTTGCGGGCCTCGGCGATCAGCGTCTTGGCCACCTCGGCGGGCTCGCCGAGCGCGGGCCGCACGTCCACCGGACGCTCGCCGTCCTCGGCAGGCTCGACCGCGGTCCCGATCAGGGCGAGCACACCCTTGTCGACATCGGGATCGGTGAACGCGAGCGTCGCGCGGCCGATCACCTCACGGGCGCGCACGGTGAGCAACGCCGGGTCGCCGGGCCCTGACCCGACGAAAAGGATCCGACCTGGCTGCTTCTTGGTAGCTCGACCACTCATGCCTGCACCTCGCTCACGCTCGGCTCCGTCATGCGCGGTGCGCACTGTGTCATGAATCGCTCACTGCGCTCGCTCATTGGCTGTTCTCCATTGGGCTGGGTTGGGTGAAGTCGGTGGCGGGCGCATTCACCGCCTGGGTATTCGAACCGGAATCCGGTTCGGGGGCGCTGAGCCCTGGTTCGGCGACGCTGAGTAGTTCGCGCGCGCCCATGTCGAGGAGTTCGCGGGCCAACGTCCGGCCGAGCTCGTCCGCGTTCGCCGGCGCACCGACTATCGAGGCACGGACCACATCGGAACCGTCGACGGCCGCCGCGCAACCGCGCAGCGAGAGCTCGTCGAAGATCCGGCCGTCTTCGTCGATGGACTCGACGACCTCCGCGAGCGCGCCGATCGGCGCGGTGCAGCCCGCCTCTAGCTCGGCGAGCAACGCCCGCTCGGCAACGATCGACGCGCGGGTCGCGGCATCATCCAGTGCGGTGAGCGCCTCGATGAGTTCGGTGTCGGTACTGCGGCATTCGACGGCCAGCGCACCCTGACCCGGCGCGGGCAGCATCTGCACCGGCTCCAACGCCTCGGTCACCGCGTCGAGTCTGCCGATTCTGGCCAGGCCCGCTCTGGCGACCACGACCGCGTCGAGGTCGCCCTCGCTGACCTTGCGCAGGCGGGTGTCCAGGTTGCCGCGCAACGCGACGATGTCCAAGCCGAGACCGAGCGCCCGCAGCTGCGAGGCCCGGCGCGGCGCGGAGGTGCCGACCTTGGCGCCGGCGGGCAACTCACCGAGCACCAGCCCGTCGCGGGCGACGAGCGCGTCGCGCGGATCCTCCCGGGGCGGGATGGCGGCGATGGTGAAGCGCGGGTCCTGCGCGGTCGGCAGATCCTTATAGGAGTGCACCGCGATGTCGATGTTTCCGGCGGCCAGCTCGTCGCGCAGCGCGGAGGTGAACACGCCGACCCCGATCTGCTGCACCGGCTCGGACGAGAGATCGCCGAGCGTCTTGACGACGACCAGCTCGGCCTCGTGTCCCGCGGCGACCAGCGCGTCGCGGATGGTGCCCGACTGGGTGAGCGCCAGCAGGCTGCCGCGCGTGCCGATCCGCCACGGCGTGCGCATGCTGGCTGCCGTCACGTTGTCCTCTTCCTGCACGAGTGTCATGCCCGCACCTCACGGATGCGGGACGCGGCCATACCGATCCTGTCCGCCGTCATGCCGGCGACCCCGGTTCGTCGCCGCGATGGCTCGCGGTGAAGTCGTCGGCGAGGGCGATGTCGGCGTCGGTGCGCGACATGCCCGCGCGATCGCCGATCGCGGAGATCTCCATCGGCGCGGCAACCGCCTGCGCCGCACCCGGTTTCAGCTCGAACAGCTCGCGCAGCGCCTCGGCGTAGCTGTCGCCGCCCGGCGTGGAGGCGAGCTGCTTGACCCGCACCGTCGGCGCGTGCAGCAGCTTGTCGACCACCCGGCGCACCGTGCGGGCCACCTCGTCACGCTCCGGATCGGCCAGGCTCGGCAGCCGCGAATCCAGCCGCAGCAGTTCGGCTTCGACCACCTCGGCGGCGCGCTGGCGCAGCGCGGCGACGGTCGGCGTGACCTCGGCCATCCGCTGGCCGGTCAGGTATTTGGCGAGCTCGTCGGCCACGATCGCGCGGGCGGCGGCGGTGTCGTCGGCGGCCGCGCCCGCTGCCGGGTCGCGCTGCAATGTCTCGATGTCGATCACGGTCACGCCGGGCAGCCCGGCGACCGCGTGCTCGACGTCGCGGGGCAGGCCGAGGTCGCAGAACACCAACGGCCGTTCCGTGGTGGCGAATTCGGTGCCGCGCTCACGCTCGGTCAGTGCCCGGTGGGTGTCGGCCAGCGTCACCACGTTGCCGACCGCGCCGGTACACGTGACGACCACGTCGGCGACGGCCATCGCCTCGGTGAGCCGGGACAGTTCCATCGCCTCGGCGGCGACCCCGTAGGTGCCCGCCGTCTCGGCCAGCCGCGCGGCCCGCCCGATGGTGCGGTTCACCACCACGATCCGGCCGATGCCTGCCCGCGAAAGATGCGCCACCGCAAGGCTGCCCATCGCACCGGCCCCGACCACCACGGCGGTCCGGCCGGCGAGCGAGCCGACCACCTGTTGCGCCCGATCCAGCGCGACCGACACGACCGATGCTCCGGCCCGGTCGATTCCGGTCTCCGAGTGCACCCGCTTGCCGACCCGCAGCGCGTGCTGGGCCAGCTCGTGCAGGGTGCGCCCGACCGCCTGCTGGGCGTCGGCGGAGGCGTAGGCGCCGCGGATCTGGCTGAGCACCTGCTGCTCGCCGATCACCATCGAGTCCAGCCCGCTGGCCACCGCGAACAAGTGCTCGGCGGCGGCCTCGCTGTAGCGGACGTAGGCGTGCTTGGTCAGGTCGGGCAGCGGCAGCCCGGAATGCTTGGTGAGCAGGTCGCCGACCTCGGCGAGGCCGCCGTGGAAGGCGTCTACTACGGCGTAGACCTCGACCCGGTTACAGGTGGAGACGATCATCGCCTCAGAGACGTGGCTCGAGGTCAGCATGCGGTCGATCAGCTTGGGACGGTCGGTGTCGGTGATGGCCACCTTCTCCAGTACCGAAACGGGCGCACTCCGGTGCGAAATCCCGACCAGAAGAACACTCATGCCCGCGCCTCACTAACGCTCAGCTCCGGCATGCGCGATGCACACTGGCACATGATTCGCTCGCTCATGGACTGACCACCGATCCCTTGCTGCTTGGCTCCGTTGCCGGGTGCGAGGACGCCGTATGCGCGGCTGCCGAATGCTTGAGGGCCTGATGTACGGCCGAGGTGTGCGCGGTGGGCGCGCGGTGGCTGATCCGGCTCGACGCGGGCCGGGTGGCTCCCGCGCTCGCCGGTACGGCCTCGGATGCGTTGTCCGCGTTACGCACTCGCTCGAACGAGAGCATCTGCAGTTCGACGGCGAGGTCGACCCGGCGCAGCTCGACGCTGGCGGGCGCGCTCAGTTCGCAGGGCGCGAAGCTGAGGATGGACTGCAGCCCGGCCGCGACCAGCCGGTCGCAGGCGTCCTGGGCCGCGTCGTCGGGCACGGTGATGACCGCGATGGTCGGGTCGAGCGCGGCGACCGCCTCGGCCAGCCCGGCGACATCGCACACCACCAAACCGGCGACCGAAAGGCCGATCACCTCGGGATGGTTGTCGAAGATGCCGACCACGGTGAAGCCACGCCGCTGGAATCCGCCGTAGCCGACCAGGGCCCGGCCGAGATTCCCGGCGCCGACGAGCACCACGCGGTGTCCCTGCGACAGGCCGAGCACATCCTCGATCCTCGTCCGCAGCCTGGCTACGTCATAGCCGACACCCCGTACCCCATTGGGTCCGAGGAAGGAAAGGTCCTTGCGCAATTTCGCGGAATTGACACCCGCCGCGACAGCGAGTTCCTCACTCGATACGATGGCAACACCCTCGTCGGCCAACGTGGCGAGGACCCGGAGATAGGTCGCCAAACGCGCGACGGTGGCCTGCGGGATGTCCTTCTGCAGAGCCCTGCCGGAGACGCCGCCCGGCGCCTCATGCTGCTCTGTCACGTCGTCGGCTCCTTGTTCCGGCCCGATCGGGTTCGGTGTTCATCGCTGACCTCTGACCCGGGACGGTCCGGTGCCATGGTCGAAGTGTCGGAATGCTGGGTGTCTTTACGCGGTGGGCCCGCAGCCTCGGCAAGCGGGTCCGCGTGCCACCACCGTAACTGCTTGTGCAGCCCTTCACAAAGTCGGTGAAATTGGCCTCATTTTCCGTCGCGACCAGCGCTGCGGCCGAAGCGATCGGTCTTCGCTACCGGTCAGTGCTCGATTTGCGGGCTTTCGCTGCGCCTGCGTTGGTGTCGCCGCGCTGCCTCTTCCGGTGCCGACGCCGAGCCCGCAGTGCTCGATTCGAGGGCTTCACTGCGCCTCCGTGGTGACGCTGCGCTGCCTCTTCCGGTGCCGACGCCGAGCCCGCAGTGCTCGATTCGAGGGCTTCACTGCGCCTCCGTGGTGACGCTGCGCTGCCTCCTCCCGCGCTGACGCTCAGCCCTCAACGGCTCAGGTCGGCCCGTAATCTGGCCTCGTCCACGTCGAAATAGCTGTGCTCTCGACCGTTGAGCAGCACCACCGGCAACCGGTCGCCGAACTCGGCGCGCAGGCCGGGGTCGGTGGCGGCGGCCTCGTCGACGTCGAGCGTCGCGGGTTCGATGCCGAAATCGGCGCAGATCGCGCGCAGTTGGTCCAGCGCGGTCGCGCACATGCCGCAGCCCGATCTGGTCAACAGGGTCACCGAATGTGTGGGATTGGTCATGGCGGATATTAAATCCCCTCGCCACGCCCGGATCGGTCTGCCAGGTACTGCGATGACTGTCGGTCGGCCCGGTTACTGTGGACGTGGTTCGCGCGACGGGCGGAGGTATCGGTGCCGGAACGATCGAAGGTGGCAAGGGCCGGATTCATCGCGGGGCGATTCGGCGAGTTTCCGGCGCGCTGGAATCTGGGCGCGATCGGTGAGGGCCTGCAGGATCAGCTCGCCCGCATCCCGCGCAGCCCCTTCGGCCCGAGCGAGGAAGAGCTGCGGGCCAACCTGGCCGGCGAGGCGAGCGCGGACGCCGCATTGTCGTTGCACGACGCGGAATTGGCGCTCGCGGAACCGGATCTCACCGGTCCCGAGGTGCCGCGCGATCTCACCGCGGCAGCCTTCTTCGACGTGGACAACACCATGGTGCAGGGCGCGTCGATCGTGCATTTCGCCCGAGGTCTGGCCGCGCGCAAGTACTTCAAGACCTCCGATCTGGTCGACGTGGCCTGGAAGCAGGTCAAGTTCCGGGTTACCGGGCGGGAGAACAGCTCCGACATGGCCAGCGGCAAAGAGAAGGCGCTGGCGTTCATCGCAGGCCGCTCCACCGCCGAGCTCGCCGAGCTCGGCGAGGAGATCTACGACGAGATCATCGCCGACAAGATCTGGCCCGGCACAAGGGCTCTCGCGCAGATGCACCTGGACGCGGGCCAGCAGGTCTGGCTGGTCACCGCGACTCCGGTCGAGCTGGCCCAGGTGATCGCCAAGCGCCTCGGCCTCACCGGCGCGTTAGGCACGGTGGCCGAAAGCGTGGACGGCAAGTTCACCGGACGCCTGGTCGGCGACATCCTGCACGGCCTCGGCAAGGCACACGCGGTACGCACCCTGGCAATCCGAGAAGGCTTGAACCTCAAGCGTTGTACCGCCTACTCCGACAGTCACAACGACGTACCGATGCTCTCACTGGTCGGCACCGCGGTCGCGATCAACCCCGATTCGGACCTCCGCGAGGTGGCAAAAAACCGCAGCTGGGAAATCCGCGACTTCCGCACCGGCCGCAAAGCCGCAAAAATCGGCGTCCCCACGGCCTTAGCGCTAGGCGCCGCAGGCGGCGCAGTCGCCGCGGCAGTCACCCGCAAGCGCGACCACTAACCACCGACAAGCCGAACCAAATGGTTTGCCGTCGAACAAAACCGCCAATAACCACAGACGAGTCCCACGGTAGCCAATTGATTTAGCCAGCAACCATAAAACTCAATTGATCTTGAAACGCCCGCAACACCGCTCGCTCAAATGCCCAAATCGAACCGCTCACCCTTTGTTCAACCCGCACACTCGGTATACCCGGTGTGCAGCTCACACAAACGGCGAGCATTCCCCAACTCCCCACGCAGGCAACAGAATCCGCACCCACACTCGGGATACGCACCGACTTTAGGGCCCTCTTCTGAGTGCGGATCCCGAGTCAGGGTGCGGATCTGTGGTGAACCGGGGTACAGCACCGATAGCGAGCATCGAGGCGAGTCAAAAGGTCGCTAAATGATCTCTGACAGCAACCATTTGACTCACTTGATCTTGAAAATCTCTATAACGTCACCACAGCCAGATGACCACGCTGGAACGCGACACCACGCACCTGACCGATAACTACAGCCGGGGTACGGCACACGACGCCACCACGCTACTCACGGGAAAACGTGGACAGGTCTTCAGCTTTCAGGGCTGCTCACCTTGGGCCGTCCTTAGCTGTACTGATCCGGATATGTACACGCATCGAGTCCTCAGGTGTACACATCCGGTTAGGTGTACATATCGCAGGGGATGATCGAGTAATGCTGGGCGCGTCGCCTGCCGTCCCCGGCTTTCTCTTCCGCAGCCTGGCATGGGCAACGCTCAAGTCCCAGCGTGAAGACTGGCGGTGGTCCCGTTGAGGGACCTTCCGTAATCGAGGTGAGCCAAATGGTCGTTCTCGGCCATCGACGTGAGTCAAATGGTCGCTTTACAAGATCTTTTGGCGACCATATGACTCACGTCGATGTCTAGCGGGCGCACCCGTCGGTCTGGCGAACGTCGGAAACCAGTGCGGCCGAGGGGTTTACCGACTGGTGCCCGGCGTTCGCCGGGACGACGGGGTAGCTGCGGGCAGGTGTTGGGGCGCTCCGTTCGCTGGTGCTTTTGGCGGTTCAGCCGGTAAAAGGGTTGCGGCGCTTGGTGAGTAGTTTGTAGAGGGTCGACTGGATGGTTTCGCGGACCTGGTCGGTGACCTCGAACATGGTCATCGGGTCGTCGGCGGCCTCCGGCTCGTAGCCGGTGGTCGGGATCGGCGCGCCGAATTCGATGTACCACTTCGACGGCAGCGGCAGCGCGCCGAGCGGGCCGAGCAACGGGAACAGCGGCGTCACCGGGAAGTATGGCAGGCCGAGCAGGCGCGCGAGCGGTTGCAGGTCGGCGAGCTTCGGGTAGATCTCCTCGGAGCCGACGATGGAGCACGGGATGATCGGCACGCCGGCGCGCACCGCCGCGGCCACGAAACCGCCGCGGCCGAACCGCTGCAGCTTGTAGCGGTCGGCGTACTGCTTGCCGACCCCCTTGAAGCCCTCCGGGAAGACACCGGTGAGCTCGCCGGAGCGCAGCAACCGCTCGGCGTCCTCGCGGCAGGCGAGGGTGTGCCCCGCCTTGCGGGCGAGCGCGCCGAGCAGCGGCGTTTCGAAGATCAGGTCGGCGGCCAGCAGGCGCAGTGCCCGCTGCTTCGGGTGCCGGTCGTGGATGGCCAGCTGCAGCATCAACCCGTCCAGCGGAATGGTGCCCGCGTGATTGGCCACGATCAGCGCGCCCCCCGCCTCCGGAATGTTCTCCATCCCGCTGACCTGTACCCGAAACCACAGCTCCGACATCGGGCGCAACGCGGGCAGGATCACCGACTCGAGCAGGTGCTCGTCGAAACCGAACTCGTCCACCTGGTAGTCGCCGGTAATCCGGCGGCGGGCGAAATCGGCGGTCTTGCCGATCTGCTTGCTGAGCGCGCCGCGCACCAAATCCGAGAGCGACTGCGGCGCAGCCGGTTCGGTGGCCGCGAGACGTTCGGTCAACGAGATCACCGAGCTGGGCGCTTCGCCATGCGCATGCTCCGGCCAGCGCCGGCCGATCGAGCGCGGGCGCGCGTCGTCCTGTAAGTCGTGGAGTTGGATGACTTTCGCTACGTCGTTCATTGCTGTGCTCCCGTACCGGCCCCGAGCAGGCCGAGCAGTTTGTTTTCTGCGGCATCGATCCACGCGGGATCGATGACGGGCCGCAACGCTGCGCCCCCGATGAAGTCGTCGAAGGCCTGCATCGTCGTCCAGCGCGGCGCGAACCCGAGTTCGGCACGCATCCTGGTGGTGTCGAGGCCACAACCGAAATGGAAATAGTCGAGCTGTTCGCCGGAGAATTCGCGCATCACCGTGCCCATCAGCACCCGGCCCGCGGTCCGGAACAGCGCGAACGGCACCGGCAGTTCGATCCGGCCCGCACGCCGCACCGCCTGGGATAGGGCCAGCGCGCCGTCGCCCGCGATGTTGTAGGTGCCCGCGCGGGCGGTGAGCGCGGCGTGCGCGAGCGCCGCGACCGCGTCCTCCTCGTGCAGCAGCTGTAGTCGCGCGTCGCGGCCGAACACCGTCGGCGTGATCGGCGAACGCAGATACTGCATGCCCCGGCTCGCCATCCGAGGTCCGACGATCGGCGCGAAACGCAGAATGGCGGTGGCGATATCCGGTCGCCGCCGCGCGAGGCCGCGGACAAAACCTTCGATGTCGATCATGTCGCGGGCGAACTCACCGCGTGGCGGCGTGCGCGCGCTCATTTCCTCGGTGAATTTCGCCGGGTCCTTCGCGCTGCAGCCGTATACCGCCGAGGAGGAACGCACCACCACCCTGCGCACCGTCGGCGTCTTCTGGCACACCGCGAACAGCTGCATCGCGCCGAGCACGTTGAGGTCTTTCATCACCGCGCGCCCGGCCCCGCCCGGCGACCTGGCCAGCACCGCGGCATGCACCACGGTATCCACCGCGCCACCATCGATCACCTTACGGATCAATGGATTTCGGATGTCCGCGCGCACGTATTCAGCACGGCCCATGCGCCGCTGCAACTCTCGGCTCGGGGTCATCGTGTCGACCGCGATGATGCGGTCGATATCGGGGTCCTGCGCGAGACGCGCGACCACGTTGCCGCCGAAGAAGCGACTGGCGCCGGTCACCAACACGACTTTCGGCGTGTGTCCGTCTCGAGCCTCAGAAGCCACCGCATCCCACCTTGGCAAGCCCCCGATTGACTTATTCCCCGGTTCCTAGGGTAGCCGCTGTGTTCACGGGTTCTGCTGGTATTTACCAGGTTCTAACGATGACTTCCATCACCGGAAACAAAAAGGCCCGCCACCTGACGGTGACGGGCCTTCGAGCTGACGCGCAGCGCTTACTTGCCGAGTTTGCGCCGCTGCACACGTGTGCGGCGAAGCAGCTTGCGGTGCTTCTTCTTCGACATGCGCTTGCGGCGCTTCTTGATCACAGAACCCATAGGGTTGTTCCTCGCGTTCTCTCTACTCGGCGCGCACGCTACACACGTACGCCAACTGACCGGTCGTTCGGCAAGCCTCACGTCCAATGTCCGCGCCGCCGGGTACCACCGGGCACCACAAGGTGATGCCACCGGCGGGCGAACACGAACCGAGGGTCCATCGTACCGGCACGTCCGGCCAGCTTCGAAACCGCCTGATCCAACGCCGCCGGACCAGGTCCGCCGGCGTCCCGCGACCCGTGGGCCGCGGACGGATCAGGCGTTCATCCCGCGTCGAAGTAGGACGTCTCCAGATAGTCGTGCACCGCCTTGGCGTGCACCCGGAACGAACGACCCACCCGCACCGCGGGCAACTCACCGGAATGCACGAGCCGGTACACCGTCATCTTGGACACTCGCATCAGGCTCGCCACCTCGGCGACCGTGAGGAACTGAGTGCCGCCGAGCATGGGTTGACCCTGCGACCCGGAACCACCTGGCGTCCGGGAACCAGCCCGGGCACCTGAGGGGCCTGGGCCACTCGAACTTCCTGAGCTACTTGCAGACATCTTGTTAGACATCATTGCACCATTGACCTCCGGCACGCCCGCGCCGCCGGCTTCCCCACCGGCGGAACAGACACGCACGTGCTGCTTGAAGCTTAGCGGGACCAGTGGTGTTACTGCGACGGGAGTGAGAAATCAGCTTTTCCCATTAGGAACCGACCGGTTGCGTGCTTCCGAACCGATGATGTCCGGCGAACGCATCGGCAGCCCCGATCGACGAATGCCAGCGGCACCGAGGTCACATCGCGCTGCCGACGCCAAGGCCTTCGCTCGTGCCACCTTGTTCGGCCGAACGTTGCTTCGCGGCGTGCAGCGCTTCCAGAAAGGCCGAACGGACCCCGCCACGCTCGAGCTCGCGCACCGCGGCGGCGGTGGTGCCTGCCGGTGAGGTGACCGCGGCACGCAGTTCCGCCGCGGTCTGGCCGGACTCGTCGAGCAGTGCCGCGGAACCGACCATGGTCTGCACCACCAGCTGGGTGGCCACCTCACGGGTCAGGCCGAGGCCGACGCCCGCGTCCACCATGGCCTCGACGATCAGGAAGAAGTAGGCGGGCCCGGAACCGGAGACCGCGGTGACCGCGTCCATCTGCGCCTCGGCGACGGTCACCACCTTGCCGACCGCGCCGAGCACCTCGGTCACCAGCTCGAGCTGCGGCGGCCGCGCGTGCCTGCCCGGCGCGATCACGCTCATGCCCTGACCCACCAGCATCGGAGTGTTCGGCATCACCCGCACCACCGGGAAACCGGCGGGCAACTTCGCCTCCAGCCGCGCGGTCGGCACACCGGCCGCCAGCGACACCAGGATCTGGTCGCGATCGTTGCCGACGCTCGCGTTGTCGCTGAGCGCGGCCTTGCCAAGTGCGGTCATCACCGCGTCCACATCAGCGGGCTTGACCGCGACCACCAAGAGGTCCGCGCCGACCGCGGCGTCGGCCACCGAGTCGGTGACCCGCACCCCGAAACGCTCGGCGATCTGCGCGCCCCGCTCCGGGAACGTCTCGACGACGACCAGGTCCTTCGCCAGCCGCCCGGACTCGAGCAGGCCGGCGAGCAACGCCTCCCCTATGCGTCCGCCACCGATAACCGCAATTCGCATATCCGCCTCTCCGCGCCTTTTGCCGATCGTTAGGTACCGCTCTGGTTACATCGCGGGCCGGCGGTCCGGTACTTTGCCCAGCTCCCGGGGTACCCCCGGAGTTACCCATGTACTGGCCGAATCAGATGTTACGTTCCGTGAAATCGAACCGACGACGCCAGGCGGGCCGTACCCGTGAACGCCTCAGCGAACCGGGATGAGCGCCAACTGGCGGCTCTGCGCGACGACGGCACCGGTGGAATCGAGGATGAGCTGGTCCTCGTCGAACAGACGGGCGCCGACCTCGTGTGTGGTCGCGATGATGCGCAGCCAGCCTGGGACGGGCTTGCGGCGCAGGAAGGTGGTCATCTGAACGGTGGGCGACCAGCCGAATTGGCCCAGGTTGTACGGGACCGGCGGGCTCATGTCCGCGCTCATCATCGCGAAGAACATCGCGACCTCCGGGTCCTGCTGGTCGGCGGGGCGCGGGCGTATCCACAGGCGCAGGCGCGGCTCGGCCGTTTCGCCGTCGAGGAAGCGCGCCCACTCCCGATCGAGGTACAGCTCGGCGGACTGGCCCACGTGCACGACCCGGCCCATCGGCGAGCCGGGCTCGTAGCCGACCGCGTCGGCGGGCGGTTCGACCGGCATGTCGTCGTGCTCGCGCGCGAAACGCGGCGCGGTGTCGTCGAGGTGGCCGAAGGTCAGCGCGGTACGCACCAGGGTGCGGCCGTGCTGGATCAGGTTCACGTCGGCCAGGCAGATCTGGCGGCCGATCTTGCGGACGTGCACCTCGTATTCGACGTCGCCGGGATCGGGCGCGCCGAGGAAGTCGGTGCTGGCCGCGATCGGGGCCAGCTCGGTCAGCGCCGGATCGGCCGCGCGCAGCCACCGCAGCCCGGCCGCCGCACTCGTCGCGACCATGGTGCCGCCGTGCACCTTCTTGCCGATCGTCCAGGACTTGCCGATATGGCCGACGTAGCGACCGGTGTCGGGGACCGTCGCGGGCAGCTCGGTCAGCGCGAGCACCCGGCGGAACGGGGCATCGGTCTCGCTTACCTGTGCTAGGTCCAGCTCCGTCGTCATCGTCACTCCTGTCGTCCATCGGCCACGTCGGCGATCAGGGGTTGCTGGTACGCGGCGTTCGTACAGCGTAGAACCATGCGGTTCGACGGGCGCATTCCCGTCCGCCGAGCGCGAGATGCGTCACATCGGCGTGGCACGACCAACGCGGAGAAAGTCGCCGTCAGATCAGCATGGAGATGCTCGGCATCCGCAAAACGATTGCGGCGCATAGCTTTTAGCGTCCAATCAAACATCCGGTTGCCAATACGCTTGCAGAACGGGGGCTTTCGCGTCAGGCGTGATTGGCCGATGTCGGCGCGGGCGCGGTTTGACCGTTCAAATGCAGCCGGGCGAACGCGAGGGTGCGGTGCAGCATGGCCGCACGGTCCTGGGTGGTGCGGGCGTTCTGGGTGTTGATCTCGGCGACGGCCTGACCGGCGAAACCGTTGCGGACCAGGGTGTCACACACCTCGACGCACGGCTGGGTGCCCTCACCTGGCACCAGATGCTCGTCGTGCGCGGCGCCGCGGCCGTCGGCCAGGTGCAGATGGGCCAGGCCCTCGCCCATCCGCGCGGCCAGCGCCAACGGGTCGGCGCCCGCGGTCGCGGTGTGCGACAGGTCGAGGGTGTAATGCTCGAAACCGGTGTCGGTCGGGTCGTAGGACGGACTGAACGCGGTGAGCCCGATGCCGGGTCCTCCGCGCCGCTCTAACCGCTTGACCGCGCGTTCCCCGCGTCCGAACAGGGTGTCGGCGCGCATCGGGAACATGTTTTCCACCGCGACGACGACCGGGCTGTGCTCCTCGAGCTCGGCGACCTGAGCGGCGAAGTTCTCGGCATACCGGCGCTGCCAGCGGAACGGCGGATGCACGACGACGGTGTGGGCGCCCAGCGCCTCGGCGGTGCGCACGCTGCGCTCGAGTTTGGCGGCCGGATCCGAGCCCCACACCCGCTGCGAGATCAGCAGGCACGGCGCGTGGATCGCGATCACCGGCACGTCGTACTTGCGGGCGTAAGCCTGCACGGTAGCGATGCTTTGACTGGCCGGCTCGGCCCAGACCATCAATTCGATGCCGTCGTAACCGAGTTCGGCCGCGTACCGGAACGCCGCCTCGGTGTTCTGCGGATAGACCGACGCCGTCGAGAGTCCGACGAGGATTTGTCGCCGGTCCGGCGAACCCTCGGACTCGTCCGGGGCGACCGCGGCAGGCCGGGCCGCCGCGCGGGAGGCGTGACGCACCCTGGTTTCGTCCGCCTGTCCGATTTTCGCCACTGCCGCTCCCTGCCTCAGTTCGTACTGAGAAGAAAGGCTAGCGGTCCGAGCGTGACGAAGACGCCAACGACGACCGCGATGACCGTGCTGAGCACATCGTCGGTCCGGCGCAGAATTCGCACCAGCGCGACCAGACCGAGAATCACGATCATCGCCAGGGCCAGCGCCACCCAGGGGAGCATCTCCCACATGCGCTCGAAACCCTTGAACAGCAACATGCCCGCGACGGCCGCACCGGTGCTCTGACCGCCGAGGATCATCCACTGGCGACGGTTGGCGTCGTCTTCGGCCTTCTTGGCCGCCCGCGCGGAGCGGCGCGGCGAAACCTTGTGGTCGGACTGCTCGTCCTCGTCGAAGTCGTCGAGCTCGTCGTGTTCGTCGTCCAGGTCGACGGGCTCGAAGAAATCGGTCTTGCCGTCGTACATCTCGAGCTCATCGACCGCGGCGCGACCGGAGTCGCGTTTCGAGCGGCCGCGCTTGCCGCGTCCGCCGGCCGCGCGTTCGGCATCGGCGCGTTCAGCCCGCTCGACACCGTCCCTGAGCAGGTCGCCCGCCACCGTCTGGCCGGAAACCAGCTGCTGGTCCTGGCTGGCCAGCGACCACGCGGCGGTGGAGATGCCCTCGGGTTCGGGCGGCGGATCGTTGCGTTGCGGCGCATCGGGTTTGCGTCTTCGCGCCGACCAGGCGGGCAGGCCGCCCTCGGGGGCACCATTGCGCTGCGGGGCTCTCGGCGGCGGTTCGGGCGTCGGCGCCCATGGCGCCGTGGCTCTGGACTCCGGCAGCGGTGCCGGCTCGTCGTAGTCGGTGGCCGACGGCGACCAGGCCGCGGTCGACGGGGCGAGCTCTTCGGCCTCGGCCTCGGCCGCGCGACGCCGGGCGGCTCTGCCGCCGGTAGCGCCGTTGCGGCCGTTCGATCCGTTGCGGTCGGGCAGCGCGCTGCCCGCTCCTCCGCGCCCACCGACATCGCGCAGCGGCGGTCGCACCTCGGTGGTGGCGTCGTCGTGTTCGTCGTGCCTGCGGCGGCGCCCGGAACGCGGGGCCTCGTCGGGCATCGGGTCGCTCGCGTACGGATTGGGCGACGGGGCGTAGGGATTCGGCGACGGCGCGTACGGGTTCGGCGAGGGGGCGTACAGATCCGCGGCCGGGTTGTATCGCGAGTCCGGCATGTCCCGGCCCGGCATCACCCGATTCGACCGGCCGGGCAGCGGATCGGCCTGCGGCTCGGGCTGGGCGTACGCGGCCAGCGGGTCGTACATCGAGATCGGCCCGGACATGGGCGAATACGCCGCGGGGTCCGGCGCGGGTGGCGCGTATGAGACAGGTTCCGGTGCGGGCGGTTCGTACGCGGGCGGTTGGTAGACCGGCTCGTCCGGCTCCGCGTCAGGCGCGGCGTGCGAGGACTGACCGCTGCCGATGGCGGGCATGTCACCGGTGAGCTCGGCCACCGAGATTCCGCGGCCACCGCGACGGCGCCGGCCACCGCCCGCGGCCGACGCACCCTGCTGGCCGTTGCGGGCCAGCAGCTCGGCGACCGATAGCTGTTTGGAGTCGTCGCTCATAACCGCACCTCACCGGTGCTGCACACGATTCGCTCTCTCATGACGACACCGTTCCTATCGGCCCCGGTAGCGCGGCCGCACCGCCGGGCCCCTGACGGTCATTGCTGGCCGCCGGGCCCGGTAAGCGTGTCGCTCGAGGTCCGCCATTCATGTCGGTATCCAGTTTGCGCAGGATCAGTCCTTCTCGCAGCGCCCAGGGACAAATCTCCAAGGATTCCAGCGATAGTGCCCGCATACTCGCCTCCGCGACCAATGCGCCAGCCACCAATTGCTGTGACCGATCGGAACTTACGCCTTCTAATTCTGCACGGTCGGCCGCCGTCATCCGCGAGATGAACGCAATCAGTTGGCGCAGACCTGAGCTGGTGAGTGTACGACGCACCCGAGGGCCCGCCGCCGAGGGTGCCGCTCCGGTCAGCCTGGCCAGCGAGCGGAAGGTCTTCGATGTCCCGACGGCCAGGTCCGGTTTACCCGTGTCGAGCAGCTGTTTCGCGGGCAGCGCGAGCTCCGCGTCGAGCCAGTCGCGCAGCACGTTGACGCGGCGCTTGCCTGGCGGATCTTCCTTCAGCCACTCCCTGGTCAACCGTCCGGCACCGAGCTGCAGCGACAGCGCGAGATCGGGTTCCTCGTCGCCCCCGCTTGTCATTTCCAGCGAACCGCCGCCGATGTCCAGATTGAGGATGCGGCCCGCGCTCCAGCCGAACCAGCGGCGCACCGCGAGGAACGTCAGCCTGGCCTCGTCGACTCCGGAGAGCACCTGCAGCGCAACGCCGGTCTGCGCGCGAACACGCGCGAGCACGTCCTCGGAATTGGTCGCCTCGCGCAGCGCGGAGGTGGCGAACGGCATCAGCTCGACGCACTTGGAAGTCTCGGCGATGCTGGCGAATTCGGCGACGGTGGCGATCAGCCGCTGCGCGCCGGCCTCGGTGATTCGGCCCTCGTCATCGATGTTTTCCGACAGCCGTAAAGTGGCCTTGGTCGAGCTCATCGGCATGGGGTGACCACCCCGATGCGCGTCCACCACCAGCAGGTGGACGGTATTGCTTCCGACATCGAGTACCCCAAGCCGCACATGAACACGGTACTGGGTGATCCGGTCCTATAGGTTAAGCGACTGAACTGTTAGCGTTCCGAGGTGTGACGGTAGGCGCATCATCCAGTGGCCAGGCCCGGCCCCGACCAGCGGGAAAGATCGATCCGAGTCCCGAGGTCGACATGGATTTCCCCCGCGAATGGATCGAGTTCGTCGATCCAGCAAACGACGAGCATCTGATCGTCGCCGATCTGACCTGGCTACTGTCCAGCTGGACCTGCGTATTCGGCACGCCCGCCTGCCAGGGCATCATCGCCGAACGACCCGATGACGGCTGTTGCTCGCACGGCGCGTTCCTCTCCGACAAGGACGATCGCAAGCGGCTGCAGAATGCTGTGAAAATGCTCACAGCGCAGGACTGGCAGCTCATGGATGAGGCCATGGACGCGACCGGCAAGGTGGTCAAGAAGGGCTACCTGGAGCTCGACGAGCTGGAGGACGAGCCCGCGCTGCGCACCCGCCGCTTCGACGGTGCCTGCATCTTCCTCAACCGGCCCGGCTTCGCGGGCGGCGTCGGCTGTTCGCTGCACAGCATGGCGCTGCGGCGCGGCATCGAGCCGCTGGAGGTGAAGCCGGACGTGTGCTGGCAGCTGCCGATCCGGCGCACCCAGGAGTGGGTGGACCGGCCCGACGGCGTGCAGATCCTGCGCACCACGGTCACCGAATACGACCGGCGCGGTTGGGGTCCCGGCGGCGAGGACCTGGACTGGTACTGCTCCGGCTCGCCGGACGCCCATGTCGGCACGCGTCCGGTCTGGCAGTCCTACGGCCCGGAGTTGAAGGAACTGCTCGGCGGCCCGGCCTACGAGGAACTGGCCAGGCACTGCAAGCGCCGACAAGGCTTGGGGCTCATCGCGATTCACCCGGCGACGGTGCACGCGGATCGGCTGCGTGACAGCGCGAACACCGCTACCGCGTGAGGCCCTCGGAATGCGAGCTTGCACTCCGTTCACCTGGAAGGCATGCGATCTTCACCCATTTGCGGTTTGATGTGCGGTCATGTCCAAGAAAGTTTTGACCCTGGCCGCCGTCGCACTCGGCGCCGCGCTCTGTCTGCCCGCCGTCGCCAACGCCGAACCGAACGGTGATCCCGCCAAGTACGCCGACTTCACCGCGGACTTCATGCCCGCCAACACCCCCGACGCGATGGGCGCCGCGGCGGCAGGCAAGAACCTGATCATGAGCCCGTACGGCACCTCGCGCACCATCGCGTGCCGCGGCACCACCGCGGCGGACGTGTACGACTGCATGCAGGAAGACGACCTGGGCTGGATCTCGTTGCGCAAGATGGACGTTCCCGGCGTCGGCCCCACGTGGACTTACCTGCCGTAAACACACAGACAGCAAACTACGGCCGAGGACTTCGCAGCGTCCTCGGCCGTTGTTTTGTCCTCAGCCTTTGCCTTGCCGGCCAACTGATTTCGTGAGCACATGGGTAACTCGCCGGGGACGAGCCAACTCACTCACGAACTCACCGTCGGCCGCCCGCGTTCCCATCGTGGCACCCAAGTCTGGCTTGAATACGCGGAGAGGCGGGAGAGCTCAAGCCTCTAGCTTGTAGCCGAGCCCGCGGACCGTGACCAGATGTTCCGGCTTGGCCGGGTCCGCCTCGATCTTCGAACGCAGCCGCTTCACGTGCACGTCAAGGGTTTTCGTGTCACCGACGTAGTCGGCACCCCAGACGCGATCGATCAGCTGCCCGCGGGTGAGCACCCGGCCGGAGTTGCGCAGCAGGTATTCGAGCAGGTCGAATTCCTTGAGCGGCAAGGTAACCGGCTTGCCGTTCACCAGCACGGTGTGGCGGTCCACGTCCATCCGGACGGGGCCTGCTTCCAGCACGCCACTTTCATTGGTGCCGTCCAACTCGTCGCCCGCGCCGCGGCGCAGCACGGCCCTGATGCGCGCGATCAGCTCGCGCGCCGAGTATGGCTTCGTCACGTAGTCGTCGGCGCCGAGCTCGAGCCCGACCACCTTGTCGATCTCGCTGTCCCTTGCCGTCACCATGATCACCGGCACGCCGCTGCGGGTACGCAGCTGCTTGCACACGTCCGTGCCGCTCATGCCTGGCAGCATGAGATCGAGCAGCACGATGTCCGCACCGGACCGATCGAACTCGGCGAGCGCGGATGGCCCGTCACCGACAACGGTGACTTCGAAACCCTCCTTGCGCAGCAGGAACGCGAGCGGATCGGCCAGCGACTCCTCATCCTCGACGATCAACACACTCGTCATCTGCGTGCCTCCACACCATTGGGTCGGCCCGGCCCCGAGGGGCGCGGGCTTGTTTCTCTCATGCTCACCGTCGGGCCTGCGGAATCCTCTTCTCCGTCGGCCTCGTGGTGGGCAGGTATTCGCAGGGTGAACGTCGAACCGGTGCCCAACTTGCTCCACAGGGTGATCTCACCGTTGTGGTTGGCTGCCACGTGCTTGACGATAGCCAGGCCGAGGCCGGTACCGCCGGTGGCGCGCGAGCGGGCCTTATCCGATCGGAAGAAGCGTTCGAACACCCGCTCTTGGTCTTCTTTCGCGATGCCGATGCCACGATCGGTCACGGCCATCGCGACATGGTCGCCACGTAATGACCGGCTGACCGACACATGGGAGCCGGCCGGTGAGTACGCTATCGCGTTCTCCACCAGATTTGATAGGGCTGTGACCAGCAACGTTTCGTCACCGAGCACTTCGAGCCCGCTCGGCCGGTCGGTGCTGACGGTGATTCCGGCGGCCTCGGCGGCGGTCCGCGAGCGGTCCACCGCCTGCATGACGACGGTGTCTACGTCGACCACCTCGAGCTCGGGCAGCTTCTCCGCACCCTGCAGCCGGGACAGCGCAATGAGTTCGGTCACCATTTTGCCGAGTCGCCGGGATTCGCCGAGTACCCGCTGTCCGAAATGTCGCACTGCCTCGGGATCTTCGGCGGATTCCAGCATGGCCTCGGCCAGCAGGCTCATCGCGCCGACCGGGGTCTTGAGCTCGTGGCTGACATTGGCCACGAAGTCGCGCCGGGTGGCCTCCATCCTGGCCTGCTCGGAGTCGTCGTCGGCGAAGAGCACGGTGAAGTTGGTGTCCTCGCGCGATAGCTGGCGGGCGACGCCGCGCACCGCGATGCGGCCGCGGCCGGGCACCGGGTTCTTCGCGGTCAGGTCGAACTCGGCCGACTCGCCGGTGGCGAGCACCTTCTCCACCGCGACCCAGGCGCGCTCGTCGAGCAGGCGGTTGCGGACCAGGCCGAGCTCCTCGGCGCGCGGATTGACCAGCACCACGTCGCGGTATTCGTCGACCACCGCGATGCCGCTCTCGGAGGCGAGCACGATCAGGTCGAGCACCTGCGACATCGTCAGGCCGGAATCCGCCTGCCTGCGGGCCTGCTGCCTGGCGTTCATATAGGGGATAAGTAGCCCGCCGACTGCCAGACCTACGACAGCCGCAAGGACTGCCAGTAAGACGGCTTGCGGAACACTCACACCTGAATCGTACGGTCGCGTAGGACGTATCCGACTCCGGGTACACGATGTTTCGCGCAGGTCATGGCCACTTCTGAAGCTGTTAGCCAGCCGTTTACGCGCCGTTGGGTATGTCTCAGCCGCATCGTTGTGTGTGCTGGTCGGGGCCAGATTTCAGTCGTCGTCGGCGTCCGGGCCCGTCAGACCCGCACGCACCGCTCGCCCGTGCCTGCCGACCCAGTCGCCGAGCGCATAGATGGGGACGAGCAAATCCCGACCGGCTTCGGTCAGCTCGTATTCGACCCGTGGCGGGGCCTCGGCGTAACGGTGCCGCTCGATCAGGGTCATTCGTTCCATCCTGCGCAGGGTCTGCGTCAGCATCTTCTGGCTGATGCCGCCGATCGCGCCGCGCAGGTCGCTCGGGCGCATCGGGCCCGCGCGCAACATGTAGACGACGACCGGTAGCCATGAGTTGCCGAAGACGTCGACACCCATCCGGGCCGGGCAGTCGGATTCGAAATCGCCGTACGGCGCGAACTCGACCTGTTCGGCGGTGATCGGCTCGGGCGCGGCGGTCATGTCTTCCAGCATGCCAGCGCCGTTGCGCACCCGCAGGTGCCTATTGATCTCCCTAGCGTTTGCGGCGAACCTTTCGAGCTAGGAGTCAGTATGCGAATCGGAATCATCGGGGCGGGTGCGATGGCACGGGCGTTGGGCGGCGGGTGGGTCGCGGCGGGACACGAGGTGCTCGTCGGGGCCAGATCGGCCACCGCGGCAGGTGAATTGGCGGCGGCGATCGGAGGCAAGGCCGGAAGTATCCGGGACGCTGCCGGTTTCGGTGCCGTGGTGTTGCTCGCGCTGCCGGTCGACGCGCTGGACGAGGTGTTGCGGACCGCCGAAAGCCTGCTCGCCGGGCGCACCATCATCGACTGCACCAACGCCTTTGCGCCGGATACCGCGGGCGCTACGGGGTTCGTACTGTCCGAAGACGCGGTCGCCGAACGCATCGCGGCCGGAGCACCGGCGGCGCACGTGGTGAAGGCGTTCAACGTGTGCGCGGCCGAGGTGTGGGAGTCGGATACTCGCGTGTTCGAGGGGCGCAGGCTGGCGGTACCGGTGTGCGGTGACGACCCTGCGGCAGTGCGGCAGGTCGCCACGCTGGTGGAAGACCTGGAACTGCAACCGATTTCAGCCGGTGGGCTGCACCGGGCGAAGTATCTGGAAGCGATGTCGGTATTCACCGTCGGCCTGTGGTTCGCCGGGCAGGACGCCCGCGCGATCGTCCCGCCGCTGGATGCGGCGTTCGCCGTCCCGGACTGACGATGAAACCGGCCTGAGCATGCACTATTCGCTCATACCCCGCGAATTCGAGCTTTGATGCGCGATAAGTGCACGCTCAGACCGGGTTACGGTTTACCAGCCCGGATTGCCGAGTAGCGGGAGATTCACAAAACTTGGCTGGTTCTGGTCGAGCAGCAGGTGCTGCGGGCGCAGGCCGCTGTCGACAAGCAGCGGCATCGGCGGCAGACCCCTCGGGAAGTTACCGGCGTAGACGTCGACGCGCAGCCGGTGCCCCGGCTGCAGCACCGCTTCGATCCCGGGCACCGAAATATCCAGCGCCGTCGGCTGTCCCGGCACCGTGGCCTGCCTGGTATCCAGCGACAGGTCCGGCACCGGCTCGGTGTAATCGCCGTTCGGCAGACGAGTGCTGCGGCCCTCGTCGATGGCGCGCAGCGAGGAGACCAGCTGCCCGGACGACAACACCGACGACTGCCCGTCCGGGGCAACGTCATTCACCGTGACGGTCCAGTAGCCGTCGGTCGCGTCGTGCACGGTGTTGAGCCGCACCGCGATCGGACCGGAAATGCTGGTCGGCTCGGCGACCGGTGCACTGGTGAAGGTCAGCCCGCCGAGTTCCTGGATCCGCGCGTCCTTGCTGCAGCCATCGATGATGGACGTCGCGCCCGCCGATTCCTGCGCCATGTCCCGCGAGCACACCCCGGTCAGGCCGGGCGCGACGGTGAGCTGGTCGACGGCCGGGCTCGGCGCGCCGAACAGCGAACCGTCGTGCACGCTGGTCGCGGTCCCGCTGGGCGCAGCGGACAGGTACATCCGCCGATAGTCGACGCCGGGCTGCGGGAACGACGGCGCGGTGATCCAGCCGCCACCCTGCTGGCGCACCGTCACCGGACCGTACTGGTCGATGCCGTTGTCGATGCCCTTGAGCCACTTGTCGAACCAGGCGCGCTGCAGCACGTCCATCCGCGGCGGCAGGCCGGGGCGGCCGGACTCGTTGCCGTTGCTGATGTGGTATCCGTCGCCGACGAAGAGCTGTTTCTGCCCGGGCGGCAATGGAATCCGGCGATACACGTCGGCCTGCGAGTTGACGAACACGTCGTGCCAGCCGCCGGTCACGAAGGTGGGCACGGTGATTCGGCTCGGGTCGGTCTCCCACGACTGCCGGAACGGGCTGTCCGCCTGCAGCAGTGCCTGCACTTTGGGATCGAGCTGGTCGATCTCCGGGGTGACCAGGACGTTCAGCAGGGCATCGACGAAGGTGAACGGATCGGCGAGCCGATCCTTCAGCCACTGCATGTCGAACTGACCACGGGCCACCGACGCGAGATCCGGTACCAGTTTGGCGCCGTTGACCGCGAGCAACCAGGCGGGCATGAAGGTGACGCCGATGGCGCCGCCCGGTGCGACCAAGTCACGGAACGGATTTCGGCTTGGCACCACCGGGAAGATGGCCTTCAGCGCGGGCGGGTTCTTCGCGGCGACCTGCAGTTGGTTCAATCCCGAATAGGAGACGCCGTTCATCCCGATATTCCCGGTGGACCACGACTGGTGCGACGTCCAGTCGATCACCTCGACGGTGTCCTGCTGTTCCCGCTCGCGCAGCAGGTCCCAATCACCTTGGGAGAAGCCGGTTCCCCGGACATCGACGACGACCTGGGTGTACCCGCTCTTGATCAGCTGACGGTCCACGGTGAAGTTGCGCAGCAGACCACCGCCGAGCGCCTTGGTGAGATCAGTGATGCCGGAGAACGGGGTGCCCGACAGATCGACGTCGCGCGCCACCTGCATCACCGCGTCGGACAGCCACGGGATCGAGATCATGCTGTCGGCGATCATCGAGCCCAGTTTGGTGTAGGGCGTCATATTGACGATGGTCGGCGTCGGCGTCGCAATCGGTTGTCCCGCAGCGTCGGCCGGGTGATAGACGTTGCCCTTGAGCACGGTGCCGTCGCTCATGGTGATCGGCACGTCCCATTCGATGAAGACGTTGGGATATTGCTGCTGGCCGTCCTCGGCGGCCGCCCATCCGGCACCGGTCGCGCCGCCGTCCGGGCCGACCGGGGTCGCGACGGCCGAGGGTGAAAGGAAGGGGGACAAGGCCACCGCCGCGACGAGCAATGCCGCGGTGCGGAGCGCATACCTCATTGGATCCACTCTCTTCGGGAACAGATGTTCTCTAACCGTAAGGAGCGAAACGGCAACTGTCCGCCTTTCGCTGGAGAACAGCGAAAGATCGTGCAGGCTCACAAATTATCGTCCGCGAAATTGACACCGCGCCCGAACCGCGAAAGGGCGCCTTCGCTCGAAGCTATCGAAACGAAGACGCCCTTTCGGGTATTCAGACCGAAATCACCAACCGGGATTTCCGCGCACCGGCACATTCACGAAGCTCGGCCGGTTCGGATCCAGTTGCACGTGCTGCGGTTTCAGCCCGGTATCGAGCAACATCGGCAGGATCGGCAGACCCTTCGGGAAGTTGCCCGCGTAGACGTCGACGCGCAGCCGGTGCCCCGGCTGCAGCATCGCCTCGGTGGCAGGCAGTGCGATATCCAGGGTCGTCGCCTCCCCCGGCACCGTCGGCTGCCGGTGATCCAGCGAGGTGAACGCCCGCGGGTCGGTGTAGTCGCCGTTGGCGGACTTGCTGCTGTTGGCCTCGTCGACCTCGCGCAGCGACGCCATCAGCTGCCCGGAGGACAACACGGTGGACTGCCCGTCCGGCGCGACGTCGTTGACCGTGGCCACCCAGTAGCCGTCCGCCGCGTCCTGAACGGTATTGAGCCGCACCGCGATTCGCCCGGAGATCGTAGTCGGCTCGGCGACCGGATTACTGGTGAAGGTCAACCCGTTCGACTCCTCGATCCGCGAGTCCTTCGCGCAACCGTCGATGATCGACAGGATGCCCGCGCTGCCCTGCGCCGCGTCGTTGGAGCACAGGCTGGTCAGGCCGGGTGCGACGGTGAGCCGCGCGGTGTCGTCGTTGGCGGCCGCGGTGAGCGATCCGTCGTACCCGCTGTTCGCGGTGCCACTGCGGCTGGCGGACAGGTACATCCGGCGATGCGTCGGCTCCTGCGCGCCGGAGTTCTCGGTCGGCTCGGCGAACGAATCGGTGGTGACCCAGCCGCCGCCCTGCTGCCGCAACGTGATCGGGCCGTACTGATCGATGCCGTTGTCGATGTCCTTGAGCCACTTGTCGAACCACGCGCGCTGCAGCACGTCCAACCGCGGCGGCAGGCCGGGCTTGGCGTACTCGTTGCCGGAATTGACGTGATAGGTGTTGCCCATCAGCAGCTGCTTCTTACCGGCGGGCAGCGGAATCTCGTTGTAGATCTTCGATTCCGAGTAGGTGAACAGGTCGTGCCAGCCGCCGGTGACGAAGGTCGGCACCTGGATCTTGGACGGGTCGCTCAACCAGCCTTGGCGCGGCGTCGAGCTGCCGGTGAGCAGTTCCTTGGCGCGCGGGTCCAGGTCCTCGACGCGGGCCGTGGTGTAGACGTTGAGCAGCACGTCCATGAACGTCAACGGATCTCGCACCCGATCGGCCAGCCACTGGGTATCGAACTGCCCGTTGAGCACCGACGCGAGGTCGGGCACCAGCTTGAGCCCGTTGATCGCGGTCAGCCACAGCGGGATGAAGTTGAAGCCGAAGCCGCCGCCGGGCGCGAGCACGTCATTCATCAGGTCGCTGCCCGGCACGACCGGGAAGATCGCCTGCAGCGCGGCCGGGTGCTTCTCCGCGGCCTGCACCTGATTGATGCCGGAGTACGAGATGCCGTTCATGCCGATGCGGCCGTTGGACCACGGCTGCGCGGCGGCCCAGTCGATCACCTCGACGGTGTCCTGCTGTTCGCGCTGGCGCAGCATGTCCCAGACGCCCTGGGAGAAGCCGGTGCCGCGCACGTCGACGACCACCTGCGAGTAGCCGCTCTTGATGAGCTGGCGGTCCACGGTGAAGTTGCGCAGCTCGCCGCCGGCGAAACCCTTGGTCAGGTCGGTGACGCCGGACAGCGGGGTGCCGCTCATATCGATCTGGCGGAGCAGGCCGAACAGCGCGTCGGACAGGCCGGGGATGGCCTGCGCATGGTCGGCGAGGTTCGACACCAGCTTGGTGTACGGGGTGAGGTTGACGACGGTCGGCGTCGGCGTATCGATCGCCCTGCCGGACGCGTCCGCTGGGCGATAGACGTTGCCCTTCAAGACGGTTCCGTCACTCATCGTGATCGGGACATCCCATTGGATGTTGATGTTCGGGTACTGCTGCGGACCATCCTGGGTCGCTTGCCAGGCCGCTCCCGCGGCTCCGCCGTCGGGACCGGTCGGCGCCGGTGCGGCGGAAGCGCCGCTGGTGAGGAACGGGACGAGCATCGCAGCGGCAACTGCCGCGACTGTTACGCGCAACACGTGCTTCATCAGGCGTGATCTACCTCTCGGGCTGGTCGAACGACCAAAGTGTACATACCTACCTGTCGGTAATGACAAGGGGTAACACGTATCGATTTTGAATAGGGGTTCACATACAGCAACCCGTGCGGTCAGCTCCCGCCCAAAGGCCTGGTAGCACGCGCTCCCCCGGACGACCACCACGAGAACCAGTGCTTACTGTGCAGTCGAACGAACTAGCCATCCGCCACTGGCACTCAGTCGCCACTGTGTCGGAAAACACGGCTGACCAGCGCCGATTGCAGCGCGCTGATAGGAACCCAGCAACCCGGCAGCAGACATCCGACTTCGATCCCGATCGCTCGGCGAGTGCGATCCCAGGTGGCGATCACGGTCGAGTGCACCGGATCGCTAGACCACTGCATCCCTCCCGCCGATCGGCGCCGTGCGTGGCGACTATCGACAGCGCAGTCCTCATGCGCGCATGGACGAAGCCACGAGAAATACTGGGGCACAGCAGAAGAGAGGCGACCGTTTCCTTGCCATGCAAGAACCGGGAGCAATCGAATACCGAAAGTCCGCTGATCCAAATGCTATTCAAGCGTGCAGGCCGAAATAGCAACGCGCCGCGCCCCATTCAGGGCACGGCGCGTCAGTGGTCGAGAGGTGTTATTTGCCACCCTGATTGGCGACAGCAGCGGCGCCCGCGGCGGCCGCCTCCGGATCCAGGTATTCGCGCGGACGAACCGGGCGCAAATTGTCATCGAGTTCGTACCGCAGCGGAATGCCGGTCGGAATGTTCAGCCCGGCGATGTCCTCGTCGGAGATCTGATCGAGGTGCTTGACCAGCGCGCGCAGCGAGTTACCGTGCGCGGCGACCAGCACGGTCTTGCCGGTGAGCAGGTCCTTGGAGATGGTGTCCGCCCAGTACGGGACCATCCGATTGACAACGTCGAGCAGGCACTCGGACTTCGGCACCTCGATGCCCGCGTAGCGCGGGTCGCCCTCCTGGCTGTACTCGTCGCCCGGGTCGATCGCCGGCGGCGGGGTGTCGTAGCTGCGGCGCCACAGCATGAACTGATCGTCGCCGTACTTGTCCCGCACCTGCGCCTTGTTCTTGCCCTGCAGCGCGCCGTAGTGCCGCTCGTTGAGCCGCCAGTCCCGGATCACCGGGATCCAATGCCGGTCGGCGGCGTCCAGCGCCAGGTTGGCGGTGCTGATCGCGCGGCGCAGCAGCGAGGTGTATACGACGTCGGGCAGGATGCCGTGCTCGGCCAGCAACTCCCCCGCGCGCTTGCCCTCGGCGATGCCCTTGTCGGTCAGATGCACGTCCACCCAGCCGGTGAACAGGTTCAGGGCATTCCATTCGCTCTCGCCGTGGCGCAGCAGCACGAGGGTGTAGGTCATGCGGGCCATTCTTCCATTCGGGTCTCAGCCGATGTCGTCGGCGGTGGCGTGGCCGGTGGCGAGCACACCCGCGCCGACGAGGGTGGCGCCGTTGCTGATGCGGGACTCGACGACGCGCAGTTCGCGGGTGAAGTCCAGGCGCGCGTGCTTGTCCAGCGCCGCGCGCATCGGCTTCCACAGTGGCTCACCGGATTGCGCGAAGCCGCCGCCGATGACGCAGATATCGACATCGAGCAGCGCCGCGGCCGAGGCGATCGCCTGACCGAGCGCGGTACCTGCCCGATGCAACGCCGCGAGGGCGATCTCGTCGCCGGTGTTCGCGGCCTCGGCCAGTTGTATACCGGTGGTGCCTTTCCAGCCCTGCCGCACCGCCCAGCGCACCGAGGACATGCCGCTGGCGACCGCCTCGACACAGCCGACACCGCCGCACAGGCAGGGCACGTCCCAGCCGGGCACCACGATATGCCCGATGTGGCCGGCGTTGCCGGTGCGTCCCATGACGACCCGGCCGTCCGCGATGATCCCGCCGCCGATCCCCGAGGAGACGGTCATCGCCAACCCGTTCGGTATTCCGCGCAGCGCGCCGACATGATGCTCGGCCAGCGCCAAGCAGGCCCCGTCGATGGCGAATTGAATTGCCGCCGTGGGGAACAGCTCCTGCACCGCGGCGACGATCGCGAACCCGGACTTCCATTCTGGGATGTTCAGCGGGGCGGTGATGCCGGTGCGCACGTCGACCGGTCCGGCCGAGCCGATGCCGATGGCGGTGATCGCCATGTCCCCCGCGACGTCGAGCAGCAGGCCGCGGCAGGCATCCCACACCTTCTCGGGCGGCACCTCGACCCGGCGCACGTCCTGCACCGTTGTGCCGCTTCGCACCACACCGGCCGCGAACTTGGTCGCGCCGATATCCAAGGCAATGACTGTCATCGCAGTGAATTTACGGCTTGTCGGCGGCGTCTACCAGGTGTTCGAAAGCGCGCAGATTCTTCAGCGATTCACCACGCGAGACGCGCCACTTCCATTCCTTGCGAATGGATTCGGCGAAGCCGAGCTCGAGCAGCACGTTGAAATCCGCGTCGACCGCCTCGAGAATCTGACCGAAGAGCCGGTCGAGTTCGTCGGCGGTGACGGCGTGCGTGGCGGTCTGACCGACCAGATAGATGTCGCCGACCCGGTCCAGCGTGTAGGCGACGCCGTAGAGCCTGCGGTTGCGCCGCAGCAGGAATTTGTAGACACCCTCGAAGTTTTCGTCCGGCTTGCGGCAGACGAACGACTCGATGCGGACCCCGTGCTTGCCGACGGTGAGCATCACGGTGGTCTTCAGCTTGCGCTCACCGGGCAGGATGACGACGAAGGTTTCCTCGCCGGAGCGCTCGTACTCGATCTCCCGGTCGCGCAGGGTCTCATCGATCAGCTGAGCGGTAGCCCGCACTTCATTCACCGACGTGCTCCCATCCGGCGCCGCCATAGCGCCCGCGACCTGGCCTGACTGGGTTCCAGGCTAGTGCGTTCACCGGGTACCCACTCGCGCGCGTCAGCACGCGACGCGCCGGCGACGCTACCGCTCACGGCCAGCCGACCAGCGCCGATCCGGGCCCGCTCGGCCCGGAAATCGGCGAGTGCGGCGGAGTAACTGGTGAGCAAGCCGTCGGCGGTGTGCTCCCAGGAGAAGTTGGCGGCATGCTCGATCGCGCGCCCGCTCATCCGGCGCAGGCGCTCGGGATCGGCGAGCAGATACGCGAGGGCGCCCGCCCAATCCGGCGTGCGATGACCGGGGACGAGCAAACCGGTTTCGCCGTGCCGGACGGCGGTGCCGAGCCCGCCGACATCGGCGGCGAGCACCGGGGTACCGCTGGCCTGGGCCTCGATCGCGACCAGCCCGAAGGATTCGTTGTAGCTCGGCACGGCGACCAGATCGGCGGCGCGGTAGACCAGCACCAGGCGATCCGGCGGCTGCGGCGGCAGGAAGGTGACGCGGTCGGCGATGCCGAGCGCGGCGGCCAGCTCGATCAGCGCGTCGGGGCGTTCCAGGCCGGTGCCGGACGGGCCACCGACGATGAGCACACGCAGCCGGTGGGTGGGGTCAGCACGCAGTACCTCGGCTGCGGCGCGCACCAGCACGTCGGGTGCCTTCAACGGCTGGATCCGGCCGACGAACGCGACGACCTGTTCGTCGGCCGCCAAGCCGAGCGCCGCACGGGCGGCCGCCTTGTCACCGGGCTGGTACCGGGTCAGGTCCGCGCCGGGCGGCACCACGTCGATGCGCTCGGGCTCCGCGCTGTACAGCTCGACGAGCTGGCGTGCCTCTTCGACGGTATTGGCGACCAGGCGATCGGCCTCACCGATCACCTGCTTCTCGCCGATCTCGCGGGTCAGTGGCTCCGGACAGTCACCCTCGGCGAGCGCGGCGTTTTTCACCGCGGCCAGCGTGTGCGCGGTATGCACCAGCGGCACCCGCCAGCGGTCCCTGGCCAGCCAGCCGACCTGGCCGGACAGCCAGTAGTGCGAGTGCACGAGGTCGTAGTAGCCGGGCAGATGGCGCGCCTCTTGGCGCAGCACTTCCGCGGTGAACGGACAGAGCTGAGTCGGCAGATCGTGTTTGTCGAGTCCTTCGAACGGGCCCGCTACCACGTTGCGCACCAGCACGCCGGGCCCCGCTTCTTGCACGGGCGGCAGATTGGAGGCGGTGGCCCTGGTGAAGATCTCCACCTCGGTGCCGCGGCGGGCCAGCTGGAGCGCGGTTTGCAGCACATAGACGTTCATGCCGCCCGCGTCGCCGGTGCCCGGTTGCGCCAGTGGTGAGGTATGCACCGATAGCACGGCGACACGGTTCGGCCGTAGGTCCGGGCGTTGACTCACACTATCCATAGTGCACGGTGGATTCCCGGCCTCCATACCGTCACGCCCTCAAGTGAGAGCTATCACAGGCGTTCGGTGAACCCGATCACACTGTCGCGGCACGCCGACCTGGGCGGACGCGGAATCACCGGTCGATCGAGGTATTTACAAGCTGTCGGCGAACATGCTGATCTCGGCGACGAAGCGGGCCCGATCCTCGATGAACAGACCGTGCTTGGCGCCCTCCCAGAACGACGCTCGGGCATCCGGTGCGGCCTCGAAGATGTAGCGGCCGTTGTCGATCGGCACCACCGGGTCGTCGGTGCCGTGCAGTACGAGCACCGGAATGTCCAGTGTGCGAAGGGTTTCCGTGTTGTCGACGGTTCGGTAGAACAGCGCCTTGCGTACCGAGGGCAAGGTGGCGAGGCTGGTACCGAACAGGCGCTGGGCGTCGGCACCCTTGTCCGCGCCGGGACCGGTGTTGGCGTTGCCGAAGGCACCGAACGCGCGCACCGCGCGACCCGCGCTCTCCTCGAAGACACCGGGCATCGCCTCCTGCATGGCGGCGCCCGCGCCCGCGCCGGGGACGCCGCGCCCGATATTGGCCTGTGAACTGGTGAAGACGACGCCGGCGACGGCCCCGGTGCCGTACGCGGTCAGGTAGTCGCTGAGCACGATGCCGCCGTAGGACCAGCCGAGCAGGATCGCCCCGGTGTCGATGCCCTCCGCCGCAAGCACGGCCGCGACGTCGGCGGCCCAGTTCTTGGGGTCGTCATAGCCCGCGGCCGGTGCGTCGGAATAGCCGTGGCCGCGCAGGTCGACGGCGAGGACTCGGAAGCGCGCGGCGAGGTCGTCGGCCGTCCGCCCCCAGCAGCGCAGATTCGCGGACCACCCGTGCAACAACACCAGCGGACGCGCGTCGGCGGGGCCGCTCACCCGGTAGACGATGTTCGTTCCGTCCGCGCTCACCGCGTCCCGAATAGCCATACCGATCAGGCTAACGGTGATCCCCGCAACAGCGCTCCGGTCCGCAAAGGCGCTGCACCTAGGATCGCACTCATGAGCACTCGCACCGCTGTTGTCACCGGAGCCAGCTCCGGCATCGGGGAGGCCACCGCCCGGGAATTGGCCAAACAGGGCTATCACGTCTACGTCGGCGCCCGCAGGGTCGATCGCCTGCAGCGCGTCGCCGACGAAATCGGCGGCACCGCACTGGAACTCGATGTGACCTCGAATGAATCGGTACAGGCCTTCACCGATGCGATCGAGCGCGCCGACATCCTGATCAACAACGCGGGCGGCGCGAAGGGTATGGCCTCGGTCGCCGACGCCGATCTGGATGACTGGCGCTGGATGTGGGAGACCAATGTGCTCGGCACGCTGCGCCTCACAAAGGCGTTGCTGCCCAAGCTGATCGCCTCCGGCGACGGCCTCATCGTCACCATCACCTCGGTCGCCGCGTTCGTCGCCTACGACAACGGCGCGGGCTACACCTCGGCCAAGCACGCGCAGGCCGTACTGCACCGCACGCTGCGCGGCGAGCTCCTCGGCAAGCCGGTGCGCCTCACCGAAATCGCGCCGGGCGCAGTGGAAACCGAGTTCTCGCTGGTTCGCTTCGACGGCGACGAGGAGCGGGCGGCCAAGGTCTACGAGGGCATCGACCCGCTGGTCGCGCAGGACATCGCGGAGATCGTCGGCTTCGTCGCGTCGCGGCCGTCGCACGTGAACCTCGACCAGATCATCGTCAAGCCCCGCGACCAGGCCGACGCCGGACGCTTCGCGCGTCGCAACTGAGCACTGATAGCTGAATCGAATTACTCGTTTACGGCGGCAGGTTAGCCGAGGGATTGCCGTGTCTGCACCGGCTACCTTCTGCCGTTAGCATCTGAGGCTTTGACGTCTAGCTCAGATCGGAGTTGTTCGGCTCATGTTCAAGGGCTTCAAAGAGTTCCTGATGCGCGGGAACGTCATCGATTTAGCGGTCGCGGTCGTAATGGGCACTGCGTTCACCGCGGTGGTCACCTCGGTGACGAAGGGGGTGGTCAACCCCTTGCTAGCGGTGTTCGGCAATCAGAATGAGCTCGGCCTCGGAGTCCAGTTGATCGCGGACAAACCGGCGACGTTCATCCAGATCGGCCCGATCGTCACCGCGTTCATCAACTTCTTCGTGGTCGCCGCCGTACTCTATTTCGTGCTGATGCTGCCGATGAAAACGATCAAGAACCGCTTCGGCACCACCAAGGCGGCCGAGCCCACCGAGACCGAACTACTCATCGAGATCCGCGACCTGCTCGCCGAGCGCCACGATGCCGTGCGGCACCAGCGGGCCGCGGACCGTGCCGTGGAGAACGACCCGGATTTGGACATTTCGTTGCGGCGCTGACGCCTCGTTCCCCGGATTCGTGTACCTACCGGATATGTACAGCGAAGGACGGCCCAAGGTGAGCAGCCCGGAAAGCTGAAGACCTGTCCAGGTTTTCCGTGAGTAGTGTGGTCGAGTCGTGTGCCGTACCCGGCTTTAGGTGCACGTCAGGTGCGCAGTCTCGCGTTCCAGCGTGGTCCTCTGGCTATGGTGGCGTTGTAGAGATTTTCAAGATCAAGTGAGTCAAATGGTTGCTACCAGAGATCATTTGGCGACCATTTGACTCACCTCGATGATTTCTAGCGGGGCGGGCCGGGGGCGACGGGGGTTGCGGAGACTACTGAGGTGGAGCCGTCTTCTGCTGACATGGTTTTCCAGGTGGGCCAGTCGATTGTCCAGTCGTAGAGGTCGCCGTCGGCGGCGGACATTTGGATGGAGGTGCCGGTTACTTCTACCGGGTCGCCGTAGAGGGCCGTCGGGAAGTATGCCTGGGCGTCACCTGGGGACAGGTTGATGCAGCCGTTGGTTACGTTCGAAGAGCCTTGGGCGGAAACGGATTCCGGGTTGGCGTGGATGAATTCGCCGTTGTTGGAGATGCGTACGGCCCAGCGTTCGCGAACGTTGGTGTAGAACGGCGGGTTCGACATCATGAAGTCTTCGTATTTCTCGGTGACCACGTGCAGGCCGGAGCGGGTGACGTTGCGCGGCTCGTTGCCCTCGCCGTAGCTCACCGCGAAATCGAAGACGGTCTTACCGTCCCGGACCACCTGCATGCGGTGGCTCGGCGCGTTGGCCTTCACGATCTGGCTGCGGCCGATGCGGAAATCCGTTGTCAGATCGGTGTATCCGTAGTTGCCGCCGCCGAGATCGAGGCCGTAGAGCTTGGCCGAGACGTGCACGGCGGTGCCTGGCACCCAGTAATTCTTGGGGCGCCAATGCAATCGGGAGCCGTTGTCGTCGGGGAACCAGGCCCACGCGCCCTCGGTGGGCGGGTCGGTTGTGATGGTCAGCGCCTTCTCCACCTCGGCCTTGTTCTGCACGGCGGCCTTGAACTGCAGGATGATCGGTGCGGCGATGCCGACCTCCTGGTTGTCCGCGATATTGATGGTCGCCGGGACGGTGTTCTTCGGCGCGAGCGTGCTGAACTTGCCCTCGATCGGGACCGGCTTGCGATCGGTGCCGATCGCGGTGCCCGACCAGGTGTAGGTGGCGTCGTAGCCGAGCGGCTCGGTGATCTTGTAACTGCGCTTGTCCTGCGCGAATTCGCCGGCCACCTGCTTGCCGTTGGCATTGGTCAGCGCGACCTGATCGATGGTGCCGTCGGCGACGGTGACCGAGGCGGCAGCGGTCGGATTGATCTTCTTCGCGCCGTTCTCCGGTGCCAAGGTGATCTTGGCGACGGGCCCCGCTTCGCGAGGAGAAGAGTTGCTGCCGCCGCTGCCGGAGCTGCATCCGGCCACCAAGGCGACTACGACGAACAGCACGGCCGACACGGCGGCGACCGGTCTGCGGATCCCTGGACGGTTGCTCACTTCATCGAATTTACGCGGGCAAACTCGTTTGATTGGCTAGCGAAAGGTGTGGTGTCCGTTTCATCCGGTTAGAGCGGGACATCAACCGTCACGGGTTCGGGCTCGAGCCGGATGCCGAAACGCGAGGCCACCCCATCGCGCACCGTCCTGGCCAGATCCGCCAGATCCGCCGCGGTCGCGCCGCCGCGATTCGTGAGCGCAAGGGTGTGTTTGGTGGACAATCGGGCCGGTGCGTCAGGGCCGGGAAATCCCTTGGCGAAACCGGCCCGTTCGATGAGCCACCCCGCGGAAAACTTGACCCCATCCGGTGCCGGATATGTCGGCACCGTGACATCACCCACATGTACGGCGATCGCCGCGCGCACCTCGGCCACCCGGTCCTCGGGCACCACCGGATTGGTGAAGAAGGACCCCGCGCTCCAGGTGTCGTGGTCGGCGGGATCGAGGACCATGCCCTTACCCGCCCGCAGCCGCAGCACGGCATCGCGGACCTCGGCGGCCGGGCGAGATTCGCCGTTGGCGGCGCCGAGCATGCTCGCGAGCTCGCCGAAGCGCAGCGGCGCGCTCGCACCAGTGGGATCGAGGGCGAAGTCGACGGCGAGCACCAGGGCGTCATCGCGATGCTTCAGCACACTGGTGCGATACCCGAAGCCGAGCTCGCCGGGCTCGACCCAGCGGATCGCACCGCTGCGACGATCGAACAGCCGCACCCGGCGCAACAGGTTCGCCACCTCCGCGCCGTACGCGCCGACGTTCTGCACCGGCGTCGCCCCGGCCGAACCCGGAATTCCGGACAGGCATTCGAGACCGCCGAGCCCCGCCGCGACCGTCGCCGCGACGACCGCGTCCCAGTTCGCGCCCGCCTCGGCCAGCACGCCGTCCGCGCTCAGCTCGACGCCATCGGTCAGCACCCGCACCACCACGCCGTCGAAGCCGTCATCGCTGATCAGCAGGTTGGAACCGCCCGCGATGAGCAGCACCGGAATGCCCGCCGCGTCCAGCGCGCGCACCGTCGCGACCAGCGTTTCGGTGGTCGCGCATTCGGCGACCGTGGCAGGCCCGCCGACCCGCAGCGTGGTCAGCTCGGCCAGCGGCACCGATTCGCGAATCCGGGCGCCGGTGGCGGCCAGCACATCCGACGGCACCACACGTGAAGTTCGCACAGGCAGACGGTAGCGTGTCCGACCATGGCTACACCGCTGGCGTACACGGCCCGCTACTCGCATCCCGCTGCCGCCGTGCGCGCGGCGTTCGCGAACGACCAGTATTGGAAAGACCGCGTTGCCGAGGTCGGCGGGCCCAATGCCCGGCTCGATTCGGTGAGCGTCAACGGCAATCAGATCCGGGTCCAGCTGGTGCAGGCCATCGCCGCCGAGCTGCTGCCCGCCGCGATCACCGCGGTGCGCCCCGGCGACCTGATCATCCCCCGCGTGGAGAACTGGGACGGCGATGCGGCCACCTTCTCGGCGACCGTGGACGGCGCGCCCGCCGAGGTGCGCGGCACCATCACGCTGAACGACGACGGCGCGGGCTCGTCCGCGGCCGCCAACGGCACCATCGAGGTGAAGATCCCGCTGTTCGGCGGCAAGATCGAAGCCGCGATCGCCGAGCACCTGACCGAGGTGCTGAAGAATGAGGAAGAGTTCACCAACACCTGGCTCGACACGCACTGAGCCGCGGGAATCGGTAGCGATTCGACCTGATCGATACTGGCGTCGGCGACCATAACGCGCGAGGCCATCGAGCGCCGTTCGCGGCCCGTCGCGCGTCCGAGTGGCCGAAGCGCATGGGCCGCAGGCGCGAGTCTCGGACGCTCGGACGCGCGACACCCGGGGGCCGCGAACACGCCGCGCCCGCGCGGCCAAAAATGCAGCCCAGTAATCTCTCGATTCATGGCCCGTCGACTTGATTACTCCGCGCGCTACCCGCTGCACACCACCAAAGAGCTCTACGCGGCACTGTCGGACCGCGACTATTGGGACGCGCGGATGGCCGAGATGCGGAAGTACTCGCCGGGGAACGAAGTAGCGAACTTAGAGGTGGGTGACGGCGGCATCGATGTCGAGCTGCACCATGTCCTGCCACGCGAGATGCTGCCCGAGATCGCGCAGGCCGTGATGCGCAAGGACATGATCATCACCCGCAAGGAAAGCTACGGGCCGTTCGGCGCCGAGGAAATCACCGGCAAGTACTCGGCCTCGATCCCGGCCGGGCCGGGCAGCCTGGGCGGCACCATCCGCCTGTTCCCCACCGATACCGGTTGCACCATGCGCTTCTCCTCGGAGGCCAAGGTGTTCATCCCGATGGTCGGCCCTCGGCTCGAGCAGCTGATGCTGGTGAACCTGATCGATCTGTTCCGTGCCGAAGCGGAATTCACGGTGCAGTGGCTGGACGATCATCACCCAACCAGCTGACCAAACCGGTCGGCTCCATCACCCGCGGCACCACCGGGGTCAATCGACTACGGCGTAGTGACCGCTGGCTGGTGCACGACGAACTGGTCGCCGGGCGGCTGCGGGCGGCGGCCGATCCGCTGGTCGTCGACCTCGGTTACGGGGCGAGTCCGTGGACGACACTGGAATTGGCCGGACGGCTGCGCACCGTGCGCCCCGATGTGCGCGTCGTCGGATTGGAGATCGATCCGCAACGCGTTGTGCCAGGCCGGGACGGGGTGAGCTTCGCCCGTGGCGGATTTGAATTGGCCGGTCTGCAACCAGTTCTGGTGCGCGCGTTCAATGTTCTACGCCAGTATCCGGAATCCGCTGTGCCCGAAGCCTGGTCGACCATCCTGTCCGGCCTCGCGCCGGACGGCCTGCTGGTCGACGGCACCTGCGACGAACTCGGCCGCCGCTGCGCCTGGGTGCTGCTCGATCGGTCCGGCCCGCGATCACTCACCCTGGCCTGGGACCCGTTCACCGTCGACCAACCCTCCGACATCGCCGAGCGACTGCCGAAAGCGTTGATCCACCGCAACATTCCGGGCGAGCCGATCCACGCCCTGCTCACCGCCGCCGACCGTGCCTGGGCCCGCGCCGCTCCCCTTGCCCCTTTCGGTCCCCGCATCCGCTGGCGCGCAACCGCCGAATCCCTACGGCGAGAAGGTTTCCCGCTGCGCGCCTATCGACGGCGGATGCGTGATTGTGTGCTGTCGGTGCCGTGGGACATCGTGGCCCCGAATCTCGAACCGGCACGGGCGGATTGAACCGAGCGCTACGCGCCGGTCAGTGCGCGATAGACCCTGGCCGCCCCGCGTTGGGTCAGACCGGCACCGGCGGAACGGATTTCGTCGCTGGTGCAGCGGTTGATGGCGATCGCGTCGGCGACCACCTCGTCCAGCGCGGACTGCCCGATGTCCGCCTCGGCCAGGTCGAGCACCGTGCGCAGCGGCGTGGTCACCAGGAAGGGGCCTGCCGACTCGATCTCGGTGCCGATCAGCGAACGCCGCAGCACCACCAGTCGCGGCGTCACCGGCGGACGGCCGGACCCCACCGATAGGTGCAAGAATCGGGGACGTAGTCGACCGATGCCGTGCAACTCGGCCGCGCTGTGATGGGAGACCGCCGCGGCGCCGTCGAACCAGGCTGCCCACATGGCGTATTCGTCGAGCGGGCCGGCCGGCCACTCGGCCAAGCGAAGCAGGCCGACCCCGGCCCTGGTCACCGAGCCGTCGCCGAGCGCAATGCGGACTCGTGCCTCACATCGGGTGCGCAGCACCTGCCGGGTGGTGAAGAAACCCGCGTGGCGACCGGCCAATCGGCGCAGCACCCGCCATCCGTGGTCCGCGGAACCGAATGCGCGGCCCGCCGCTTCGCCAGCCATGTGCATCAGGCTACGCTCGATTCCTGTGTCACATGTCACATTCGATCCCCACAATGCCCCCTCAGAGACGGCACAGAAAGTTGGGGAAGAATCAGCCGCATGAGTACCAAGCCACCGTCCACTATGACGATCACCCGGCGGACCCTGCTGATCGCCCTGATCGTGGTAGCGATCCTGCTCGCCACGGCCCTGGTCGGCGGCGAGGCGTACGCCAGGCACACCGTGTCCCGCTGCATCAGTACGCAATTCGAGAAGGAGATGGGGTCGAAGATCGACGTGAGCTTCGGCGCCAAGCCGATGCTGATCACCTGGATCGACGGCAAGGTGCCAACGGTGAAGGTGGACAGCGACGACACCAAGTTCGGCCCCGCGGTCGGCATGGTGGTGCACGCCGAGTTCCACGACGTCGAGGTCACCGACAACGGCCGCGGCGGCGCGGTGATCGGCAGCTCGTCGGCCGATGTCAGCTGGCACAACGACGGCATCCGGCAGACGCTCGGCGGTTTGGTCAGCGGCGTGAAATCGTCCGCGAGCTCGAACATGCTGACCCTGGACGTGCTCGGCGGACTGGCTCAGCTGCAGGTGAAGCCGGTCATCAAGGGCGGCGTCATCGAGGTGGAGACGATGTCGGCGCAGCTGCTCGGCGTCGGTCTGCCCACCGACCTGGTGCAGGGCATCGTCGAGGTGTTCACCAAGAGCCTGCAGAGCTACCCGTACAACATGCGGCCGACCGACGTGCAGGTCACCGACGAAGGCATCGCCGTCAAGCTCGCGGGCAGCCGCGCCGAGCTCCCCGCGGCCGACAACAACACCAACGCCACCTGCTCCTGACCCCGGCGCGTGGCGAATTCGCCGAGCTGCCAGGCAGCTTCGTCGCCGATCCGGGAGCCGTTGCGGCCCAACCGCCTCAGGCGGGGAACCCGTCGAGTACCTCACGCGACTTGGACAACCCGAGCCGGGTCGCGCCCGCCGCGATCAGCCCCGCCGCGGCCGCGGCGGTGCGGATACCACCGCTCGCCTTAACGCCGAGCCGTCCGCCGACGGTCGCGGCCATCAGCTCGACCGCGTGCACGCTGGCGCCGCCCGCAGGGTGAAAACCCGTGGAGGTCTTCACGAAATTCGCACCGGCGCGTTCGGCGGTCCGGCAGACCTCGACGATCGCCTCGTCCGGCAGCGCGGCCGCCTCGATGATCACCTTGAGCACCGCGCGATCGCCCATCGCCTCGCGCACCGTCACAATGTCGGCGAGCACCGCGTTGTAGTCGCCGGCGAGCGCCGCGCCGACATCGATGACCATGTCCACCTCGGCCGCGCCCTGGTCCACCGCCAGCCGCGCTTCGGCGCCCTTGACGAGCGAATGATGTTTGCCGGACGGGAATCCGGCGACCGTCGCCACCACCAGCCCCGGCGCCTGCACCGGCAGCATCGACGGCGAAACGCACACCGCAAGCACCCCCAGTTCGCGGGCTTCGTAGATCAGCGCGGCGACGTCGTCGGGGGTCGCCCCCGGCGCCAGCAGTGTGTGATCGATCATGGCGGCCACTTCGGCCCTGGTCGGAGACGCGGAACTTGCCATGAGCTGAGAGTCTGGCACACCTGTGGCGAATTCCGTTGCGCGCCTGGCGACACATCCCGCACACTCGTACCTGGTGACAGATCGCCGGTAGTGCCGCAGCGGTCGACTGATTAACGTGTGCGCCAGAGGCCCTACTCGGTTCGGGAGGAGACGACACCGTGCTGATCCGTCGCGAACGCGCCGACGACATCGCCGGGATCGCTGCCGTACATCGCAGCGCGTTCGGTCCGCACCAGGCGGATGGTGACCTGACCGAACTCACCGGCGAACCGCCGGGCGAAGACGGCGCCGATCCGCCCGAGGTCGATCTGGTCGCCCGGCTGCGCAGCGACCCCGGCTGGATGCCGACGCTCTCGATGGTGGCGGTGGAGTACCAGACGGTGATCGGCCACGTCTGCCTGACCAGAGGAGCCATCGGCCCGTTCCCGGTGCTGGCGCTCGGCCCGATCGGGATTCTCGCCGAACATCAGCGCACCGGTGTCGGCTCGGCCCTCATGCACGCCGTTCTCGGTGCCGCCGACGCCCTCGACGAGCCCCTGGTCTGTCTGCTCGGCCACCTCGACTTTTACCCGCAATTCGGCTTCGTCCCCGCCGCGCGCCTCGGCATCGCGCCCGACGACCCGGCTTGGGTATCGCACTTCCAGGTGCGCGCGCTCAGCGCCTACGACTCCAGGATCACCGGCGAATTCCGTTACCCGGAGCCGTTTTACGAGATGTGAGCGCGCACCAGGTCGTACACGTACGAGCGATCGTCCTTGCGACCCACCCAGGTCCCCTCGGGCGGCCGGTCGCCGTGCCCCGCGTCATCGAACGGCCTGCTCGACACCGCCCCCGACGCGGTGACCACGCACCAGCCGACGTCCGGTAACCGTCGGCACCACAGGTCGAGATCGACGCGTTTGAAAGACGGATAACCGTGCGCCGATCCGTCCGGCGCGAATTCGTATGTCAGCCCGTCTATCTGCCGCACAAACTTCAAACCGTCCACTAGGTCATCCTGGGACCTCGACGCCCGCAGGCGACTCCGCCACGCCGCGTGCCTTCGGCGCTCGGGCAAACCTATTCGCGGGCCACCTAGCGCGACCTGGAAGGATGAGCCCATGAGTTCCGCTCTACCCGCCCTGGACGACCGCCGCTTCGTACTGACGCTCGGCTGTCCCGACCGTCCGGGCATCATCGCCAGGATCACCTCGTTCATCGCCGACTTCGGCGGATCGATCGTGGAGGCGGGTTACCACTCCGACACCGACAGCGGCTGGTTCTTCACCCGCCAGGCGATCAAGGCCTCGACGGTGCCGTTCGGGCTCGCGGAACTGCGCGATCGATTCGCCGGGGTCGCCGCCGAGCTGGGTCCGGAGACGGAATGGCAGTTGCTCGATTCCGGCGAACGGCGCAAGGCGGTGCTGCTGGTCAGCAAGGACGGACACTGCCTGCACGATCTGCTCGGCCGCGCCGCCAGCGGCGAGCTGCCCGCGACCATCGAGGCGGTCGTCGGCAATCACCCCGACCTGGCCGAGATGACCGAGGCACACGGCGTGAAGTTCCATCATGTGCGGTTCCCGAAGGACCCGGCCGAGCGCGGCCCCGCCTTCGCGGAGGTGCGCTCGCTGGTCGACTCGCACAACCCGCACGCGGTGGTGCTCGCCCGATTCATGCAGGTGCTCCCGCCGGAGCTGTGCGCGCATTGGACCGGCCGGGCGATCAACATCCACCACAGCTTCCTGCCGTCATTCGTCGGCGCCCGCCCGTACCACCAGGCATTCGCCCGCGGCGTGAAACTGATCGGCGCCACCTGCCACTACGTCACGGCGGAACTAGACGCAGGCCCGATCATCGAGCAAGACGTGAGCCGCATCGACCACGCCGCCGACGTCCGCGACATGATCCGGCAGGGCCGCGACATCGAACGCGTCGTCCTGGCCCGCGGCCTGCGCTGGCACCTGGAAGGCCGCGTCCTCGTACACGGCCGCCGCACCGTCGTCTTCACCTGAGCTCAATCGAAGTGAGTCATACGGTCGCTAGTTGATCTTTGAAAGCGACCGTATGACTCGCCTCGATGGGGATTCAGCCTGCGATTTCGGCGCGCAGGCGGACCGATTCGAGGACGTGGCCTAGCTCCTCGTTGAACTGTTCGTAGGCTTCGATGTTGCCGAGGTGGCCAGTGGGGAGCTGCACAAAACGCGCCAGAGTGCCTGTCTCCCTGAGCATTTGGGCGATTCGCTCGGAGTGCACCACGGGCGTCATGTCGTCGAATGAGCCCGCTATCACCGTGGTGGGCACCACCAGGTTGCGCGCTGCCTCGCCGACGTTCATGTCGGCGAGCAGCCTGCCGAACCTGGCGCGGATCACGGCCGGACAGGACCGGACGATGGCCATGCTGAAGTCGAGCAGGTCGCCCGTGGCCTTGGTGGTCATGATCGAGCGCGCGAACAGCCAGCGCACCGGGGCGATGGGCGGGAAGACGAGGGGCGCGCCGAGCCCGAGGCGACCGAACAGGAAGGGCAGCGGAACCTTCAGCTTCAGCAGCCGCATCGGCCGATTCATCAGCGGCACCACGGTGGTCTCGAAGACCAGTCGATCGGGGGCGGTATTGGTCAGCAGCACGGCGAGGGCCTGCTCGGCGACCCGGTCGGGGTAGCGCCCGGCCCAGGCCTGCAAGGTCATGCCGCCGAGGCTGTGGCCGACGAGCACGGCCCGCTGCCGGGGACGCAACACCGCGCCGAGCACGGTGGCGAGGTCGTCGGCGAGCAGGTCCATGCTGAGCGGGCTGTCGCCCCGGTCGCTCTCGCCGTGGCCGCGCTGGTCGTAGGCGACCACGCGGTACTCGCCTGCGAAGGCATTGATCTGCGCGTTCCAGTATTCGATGCAGCAGCTCCAGCCGTGCACCAGCACGAGCACCGGCCGGTCGGCGGGGCCGTAGGCGTGCACCCGGAGCCGGGCGCCGTCGCGGGTGGTCACCGGGATCACCTCGGGCGCGAGCGCGGGCGGGTTGAACGCGGCGGTCGCGTAGGTACGGGAACGCAGGTTCGCGCGGTGCGCGTCGAGCGACCCCCGAAGTTGACTCGGGAAGTTCACCAACGCAGTCGGCAGCATGGCACGCATCGGACACTCCTTTGTGTTACTGCTAGATACAGTAACTCCGATGTGCGCCGCTAGCTAGTGCTAGCACTCGAAAAGTTATCGAGTATTCGTTGTCCGGTGCCTGACACCGGAGCGCGGCCGTGCCTGGCCGCGGCGCTGCTACCAGCGCGGACCGCGCTGAATCTCATCCACCTTCGGCCGCACATCAGCCAGATAGATACCGGTCGCGATGATGGCGGCGAACGAGAGCAGGCCGAGGCCGGCGGGCGAGAGCAGCAGCAGAACCACGGCGACACCGAGGATCGCCAGCCAGATCTGCTTGGTCAGCTTGTCCACCGCGGTGAACGCGTCCGAACGCTGCCGCACGGCATGGATCAGCGCGAAGATCGTCGCGCCGAGCGCGGCCAGCCACAGCACGAGCAGGATCATCCCGGTCAATCCGTGCACCATATTCACCTGTCCCATCATACGAGCAACGCCCCCGCACCTCAGAGTGTGCGGGGGCGTTGCCCGGTCTTGCGCCAATAGCCGTGCGGCCCTTGCGGATCAGTGCTCAGAGCCGGCGGCGGATCGGTCGGATCATGCCTTCTTCGGCGCGGCCTTCTTGGCGGGCGCCTTCTTGGCCGGAGCCTTCTTGGCGACGGGCGCGGCAGGCGCGACCGGCTCGACGGGCGCGCCGTTGGCCTCGGGGGCGGGGGTGGTCTCGGTGGTCACCGTGACGACCTCGGCATCGACGACCGGCGCGGCGGCCTCGTCCTCGACCTTGGCCGGACGGCCGAGCAGTCCGTTGACGCGACCGAGCACGTCTTCGGCGCGGGTCGCGGCGTCCTTGTACAGGCCCTCGACGCGCTCGAGTTGCTCCTCGACCAGGTGGTTGGCGCGCAGCCGCTCCACGGTCTCCTCGCCGCGCACGGCGAGATCGGCGTAGATGTCGAGCACCTGGTGGTAGTACTTGTCGGCCAGCGTGCGCAGTTCCTCGGGGGTGAACTTCTCGCGCAGCTCGGCGAGGTCCTCCGGCAGTTCCGAGGGCAGTCCGGCCAGCCGCTCGCGCAGCGTCTCGAACTGGGCCTGCACGTCGGCGGGCACGTTGGCGAAGCGCTCACGGGCCTCTTCGACCCGGGCGGAAACGTCGGTCGCGGCGGCGCGCTCACGCACCTGGGTGACCACATCGGTCACGGCGGCGTAGATGGCGTCGCCCGCACCGACGGTCGCGAGGATCGGCTTGGTCACGGTCGGGTTGGTCTTCTCGGTCATGGTATTTCGTTCTCCTGGCGTGGCGGAGTTTCGGTTGTTGTGCGCGGAACGACGCTGTCCCCATCCCCCCCTGGCTCGTTCCCTCCGTTTTCCCGGCGAAACGATTCATAGATTTCGAGCAGCACCTGCTTCTGCCGTTCGCTGACAGACGTATCGGCAAGCAGGGCATCCCGGACCGGGCTGTGTGGCCGCTGTTCGAGATAACCGGCCCGGACGTACAACACCTCCGACGACACCCGCAGTGCCTTGGCGATCTGCGCGAGTACCTCGGCGGATGGATTGCGCAATCCGCGCTCGATCTGGCTGAGGTACGGATTACTCACTCCCGCAAGGGTGGCGAGCTGACGCAGCGAGACTTGCGCGGCCTCTCGCTGTGCCCGGATGAAGCCTCCGATGTCGTGCGCCGCGTTTACCACGCGGGCCGCTTTTTCTCCGACGCCGGCCGATTGCTCGGCCGGACTATCGGTGTACTCGGCGGAAACCTCGGGCTGGTCTGCCATCACTCACCTTCTGGCGGTTGTACGAGTTCAATTCTAGGACAGGGTGCTAACTATTGCAAGCAGTCTGTTAGCACCCTCTGAGCAAACATCCGGCGCGCTAGCTCTCAGCCACCGAACATCAGCTGCGAAATTGTGTAAATCACCAGGCCCGCAAGCGAACCGACGACAGTTCCATTGATGCGGATGAATTGCAGATCACGCCCAACCTGCAATTCGATCTTCTTGCTTGCCTCGTCCGCATCCCACCTGGCAACCGTATCGGTCACCAGCGTGCTGATCTCCCCGGCGTAGTTCCCTACGAGATACCTTGCCCCCCGGTCGATCCAGCCGTCCACCTTCGCGCGCATATCGGCGTCGTCACGCAACCGCTCGCCGAGTTGCCGCACGTTCTCGCCGACCTTACGCCGCAACGTGCTGTTCGGATCGTCGGCCGATTCCAAGATCAATCGCTTGGCCGCCCGCCAGGTCGCCTCGGCCATCCCGGTGATTTCGTCGCGGCCCATGATCTGCGCCTTGATCCGCTCGGCCTTCTTGATCATCGCGTCGTCGTGCTGCAGGTCGTCGGCGAATTCCTCGAGAAAGCGATTCGCGGCCAGTCGCACCTCGTGCTCGGGGTTGGACCTGACCTTCCAGGTGAACTCCACCAGCTCGCGGTAGATCCGTTCGGAAAGCAAAATGTTGACGAATTTCGGGGCCCATTGCGGTGCGTCGCGCAAGACGATTCGGTCGATCGTCTCCTGCGAACCCAGTGCCCACTGGTGCGCCCGCTCGGCGAGCAGGTCGATCAGCACGAGTTGCCGGTTGTCGGCGAGCAACTCCGAAAGCACCCGGCCGATCGGCGGACCCCAGAGCGGTTCGGCGATCCGCTTCACGATCGTCTGGTCGATGATCTGCTCGACGTCCTCGTCGCGCAGCACGTCGACCGCCGCCCGCAGCAGCGTCGAACTCTCCTCGGCCACCCGGGCGGCATGACCGGGGTCGGCCATCCACTTACCCACCCGCCAGGAGATCTGCGCCGACGTGACCTTCGCCGAAACCACCTCCGGGGCAAGGAAGTTGGTGCCGACGAAGGTGCCGAGGCTCTCGCCGAGCTGGTCCTTCTTCTTGCGGATGATCGCGGTGTGCGGGATGGGCAGGCCGAGCGGGTGCCGGAACAGCGCGGTGACCGCGAACCAGTCGGCCAGCGCGCCGACCATGCCCGCCTCGGACGCGGCGCGCACGTAATCCACCCAGCCGCCGCCGCTGCCCCGCGATTCCAGCCAGCGACAGAACAGATAGATCGCCGTCGCCACCGCGAGCAGGCCGGTGGCCAGCGCCTTCATCCGCCAGAGGTCGCGTCGCTTGCTTTCCTCGTCGAGGACCGCGGCGAAGCCGAACGGCGCGGCCGCACCGGGCGCCGGGGCCGTTTCCAGGACCGCGATGTTGCCGGGAGCTTTCTCCATGTCTCCATTCTGCTGTGCCGGATGCCCGGCCCGCCGCAGGGCGGCCTCGGCATTCGCGCTCGCAAGCGCTCCGAGCGGAATATGTGCAACCCGTCGCATCCGTGCCCAAACGCGCATATCACCAGCGACCGGGACCTAAGCTGGTGGTCCGAGGAGAAACCGACGAACAAGGGAGCCCACCCTGTCCACCGATGACCTTGTCGATGTCGGCGAACTCGCCGACCGACCGGCGGCGGTGCGCACCGGCCGGCAGGATGGCCGCAAACGCCGTTGGCGCCAGCACAAGATCGACCGCCGCGAGGAACTCGTCGACGGCACCCTCGCCGCTGTCCGAGCACGCGGCTCCAATGCCGGGATGGACGAGATCGCCGCCGAGATCGGCGTCTCCAAAACCGTCCTCTACCGGTACTTCTCCGATAAGAACGACCTGGTCCACGCGACCATGCAGCGGTTCATCGAGACCACCCTGATGCCGCGGGTCTACGGCGCGATCAGCCTGGACGCGGACGAGTATCAATTGGTCCGTTCGGCGCTGGCCGAGTATGTCGGCACCGTCGACGAGGACCCCGAGGTCTACCGCTTCATCATGGGCAACGGCTCGGCCGATCAATCCTCGCTCGCCGAATTCGAGAAGCTCTTCGCCGAGGTGGTGGCCGCGGTCATCATCGACCGCGCGACGGAAAAGGGCATCCAGACCGACGGCGCGATGCTCTGGTCCTACGTGCTGGTCGGCGGCATCCAGTTGGCCACGCACTGGTGGACCACCAACAAGACCATGTCCCGCGAAGCGGTGATCGACTACCTGACCATGATGGCCTGGAGCGCGATCGACGGGATGGCGCGTGCTAACGGCTCCGCCGAGGTGTTCAACGCGCAGTCGCACGTGCTGCCCGCACCCGGCGCGAACTCGGCTAACTGATCAATCGCCCGACTCCAGGGGTGCTAGCTGGGGTGCTAGCAAAAGTGTGACGAGGGGCTCGACTTTGCCGCGAGGTTGGCTACTCTGAACCCGAGCGGTGCGCCCGGTGGGCCGCGTCACCGCCCCGCGCACTGGCACCAATGGAGGTACCTCGATGGCGAAGCAAGTACCGACCTCCCGGCTTGCTCGTGGCACCAAACTCGGTGCCGTCGCAGCCGGCTCGGTTATCCGCACGCAACGTGCGCGGCTGTCGATGCGGGGCAGATCCGAGGCCGTCCGCGCGAAAATGGCCGAGGAGTCCATGATTCGCACCACCGAGCAGGTGGTCATGGTGCTCGGCACCATGAAGGGCGTGGCCATGAAGCTCGGGCAGATGATGTCCGTGCTGGACATGGACCTGGTGCCGGAGGCCCATCGCGAACGGTTCCAGAAGCGACTCGCCGTGTTGCGCAACGCCGCACCGTCGGTGTCGTTCGAGTCGATGCGCCAGGTGATCGAGGACGATTTCGGCCAGCCGATCAGCGCGATCTTCGCCCAGTTCGAGGCCGAGCCGATCGCGGCCGCCTCCATCGGGCAGGTCTACCGCGGCACGCTGCACGACGGCAGGCAGGTCGCGGTCAAGGTGCAGTACCCGGGCATCGACGCCGCGGTACGCGCGGACCTGAAGAACCTGGCCATGTTCCGCCGGGTGCTGCAATCGGCGATGCCGTGGGTCACCCCCGCCGTGCTCGACGAGCTGCGGCTCAATATGGAGAGCGAACTCGACTACCAGGCCGAGGCCAACACCCAGCTACAGATCGCCGAGCTCTACGCCGGGCATCCGTTCATCGTGGTGCCGCGCTCGATGCCGGAGCTCAGCACCACCCGGGTGCTGGTCAGCGAATACGTGGCAGGCAAGGGATTCGAGGAAATCCGGCAGCTGCCCGACGCCGAGCGCGACCGGATCGGCGAGATCATCTACCGCTTCTACGTCGGTTCGCTGTTCACCTTCAACGAATTCTGCGGCGACCCGCATCCGGGAAACGTGTTGCTCGCCGACGACGGCAAGGTCGCCTTCCTCGACTTCGGGCTGTTCAACCGGATGGACCCGGACCACGTGCAGTTCGAGCTGACCTGCCTGCGCGCGGCCGCCGAGGATCGAGCCGAGGACCTGCGGGAGTTGATGATCCAGCGCGGCGTGATCGACTCGCCGGCGGAGATCGGCGCCGAGGAATGCCTGGAATACGTGCTCGCCGCGTCCGAATGGTGTCTGATCGACGAGGATCTGACGATCACCCCGGAGCTGGCCAGCGGCGCGTTCCTGCTCGCGGTGGACCCGAGGGCCAGCGAGTTCGCCGGGATGAAGCAGCAGAATCTGCCGCCGGAGCATCTGTTCTCCCGCCGCGCCGATTTCCTCACCTTCGGCATGCTCGGTCAGCTCGGCTGCACCGCGAACTGGCATCAGATCTCCCGCGAATGGCTCTACGACGAGCCGCCCGTCACCGAGCTCGGTAAGACACACCACGCGTGGCTGGCCGAGCACCCGCCTGTCGCGCCGAAGAAGCCGCGCACCAGGGTCAAGAAAGTCCCCAAACCAAGCCCCGATGCGTAACCGCAGAAACGGAAAGACCATGGCAGACAATCGCGAGTTCGACCTCATTCTTTTCGGCGCAACGGGTTTCGTTGGCAAGCTGACCGCGCAGTACCTGCTCACCGCCGCCCCAGAGGCGGCGCGCATCGCGCTGGCCGGGCGCTCGCTGGACAAGCTCACCAAGGTCCGCACCGAGCTCGGTCCGGCCGCAGCGGGCTGGGGGTTGGTGGTCGCCGATTCCACCGACGAGGCCGCGCTCGCCGCGTTGGCCGCGCGGACCAAGGTCGTGGTCACCACGGTCGGCCCGTACCTGCGCTACGGGTTGCCGCTGGTCGCCGCCTGTGCGAAGGCGGGCACCCACTACGCCGACCTCACCGGTGAGCCGCTGTTCATCCGGGACGCGATCGACCGGTACCACGAGCAGGCCGTCGCGACCGGCGCGAAGATCGTGAATTCCGCTGGGTACGACTCGATTCCGTCGGACCTGAGCGTGTACCAGCTGTACAAGCGTTCGCTCGAGGACAACACCGGCGAGCTGGAGGAGACCACGCTGGTCGCGTCGCTCAAGGGCGGCGTCAGCGGCGGCACCATCGACTCCGGCCGGGCGATGATGGAGGCGATCGCCGCCGACCCGAAGAAGGGATCGGTGCTCTCGCACCCGTATTCGCTGAGCCCGGACAAGACGATGGACCCCGACGTCGGCCGTCAGTCGGACCAGGCGCTGGCGCGGGCCAACACCATCGACCCGAGCCTCGACGGCTGGGTGAGCACGTTCGTCATGGCACAGCACAACACCAAGATCGTGCGCCGGACCAACGGCCTGCTCGGCTGGGTGTACGGCAAGAACTTCCGCTACCGCGAGGTGATGAGCGCGGGCAAGTCGCCCGCCGCGCCGCTGGTCGCCGCGGGTATCGCGGGCGGCATCGTCGCGGGCATGGCGACGGGTGCGGTGCTGTCCCGGGTGTCGGTCGGCCGCAAGCTGCTCGATCGGGTGCTGCCCAAGCCGGGCACCGGACCGAGCGAAAAAGCCCGCGACAGTGGCTGGTTCGCGATGAAGACGTTCACCCGTACCTCGTCGGGCGCCAAGTACGTGGCGACCTTCTCGGGCCAGGGCGACCCCGGCTACAAGGCGACCGCGGTGCTGCTCGGCGAGAGCGGTCTGTCGCTGGCCTTCGACACCGACAAGCAGCCCGAGCTGGCGGGCATCCTCACTCCCGGGGCCGCGATGGGCGACGCGCTCACCGAGCGGCTGCGGGCGGCGGGGATGACCATCGAGGTCGCGCGGGCCTGAAAGACGATGCGGCGGGCGGATTTCGGTGCGCGTTCACCGAGATCCGCCCCGCCCGCGACTGTGCACGACGAGGAGCACCGATGAACCTGGCGCGACGCACCATGAACCATCCCGCGCTGGCCGCGGTGTACGAGCGTGCTTGGCGGCCCGCACTGTTCTACCTGGCCAGCGGGCGCACGACGGAGTCCGATCGCCGCGACGCCGTCAGCACGCTGCGCCTCGGCGGTGCCAAGAAGGTGCTCGACATCGCCTGCGGGCCCGGCAATTTCACCCACCACCTGAGCACCGCGCTGACCGGTGACGGCTTCGCCATCGGCCTCGACTACTCGGAACCGATGCTGGCCCGCGCCGTCGCCGACAACACCGGCCCGCGCGTCGGCTATCTGCGCGGCGACGCCCGCGTACTCCCGTTCGCGGACGGCACCTTCGACGCGGTGTGCTGCTTCGGCGCGCTCTACCTGATCCCGGACCCGATCGGCGCCACCCGCGAAATGCTCCGGGTGCTCGCGCCGGGCGGCCGCATCGCGATCACCACCAGCTACCGCGCGGACAATCCGTTCGGCGACGTCAGCCGCGTCGTCGGCGGCTGGAGCGGCCTGCGAGTCTTCGACACCAGAACCTTCCCCGACCTCTTCGCCGCGGCGGGCCTGGTCGACATCGAACAGGACGTCCACCGCCTCCTGCAATACGTCAGCGCCACCCGCCCCGAGTAGTGCCGCCATCGGGGTCAGGGGCGGTTCAGCTGCCTGCGCTGCCGGTGGAGGGGCGGGCTCGGCGCAGGGCGCAGGCGGCTTGGTCGGCGTCCGGGCGGTCCGCACCGGAACGGGCGCAACCCTGCGAGGTGTAGCCCTCGGCGTTGTAGCCCTGCCGGTCGTAACCCCACCGGTCGTATCCGGAGTGGTTATAGCCGGATCGGTCGTAGCCCCACCTGTCGTAGCCCCATCGGTCGAAACCGAAGCGGTCATAACCGAAGGTGTCGAAGCCGTCGGGGCCGTAGCCGTCATCGGGATCTTGCGGCTTCGGGAAGGAAGGGGTCGTGACGGGTGGTTCGGTGGTCACCGGTGGCGTGGTGACCGGTGGTTCGGTGGTTACCGGCGGGGTGGTGACCGGTGGAGCGGTGGTTACCGGGGGCGCGGTGGTGATCGGCGGGGCCGTGGTTATCGGCGGGGCCGTAGTGATCGGCGGGGCCGTGGTTACCGGCGCGGCGGTGGTGGGCGCGGTGGAACTCTGATCGGGGGTGGCGAATGCCGGTATAACGAGCGTTGCGGGAGCAAGCACCAACGTTCCGGCCACGGCGGCCAGCAAAACCGACTGCCGAACCGTGCGCGGTCTTCTCCTCCATTGCGACATAGTCAAACCTCCATCGATGAACGAGTGCGCTCACCGCACCCCAGTCTCTATCGACCGAATGTCCGATTTCGATACGCAATAGTGACTTTTCCGGCCGCCCTACTTTCATGGGCTTGCCGGATCAAGCGGTCGCGACTAGGCCGCCGACGGAGTGGGCCGGTCAGCGATCGATGCGCACGAGTTGTGCTGGCGCGCAGGGAATTGCCCGCGGTTTCGGGTGCGGCAGGTCGAACAGTGCGCGGCCGGTGCGACTATCAGTGATTCACAACCAGGTCGGCTTGGCGGTGGGCGCGATGGTGTCGGAGATCTGCGCGACGAGTTGCCAGGGTCGCTGTGTGTCGGTGGTCGCCTTGCCGCTGGTCAGGATGGCTCCGGACAGGCCGCGGGCCGGGTCGGCCCAGCCGTACTGGGTGGTCAGTCCGCTGCGGCCGAAGTGTGTCTGGGTGTTGCGTCCGAACTTCGATCGGCGCCCGCCCAGTTCGAAACCGGCGCGGCTCACCCGTCCGGCGAGGCCTGGGATCCGGTTGGCCGGTTGTATCGCATCGCGCAAGGTGCTCGCCCGCATGATCCGGACGCCGTCGAGTTCCCCACCGCGCGCGAGGATTTCGTAGAAGCGCGACAGTTCGAATGCGGTGGTGACCAGATTGCCAGACGGGAGTTCGGCGGTGAGGAAGCTGCGGGTCGCGGCATCGGAGACCGCCCCGCTCATCCCGCCACCGAGCGCCTTGCGCGCCAGAAACTTCGAGATGCGTGACGGCCCGGGCCCGGTCTTCACCCCGGCGACGACCTGGTCGACATCCTCGGCCCGTACCCCGAAGTTGTTCCAGCGGAACCCCAATGGGTCGAGCACCTGCTCGGCGAGGTGCTCGCGCATTCGTTTCCCGGTCGCCCGCTGCACCAGCAGCCGTTGGATCAGCCCACTCGTCATCGCGTGATAAATCCGGAATCGTCCCGGCGGCCAACTGGGCACCAGGTCGGCCAATCCTCGCACGGCCAATTCCTCGTCGACCACCAACTCGAACCCCTTATAGGGCGGCGTGACAAACGGCACGCCCGCCGAATGCGACAGCACCTGGCCGATGGTGACGCGCTCCTTTCCATTGGCCGCGAACTCCGGAATGTACTGGCACACCGGATCATCGAGCCGGAACGCACCCTGCTCGATCAGCATGAACATCAGTGCCGCCGCAACCCCTTTCGCGGTGGAGAACCCACAGAACGGCGTCTCCGGCGTCGCGAGCACCTTCACCGCATCCGCCGCGTCCCTCGGCGCATTTCCCCATCCGTGCCCGATGGCCCGGTTCAGCACAATCTTCCCGTCGCGTCGCAGGCACACCTGAATCGCGGGCGTCGTCCCCATCCGATACCAGTCCCGCACCGACTCCCACAGTGCGTCGACGGCTCGCGCCGACAGCCCGGCCGCCGCCGGATCGTCCTCGCCGCCCACCGTCGTCACCGAGTCCACGTCCTCGACAACCGTCACCAATGTGCTCGGGAGTGTGCTCATTTGCCCAGCATATCGACCTCGATCTGAGATCAGGATGAGAGAAATGCCCGCTCGCCGTGGACTCGGTCCCGCCGAGTTGGCACTCGGCGGGCACCCGATCAGTCCGGCTCGTCCTGGCCGGGCGGGGCGGCGGCGAGGTCGACCATGCGACGAAACATCCCCGGCGCCAGCGCGAATTCGAATTCGTTTCCGCCGCTTTCGAAGACGAAAGTCAAGTAGTCGTCTCGCTGGAGGGGTGCCCGCCGAACCGAGCAGTGCTCGTCGACGATCACCCAGCCACCGATGGTCAACTGATCGAACATCACGCCTCCCACCCTCGCCCTATGCCAGTGTCGAGGCGGACTATGCCATTCGGCGCGCGTGGGTGTCAATGCCGAAAAAGTGGCTATGACCTGCTGGAATACTCCTGTTGGAACTTCCACTCGTCCGGCGGGTGCACGATCTCGTCGAGCTGGAGCACCGCGCCGTCGGCGGTGTGCAGCGTGAGCTGATAGACCAGCACCGCCGCCGGCCTGGCCAGCCCGAGCTGGCGCCGCTCGTCGGCGGTGGCGAGCCGGGCGCCGACCCGATCGCGCAGATAGGCCACCCGGCGGTCGGTCACCGATTCGAGGTAGCGCAGCGTGCCATCGGAGAGCCGCTCGGCGCGCAGCAGGCGGGGCGCGACCGCGGCGAGGTCGCCCGCGAACCAGGAGGTCGCCAGCTCGGCGACGTGAGATCCGTTGCCGATCAACCTCTTCCGCATCAGCGCCGCACTCCCCCTCGGCAGGCCGAGTAGCTCGGCGACCTGGTCGGGCGCGGTGACGACCGCGGCTTCGAGCATGGTGATCGACGCGCTCTCGGCGTAGGCCGAACCGTATTTCGGCACCCGCTCACGCATGGCCGGACCGTCGGACCGGTCGACCACGTAGGTTCCGGAGCCGCGCCGCGACTGCACAATTCCCTGCTGCCGCAACGTATTCAGCGCCTTGGCCGCGGTCGGCCTTGCCACCTTCCACTGCGCGGCGAGCTCACGTTCGGACGGCACCTCGTCACCGGGCGCGAGCTCGCCGCGCTCGATCCGATCGCGGATGTACCCCGATATCCGCAGATATTTCGGCAGCACTTCGTCGATTTCAGGCACCGGTCGCCTCTCTGCGCACACCGCCTCAGGCCTGTAGGTGAGTGTAACAATCGTGCCCCACATCACAGCGGGAGCGCACGGCCAACCAGGTTCCGGCGGGCGTTACCGCCCGGTAGAGTGCCCACCCAGTACGGCGCTACGGACTGGACCAGCAGAGGGGGTTCCCAGATGGCGGTACCGGACACCGGGCAGGGGACGGCAAGACAACTGTACGCGGCGGCCACCGGCGCAGGCCGAGGTCAACTCTTCGAGCTGGCGCCCGACGTCGCCGAAAACCTCGCTGCCGCTTGCGACAAGCTGGTCGAGGACCTACACCACGCCATGGCCACCGGACATCTCATCACCGACGTGACGGGATTCCCGAATCTGCCGAGCGGACAAGGCCTTACTCGCGGCTTCGACGACAAGGGCGGGCAATACCTGGACACCCTCGCGGCCTTCCAGGAAACCGCGCTGCTCTTCAAGGCCGCCTATCTGGCTGCGGGCAAGAGATTCGCCGACGCCGAAGCCGCGAACAAGGCCGCCATCGAGCTGGTCGCCGAGCACCTAGAGGCCCGATGACCAAGCACCGAGACGGCTGAGGGGGCCGCCATGGCCGATCCCGCGGCCCGCGCGGCCGCCGAGACCATCCGCCGCGAACTGGCCGGATTAACCACCGGCGCAACCGATCCCGCCTACGCGCCGGATCGGGAACGCTTCGGTTCGTATAGCCACCAAGAGATCTGGGACCTCGTCCACGAGGCACTGAACCCGGCCGCGCTCGGCCAGGCGTCGGCGGCCTGGCAGGCCAACGCGGACACCCTCGCCGAAGCGTTCCAAGCCTTTTCCGACGTCGCCAACCGGGAATTCGCGCACTGGTCGGGCCGCGCCGCCGACGCCGCGTTGCGGGCCACTAGGGAGTTCGTCCGCGCCGGTACCGCGGCACACGAGGTATGCCGCACCGTTGCGCGCTTGATGGAGTTGAATTGCGATGCCGCGCAAACGATCCGGGCCGCCATCCCGCCGCCGTTACCGTACCGGCCGCTGGACGACCCGGCGGCCGAGGCGGTCTACGGCGGCAAACGGCGGATGGCGCACGACAGTGCCGCGGCCGATATCGAGGCCGATGTCCGGGACACCATGACCTACGTCTACGCCCCGACCATGCCCGCCACCGGCAACCGTGTGCCGCGCTTCACCCCGCCCCCCGACGGACCGCGGCCCGCGAGCGACGGGGGCGCCGCACAGTGAAATGGGTGCTCACCCCGGACGAGTTCTCACACGTCTGGGAAAACGAAACCAGCCTCGACCGCAGGCCGTACCCAGTCAACATGGTGCCTGCCGCTACCGTGCGCACCGAATCCGAGTACGCCGCACTGCGTTTGCCGCAGCGCTTCGCCCGCCAGGCCGACCCGGATCTGGCCGCCGCGCTCATGCTGTGCGGCCGTTCCGACGCCACCACCATCACCGTTTCCGGCGACCGAGGCACGACCCCGCGCAACGGCACCGGCGCGGACACCGAACGCATCCTGGCCTTCGCCGCGGTGGTGCACAATCACGCGGGCATCCTGGTCGCCACCCCCGACAAGGTGACGGTGCTGATGTGCCATGCCAGGCAGGTCGGCGAGCGCCTGGTGCAGATCATCGGCCCGGCCCAGCCGGGCAAGCTCGGCACCATGCGCGAACCGCAGGACGCGGTGCTCGGCCCGGACCGCGACGAGCAGTTCCTCACCAACGGCCATCGCGCCGCCGCCCGCTTCCGCCAGACCCTGCGCAAGCCGGTCGACGGGCGCGGGTTCCTGACGGTCACCGTGGAGCCGGACAATCCGATGTCGCCGCCGACCCGGCACCGCACCTGGCTCGATTTCACCGGCGACGGGCGCTACCTGCTGACCACGTCGCAGGACCTCATCCTCACCCCGGTCTCCGACGACGACTTCGCGGCCCAGCTGATCAGTCTCGCGCACATCCGCTGAGCCGGGTCCCCGCTGTGGTAGTTGTGGGAGATGGCGAAGAAGCAGTGGTCCGTGCCTGCCACCGAGGCACTCCGAGCCGATGGATTGCGGATCGCCGACCTGGACACCAACGGCACGCCCGGCTTCAAGGGCGACAAGGCGGCAGGCCAGGCATTGCTTGCCGAACGCACCGAGGTGCTCTCGGCGCTGCAGGAACGGCTCTACGCCAATGGGCGGTCCGGTGATTCGCGCAGCGTGCTGCTTGTGCTGCAGGGCATGGACACCGCGGGCAAGGGCGGCATCGTCCGGCACGTCATCGGCTCGGTCGACCCGCAGGGCGTCGACCATCACGCGTTCGGCGTGCCCACCGAGGAGGAGAAGAGCCACCACTTCCTGTGGCGCATCCGCAAGGCGCTGCCGCGCGGCGGGCAACTCGGCGTGTTCGACCGCTCGCACTACGAGGACGTGCTGGTGGTGCGGGTGCACGAGCTCGTCCCCAAAAAGGAGTGGGAGCCGCGCTACGACGAGATCAACACCTTCGAGCGGGAACTCGTCGACGAGGGCACCACGGTGGTGAAGGTGGCCATGTTCGTCTCGCTCGACGAACAGAAGAAGCGGCTGATGGAACGGCTGGAACGTCCGGACAAATACTGGAAGTTCAATCCGTCCGACATCGACGAGCGCGCTTACTGGCCTGCCTATCAAGAGGCCTATCAGGCCATGCTGGACCGCACCAACACCGATTACGCACCGTGGTACGTGATTCCGACCGACCGCAAGTGGTTCGCCCGCCTCGCGATCACCGAACTGCTCATCGACGCGCTGGACCGACTCGACCTCCAATGGCCCGAGGCGAAATTCGACGTCGAAGAGCAGAAGCGCCGCCTCGCCGACGCCTGACGCCGTTACACCAGCGGCCGCACCTCCTCGGCGACAAAGCGGATGAAGGCTTCGGGGTCCGGCTCGTCCGCGGTCGGCTGGATGATGACGGTAGCCGCGCCTGCTTCGGCCAATCGCTGGACGGCGGCAGCCACCGCGTGCGCGTCCCCGGCGACGCCCGCCCCCGGCGCATGGTCGGGCGTCCGTTCGGCGGCGAGCCTGGCCTCGGCGCCGGGACCCGTCACCGCGAGCAGACTCGCGACGAGCACGTGCTCGTCGGTGCGCCCCGCCGCGGCGCGTCCCTCGTCGATCAGCACCCGCGCGGCACGGACTCCGTCGGCGTCGGTGATCGAATCCAGCAGCGTCCCATCGGCATGCGACCCACACAGGCGAATCGACCGCGGACCCCGCGCACCGGCATAGATCCGCGGCGGCGCGAGCGGCGGCCAATCGAGCGCCACCTCGTCGAGCCGCACATAGCGACCGGAGGTGGTGACTCGTTTGCCCGCGAGCAACGCGCGCAACGCGTCCAGGTATTCGCCGAGCAACGTGACTGGGGAATCGACCCGCGCGCCGACCTGCCCCATCCAGTCCTGCACGCCATGGCCGACACCGAGCAGCAGCCGCTCAGGGAACAGCCGGTCGAGAGTGGCGGCTTCCATCGCCGTCAGCGCCACATTCCGCAGCGGCACCGGCAACAGTCCGATACCAACCCGCAGCCGCTCGGTCCAGGCCAGAACCGCTGCGGCACTGGCTATTCCACTCTCCAGGAAGCAGTCCTCCCAGAGCCACAGCTGGTCGAGCCCGGCCGCCTCCGCGGTACGGGCCACGGCGCGCAGCCGCTCGGGCGGATTCTGTGGACGAAATACGGCGCCGAGGACAGTCACCCGACCATTCCTACCCGGTAGGTACGACATCCGGGCGATACCCACGGCCACGTCGGCGCCCGATATTTCGGAATCTCTCAGGTTCACCCACGATGATGTCGCCGTGGCCCGACAACGCGGGGATCAGTTTCCAGCTCTACGATCGTGGCGGCAGGTACCGGCAGGCGAGCGAAAGGCGTGGTGAACGCACGGTGAGCAAGAATCCGGGTGGGAAGAAGAACCCGCTGCTGGCGGCGGATCGCAGCGAGCGCAACCGCAAGATCTTCATTCAGGTGGCGGTGGCCGCCGTATTGATCGCGCTGATCGCGGCGATCGGCATCGGCGTCGCGGTGAAGAAGGCCCGCAAGGACGACCCCGGCGCCAGCCCGGCGATTCCGGCGGCCGTGAACCAGAACGCCGCGGGCATTACCGGCACGATCACCGACAACGGTTCGATCCGCATCGGCAAGCCCGACGCGAAGGTGACCGTCCGGGTCGTCGCCGACCTGCAGTGCCCCGCGTGCAAGGGGTTCGAGGCCGCCAACTCCCAGGTGCTCGACGAGAACGTGAAGAACGGCACCGTCGCGGTCGAGTACAACGTGATCGCGTTCCTGGACAAGGCGTCGACCACCCGCTACTCGACCCGCGCGGCGAACGCCTCGTACTGCGTCGCCGAGGCGGACCCGACCAAGTACATGGCCTGGCTTACCTCGATGTTCGCCCAGCAGCCCGCCGAGGGTGGCGCGGGCCTGCCCAACGACAAGCTGGTCCAGATCGCCAAGGACGCGGGCTACCCGGATTCGGTGGCGAGCTGCATCACGGATGTGAAGTACGACAAGTACATCCAGGCTCGCACCGATGACGTGCTCAAGAACGGCATCAAGTCGACCCCGTCGGTCTTCGTCAACGGCAAGCAGATCCAGTCGAGCCAGGAGCTTATGGGCCCCGGCGGCCTCGCACCGGTGATCGCCGCCGCCACGGCGCAGTGATCAAGGCCGTCCCGCCCCGGGCCGCCTGGATACTGCTCCTTGGCGGGCTGGCGGGCTGGCTGGCCGCGGTGGCGCTGACCATCGAACGGTTCAAGCTGTTCACCGATCCGGGCTATACCCCCTCGTGCAGCATCAATCCGATCCTGTCCTGCGGGTCGGTGATGGTGACCGACCAGGCTGCGGTCTTCGGGTTCCCGAACCCGCTCATCGGCATCGTCGGCTTCTCCGTGCTGGTCACCCTCGCGGTGCTGTCGGTGGCCGGGGTGGGGTTGCCGCGCTGGATCTGGGGCGGGCTGTGGCTCGGGCTGCTGCTCGGTGTCGGGTTCATCGGCTGGCTGATCTTCCAGAGCCTGTACCGGATCAACGCGCTGTGCCCGTACTGCATGGTGGTGTGGGCGATCATCACCCCGCTGCTCGCCGTGGTCACCGAGCAGCTCTGGGGCGGGTCACGCGGCCCGCTGCGCATCCTCGCGGAGTGGCGGTGGACCCTCGTCGCGCTGTTCTACGCGGTGGTGCTGCTGCTGATCTTCCTGCGGTTCCAGGATTACTGGCTGTCGCTGGTCTGAGTTCGGTGCGCCGAGCGCTAGTTCGGCGTGCCGAGCGCGAGCACGACGGTGACCGTGCGCCGGGCGCCCGCGGGATCGAGGATTTCGAGTCGGATCGTGTCGTCGGGCTTGTGCACGTTGATCGCCGCGTGCAGCGCGCGGGCCGAGCCGATCGGGTGCCCGTCCACCGAGGTGATCACCTCGCCGTTGGTCAGCCCGGCCGCGTAGGCCGGTAGCCCGTAGACCGCCATATCGATCCGTGCCCCACTGGTTTTCGCGTCGGTGGTCAACACGCCGAGGGTCGCGGTCGGCCCGATGTGCACGGTCTCGGTGGGTGTCCCGGAACGGATCTGCTGGACCACCCGCATAGCGGTGTCGATCGGCACCGCGTAACCGTTCGGCGGCCTGCTCACCGCGCGCGCCGCATCGCCCGACGCCGCGGCGATCACCCCGATCACCGCGCCCTCGCGATCGGCGAGCGCCCCACCGGATTGCCCGGAGGTGACCGCCGCGGCTACCTCGAGCATCCCGCTGAGCGGCTTGCGGGACAGGTCGGCGGAATTGAGCGCGACGATGGTGCTGTCCAGATCGGTCAGCGTGCCCTGGATCGCGGTCGGGGTGCCGCCGACCCCGCCCGCGTTGCCGATCGCCAGCACCTCGTCCCGCACCCGTGCGCCGGCCGAGCTGCCGATTCGAGCGGTCGGCAGGCCGGCCGCACCGGACAGCGCGAGCAGCGCGATATCGGCGTCGGAGTCGTAACCGAGCACGATGGCGTCGTAGTCACGCCCGTTGCCGACATCGGTGACGGTCACCGTGTCCGCGCCCTTGACCACGTGATGGCTGGTCAGCACCTGGCCGTCCGCGGTGAGCACGATGCCGGAACCGGCGGCGCCGAGCCCGAACGGCTTGGCCGAGGCGCTGATATCCACCAGCGCCGGGTCGACGGCGGCGGCGACGGCCACCGGATCGAGCGGCGGCGGTGCCTGCTCGACGATCGGCGCGGCGACCTCGCTCGCCCCGCTCGGCCATCCGGGCAACTCACCTCGATAACCGAGAAATCCGGCCACGGCAAGCAGCGCGGCGACGATCAACGCCAGCGCGCGGCCCCCAACCCGTTGCTCATTCATCGTTCTCCGCCTCGGTGCCTGCGAATTCCATTGTGGCCGGAGATCTTCACCGTAGATCACAAAACGGTCCGCTTCGCGCCGAAATACCCGCGCATCGGAAATTCAGGCATGTCCGTTATGCGTCATGTTTGGCAACTGACCGCATGCGGCGGTAGGCATGTATGCATGACAACTGCTGCCGCGTACGCCCTATCCGCTTCCGATGGCGCATTCGAGAAGGTGACGATCGAGCGCAGGGACCTCGGTCCGCGCGATGTGTTGATCGACGTCAAATACGCGGGCATCTGCCATTCCGATATTCACACCGCCCGCGACGAGTGGGGTGGCACCAAATACCCCGTTGTGCCCGGTCACGAGATCGCGGGTCTGGTCGCCGCGGTCGGATCCGAAGTGCGCAAATATCAGGTCGGCGACCGCGTCGGCGTCGGCTGCATGGTGAATTCCTGCGGTAAATGCGGGCCGTGTCTGGCCAATGAGGAGCAGTACTGCACCCGCGGCGCCACCATGACCTATAACACCCCGGTGGATCCGGCGGTCCAATCCAACGGTTACACGATGGGCGGCTACTCCACCCAGATCGTGGTGACCGAGAACTTCGTCGTCGGCATCCCCGAGGGTATCGGGCTCGACCAGGCCGCGCCGCTGCTGTGCGCGGGGGTCACCCTGTTCTCGCCGCTGCGGCACTGGAACGCCGGGCCGGGCAAGAAGGTCGCCATCATCGGCATGGGCGGGCTCGGGCACGTCGGGGTAAAGATCGCGGCCGCGCTCGGCGCCGAGGTCACCGTGCTCAGCCACTCGCTGAGCAAGCAGGAGGACGGCAAGCGGTTCGGCGCGAGCCACTACTACGCGACCAGCGACCGGCAGACCTTCCGCGACCTGCGCGGCAAGTTCGACCTCATCCTCAACACCGTCTCGGCCGATCTGCCGATCGATCACTACATGAAGCTGCTGAATCTCGACGGCACCCTGGTGATCCTCGGGCTTCCGGAAAACCCGATAAGCGTCAAGCCGTTCACCCTCGCGGGCTTCCGGCGCTCGCTGGCCGGTTCATCGATCGGCGGCATCGCGCAAACCCAGGAGATGCTGAACTTCTGCGCGGAGCACGGCATCGGCGCGGAGATCGAGGTGATCTCGGCCGACGAGATCGACGGCGCCTATGACCGCGTGGTGGCCAGCGACGTCCGCTACCGCTTCGTCATCGACGTCTCCACTATGTAAACTCCCCCGCCTCTCCGGGTATTCAGGCCAGATTTAGGTGCCGCGGCGGTGGCGTTGGCGACCGGCGGTGTGAGGGGGGATCGGGTTAGCCGGTGCCCGACGAGTTACCCATGTGCGATAGAAATCAGTTGTTGCGTAGGTCCTCCGGATGTGGGGCATATTCGGGGTCGCCGGGTACGTTGACGTGGTGCCTGCGGATGAAGATGACAACGCGACACGGCCTACGGATGCACCGGTGGCGCCCTCCGGCGAGGCCGTTGTCACCGCGGAGATGACTACCAGTCCGCCGCCGTGGCTGTTGCGGGCGTTCCTGCTCGCCGCTGCCACGGTGGCCGGGCTGTTCGCGGGGTTCTGGGCGCTGACCCGGCTGCAGGGTTTGCTGACGATTTTGCTGGTTTCGCTGTTCCTGGCGTTCGCCATCGAGCCAGCGGTGAACGCGCTCGCGCGGCGCGGGATGAAGCGCGGACTCGCCACGGGGGTGGTCTTTCTCGTCCTGGCCACCGTCGTCGTCGGCTTCTTCTGGGCGCTCGGCTCCTTGCTGATCGATCAGGTCACCACCCTGGTCAACAACGCGCCGCAGTACGCCGACCAAGGCATCGACTGGATCAACCGCACCTTCAAGACGAACCTGTCCGGCACCGATATCGAGAAATACACCAGCGGCTGGAGCAAGTACCTCGAGGGCGCGGCCGGAAACGCCTGGGATATCGGCACGCGCACGGTCGGTGTGGTCTTCCAGTCGCTCGGCGTGCTGCTGTTCACCTACTACTTCGCCGCCGACGGCCCGCGTTTCCGCAACGCCGTGTGTTCGCTGCTGCCGCCGCGCAGGCAACGACATGTGTTGCGCGCCTGGGATATCGCGGTGGAGAAGACCGGCGGCTACATCTACTCGCGTGGATTGCTCGCGCTCGCGTCGACCATCGCGCACTATGTCGCGTTGCGGGTGCTCGATGTGCCGTCGGCCTTCGCGCTCGCGCTGTGGGTCGGTGTCGTCTCGCAGTTCATCCCGACGGTCGGCACCTACCTGGCCGGCGCGCTGCCGGTCATCGTCGCGCTGGTGCACAGCCCCTCCGACGCGCTGTGGATCCTCGGTTTCATCGTGGTGTACCAGCAGTTCGAAAACTATGTGCTGCAACCGAGAATCACCGCGACCACGCTGGACATGCACCCGGCGGTCGCCTTCGGCGCGGTGCTGGCGGGCGCGGCCCTACTCGGCGCGACCGGTGCCCTGCTTGCCATTCCGGTCACCGCGACCGTGCAGGCCTTCGCCGGGGCCTACATCCGGCGCTATGAGGTGCAGACCGATGTCGACCACGACGCGCCGCTGCCGCCGCCACCGCCGAAGCCCCATCGAAAGTGGGCCCGCCAGTTGACCATTCGGTTCACCGGCGCAGATCGGCCGACGGGCGAGTAGCCGCGCACCGGCGCAGCCGCTCGATCAGCGCCAGCGTGACCCTGCCCAGCTGCGCGCGACTGTGCTGCGCGGTGTCGTGCTCGACCTGGATGGTGAGCCGATCACCGACGGTGAAGACGGTGAGCTTCGGCGGCATGCCCGGACCCATCGCGTAGACGTCGTCGCGCACGTGCCGGACACCCGCCGGTGTCGAATGTGCGGGTAGGCGACCGATATTGGATATGGCCAGCGTGGGTGGAGCCGCGAACACCGCGGCTGTCGCCGGATCTGTGACGCGCTGTGCGGCCAGCAGGAATCGGCCCGCGTCGTGCCGTGCCGCGGCGGCCCGCATGCCCGCGGCCACCAGCAGACCAAGGCCGATCGGGCTCTGGTCCGGCCCGACCTCCGCCGAGGTGCCGACACCCGACGCGAAATTCACCATCGTGTGCGCGGGCACCGGCGGCGACAGCTCGTCGCGGACGTCCACCGCGTGCCCGCAGATCATCGGCAGCGCACCGGTGGCCGGGTCGAGCTCCGTCCGGAAAGCGGCCAGCGCGGCGCCGGCGAGCAAGCTGTTGACCGAGATGCCTTGCGCACGAGCGGAATCGACCAGCTCGCCGGTTTCGCCTGCGTCCAACTCGATGCGCCGCACCGCGAAGCGGCCGAGCGGATCGGCGCCGATGCCGTCCCCGTCGCCGGGCAACTGACGTGGGGCCGCCGCGGGGTCGATCATCGTCACGCCCGCGCGGGCGAGCTCCAGGAACTCGGCCACTTCGGCATCGGAAAATACCTCGGCCAGCCGGGTATCCATGGCCGCGGGCAACGACTGGTCCGAATCATCAACCGGCAGTATCCTTCCCGTGCTGTGTGCGGTGTAACGCCGCCACAGCTCCGCGAGCAGCGCGAAAGCCGATCGGCCATCGGCAATTCCGTGATGGATGATCAGCACGAGCTGCTGGCGCTCGCCCGCGCGGAACAACTCGGCGCGGAACAACCCGTCGGTCCAGTCGCGCGGACCGTTCACCAGCCGCAGATAGTCGGCTTCGTCGCCGTCCGCGATGTTCAGGCGCGGGCGATAGTCGTCGTCACGGCGGAAGTGCATCGTGCCGTCGGCCTCGGTCACCACCTTGCTGCGCAGCAACGGATGGCCGGCGGCCAGTTCGCCGAGCACCCGGCGCAGCACTTCGGGATCCAGCGCACCGTGCACGGTCGAGCCGATGTACAGCGGCATGCCACCGGTCGGCACGCTGCCGAGCTTGGTATCGGTACCGAAGAAGGTGGATTCGAAGGGGGAAATAGGTCGCTGTGCGGTCATGCCTCGACCATACGCACGTTTCAAACAACTGTCACAAACAATTGTTTGAAACGTATGTCACAAACACACGTATGCCTGGCTGCTATCGTGCGGAGGTGGGAACCCGAGACGACCTCCTCGCCGCGGCCAAACAGTGCCTGGCCGAACGCGGCTACGCGCGCACCACCGTGCGCGACATCGTGGCCGCCTCCGGGACCAATCTGGCCGCGATCAACTACCACTTCGGCACCCGCGACAAGCTGCTCACCCAGGCCATGATGGAGTCGAGCGCGACCGCGGTGCAGGCAATCCTCGACTCGCTGCCCGCCGACGACACCGCGGACCCGGCCGCCCGCCTGCGCGCCTTCCTCCGGCAGCTGATCGCGTCGTTCACCGAGGAACGGCTGCTCTGGTCCGCCAATATCGAGAGTTTCGTGCAGGCGCTGCACTCCCCCGAGCTGCGCACCGAACTCGGTACCGCGCAAGGCCAAGCGCGCGAAGCGCTTTCGCATGTCTTCGCCAGCGCGACACCCGATCCCGCGGTCGGCGCGGTGTTGCAGACCATGATCGGCGGTCTGCTCATCCAGTGGCTCATCGATCCCGCCAACGCGCCCTCCGCCGAGACCATCGCCGCGGGTCTGCGCGCGCTGGCCGAGGGGCTCGCGGCGGCCTGACCGGTACCGGGCGACCGCCGGGCGAACCCGTCGGCCCGTGCTAACGTTCCCGCCCGTGCCGATCACCCATGCTGGAACGATGGCGATTCTGCTGGCGCTGGTGTCGATGTGCGCCACGCTGGTCGGTGGCTTCGTCGCGGTCCGCATCGGCGACCGCAAACACCTGGTGCTCGGCCTGGCCGCCGGGGTGATGCTCGGCGTGGTCTTCTTCGACCTGCTGCCCGAGGCGCTGGAACAGTCCAGTCAACACGTGCTCGGGGTGCCCGCCGCGTTGATCACCGCGGTGGTCGGGTTTCTCACCATCCACGTCATCGAGCGCGCGGTCGCCATCCATACCGGGCACGAGCAGGAATTCGGCACGCACACACACGGTTTCGAATCCGTCGGCCTACTTGCCGCGGCGGGCTTGATCTTTCACAGCCTGCTGGACGGCTTCGGCATCGGCCTCGGCTACCAGGCCGGCGCCACCGTCGGCGCCGCGGTGGCCATCGCGGTCATCTCGCACGACTTCGCCGATGGCTTCAACACTTTCACCATCTCCACCCTCTACGGCAACGCACGCAAGCGGGCGCTGACGCTGCTCGCGCTCGACGCGATCGCTCCCGTCGTCGGCGCGGTACTCGGCACCCTGATCCACGTCCCGCAAAGTGTGGTCGGCCTCTACCTCGGCTACTTCGCGGGCTTCCTGCTCTACCTGGCCACCGCCGACATCCTGCCCGAGGCGCACGCCGTGCACCCGTCCCGACTCACCCTGGCCTGCACCGTGGCGGGTGCGGCGCTCATGCTCGGCGTCGCCGCCCTCAATCACTGAGCGGTCAGAACACCGGCCGCGGCATCAAGACCACCCGCCAGCCGTCCGGGTCGGGAAAGGTCAAGCCGCCGTTGGCAGTCCAGTACGGATTTTCCGCATCGACCGGCTCGATACCGGCCTCGGTGAGCCGCCGCGCGACGTCGGACATCCGCGCGGCATCGGCGAAGTACAACACCAGCAGGTTCTCCGCACTCGGCGCGGCACCAGGACTCCCGTCGACATGAGTCGTGAACTCCAGGTGATAGCCGGTCCCTGGCAGCCCGACCATCACCCCGCGGTAGCCATCGTGGCCGTCGAATCGGAACAGCTCAGATAGCCCGAGAACATCCACATAAAACCGCACCACCGCGTCGAGCTGGTCTGTCGGCCGAGCGATCCGAACCTGCGCTACCGGCAGTGAATCGGGCCATTGGTCGTTGTCTGCTCCCACCACTCGACAGTACGACCCAGTCGTTAGCAACCAAGGTTGACTATCTTCGATTTAGTCAACTAAAGTTGCTTGCATGCCCACCCCCGAAATCCCTGACTCCGGCGGCCCCGCCGACCGGCTCGCGGCCGTTGTCGCGTTGCGGCGCTTGGCCGATCAGCTGGAGGACACCGCCGTCGAAGAGGCCATGCGGACGGGCTGGAGCTGGCCGCAGGTCGCCGAGGCGCTCGGCGTCACCCGGCAAGCGGTGCACAAGAAGCACGCCAAGCGGCTCATCGCGGCCGGCGTCAGCCTGAGGAGGCGCTGATCATGACCCCATTCGACGAATACCTGCACGCGGTCATCACCGAGGGCAGCAGCGAGGCACAGCGAGACGGGTCGGCGACCGTCGAGGCGCAACACGTGCTGCTGGCGATCGCCACCCAGGAGGGCACCGCGCCGCAGCGCGTGCTTGCCTCGGTCGGGCTCGACGCTCAGGCGCTCCGCGACGCGTTGCACCGCGAGTTCGAACACAGCCTGAGCGCGGCGGGAGTTTCGCTCGCCGACCTGAATGTCCCCCGCCCGCGGGCCTATCGCAAGAGCGCACCAACGGTCGGCGCCTCGACCAAACTCGCACTGGAGCGCGGCTTCAATTCCGTTCCCCGCAAACGAGATCTGCGCCCGGCGCACGTGCTCCTCGGGATACTTCGCGCCGACGTCGGGACCGTGCCGCGCGCGCTCACCCTGGCCGGTGTGGATCGGGCCGATCTGCAAGCACGGGTTCTGCACACCATCGAGAACGTGTGATGACGGAACATCCCGAGGTCCAGCACCTGCTGGACGAGGCGGTGCGCGAACGCGGCCTGCCGGGCATCGTCTGCGAGATCCGCGACGAGCATGGTCGCTGGTTCGGCGCCGCGGGCGCGGCCGACACCACGACCGGCCGTCCGCGCGACGCCCGCGAACACTTCCGAATCGGCAGCGCCACAAAGGCATTCACGGCCACCGTCGTGCTGCAATTGGCGGCGGAGGGCAGACTGAACCTGGACGACACGGTGGACAGCTGGCTGCCAGGACTGCTCGCGGGCGACGACGGCACCGCGGTCACCATCCGTCAGCTGCTGAACCACACCAGTGGCCTGTTCACCCACACCGACGACGAGCAGGTGCGATCCGGCTCCGGCTGGCGGCCCGAGCAGCTCGTGCGTATCGCCATGACCCACCCGCCGTACTTCGCGCCCGGCGCGGGCTTCCGGTACTCGAACACCAATTACGTGGTCGCCGGAATGCTCATCGAGCGAATCACGGAAAACCCACTCGCCCAGGAGGTCTCGCGCCGCATCAGCGAACCGCTCGGGCTGACCGCGACATACTCGGCGGGCGCCGAAACAGCGATGCCGGAACCACGTCCACAGCACTACTCGACCCTGTTCGATCCCGCCCCCGATGCCGAGGTCTACGACCTCACCGAGGGTGATCAAACCTGGTCGGGCGCTGCCGGGGACATGATCTCGACCACCGGAGACCTGCAGGTCTTCCTGCACGCGCTGCTGACCGGGCGGTTGCTGCCACCCGCCCAGCAGCGCGAGATGTGGACCACCGTCTCGACCGAGGGTGCGGAGTGGGTCGCGGATACCCGGTACGGCCTAGGCGTGTTCGAGCAGAAATTATCAGGCGGCACAACGGTTTACGGCTTGGCCGGGGCCACCATGGGCTCGTGGACCTGGGCGATGGGCAGCCGCGACGGCGAGCGCGTCGTGGTGACCCACACGAACGGCGACTGGAACGACCCACTGGAGGTCTTCCTCGCCGTACTGCGAACACAATTCGACTCGACCGTGCCGACACACCACTGATCGACAAAGGCCGCCTTCCCGTAATGGGAAGACGGCCTTGATCTTTCAGCTAAGACTACCGTCCGGCGCGAACGGCAGGAGCCTGCTCACGGGTCGCGACGGTACGAGTGCGCGGGGCTCCGCTACGGGCGGAACGGGTCGCGGGCCGGCCCGCGGCATCGAAGCCATGGGCCGCGGCACCGTTGCCGCCACGACCATTACGGCTGCGCGGCTGGCCACCGGCGGCGAACGGTGCGCCGTCACCGGCACCACGCCCACCGCGACCACGCGACTGACCACCGGCGGCACCGCGCGACGCGACGTCATCGGTGCCACGCGCGGTGCGGGTACGCGGCTGGCCACCGGCAACAGCACCATCACGCGCACCACGCTCGCCACGACCGCGGGCCTGTCCGGCAGGCGCGCTGTAGCGGCGATCGCCACCACCACGACGGTTCCGGTTGCCCTGGGTATCGGCGTTCGACGTCACGGGCACCGCGCTCGGCGCTACCCGCGGCGCGACGGTGCCGACCAGCGCCGTCACCGGCGCCGAATCAGCGGTCACCCGCTGCGAAGAAACGTTGATGTTCGCCTTGCGCAGCAGCGTCGCGACGTCGCGGCGCTGCTCAGGCAGCACCACGGTGACGACGTCACCGGAGCTGCCCGCGCGCGCGGTACGCCCGGAGCGATGCAGGTACGCCTTGTGCTCGGCCGGCGGATCGACGTGCACAACCAGCTCGACGTCGTCGACGTGCACGCCGCGCGCCGCGATATCGGTCGCGACGAGCACCCGGGCCGAGCCGTTGGTGAAGGCGGCCAGGTTGCGGTCGCGGGCGACCTGCGACAGGTTGCCATGCAGGTCCGTCGCGGGAATGCCCACCATGCTCAGCTGCTTGGCGAGCTTGCGCGCCTGGTGCTTGGTGCGCATGAACAGGATCCGGCGCCCGGATCCGCCAGCGAGGGTCTCCACCAGGATCCGCTTGGCATCGGCGCCGCCGACCTCGAAGACGTGGTGGGTCATCGCGGGCACCGGCGAGTCCGCCGTGTCGACGGAGTGGTTGGCCGGGTTGCGCATGAACTGCTTGACCAGCTTGTTGACGCCGTTGTCCAGCGTCGCGGAGAACAGCAGCCGCTGCCCACCGCTCGGCGTGGCCGCGAGAATGCGGGTCACCGCGGGCAGGAAGCCGAGGTCGGCCATGTGGTCGGCCTCGTCGAGCACGGTGATCTGCACGTCCTGCAGCGAGACGAGCCGCTGACGCATCAGGTCCTCGAGCCGTCCGGGGCAGGCGACGACGATATCGACACCGGCCGAGAACGCCTTGGCCTGCCGGTGCTGGGAAACGCCACCCATGATGGTGGTCACCTTCAGCCCGGCGGCGGTGGCCATCGGCTCGAGCGCGGCGGCGATCTGGGTCGCCAGCTCGCGGGTCGGGGCGAGGATCAGGCCACGGGGACGACGGCCTGGCTTGCGGTCGCCGCCGGCCAGGCGGTCGACCATGGGGATGGAGAAGGCGAGCGTCTTGCCGCTGCCCGTCTTGCCGCGGGCGAGCACGTCGCGACCGGCCAGGGTGTCGGGCAGCGTGGCCGTCTGGATCGGGAAGGGAGCGGTGATGCCGCTCGCCGTGAGGGCGCCGACCAGCTTCGCGCCGACTCCGAGAGCGGCGAACGACGTGGTGGCGGCAGGGTTCGAAGCAGGGGTTGTCATATGTGGTGGGTGTGCCTTCCAGGCATCGGGGTGTACCCCAGCGCTGCGCGGGACAATCGTCCATGCGTTCGGTGTTTTGACACCCAGCTGAGGCGCCGACGCGAAAGGTAAGACATCCACGACGGATCGAGAGGGAGCGTGAAGATCAACGCTTGCCTTTGGTAACTCTACCGCAACCTCGAGTATTCCTCGCCTCCGGACCGCGAGGTCGGTAGTGGGTTACGTCACGACACGTCACACAAGGCATAACCGCTGATGTCGCACGGTCCGCACCCGTCGATCGGGAAACAGGCTCGAACGAAAACCGCCCCCTGCGAAAACAGGGGGCGGCCAACGTAGTTCGCCTATTCGCTCGCCAGCGCGCGCCTGCGCACCCGGCGCGCCGCGGCGACCAGATTGCGCAACGACGGCTCCAACTGCCAGTAGTGCCGCGTCTTCAACCCACCGTCCGGATTCGCCCATAGTCGATCCGGCGTGATGGCTTCCGCTGCGGCGGTGAGCAATTCGTCCAGCTCGTCGATGTCCGGGATGCGCGCCGAGCGGCTCTCGTACACACCGGGACCGACGCCGTGGGTGAGTCCGTGATCGGTGCCACTGTCCGCCTCGAGCGCCTTCACCACCCATTCGATCGAGCGGGTCGCCACGATCGCGGTGACGTCGCAGTCGAGCTCCTCGATCGCCTCGACCACCTCGGCCCGGCCGGAATACCCGATGTGCGTGTGGATCTGGGTTTCCGGCTTGACCCCGGAGGTGGCCAGCCGGAATGCGCCGACCGCCCAGCGCAGGTACTCCGCCCGGCCCTGCGGCCGCAGCGGCAGCATCTCGCGCAGCGCGGGCTCGTCGACCTGGATGATCGCGATGCCCGCCTTCTCCAGGTCCACCACCTCGTCGCGAATGGCAAGGGCCACCTGGTCCGCGGTCTCGTGCAGCGGCTGGTCCTGCCGGACGAACGAGCGGGCGAGCATGGTGACCGGCCCGGTGACCATGCCCTTGACCGGCTTGTCGGTCAACGACTGGGCGTAGCTGATCCAGTCCACCGACATCGGCGCGGGCCGCGACACGTCGCCGTAGAGGATCGGCGGTCGCACGCACCGGGATCCGTACACCTGCACCCAGCCGAAGTGGGTGGTCACGAAGCCGTCCAGCAGTTCGGCGAAGTACTGGATCATGTCGTTGCGCTCGTGCTCGCCGTGCACGAGCACGTCGAGGCCGATGTCCTCCTGCAGCCGGATCGTCGCCTCGATCTCGGCTTCGATCCGCTTCTTGTACTCGTCGAAGGACAGCCGACCCTGGCCGAGCTCGTAGCGGGCCTGCCGAATCTTGTTGGTCTGCGGGAACGAACCGAGCGTGGTGGCTGGCACCGGCGGCAGGTTCAGCTTGGCCTGCTGGGCCGTTCGGCGCACCGCGTAGGGCTCACGCGTCCGCATATCCGGCGTGACCGCGTAAACCCGTTGCCGCACAGCGTGCTTCTGCTTGAAGTGCACCTCGGTCGGCCGCTTGCGCCAGCTCTCCGACGGGCCGTCGGTGAGCGCCTTGGCGAGCGAAACCACCTCGCCGACCTTCTGTTTCGCGAAGGCGAGCCGGTCGGCCACATTGCCGAGGATGTCGTACTCGATGAGCAGGTCGTACGGCACGTGCAGCAGCGTGGTCCCGGTCGAGACGACCAGGTCCGGGCACACCTGCGCGAGCCGGTTCAGGTACTCGAGCGTGACGTACCGGTCGGCCCGCCAGACGTTCTGCCCGCTGATCACACCGGCGTACAGGCGCTTACGGCGAATGCCGGGGATCTCCGCGAGGTCCTCCGGGGTGATGCGGTAGCTGGACAGGTCGAGGCCGATGGCCTCAACATTGCTGGCCGCGAGGATCCGCAGTGCCTCACCGAAATCGCCGTACTGCCCGGTGACGAGCATGCGCGGGCGCAGCGGCGCCTTCGAAAGTCGTTGGTAGGCAGCCTCGAACGCGGCGAGCTCGGCGGGTGTGCGCTCGCTGGTGAACGCGGGCTCGTCCAGCTGCACACAGGTCGAGCCGCGCTTGGCCAGGATCTCGAACAGCTGCTCGTACGCCGGGAGCAGCTTGTCCAGCAGCTTCAGCGTGTCGAACTCGTCCTGACCGGGCACCTGGCCCGCCTTGGAGAGCAACAGCAGCGACAGCGGGCCGAGCACCACCGGCCGCAGCTCGATACCGCGTTCCTTGGCCCGGTCGAATTCGTCGAGCAGCGCCTCGGGGTGCAGCGAGAATTCGGTGTCGGCATCCAATTCCGGCTGCCGGTAGTGATAGTTGGTGCCGAAGAACCGCACCAGCTCCAGTGGCGGCACATCCGGATTGCCGCGCGCCATCAGGAAATAGAAGTCCAGCGGGTCCAGCTCGTCCCGATATTGCGCGAACCGCTTGGGCACGGCACCGAACAGCAGGGCGTTGTCCAGCACGTGGTCGTAAAAGGAGAAGGTATTGCCGGGGACCTGGGTCAACCCGGTGGCGGCGAGTTCGTTGAACTGCCGTTCCTGAATGTCGCGGCCAACCGCGAGCAATTCGTCGCGCGGGATCGCACCGCGCCAATAGGCCTCTAGTGCCCGCTTGAGTTCTCGATGCGGCCCGATTCGCGGATAGCCGAGGATGCTCGATCCGTAGCCGTCGGTCACGTTCACCATGAGCGCGCTGCTCCCTTCGATGGCTGTGCGGCGCCCGGGAGGAACATCGGACGCCGCACGCTAAAGCGCCTGGGTTGAATCGAAACGAGCTCAGGCCCGGTTGTACTGGTAGAAACCCGCGCCGGTCTTCTTACCGAGCAACCCGGCTTCGACCATACGCATGAGCAGCGGCGGAGCGGAGTACAGCGGCTCCTTGAATTCCTGGTACATCGAGTCGGCGATCGACTTGACGGTGTCCAGGCCGACCAGGTCGGTCAGTGCCAGCGGACCCATCGGGTGCGCGCAACCGAGCACCATCGCCTTGTCGACGTCGTCCTTGGTGGCGAAGCCGGACTCGACCATCCGGATGGCCGAGAGCAGGTACGGCACCAGCAGCGCGTTCACCACGAAACCGGACCGGTCGGCCGAACGGACGACCTGCTTGTCCAGCACATCACCGGCGAACGCCTCGGCGCGCTTGGACACGTCCTCGCTGGTCTTCAGCGTGGTGACCAGCTCGACCAGCGGCAGCACCGGCACCGGGTTGAAGAAGTGCATGCCCACCACGCGCTCGGGCTGGGTGGTGGCCACCGCGATCTTCATGATCGGGATGGAGGAGGTGTTGGAGGCGAGCACGGCGGCCGGGTCGGTGACGACCTTGTCCAGCTCGGCGAAGATGGCGGTCTTCACCTTCTCGTCCTCGAGCACCGCCTCGACCACCAGCTGGCGGTCGGCGAAGTCGCTGAGATCGGAGGTGAAACGCAGTCGCCACGCGGCCTGTTCGCGCTCCCGCTCGGTGATCTTGCCGCTGCTGACGCCGCGGTCGAGGGAGCGAAGAATGCGTGAGCGGCCGGCTGCGGCCAGCTCCCTGGTCTGCTCGAAAACAAGCACGTCGACGTGCGCCCTCGCACACACCTCCGCGATTCCGGCACCCATCTGTCCGGCACCGATGATGCCGACGCGTTGAATCTTCTCGCTGCTCACGTCCCGCTCCTGCTGTTGGTCTGGCTAGTCGGTGGCTGGAGGGGTGTGCTCTTGTGTGAGCGGCCCCTCGATGGTCCAAGGTATAGGGATGCCCTCCCCGCTGGGGCTGTTCAGCGGGGAGGGCGGTACACCCCTACAGGGGGCTATCGGTATTCACGTCGGGAACCTCATTCCCTAGGCGAATCACGGGTGGCTCAGTGGAACTGGCCCTCTTCGGTCGAACCCTTCAGCGCCGCGGTGGAGGTGTTCGGGTCCACGGTGGTCGCGATGGTGTCGAAGTAGCCGGCACCGACCTCACGCTGGTGCTTGATGGCGGTGAAGCCACGCTCGGTGGCGGCCTTGAACTCGCGCTCCTGCAGGTCGACGAAGGCGGTCATGCCCTCGCGAGCGTAGCCGTAGGCCAGGTCGAACATGCCGTAGTTGAGCGAGTGGAAGCCGGCCAGGGTGATGAACTGGAACTTGAAGCCCATCGCACCGAGCTCACGCTGGAACTTCGCGATGGTCGCGTCGTCCAGGTGGGCCTTCCAGTTGAAGGACGGCGAGCAGTTGTAGGCCAGCAGCTGGTCCGGGAACTCGCCGCGGACCGACTCGGCGAACTTGCGGGCGACCTCGAGGTCCGGCACGCCGGTTTCCATCCAGATGAGGTCGGCGTACGGCGCGTAGGCCTTGGCGCGGGCGATGCAGGGCTCGATGCCGTTCTTCACACCGAAGAAGCCCTCGGCGGTACGGGTGCCGTCCAGGAACTCACGGTCGCGCTCGTCCACGTCCGAGGTGATCAGGGTGGCGGCCTCGGCGTCGGTGCGGGCGATGATCACCGACGGCACGTCGGCGACATCGGACGCGAGACGCGCGGAGGTCAGCGTGCGGATGTGCTGCTGGGTGGGGATCAGCACCTTGCCACCGAGGTGACCACACTTCTTCTCCGAGGCGAGCTGGTCTTCCCAGTGCACGCCTGCGGCGCCGGCCTGGATCATGGCCTTCTGCAGCTCGTAGGCGTTCAGCGCGCCACCGAAGCCGGCCTCGGCGTCGGCGACGATCGGGGCGAGCCAGTTCTTGACGGTGTCGTCGCCTTCGACCTTGGCGATCTCGTCGGCACGCAGCAGCGCGTTGTTGATGCGACGCACCACGGCCGGGACCGAGTTGGCCGGGTAGAGGCTCTGGTCCGGGTAGGTGTGGCCGGACAGGTTCGCGTCACCGGCGACCTGCCAACCGGACAGGTAGATGGCCTTCAGGCCGGCGCGGACCTGCTGGACCGCCTGGTTGCCGGTGAGGGCGCCAAGCGAGTTGATGTAGTCCTCGTTGTTCACGAGATCCCAGAGGATCTCCGAACCGCGACGAGCGAGAGTTGCCTCTTCGACGACGGTGCCCTGGAGCTTCGACACCTGCTCGGCGGTGTAGTTACGGGTGACGCCCTTCCAGCGGGGGTTGGTGTCCCAGTCCTGCTGGATTTCCGCAGCGGTCTTCGGGGTGCCGGCGTTCGACATCTCTGACTCCACTTCCTCGTTTTAAGTCGATTGCCCCACGGCCGAGCGGTGAAACAGCTCGAACTGCTGGAGCGGCAATTTGCAGGCTTGCTAGGCCCATGGGGTGTACTTCCACACGATTGCACAATGCGAAATGGCCGTCTACCTGTTGCTAATGTGAATCTAAGCTAGGTTTCGATCCCGGTTTGCTAACTCTGCGAAATTTGCGGGCAAATTGCAAAGATGCAACCTACCGGCAAGTAGCCCTGACATGCGGTTTTAGCGTAACGCCCGTACTGTTAGAGATCGACGGGGAATCAACCAGCCGTGCGGCCAGCCATTCCGGGTTGTGAGGACGTTCACAAGTACGGGCAGGTGCCGCCCGTGTGGCCCACGCCACCCGCGCGTGACCGCCGGTCGCCGGTTCGGGCAGACTTTCCCGAGATGCCACAGCACCCACGTGCATCCGGACAGGAGCCCCCATGCGGACATCGGTCATCGCCGCCGCGTTCACCCTCGCCTGCACCGCAGGCCTGCTGAATCTGCCCGTCGCCACCGCGGCGCCCGTCGGCACGGTCGAATCGGTCGCCCCGCTGGCACCGGCCGCCACCCCGCCGGGCGCGGTGAATTCGACCCGCATGCTGTACCGCTCGACCACGGCCAACGACGTGCCGACCACCGCGAGCGCGGCGGTCTACTTTCCGCCGGGCGCACCGCCGCCGGGCGGCTGGCCGGTCATCGCGTGGGCGCACGGCACCGTCGGACTCGGCGACGACTGCGCGTACAGCATCGCCGGGCCGGGCGCGGTCGAGCGCGACTGGGCTTACCTCGGCACCTGGCTACAGCAGGGTTACGCGATCGTGGCCGCCGACTACGCCGGGCTCGGCACGCCGGGTGAGCATCCCTATCTCAATGGCGTCGTCGAAGCGCACAACGTCGTGGACGCGGTGCGGGCGGCGACCGAGCAGTATTCGTCGCTGGCGAAGAAATGGGTGGTGGTCGGCCAGTCCCAAGGTGGCGGCGCCGCAGTCTATACCGCGCGCTACGCCACCGAATTCGGTGGTCCGGAACTCGACTACCGCGGTGCGGTAGGCACCGGCGTACCGGCCTATATCGAGGACATCCTGCAGCCGCTCGGCCCGAATGTGCCGCCTGTGAAGCTCAGCCCGCACACCACGGGCTATGTGCTCTACATCCTCAACGGGCTGCGCACCACCTACCCGGAATTGAACATCGAGTCCTATCTCACCGACGCGGGCCGCTCCTGGCTGGCCAAGGCGCGCGAGGAGTGCCTCGTTCCGCTCGGCGACGAGCTCGCCGCAGGCGGTGTCGTGGTCGGAAACTTGTTCAGCAAGCCGCTGGCGCAGATCCCCGACCTGCACGGACTGCTCACCCGCTATCTCGGGCTGCCCGAATCCGGCTACGACAAGCCGCTGTTCATGGGCCAGGGGCTACGCGACACCGACGTCATCATGCCGGAGACGCTGCGGTTCGCCGCGGTATTGCGGGCGAACGGGCAGCCGGTGCAGTTGCACACCTACCCCGAGGACCACAGTGCGACGGTGAACGCGTCGCTGCCGGACTCACTGCCGTTCGTGCGCAACCTGTTCGGCTGATCCCCCGGCGTGCGCGGCCGGCCCTCACGGACCGGCCGCGCGGTGCCGGCTAGCCGGACAGGCTGCTGAGCGTGCAGACCAATTGGCCGATGGGGTGGATCACCCCGGTGCAATCTTTGGCAACCGACTCGGCGGCCGGGGCGGCCGGCTCGAGCTGGAGCGTGGCCGCGCCTGCCGCGCCCGCGCCGATCAGGGTTGCGGCGCCGATGACGGCGCCGACGACGATTCCACGCAGTACTGACATCAAGAAACTCCCTATGTTGGGTGTGCGACGGTTGGTGAACTGTGTTGCGCCGGACATGACTTCCCCTGCCCTGGGCGCGTCCGGTCCCCGAAAACCGGCCGCGTGCTGTCGATCGGCGCGGGGACTACGAGAGCGAACTGAGGATGCAAGACGGCAGATTGATCGGCCGCCCGTAGTCGCAGCCTGAATCCTGGACGGGCTCGACCACCGGGGTGGCCGGTTCGAGCCGAATCGTGTCTGCCATGGCGGCACCTCCGCCGACCAGGACGGCAGCGCCGACCAAGGTGGCGACGACCATTCCACGTACTGCGAACATTCAAGAACTCCTCATGCATCGGGTAGACGGCCGAACATAGTCTCCGAGCGCTCGCGATGCATGCCCCGAATTATGTTGTCTCAGAATCGAGTCCACGCAGTGCGTCAGTTGCCCCGCGGCGGATGGACCTTGCGCCAGTGTTCGGCGATGTCGATGCGGCGGGTTATCCACACCTGGTCGTGGGATTGGACATGGTCCAGGAAGCGTTCCAGGGCGGCGATTCTGGCCGGGCGGCCGACGATGCGGCAGTGCAGGCCGATCGACAGCATCTTCGGGCTGCCTTCGGCGCCTTCGCGATACAGCACGTCGAAGGCGTCGCGCAGGTGGGCGAAGAACTGCTCGCCGGTGGGGAATCCGGCGGGCGAGGCGAAACGCATGTCGTTGGTGTCCAGGGTGTAAGGCACCACCAGGTGGTCGTTGCCCCGCACAGTGACCCAATAGGGCAGGTCATCGGCATAGGAGTCGGAGTCGTAGACGAAGCCGCCGTGCTCGACCACCAGCTCACGGGTGTTCGGCGAGTCGCGGCCGGTGTACCAGCCCAGCGGTGCGGCACCGGTGAGTTCGGTGAGCAGGCGCACCGCCTCGGCCAGGTCCGCGCGTTCGGTGTCGCGGTCGGTCAGCTGGTAGGACTTCCAGCGCAGGCCGTGGCTGGCGATCTCGTGACCGAGCTCGCGAAAAGCGGCTACCGCCTCGGGGTTTCGCTGCATGGCGCGCGCAACGGCGAAGATGGTGAGCGGCAGGTCGCGGCGCTCGAAAGCGCGTAGTACCCGCCACAGTCCGGCACGGGAACCGTACTCGTAGAGCGACTCCATGCTCATGTGACGGTTCGGAAAGGCTTGCGCCGGAGTCATTTCCGAGAGAAAGGTCTCCGAAGCCGGATCGCCGTCGAGGACGTTGCTCTCGCCGCCCTCCTCATAGTTCAGCACGAACTGCACGGCGATCCGCGCGCCACCGGGCCACCGCGGGTCGGGCGGGTGCTGGCCATAGCCGATGAATTCGCGCGTGGACTCGCTCATCCGCCGAGCTCTCCGTAGAGCCGCAACCGGGCCAGGCCACCGTCGGGGTAGATGTCCAAGCGCACCTCCTCCACCGAGGCCGCCATCGGCGCGATCGCGAACTGATGCCTGGTGTCGGGCAAAAGCTCGGTGCGCGGCAGCAATTCGAGCTCGGTGCCGTCGTTGGTGCGGCCGGTGAGCCGGGCGGCGCCCGGGCTGTTGCCGAGAAAGTATGAGGTGTCGATCTCGGCGAGCCGGATCAGGCCGGGTCCGGCGAGCCGGATCCGCACCCAATCGTTGCCGTCGTCGCGGCGCCGGGCGGTCTCCCAGCCGTCGCCCATCTTCCTGGCCAGCCCGGGATACAGCAGCTGATTCGGCGAGCTGTAGAAGCGGTTGGAGCAATCCAGCACCAGCGCACCGTTTTCCAGCGCGGCCAGGTCGAGCGGGCCGAGGCCGAGCAGGCGCGGATCGGGGCTACCCTCGCCGTGTACTCGAAGCCGAGCCACCCCGCCATCGGGGTGCATGGTGAGTTTGACGTGGGTCCACCGACGTTCGCTCGCGACGGCGAACGGGTTGCGGCTGTCCCCGGCGACCGGCGCGTGATCGATCAGGGTCTCCCAATCATCGCGGGCGGCAATGCTTTCCGCCGTCGGATAGTCCACCACCTCCAGCGCGGCCACCGAGACCGCGGGCGGGTAGTTGCCCTTGAACCAGGCGGTATCGACCACGATGCCGCGGATCACGCCGGGCACGCCGAGCCGCACGATGGCGGAGTCGTCGCCGGGCTTGCCACGGTGCCTTCGGGTTTCCCAGCCGTCGTAGACCTGGCCCTTGTGCCCGAAGGTCGAGGGCTGATATTCGGCCGGGCCCGGGTTGACCAAATTCTCCTTCTCCGCGAAGAATTCGTCGTCGGCCCAGATCACCGAGCCGCCGAGCGGACGAACCGCGAGGTCGGGAAGCAGCGTGAACTCCGGCTGGTCGGTCACGACCGCACTTCCTGCGGAATCGGCGAGCGGGTGACCAGCGCACGCAACACCGCCGGTGACAATTCCGGCGCTCGGGCAGCGAGGTCTTCGGCGGTGCGCGCGCCGCACTCCACGCCGCGTAAAACGGTGGACGCCAGAGCTTCCGCGGTGGCCGGTTCGTCCATCACGCCGCCCGATCGGCGGTCCAGGTAGGCCTGCAGTCGCGGCACGGCCACGTCGATCGCCTGCCGGAAGAAGTCATAGGTCGCCAGCCAGCGGGTTACCAGATGGCCGGGGTGCATGTCCCACCCCTGGTAGTACCCGCGTCGCAGCGAGCGGCTCACCAGGCGGTGGTGGTTGCGCAGCGCCGCTTCGGGCTCGGTGTCGGGCACGATCTGGGTTGAGCCGTCGCACACCCAGACGCCGGTCTGCGCCGCGGCGACCTGCATGACCGCCTTCGCGTAATCCGCGGCCGGGTGATCGAGGGCCTGGTCCGGCGCGGCGACACCGCACGCGGCGGTGTAGTCGTAGGTGCCGAAATGCAATGCGCTGCAGCGCCCGTCGGCCAGCCCGAGCATCCGCGCGATCGGCGCGGTGCCGTCGGCGGCGATGATCGCCTGCGGGCTCTCGATCTGCAGCTCGAAGCGCAGCGTGCCCGCGGCGAGGCCGTAGCCGCTCTCCAGCCCCTCACACAGCGCGACCAGCGCTGGAACCTGCTCCGCCGCACGGATCTTGGGGACGGTGAAGACGAATCCGGCAGGCACGTCGACCATGGCCGCCAGCACCAGTTCGAGGGTGCGCAGGGTGCGGTTGCGCTCGCCGATCGCCAGGCCCTTCGTCCTGATGCCATAGCTCTGCGGGCGATACGGCGTGTATGCCCAGGTGGCCAGCACGGCACCGGCCGCGCTGGCCGCCGCGTCCTCCTCCGAGTCGGTGCGAAACCCGTAGCCGTCCTCGAAGTCGATGCGCAGATCTTGAATCGGGTCGTGCTCCAGACGCTTGCGCACATCGGGCAGCGATCCGGTCGAATCCAACTCGGACAGCAGGTCGACATGACGGTCCAGCAGCTCGACGGCCGCGGCGCCCCACGCGGGCGGGGTGTCCTCGCGAATACGGTCGGCCGAGACATACGCCGTGTGGATCGGCTGTGCTCGCCCGTCCGGTCCCGGGTAGCGCGTGCGCAGCTCGGCATCGACGGTATCCAGCATCGCGTCGATCCTGACCCGGACATGCTCCGGCAGCTGCGTCCGAGCGGCGTCGTTCGCGGGGCCTCCGTGGTTACGCAAGTTGCCTCCTCCGGCCCTGAGGCACGACTCCGCCTCGCTGCCGCTCGGCTCCGTCATGCCTCCAGACGCACTGTGTCCTCGGTTCGCTCGCTGACGCTCGCTCACGACGCTGGGTCACCGCTGATCTCCTTCCTGCATGGACCGCCAGATCCGATCGGCGGTCATCGGCAGCCGATCCGGCCGCACCCCGACAGCATCCCGTATCGCGTTCGCCAAGGCGGGGGCGACCGGGTTGTACGGGGATTCACTCATCGACTTGGCGCCGAGCGGGCCGAACGCGTCGGCGGTATCGGCAAAGTACACCTCGGTGCGCGGCACGTCCGAGAACCGCGGAATGTGGTAATGCCGCAGCGACTGGGTGGTGACGACGCCGAACTCGCTGCGCATGTCCTCGTAGAGCGCGGTGCCGATGGCCTGCGCGACGCCGCCCTCCACCTGGCCGCGGCATTGCACCGGATTGAGCACGGTCCCGGCGTCGGCGGCTTGGATCGACTGGAGGATGCGCACCGAGCCGGTGTCCTGGTGCACGGCGACGCGGAAGGCGTGCACGTTGAAGCTCACCGATCGCGGGGTGCCCGAGTGCTCGCCGTGCGCGACCAGCTCGCCGTCGGCCAGCAATTCGCGGACGCCGAATACCTGGTCGCCGCAACGGACTCCGTCGGACTCGAGCACACAGTCGCGCTCGGGCAGCCCGGCCAGCTTCGCCGCCCTGGCCAGCAGCAGTCTGCGCAATTCGAGCGCCGCCGCGTAGGTCGCCTTGCCCGCCACCACGATTCCGGTGGAGCCGAATGCGCCGGTGTCGTGCCCGATCAGGTCGGTGTCGGATTGCCGGACCAAGATGCGCGCCGCATCGGTTTCCAGCGCGGAGGCCGCGAGCTGGGCGTGCACGGTGGTGGTGCCGTTGCCGAATTCCGCGGTACCGACGCGGATCTCGTACCGGCCGTCGGGCAGCAGGGTGATCGTGGCGTCCGCCGAGTGCCCGCGCGGCGGGATAGTCGCGATCATCGCTATCGCCATCCCGGTGCCGACCCGCCACCGCGGCCCTGGATCCGATACCCCGTTGCCCCGCAACAGTGCTCGTTCGGCCAGGTCGATGCACTGGTCGAGGCCGTAGCTGCCGAACGACAGATCGCTCTCGTCCACCTCGGCGCCGACGAACTCGTCGCCCGGGACCACCACGTTGCGGCGCCGGAACTCGAACGGGTCGATGCCGAGCGCACGCGCGAGATCGTCCAGCGCGGACTCGATCCCGAAAATGACCTGGCCGAGCCCGTAGCCGCGGAACGCGCCGGAGGGAATGTTGTTGGTGTACACCGCTTGCGCGTCCACCCGCTTGTTGGCGCAGCGATAGACGCCGATCGATTCGCCGACACCGTGGAACATCACGCCCGCGCTGTGATTGCCGTACGCGCCCGCGTCGGCGAGCACGTCGACCAGCAGCGCGGTCAGCACGCCGTCCGCGTCGGCGCCCGCGGTCACCGCGACGCGCATCGGGTGACGGCAAGTGGCGGAGGAGAATTCGTCGGCCCTGGTGAATTCGTACTGCACCGGCCGCCCGGTGCGCAGCACCGCCAGCGCGATCAGGTCCTCGGCCAGCATCTCCTGCTTGGCGCCGAACCCGCCGCCGACCCTGGTGGCGAACACCCGCACCTGTTCGCGCCGCAGCCCGAACAGCTGACACAGCTCGTCGCGCACCAGGAACGGCACCTGCGTGCTGCACCGAATGACCAGCCTGCCGTCCGCGTCGAGCCAGCCGATCCCGCCGTGCGTCTCCAGGTGCACGTGCTGTCCGCGCGGCGAATGCCACACGCCGCGCACCACTTTCGCCGCCGCCGCGAGACCGGCAGGCACATCGCCCACCTCGCCGTGCACCTCGGCGATCAGATTACGTTCGGCGTCCGCGATCCGCGCCGAATCCGGTTTGCCCCCATGCAGTTTCGGCGCGTACGGCGCCAGCGCCTCGGCAGGCTCGAACACCGCGGGCAACACCTCGTACTCGACCCGCACAGCCCGGCAGCCCGCGCGTGCGGCCGCCGAACTCTCCGCGACCACCGCCGCGACCCGCTGCCCGACGAAGCGCACCGTCCGATCGAGCACGTAGGTGTCGTCCGGATCGTCGGCTCGTAACTCGTGCCGTGCGGTGGAAAACGCCACCTCCGGTGCGTCCCGGTAGGTGAGCACCGCGCGCACTCCGGGCAGCGCCTCGGCGGCTGTCGTATCGATGGACACGATGCGCGCGTGCGCGTGCGGACTTGGCAGCACCGCGAGGTGCAGCGGAGCGGTGGGCGGCGAGACCTCCGGTTCCCCAGGTGAACTCGCGTGCACGTCGTTCGCGCCCGGTCGGATATCGAAGGTGAACGGCTCCATGCCCCGCACGATCCGCGGACCGGCGGGGGCCCCGACACCAGCGCCTGCACGCCCGGCCACCACGGGCCCCGATTCGCCACTGCCTGAACATGTTTCGGAGACAGCACGCGCTGTCGCACCGGTCGGAGCGGCGTCGGCCGGCCCACCGGCCAACGCTTCGGCGATCGATCGATAACCCGTGCAGCGGCACAGGTTTCCCTTCATCAGTTCAGCCAACTCGGCGTCGGAACGGCCGCCGTATTCGACCGCGCCGACGGAACTCAGCGCCGCGGCGCCCGCCGATGCGACGGCACCGTCTCGCGCGACTCCATCGACCGATACCGCGGCCGCTTCGCCCGGCAGATCCGCGCCGCTGGGCGCGACAGCCGACGCCGTCCCGGATGTACCGCAACCGAGGCCCGCGGCGGTCACCACCATTCCCGCGGTACAGAACCCGCATTGGAAGGCGGCGTTCTCGACGAATCGGCGCTGTATCGGGTGCGGCTCTTCGGCGGTGCCGAGCCCCGCCGCGGTGGTGATCACACGGTCGGCCGCACGGTGGGCCGGAATCAGGCACGAGTGCACGGTCATTCCGTCGACCTGTACCGAACAGGCCCCGCAATCGCCTGTGTCGCAGCCTTTTTTGACCGACAGGGTGCCTTGCTCGCGGAGCAAGGTGCGCAGGCATTGGCCTGGGCGCGGTTCGGCTTCGACAGCTCGGCCATCGACTTCGAATCTCATAGTCGCTCCCGATCCGGGGCGCGCAGCTCGGCGGCGACCTCGCGAGCGAGTACGCCGGTGACGTGCCGGCGCCAGTCGGGCGTGCCGTGCGGGTCGTCGAACCACAGCAGTGGATCTATTTCCGCGACCACCGCATCGATCTCGGCATCGCTTGGCGCCGCGGCGAAATCCAGCACGACGGGTCGGGCAGTGGCCGCGGTAATGGTGACCACGCACCGGCCATCCGGATCACACCGCCCCATCACCACTGATCCGGACCGGCCAAGCGGCGCGAGCGCGACCTTCCGGAAACTGGTGTGCGCCAGCAGACTCGACGTCGGCACGGTGATCGAGCGCAACACCTCACCAGGTTGCAGCACGTTCCGACCGGGACCGAGTACGAACTCCCGCAGCGGAATCCGGCGATCGGCGCCCTCCGGACCCCACACCAGCGCGACACCGTCGAGCGCGGTCAGCGCCGCGAGCACGGCACCGGCGGGCAAGGACAAACAGATGTTGCCGCCCACCGTCGCCGTACGCCAGATCTTGTGCGACGCAAGCAATGCCCGGCACCCCTTGGCGAACAACCGGGTCCCCGGCCACTGTTCGCGCAACACCGGCGCACCGAGCTCACGCCCCGGCACCGCACCGGCGAATTCGGCCAGCGTGCAGGTGGCCGCGATCTCCAGCCCGTCCGGCCGGACCGTGAACGCGGGCCAGCCGAGCGCGGTGATGTCGACCAGCCGCTCCAGGTGGTTCTGCGGCTCGGAGAAGAGGAAGGTGCCGCCCGCGAGCACCGCGCACGACGCATCGACCGCAGCCAGGTCCGCTCGCTCCCGCGCGAGCACCACCGCACGGATCGTGTCCAGATCCACGTCTCACCTCACTCCGCTGTCGCTGCGGCCACCCTAGGGGCGGGGAGTTGCCGCAATGTTGCACAACAACCGCCCCTGATGTCGCGACCGTTACCGGGCCGGCGTCCGACCGGCCTACTCCACTCCCTCGGATCGCCCGCGCGCCCCGCGACACCCGACGTCCGTTCCGTTCGCCACCACAGTCAGAGGCGACCCTGTTCCAGTATCCCGCACATGCGCTGAACTGGCACAATGCCGGTTCAATACCTGCCGGTCTATTTCTGACGGTCCGCAGCACAGGCGTCGAAAACACTCGCGGCGACAGCCCGCGAACTCCACCGGTCCGCAACACGCCGAGCCCCCGGTCCACGACGCGCGCTCGACACGCGATATCGAGGACGTCACACACTCGACAACCAGGCGGCTGCCAGATTAATGTCCAACCCGGCCCACTCTGTGTGACATTTCCCACGCGTACGCGGGCCATCCCTTACTGATGTGTGCCACCGACGGCCCCGTTGTCGGCAGCCCATGTCCCGACGCGGAGGGCCTCCGATCAACGCCAACCAGCGGGCGGCGACCGCCGACCACGAGTTGCCAGCGGACCACTGTCACCGGCGACGGCGCCGCCCTCTACGATCGCTACGTCCCGGAACGGGAGCTGGGCGGCCTCGTTCTCGCCGCATTACACGACGACACGCACGGTGACCGATCCCGCCGGGTTACGCGATGTCGGTGCTGATCGGATTCAGAAAGCGTGAATAGTTCCACAACGACCTTCGTCGACCAGTTGCCCCGGCTGCTGCCCGACGACGAGCTCGTGCAGCTGGCTGCCGGGCTCACCGCGGTGCCTTCCTTTACCGGGCAGGAGACGCCGCTGGCTTTCCACGTCCGCAATGTCCTCGCCCGCAATGACATTCATGCATACCACCAAGAAGTGCAGCCGGGCCGATTACAGACCGTCGCACGGCTCGGCCCGGAGCGCGGCACACCCGCGCTGCTGCTCAGCGGCCACCTCGACATGGATCCGCTCGGCAGCGACTTTCCCGGCGAGCCGTTCGCCGCCCGGCGCGACGGCGACCGGCTGTACGGGGCGGGCCTGCACAACATGAAAAGCGGCCTCGCCGCGATCCTCGGCGCGGCTATCGCGCTGCGCCGCAGCGGGATCGGCCTGGAACGACCGCTGCTGCTCGAGTTCGTCGTCGGCGGGCTACATGGCGAGGTCGGCACGAGGCACGCGCTGCGCAGCGGCCTCACCGCGGACGCCGCCGTTGTCCCCGAACCGTATTCGGTGCGCAGGGTGATCACCCGCGTGCCCGCCGACCGCGCGGTGGTCCGCGACATCACCGAATTGCTGCCTCAGGTCTCGAATTTCCAGGTCGAAGAAACCGGATCGGCGCTGCCCTACTCGTACTGCGGAAACGACACCACTGACCTGAGCCGGGCAGGCATCGAATGCTGCCTGTTCGGGCCTCGCGGCGACGCAACGGATACCGAACATCACGTCCTGATCAGTGAAATGCGCGCCTGCGCGGACACTCTCGCGGTACTCGCGGCCCGCCGCTGCGGCTGAACCCGCTACCCAGCCTTGGCGACCAGCGCGGCTTGCGCCCGAGCCACCCGCGTCCCGACCGCCTCCTCGTCGATGGTGCACAGCCGACCGGCCCGAACGACCTCGCGCCCGTTCACGATCAGCGCCGCGAGGGGCGGCGCCGAGCCGAGCACGAGCGCGGTCACCGGGTCGTCGATGCCCGCGTGCGCCGGGGTGTCCAGCCGCCACAGCGCCAGATCGGCGAGCTTGCCCGGTTCGATCGAGCCGATCTCGGCGTCGCGGCCGAGTACCCGCGCGCCGCCGATGGTGGCCAGCGCCAACGACGTTCGCACGGTCATCGCGCGCGGGCCGCCCCTGTTGCGCGCGAAGAACAGGGCATTGCGCGGCTCCTCGATCATCGAGCTCGACTCGTTGCTCGCCGCGCCGTCCACCCCGAGGCCGACCGGGACCCCGGCGTGCACCAGGTCCGCGGTACGCGCGATACCCGCGCCGATCCGTGCGTTCGAGGTGGGGCAATGCGCCACCCCGGTACCGGTTTTCGCCATCGCCTCGATCGCCGAGTCGTCAAGGTGGATCGCGTGCGCCCACCAGACGTCGGCACCGACCCAACCGAGCCGCTCCACGTACTGCGCCGGTGTGCAGCCGAATGTCGCGGCGCAATAGTCCTGTTCGTCGATCGTCTCGGCGACATGGGTATGCAGCCGCACTCCCGACTCGCGCGCCAGCACCGCCGACTCCCGCAGCAGATCCGGCGTCACCGAGAACGGCGAGCACGGGGCCAGCGCGATGCGCAGCATCGAGTCGAACGACGAATCATGGTGGCGGGCAATGGCCGTCGCACTGTCGGCCAGGATCTCGTCCAGCGTTTGCACCACGTGATCGGGGGGCAGTCCGCCCGAGCTGACACCGAGATCCATCGAGCCTCGGCACGGATGGAAGCGCAGGCCCACCTCGGCCGCCGCGGCGATCTCGGCGCCGAGCAGATCTCCGCCCTCGCGCGGGAACACGTAGTGATGATCCGTCGTGGTGGTGCAGCCGGTACGGGCCAGCGCGGCGAGCCCGCCCGTCGCCGCGATCCGCACCGCGTCCTCATCGATGCCCGCCCAGATGGGATAGAGCGTGGTGAGCCACTCGAACAGCGTGTTGTCCGCGGCGAGCCCCCGGGTAATCCACTGGTAGAGATGGTGATGCGTGTTCACCAAGCCGGGCGTCAGCAGACAGCCACGGCCGTCGATGCGCCGCACCGCGCCGTCGCCTGCGGGCGCCGCGCCCGCGCCGACGGCCTCGATCCTGTTGCCGCGCAGCACTACATGACCGTCGCGATATTCGGTGCCGACCGCGTCCACGGTCGCGACGGCACACCCCTCGATGACCGTCACCGCGTCCATGCGGGCCCGGCCTCCGGTGCGTCGGCCCGCTGCACGGTCGCGTGGATCAGGCCGTACGGACGATCCGCGGCGATGTACACCTCGCCGTTGTTCTCGATACCGAAACGTTCGAGGTCGTAATCGAAGTGGTGCTTGTTCGGCGCCGCCAGCCGGATCTCCGCGAGCACCGGGTAAGCCTCCAGTGCGGCCTTGCCCATCTCGAACAAGGTCTGCTGCAACGCCTTCGAGTGCTGCGTCGCGAAAGTCTCGACCAACCGCGCCCGGATACCGGCGTACACCTCGTCCCAGGCGATGCCGGTGGTGCCCGCGAACCGCCATTCCACCACCAGCGCGGTGGCCAGCATCCGGTCGTGCGTCGGGGCGAGCACGGTGAATTCGTCGGTCAGGAAGTCGGCGAACTCCGAGCCGGTCGACTTCAGAATCGTCAGGTCCTTCACCCCGCCGATCACCCAGGCCTGCCGGTCCGCACCCGCGCCTGCCACCGTCACCGCCGCGGTGCGCACCTCGGGACCTTGCCGGACCCAGGTGTGGTCGTGTTCGTGGCCGTCCACCGAAACCCGTTGCCAGGCATACTCGTCGACCTCGATCCGCGCGCTGGTCACCGGTTCGATGTCATCGACGAAATGGCCGGCCAGCGCTAGCGCGTAGTCCTCGATCGTTTGTAGCCCTGGCTGTTTCGCGTAGGCGTACGCGGTCTGCTTCTGGGTATCGGTGGGGAGCACCTTGCGCTGATCGCCCGCGACGTAGGCGTCGGCGAAGTCGCCGCGCAGCACGGTGGACACGTTCACGTCGCGGATCTCGTGGCGGGCGCGCTGCCGCCAGATCCGGACGATCCGGTTCTCGGCCTTGCCGTATCGGTGGTCGGACAGCACGATCGGCCCGGTCAGTTCCATGCTCGTTCAGCTCCCTCGATAGGTGGAAAAGGCAAAGGGCGACAGCAACAACGGGACGTGGTAGTGCCGCTCCTCGGTGACGGCGAACGCCACGGAGACCTCGGGATAGAAGGTGTCGACCTCGTGTCCGGCGAAGTAGGCGCCGGTGCCGAACACCAGCCGATAGGTCCCGGCCGGGAGCGCACCGCCCAGTGCGGGGATCCGGCCGTCCGCGTCGGTCGCCGCCGAATCCAGCTGCTCGGCACCGCGATACAACGTCACCGCGACGTCCTGCGCGGGCGCACCGCGCATCGCGTCCAGCACGTGCGTGCTCAGCGTGCTCATCGGGCCGCCAGCAACGCGCGCAACCGAAGTCGATTGATCTTCGCCAGTTCTGTTCGCATAACCCGCCTTTCGGTCTCGGCATCGTTGCCGAGTCGTTCGTCGAGGATCGCGAGCAGCTCGCTACCCGATCTGCCGCTCGCGCACACCAGATAGCGATGACCGAACCGCGCCTCGTAGGCCCGGTTGCCGTCCGCGAGCGCCGACCGTACCGCGTCCCCTGCCGTGGCGACCCCGGCTTGCTCACGCGCCGAGGCCGCCGTGCGGCCTCGCGCATCCGCGGTTCGCAAGCGCTCTTGGTCCGGTCGCTCGCCGATCCGGGGATGCCCGGCGAGCGCGCGATCAATCTCGGACTCGGGCAGCCCGGCCAGCACGGCGTCGGCCGCGTCGAGCAGCGCGCCGACGCTCGGATACGGGCGCCCCGCGACGAGTGCCCGCGCCCATTCGGGCGAAGAGCAACACGCGAGCAATGCCTCGGTGGCTGCGCCGTCGGGCATCGCGTCGAACCGGGCCAGACCCGCAACGTCGTCTGTCATCGCACCAGCATCGAATACGACCCGCCCGGACGCCACCCGGAAGAGATACCGCGCCCCCGGCGTGTCGCCGCAACGAAAGCGGCCGGGCAGGGCCACGAGCAGCACTCTTCCGGCACGCGCGCACGGCGGTTCCGGACTACCGTCGTAACCATGGCTGTACCCGATCGCCCGGCCGCCCCGCCCGGTTGCGCGGGCATCGTGCTCGCCGCGGGCGCCGGAACACGCTACGGACGGCCCAAAGCGCTGGCCGAGGACGGTGCCTGGCTGCGCGGCGCGATCGCCGCGCTGCGCGACGGCGGCTGCGATCCGGTGATCGTGGTGCTCGGCGCTACCGGCCCCGATCCGGCCCTGCTCGACCTGCCCGCCGGCGTCCAGCACGTCTGGGCCGCGGACTGGGCCACCGGGCTCGGCGCGTCCGTCCGGGCCGGGCTCATCGCGGCCGCGCGCACCCCGGCGCGCTACGCCGCGATCATGCCGGTGGACACCCCCGACGTCGGCGCCGATGTGATCGCCAGGGTCACGGCCGCGGCGTTCGCCTCGTCCAGCGGCCTCGCCCGCGCTGTGTTCCACAACACACCGGGCCATCCCGTTGTGCTCGCTCACAAGCACTGGACCTCGATATGTCAGGAGGCCGTAGGAGATTCGGGCGCGCGCACCTATTTGTCGCGTAAGGCGGATATGGTGTGCGTCACGTGCGACGATTTGGCGACGGGCGTCGATCGTGATTACCCGGCCTCGTCCGCACGCTGATCGGAGCGAGCTGATGCGGGACATCGTCGATGACCTACTGCGAGTTTGGCATTCCGGGCGGACCGGTGGGCTGGCCACCATAGTGCGCACCATGGGCTCCGCGTCCTTACCGATCGGCTCGGCGATGCTGGTCGACCCGGACGGTGGCGTGTACGGCGCGGTCACCGACGGCGGGCTCGAGGAGATCGCCTACGAGGCCGTGCTGCAGGCCGCTCGCACGGGTCGGCGCGCGTTGCACCGCTACGGCGTGGCTACCCGCACGGAAGGCGCATCGGACGGCGACGGCACCATGGACGTGTTCACCGAACCGTTCTCGCGCAGACACTTTCCCGAGTTTCCCCTCGTCGCCGCGGAGATCGCCGCGCACCGGCGGATCACCGTGTTCACCGTCGTCTGGAATTCCGACGCGGACCTGATCGGCCAACACCTGGTCACCGACAAGAAGCACGGCACCGAGCTGCTCGCGCTGCCGGACTCGGACGTGTTCGTCGCGTCGTTCGCTCCGCCGCCGCGGCTGATCGTCTTCGGCGCCAACTCTTTTGCCGCAGCGCTGACCGTGCAGGCGCGGCTGCTCGGCTACCGGGTCACCATCTGCGACTCCAGGGAGAACTTCGCGAAACCGGAGAAGTTCCCCGGCGCCGAGGTGGTCGTCGACTGGCCGCACCGGTACCTGAACACGCTGTCCTCGGCGGGCGAAATCGACAGCGGCACCGGCATTGTCGTCACCTCGCACGATCCGAAGTTCGAGATCCCGTTGCTCACCGTCGCGCTCCGACTACCCGAGCTCGGCTACCTCGGCGCCATGGGTTCGCGCACCGTGCACACCCAGCGCATGGAAGACCTACGCGCGGGCGGCTTCACCGAAGCGACGCTCGCTCGCCTGCATTCTCCCGCCGGACTCGACCTGGGCGCCCGCACCGCCGCCGAGATGGCCGTCGCGATCGCCGCCGAGCTGATTGCCGCCAAGACCGAACAGTCCGGGCGGCACTCGCTGTCCAACAACACCAAAGCTCCGCTGAAAACAGTTGTCGGACTGAATAATTAGGCTTTCAGGCCCGGGTTCTCCGCATACACCTCACGCAACACCGACAGGTCGAACAGCTGATCGGCCTTGATGTCGAGCTTGGCCGCCCGCAACGCGGCGACGTTTTGCTCGATCAGTTTGTCGGTCATGGTGAGCAGCCCGTTGGCGGTCGCGTCCGCCGAGGTGACCAGATCGTTCTGCGCCTGCGCCTCTTTCGTCTGCTCGGCCAGGTCGAGCTTCTGATCCTTGCCGTACACCTCGACCGCGAGCCTGGCGGCTTCGGCGGGGTTGGCCACCGCGTCCTTCCAGCCCTTGATCTCCGCGACCAGGAACGCCTTCAGCTTGTCCCGCTCGTTGTCGATGGTGGACTGCTTGACGGTGAGCGTCTCGGCCGTCAGCGGCAGGTTGTAGTCGGCGAACAGGAAGTGGGTGTTGGCGAATCCCTTGGCCGTCAAGGTGATCGGCTCGTTGGTCACATAGCTGACCCAGCCGTCGACCTCGCCGTTGGCCAGCGGGGACGGGTCGAACTGCGCGGGCACGATGGTGACATCGCTCGGCTTCAGGCCGTTGGCGGTGAGCAGGGCGTTGAAGATCAGCTGGTTGGTGTCCTGCACACCGATTTTCTTGCCCTTCATGTCCTCGGGCGTCTTGATCGGCTTGGCGGCCGAGCTGACGATCGCGAAGGGGTTCTTCTGATAGGTGGTGGCGATGATCTTGCCCGGCAGGCCCTCCAGCACCGCCTTGGCGGTGGTCTGCGGGGCGGACAGGCCGAGCCAGATCTTTCCGGTGTCCAGCCCGGCCTCCACCGAGGTGCTTGCCGCGCCGCCCGCGATGAGGTTGACCGAGCCGAAACCGGCTTCTTTGAAATAGCTCTTACTGTCCGCGAAGTACTCGCCGGCGAATTCGATGTTCTTCAGCCAGGACAGCTGCACCGCCACGGTGCCGAACTTGGAGCCGTCCGCGGTGGAACCGCCCGAGGCGTCGGTGGAACTGCCGCCGCACGCGGCAAGCAGACCGGTGCCGCCGAGGGCGGCACCGGCCAGCGCGGAGTAACGAAGGAGAGACCGTCGGTTCAGTGTCGGCCCGAACGAAGAGCGTTGCACGGGTGTCATGGGCCGAATCTAGGTCGATTGCGTTTCATTTTCTTTACTTTGGCGTTCCGGATATTGATTTGCTCGAATTTCACCGCGTTTCCCCGCGAAAACAGGGCTCAGTTTCTACCGGCATCGGCACCGAAGCGGGCCAGCACCAGGTTCTCGATCACGCCGACGATCGCGTAGAGCAGCACCGACACGATCGTGACGATGACGATCGATGACCACAGCTGGTTGTACTGGAACGTCGGGATGGCGCGAATCAGGCTGGCGCCGAGTCCCGTTCCGCTGCCGAGCCATTCGCCGAGCAGCGCACCGATCAGCGCTCCCGGCACGGAGATCCGCGCGGCCGCGAACACCGAGGGCAGCGCGGCGGGCACCGCGACCATCCGCAGTCCGGTCCATTTGGACCCGCCGTACGCGGCAACCAGGTCCAGCGCCTCCCTCGGCGCGTTGCGCAAACCCGCCATGATCATCACCAGCGCCGGGAAGAACACCACGATCGCGGCGAGCACCGCAACGCCACCGAGTCCGCGGCCGAACACCAGCACGATGATCGGGGCGAGCACCACCAGCGGCACCGAGCGCAACAGCATCGCCACCGGCAGGAAGGTCTGCTCCACCGCGGCGAACGACACGAACAGCGCGGCCACCACCAGCGCCGCCACCATGCCGAAGCCGAAGCCGATCGCCGCGTCCCGCAACGTGATCTGCAGATCGTCGACGATCACCTCGCGCGCCGCGCTCGCGCCGGGCGACGTCACCAGATACCGCCAGATGTCTTCCGGCGACTTTCCCACCCGCGGCCCGACCTGTGGAAACGCCTTCAAGAAGACGTACCAGATCAACAGCATCAACAACAGCGAGGTGAACAACGGGAACAAGAACTTCCCGATCCGCCACACAACCTTCATCGCACCTCCTCCATGCCCCAGGTAAAGCGTTGCACGCCAAGCCCTTCGGTCATCGCGACTCCTGGGTGGTCCAGGGGGCGACGAGGCGGGCGGCCAGCGCGACGACCGCGTAGCCGAGACCGGCCAATGCGGCGGCGGCCAGCGCCATGCCCCAGGTGCGTGGCACGTTGTAGGCCGTCTGGGCGGCGGTCAGCGCGACACCGATGCCGCTGTCGACACCGCCGAGGTACTCGCCGATGATCGCGCCGAGCACCGCCGAGGGTGCCGCGATCTTCAACGCCGCGAAGGTATTCGGCAAGGCGGAGATCAACTGCACCCGATACAGCTGCTGCCACCGCCCGCCGCCATAGGCACGCACCAGGTCGAGGCTTGTTCTATCGGCCGAGCGCAAGCCCGTCACGGTGCCGACCATGGTGGTGAAGAAGCAGTACATCGCGGCAAGGAACACCGTCGGGGTGCGGCCGCCGAACACCACCAGAATGATCGGCCCGAGGGCGAGCAAGGGCGTGCAGTAGCTCAGGATCGCCAGCTGCGTCGCCAACGATTCGATCTGCGGGATCAGCATGATGAGAATCGCCAGCGCGATGGCCATCCCGTTGCCCCACAGGAAGCCCTTCAGCGCGCCGAGCGCGGTGATCCGGAAGTTCGGCCCGTAGAGCCCCCATCCGTCGGTGTACATGGTGTGCAGCACCGTCCACGGGCTCGGCACGGTGCCACCCGCGACGCCGAGCGCCGCGAGCAGCCACCACACCCCGATCAGCCCACCGACGCCGAGCAGTCCGCCGATCCGCTTCATGCTCGTCCTCCCCGCCGCACGCGGATCGCGACCGACCGCATCGACTGTCCGTATGGGCGCATCCGCTGCCATCCCGGCCTGGCCTGCCACTGGCAGCGCGCCGGTCGTTGCTCCGTCATACCTGCACCGCGCCCGTGCTCGACTTGCCCGCGGCGGTGCCGAGCGCTCCGCCGGTGCCGGACTTTCCGAACAGCAGCTCCGACAGATAGTCGTGCAGCCGGTGGAATTCGGGCGTGCGCATCATCTCCGGCGTGCGCGGACGCGGCAGATCGATCTGCACCAATTCCAGCACCCGGCCCGGCCGCGGACTCATCACCGCGACCACATCGGAGAGGAACACCGCCTCGGCGATGCCGTGGGTGACCATCAGCGTGGTCGCGGGTTTCTCGGTCCAGATCCGCAGCAGCTCGAGATTGAGGCGCTGCCTTGTCATGTCGTCCAGCGCGCCGAACGGTTCGTCGAGCAGCAGCACGGTTGGCTTCACCACCAGCGCCCTGGCGATCGAGACGCGCTGACGCATGCCGCCCGACAGCTGCGCTGGCTTGGCCTTCTCGAAGCCGTCCAGCCCGACCAGCTGGATCAGGTCCGCGATCAATGCCGGGTCCGGCGTGAGGCCGGCCACCTGCAAGGGCAGCTTGATGTTCGACTCCACCGAGCGCCACGGCAGCAGCGCCGAGTCCTGGAACGCGATGCCGAGTTCGTGCCTGCGAACCAGCTCGGCGGGCGTCTGGCCGTCGATGAGCGTCTTGCCCGCGCTCGGCGTCTCCAGTCCCGCGAGAATGCGCAGGACGGTCGACTTACCGCAGCCGGACGGGCCGAGCAATGACAGGAAGGTCCCCTGTTCAGTGTGCAGGTCAACGGAGTCCAGCGCCGCCACCGTCTTACGACCGACGCGGAAGGTTTTGGTCAACCCGCTGATGTGAATTCCGGTCCCCCCGGTACTACTTTCCGTGCTCATAGCCGTCACCCTAGAAGGGGTCCGTTGCACAGATATTGCGAATCGCGACCCCAGATTTCGCAATCGTTACGCGAACCCGCGTTCCCCGCCGGTTTTTCGCTCAGTGCGAGCCGATATCCGGGCGGTGGATGACATCGGTCGGCGCGCTGGTTGTACAGCAGGTGAACCCGATCATCTCGCTGCTCGACGCCAAGCTGCATATCGCAGGCTCGGAGATTCTCTGGCGCGAGGTGATCGGCAACGGCTTCGGTCTTGCCTCCGCGCTCGGCGGCATGCGGCGGCGCGTCTGGGCCTGGCCGATCGGCATCGCCGGGAACGCGCTGCTGTTCACCGTTTTCGTCGGTGGCGTCTTCAACACTCCGCAGCATCTGAACATGGCAGGCCAGGCGGGGCGCCAGCTCATGTTCATCGCGGTAAGCGTCTACGGCTGGTGGAGCTGGCATCGGCACGCCAACGAGACCGGCCTGGAGCATCGGGGTGTCGAACCGCGCTGGGCGAGCAATCGCGAACGCCTCATCCTGGTCGCCGCCATGTTCGCAGGCACCGCGGCGTTCGCGCAGATCTTCGCGCTGATCGGCTCCTACGGCCCGTGGGCCGAGGCCTGGATCTTCACCGGCTCGGTGCTGGCGACCTACGGGATGGCGCGCGGGCTGGCCGAGTTCTGGCTCATCTGGATCGCCGTCGACATCGTCGGCATCCCGCTGTTGGTGCGGGCGGGCTACTACCCGTCGGCCACCCTGTACTTCGTCTATGCGGGCTTCGTCGCTTGGGGATTCGTGGTCTGGATGCGCAGCATTCGCCCCACCAGCACCCCGGACACCGTGTCGCTCGCCGCGACACCATGACGCGCTAGCGGGCGCGCAGTCCGTTGAGCATGATGTCCACCACCCGATCGATCGCCTCGGGATGGGATTCGCCTGGGCGAGTGTAGATCTGGAGCGTCATCAGCTTGGCGATGTCCGCTGGTCCGATGTCCTCGCGTAGCGTGCCGTCGGCCTTGGCTCGCGCGGTCATGCGGTTGATCAGATCTGTGACGGTGCCGCGCACCTCGATCAGCTCGGGGTCGGCCCGGATTCGGGAGTGCGCGACGGGTTCGATCGCGGAAGACAGTCCGCCGACGCCCTTTTGGACGCACTCACGCAGGAATCGGGCGAGCGCCGCCCAGGCGTCGGGCTCCTCGCGCCAGGCCGTCGCGGCCGCGTCCGCGAGCCCGGCCAGGTAGGCGCTGGCGGCGGCGGAGATCAGTGCGTCGCGATCGGGAAAACGGCGGTAAAGCGTGCCGACCCCGACGCCCGCGCGGTCGGCGATCTCCTTCATCGGCACATCGACGCCTCGTTCACGGAAGACGCTCAGTGCCGCCGCGAGGATCTGATCCCGATTGCTTCTGGCGTCGGCGCGCAGCTCCTCGGCCGCCATCAGTGCCTCCTATCAGGACATATCGAGTAACTGGACGAAATTCTTCCACTTAGCGTACGCTATAGCTAAGCGGACGAAATTCGTCCAGTTAGTTGAAAAGGTGTCACCATGAACAAGACAGTGCTGATCTCCGGAGCGGGCGTCGCTGGTTCGACGCTGGCCTACTGGCTGGCGCGACGGGGATACGAGGTGACCGTGGTTGAGCGCGCGGCGGCGCTGCGTTCGAGCGGAAATCCCGTCGACGTGAAGGGTCCCGCGGTGGCCGTTGCCGAACGGATGGGGATCATGCCGCGGCTGCGCGCTGCCGGCTCAGCCGTCGACCGGATGACCTTCGTCGATGCCGCGGGCAAGCCGGTGGGACGGGTTCCGCTCGCAGCATTCCAGGGCTCGAGCGGTGATCGAGAAGTAGAGGTACCCCGCGCCGACCTAGCCGCGATTCTGCTGGAAGCCAGCCGCACCGAGGCCGAATTCGTTTGGGGCGATACCGTTACCGCCCTCACCCAAGACGGCGATGGCGTCGATGTCACCTTCGCCGGTGCGCCTGCCCGGCGCTTCGATCTGGTCATCGGCGCCGACGGGCTGCACTCTACGGTCCGGCGGCTGGCCTTCGGCCCGGAACGCGAATTCGTCAGGCACAAGGGCATGTACGTCGCGACGATGCCGATCGACGCACCCGTCGGCTCGGATCGAGAAGTGGTCATTTACAACACTCCGGGCCGCGCGGTCTCGGTGCATCCGACGCGTGGACGCGCACTCGCCGCGTTCATCTTCCGTCACGACGCCGTGCCCGGTTTCGACCACCGCGATCAGTCGAGCCACAAACGCCTTGTCGCCGAAGCATATTCAGCTGGTGGCTGGCGACTGCCGGACTTGCTGGACCGCATGCACGCAGCTGACGACCTGTACTTCGACGCCGTCAGCCAGGTCGATCTGCCCACCTGGTCGACCGGACGGATCGTCCTGGTCGGGGATGCCGGATCGAGCCTGTCCTTGTTCGGTGACGGCTCTACCCTCGCGATGGCAGGTGCGTACACGCTGGCCGAGGAGTTGGGCGAGGCCACCGATGACCCTGCGGCAGCCTTGCGTCGTTACGAGGCGAGGCATCGAAAGCTGGTGCGGTCCAAGCAAGGTGGCTTCCGGATCGCCGGTGCCCTGCTGCTGCCCGCCACCCGAACCGGCCTCACGCTTCGTAACGCGGCGACGCGGTTCATGCCCGCGATTGCCGGCCTGCGGGCTACCCGATCAGCGCCAGCAACCGTCTCGTGAAGGCCGAAACACGTTGCGGCCCTTCAGTCGTGCTGTGCCGCCGCGTCGGCGAGAAGCTTGGCGAGCGATTCCCCCATGGTGGCGGAGCGTTCGAAGTGATAGCCGCGGTCGGCGGCATGACCGGCGTAGAGATGCCAGACCGACGAAGCGAGGAGGCGGGCAATGGCTTCCTGGTCGGGTCGCTCGGCATCGGCCGGGGTGCCGATGTATTGGGTGACGATGCCCTCGACCAGGCCGACTATCCCGTACACGACGGGACGGTAGGGCAGCACCTCGATGCCGAGGATCCCGCTCCAGGACGAAACCTGTTGCCACAGCGTCTCGGCGACCCGATGCCTGCCGATGGTCAGGCTGGTTTCCCCGGTCGCCTGCCCGTGCACCCAACCGCTCTGGCCGTAGCGGTACAGCTTCGGATGCGCTGCGGCCCAATGCACGACGGTGCGCATCACATCGAGAATGATCTCCTCGAGGGTCTTGGCCGGGTCCAGCGTCAGGACGCGCTCGACCTCGCCGACGTACCGTTCGACGATGAACTCCCGGACGCGCGAGTCCAGGTCTTCGCGATTGTCGAACTGCCGGTAGACCACCGAGCGGGCCAGTCCGGCCCGCTCGGCGATCTGCTGGATCGAGACCTCGACGTTCGGATCGTTCTCCTCGATCAGCGCGACGGCCGCCTCGAGGATCTGCGCCTGCCGAGTCGAATTGTGTGCGTCCCACCGTTGCCCGCCCGAGCGCCTGCGATGGCTGCGCATGTGGGCGGGCGGTTTCACGGATCCGACTATACGGCGGTGTCCGCGCGCTCCAGTTCCGGCAGGAACCGAGGACGCATCGGCAGCGGGCCGTCCGGACCGCCGGTGAACGAGATCTGCCGCCGCACCCGCTGATCCGACACCGCGTCGAATTGCAGCTGCTGGGCGAAGGTGGCGACCACCAGCGCGGCCTCCATGTTCGCGAATCCCGAAGCGACACACATTCTTTTGCCGGCACCGAACGGCATGGTGGCCCGCTTGTGTTCGCGCGCTACGTTTTCCGGCAGGTACCGGCTCGGGTCGAACTCGTCCGGCCGATCCCACACCCGCTGATTGTGGTGTGATCCGTGGATCAGCGTGATCACCGTGGTGCCCGGCTTGATCAGGTAACCGCCGAGCGCATCAGCCTCTTTCGCCGTCCTGGCCAGCCCGACCACCGGCGGCAGCACCCGCATGGTCTCGGCGACGACGGCCTGCGTCCACGGCAGCTGGTCGAGGTCGGCGGCGGTCGCCGGGCGCGTGCCGAGCACCGAGGTCACCTCGTCGCGTAGTCGCTCGCGGGCCTCGGGATGCTCGGAGAGCAGCTGCCACACCCAGGTGAGCGCGGTGGCGGTGGTCTCCATGCCCGCGCCGATGAACGTCATCAGCTCGTCGTGGATCTCCTGATCGGTGTACTTGTAGCCGGTTTCCGGGTCGGACGCGTCGATCAGCGCGGCGAGCAGGTTGTCCTTGCGGGTGATCCGGCCCGCCCGGTGATCGGCGATGAGGCCGTCGACCACGCGCTCGGCATGGCGCAGGTCGCGCATGCTGCGCGGCTCGATCACCCATCCCGCGGCGCGCATCACCCGCATCGGCAACCGCGAATTCCCGGCTTCGTCGCGATGGCGGCCGCGCCGGTGCAGCCACGTCGCGACGTGATGCAGCGGATGGCTGAGGTTCGTCATGAAGCCACGGCCGAAGAACCCCAACAGCCGGTACAGCACCACCTCCGACATCGGCCCGGTGATATCGGTGCCGAACATCGTCCGCGACGTGACATCCAAAGTGAGCCGGTTCATTTCGGCATTGACGTCGACCACGCCATCGCCCGCCGACAGCTCCCGGATCCGCGCAACGGCATCCCGCGCTGCTTCCACCATCACCGGCGCGAACCCATCCACGTTGCGCTTGGCGAAGATCGGCTGCACCAGCCGCCGATTACGCTGCCACAGTTCATCATTCAGGTCGGTTACCAGACCGCGCCCGAACGCCACCGCGAGCATGTCGTAGTCCGGACTCTTGGTGTAGTTGTTCTGATTGGTCACCAGCACATGCCGGGCCAACTCCGGGCTGCGCACGATGACGAACTTCGCGAACGGCACCCGGGCCACGATCACGTCATCCTGTCCGGGAAAGTTGGTCACGTAATCCAGCACGGTGTGATCACGCACCCTCGGCAGGATCCCCACCGACAGCTTCACCGACTCCCACCAGGTCACCGGGGTGTTGTGCCATCGGATGAACGTCGGCGCCCAACGGGGCGGGTGCAACGTCGAATCAACGGCGGAATCAACAGAATCGACATCGGCCATAGCGGGCTCACCTTGCCTACACACTCATGTGGGACGTGCTGTCCCACTCAGACTAGTGAGACACTATGACTCGGTCAATGGGGGAATATCGCCGACCGAACGGGGTCGAGAAACAGCACAGCCCGGTAGGCCATCGATGGCCTACCGGGCTGTTTCGGCTCGGACTCCGAGCGAGAGTCGGGTGCAGAGGGCGGCTAGTTGGGCGTATCGCCCTCGTAGTCCATATCCGACGCCTGATCCTCCGTGGTCGCCGCGGCGTCCTCGGTCGAATCCGGCTGATCAACGTTCTCGCGGTCCACTTCGGTGTCATCGGGACGGTTCGTACCGGGTTCAGTGGTCATGGCCTCGTGCATGCCCGATGCGGTCATGTTCAAACCGTGCCGCCTACACGACGTCGACGCGCACTCCCGTCGCGCGGATCGCCGCCACCGCCACCGGGTCCGCGTCGGTATCGGTCACCAGGGCGTGCACCTGCTCGATGCTGCAGATGCGGGCCAAGGCCGTGCGCTCCAGCTTGTCGGCGGTAGCGACGACCATGACGTGGCGGGAGCGGCGGACCATTTCGGTGGTGACGCCCGCCTCGTCGATGTGCCTGCATTGCGCGCCGCCCTCGGCGGAGATGGCGTTGACACCGAGGATCAGTTCGTCAAGGCGGAGTTCGGCGAGGGCGCGTTCGGCGAGGGGGCCGTGCAGCTCGTAGGACTCGCGGCGGGCGACGCCGCCGAGCACGACGGTGCGCATGTGCGGGCGCAGCACCATCTCGCCCGCGATATTGAGCGCGTTGGTGACGATGGTCAGCTGTTCGTCGCCGGTCATGCCCAGGTCGGTGCGTCCGGCCAGGGCCCGCGCCACCGCGGTGGTTGTCGTGCCACCGTTCATCGCGATAACGGCGCGCGGATCCACCAGTGACGCAGCGTGTTCCGCGATCCGCTGCTTGGCCTCCCCGCCGGTCTGCCGGTAGCGGGCGGGCAGGTCGTAGGCGACCGAGGTCGCGACGACGCCGCCGTGCGTTCTGGTCGCCAACTGCTGTTCGGCCAGGGCGGTGAAGTCGCGGCGGACCGTCGCCGAGGACACACCGAGGCGCTCGGCGGCCTCCTCGACGGAAAGTCGCCCGGATTCGGCGAGCAGTTCGAGCAGCCGGTTCCACCGCTGCGGGCGGTCGGTCGGTCCGGTCATCTCACACCACCCCGCGGCGTTCGCGACGGGCCCGGCGGAGGTAGCGAAGCGTCACCACGGAGGGACCCGCGAACGCCGCCAATCGAACACGCCGACCTGCTGTTTTTCTAGGCACGCGAACAATCTGATCACAGGCACGCTGCCGACCGTAGAGATTCCGGTGCGGCAATGCCAAGCGGCGCCGCCTCAGCGGTGCATGGCCGACGCGCCGGCCAGCGGCACCGTGAGGAACGAGGCCGCGCCCTCGGTGCGCTGAATGTCGTAGACGCCGCCGAGCAGTGCCGGGTAGTCCTTCGGGTTGAAGATATGCGTCGGCGCATCGCCGGAGCCGATCGTCACCTGCAACCGGTGACCCGGCTGGAAGACGTGGAAGGCCGGGCGGACCTTGACGTTGTACTCGGTCACCTGGCCGGGGATCACCGGCAGCATCGACTCCCTGGTTCCCGGATGAAACGCGCCGAGCACGCTGCCATCCGGTGCCCGCCACGTCCGCTCCTCGTCCAGCGCACGGAAGTTTCCGGCGAGTTGCCCATCGGTCAGTGCGATGGCCGTGCCGTCCGGCGCGATGTCTTGTACCGTCACGCTGAACGCCGAGGCGGGCGTGTTCGAGACGGCGAAAAGGGTGGCGCCGATCGGCCCGCCGAGCACGGTCGGCTCGGTGAAGGCGTCGGTCGTGTACTGCGGATTGTCCAGCAGCCCAGGCACATCCGGGTGCGCGGGGAACTGCCCGCACGGGTCGTCGACGCCGACCATCGTGGTGAGCAGCTCGTACACCCCGGAGAAGTTGCGGGAGAACGAGGAGTTGCAGATGGTGCCGCCATTGACCGGACTGAAGGTCACCCGGTCCGAACCCGACTGGGCCACCGGACGATCCGGCGCCAGCCGGCCACCGGCTTCCAGATACAGATTCTGCGTGGGCGTTTCCCGCATCGGATAGGTGGCACTCTCGATCACGTTGCCGTTCACGTCGATCGCGTGCAGCGGCGTCTTCGTCTCGTCGATACCGTTGCGGTCGTTCTTCAGCCACCGGTCGAACCAGGCCAGCTGGATGGCGTGCATATCGATATCGGTGTTGCGCTGCACCCCGGGCTGCACGTGAAACCAAGGGCCGATGAGCATTTGGAAGCGGCCGCTGGACGGCGCCGTCGCGGCCATCGGGCCGTTGTGCGAGCGTCCGGCATACGCGTTCTGCAATCCGGCGAAGGTGCGCGGCGTGCCGTCCTGCAATAGGTCGTACTGGCCGCCCACCAGATAGGTCGGAATGTCGTTCGCCGCTATCTGTTCCACCACATTGTCGATCGCGCGCGACTCCCAGTACGGGCTGTTGTACGCCTTGTCGCCGTCGAGCAGTGCGTTGAACACCGAATGCCAGGTGCCGTCGGCCCGGAAATGCGAGATCAGGTGGTCGACGAACACGCTGGCCAGCTTGTCCGGCTCCCGGTACAGCCCGAGGATCGGATCGAGCTGCGGCAGCAGGGTGATCGGGAATTGCAGCATCGAAGCCAGGAAGGCGGTGTTGTAGAACCCGTCGTGGTCCAGCAGATCCTGGAACGCGTGGTTGCCGGGCATCAGCGGAAAGAGCGCTTTGACCGGCGAATCCGGTTCCAGCACACCGGCGGTGAAAAGTTCGGCCATTCCGAGATACGACAGACCCCACAGGCCGATCTCGCCGGTCGAGTTGGCCAGTCCTGCGGCCCAATGGATTACTCGTTTGGAATCCTCTCGCTCCTGCGGCTGCAAGATGCTCCACTGCCCACCCGACGAGCCGGTGCCCCGAATGTCCACGATCACGCTGATATAGCCGCGCTTGACGAAATAGTCCCCATAACCGGCTGCGTCGCTGATCTGTTTTGCCACGTCGATGACGCTGGGCAGCGCGTTCTGCAGGAGCGGGCCGAGCCCATCGTAGGACAGCAGCCGCATGAAGCCCGCGCTGTCCTTGCCGTACGACGTCTGGGTCAACATGATCGGGAACGGGCCGGGCGCGGGCGCGCCGGAGGCATCGGTCGGATACCGGACGTCCGCGCGCAGCACCACGCCGTCGGCCATCGGCAGCTCGACGTTCTTCTGCTCGCCGACGCCGTACAGCTCGGGTCCCGGATTCCACCCCTCGGGCAATCCGGTCCGAGCATCCGCCTTCGGGAACCCGTCGGCAGGCACCGGTGCGGCGAGCGCAACGGGCGCCGCTATCGGTAGCACCGAGGAAATCGCGAGGATGCCGACCGCGATTCGCGCCGCGATCGAGGTGGCCGTGCCGAATCCACGGCGGGGAGCCCGCCGCTTCAGCCAACTATCGGTCATCATCATTGATCACCCATTCGATCCGCGCGAGCGGTCTGCTCACGACCATTTTCGATATTGATGGCGATCCAGGCCGCCGACGCAGTGACCGGGGTCACCATATTGGTAAGTCATCTTTTCAGATCATGTGCGGAATGTCCAGCACCTGTCCCAGACGATTGAGTTCAGCCTGCGGTCAGCTCCCGGCGCAGCAGTTTGCCGGTGCTGGTGCGCGGAAGTTCTTCGAGGAAGGTGACATCGCGCGGCACCTTGAACCGCGCCAGGTTCGCCTTCACGTGCGCGCGAACCGCATCGGCATCCAGTTCTCGACCGGGGTGCCGCACCACGAAAGCCGCCAGCCGCTGGCCGAATTCGTCGTCCGGCACCGCGACGATCGCCGCCTCGGCAATGGCAGGGTGGGCATACAGCAGCTCCTCCACCTCGCCGGGAAAAACATTCTCGCCGCCGGAAACGATCATGTCGTCGTCGCGTCCGTCGATGAACAGCCGCCCGCCCGAATCCCAGTGCCCCACATCGCCGGAGGACAGCAGACCATCGATGACGTCCTTGTTACCGCCGCCGGAGTACCCGGCGAACGACAGCATGCTGCGCACGTAGATGGTGCCGCGCACACCCGGTTCGGTGACCACCTTGCCGTCTTCGTCGTAGAGCCGGACCGTACACACCGTCGGCGGTTTGCCGACTGTCCCGGACGCCGCGCGCCAGTCCGCGGGCGTGGCGATGGCAGCGACGCCGACCTCGGTCGAGCCGTAAAAGTTGTAGAGCACGTCGCCGAACACTTCAGTGGCCGAATCCCCCAGCGCGGCAGGCAGAGCCGAGCCCGCGCTGAATACGATGCGCAGGCTGTCGGTGTGGTATTTCGCCAAGACCTCGGGGCCGAGGTCGAGTATCCGGCGCAGCATGGTAGGCACCAGGACGAGCACCTGCGCCCGATGATCGGCGACGTCGGCCATGGTCGCCTCGGCGTCGAATCGCCTGCGCAGCACCACCGTCGAGGCCAGCGATAGCGCCAGGATGAACTGGTTCAGCGCGGTGCCGTGGAACAGCGGCGCGGCCAGCACCAGAGCCTGGTTGCGGCACAACGGAATACGCTCCAGCAGCGCGGCCGCCGCGAGCGGTGACCTGACCTCGCGCGGTACGCCTTTCGGCGTCCCGGTGGTGCCGCCGGTCAGCAGCACGAATCCGCCCTGCCGCGGCGGCGGGGCCAGTTCGGCGGTGTCATTGCCCGCGATCAGCTCGCCGACGGTGGCCGTGCCGTCGACCCCGATGCCGTCGTGCACGGCGAGCACCCGCCGCACCTCCGCCGGTAGCACCCGCAGCAATGCGGTGAATTCCTGGTCGTACACCACGGCATTCACGCCTTCGCGCGCCGCGACATCGGCCAGCTGCGGGCCCGCGAACCCGGTGTTGAGCAGCACCAGCCGCGCGCCGATCTTCGCGGCGCCGAGCATGGTGTCCACCAGCTCGCGCCGGTCCCGGATGAGCGCGGCGATGGTGTCGCCAGGCCCGAGTCCGAGCCCGGTGAAGCCGCGGGCCAGCGCGTTACCGCGAGCCTCCAGCTCGCGGTAGGTGAGCGGGCCGAGCTCATCGATCAGCGCCACCCGCTCCGGCTCCCGCCGCGCCGACATCCGCACCGGCCCGGCGATGCCGCCGAACTGCCGGACCGCACGGGAGGCACGTACCAGGTCGGCCGGTGCGAGCAGGTTGAGCACGCCCGCGCGTTGCAGCACGCCCACCGAATGCAGATTGACCACCAGCGCGCGAACGGCACTTCCGATGGAGGACATGAACACTCCGTCCAGAGAATCGTCGACTCCCTCGAATAAGGGAGTCGACTCGACTGTAAGAGGTTTCCGCAAATTCGGCAAGACATCTTTTCAGATGCTGGCCCGACCGAACCCACGGTCGACTCAGCCAATTTCAGATCAGGTGAGAGCGAGCCCGGAGTTCACGAAATACGCGATCTCCTCGCATATTTCGTCCACGCTGATGACCGAATCGGGCACCGTGCTCTGCACCAATTCCTGGGCGAGCGAGTTCACCGCACCGATCACCGCGAGCGCGAAAAGATCGAAACGCCTCGGCTTGGCCTCGCCGCGCTCGACACCGCGCTCGGCCTCGCTGATCAACAGCGCGGAAAGCAGGCGTCGCTGGTCTCGGCGCCACTCCTCGACCGCTTGGCTCACGCCGACCACTTCGACATAACAGACCCTGGCCGAACGATGATCCGCACAGGTCACCGAGAGATAGGCGCGGAAGCCTTCGACGACCCTGGTCGAGAGCGGATCGTTCTCGGTTTTCGCCAATGTCTCCAAGGCCCGCTCGACCGCGCGCGAAGTGGTCCGGTTGGCCAACGCGATCAGCAAAGCCTCACGGCTGCCCATATCTTCGTAGAAACTGCGCGTGGAAACATTGGCTACCGCGCAGAGACGCTCGATGGAAGTGGCAGCGTAGCCCTGGGTTCCGAATAATTCGAGGGCGGCATCGATCAATCGGGTCTGCCGCTGCGCCACCCGTTGTTCCCGCGACAGCCCGCCGTAGCTGCGACCGTCCTTCGATTCTTCTTCCCGCCGTGCCACCGTTCGATGCTACCTGTTGACCCGCCGCGGCCCCGGCACGGACATCGGTCCGCGCCGGGGCCGTCGGCTCACTTCTGCTGGCCGATGGCGTATCCGACCAGGGCCTGCGCCATGGGCGGCAGTATCTCCGACAGGCCCTGCCCGAACTGGGGTTCGCCAATGGTGCTCACCGGACTGGTAATCGAGCAGCCCTGCGGTGCGGCGACGCCGTTGAGCCGGTCTTTCAGCCAATAGAACGCGCCGGCCAGGTGCGAGAGGACACCGGAGATATGTTCGGCGGCGAATTCCCGGACGTAGGTCACGCTCGGCGCACCCTCGGCGCAGTATTTCTGCACGGTCGCGTCGGTGCCCGCGATCGGAATGAGCTCGTCGTTCTGCGCGTGATAGAAGTAGATCGGCACGGTCGGCTTCTGCTGTCCGAGTGAGTTATCCGCGATCGCGTCCCGAATCTCCGGCAGCGCCAGCGGATCGCCGCCCTGAAAGGTGCCGAAGTAGTTGAATCCGGGGAATAGGATTGCACTTTGCGGATGGCACAGCACCTTCTTGGACGCCATGACGAATTGCCCGAGCAGATCGACCCTTTCGCGCATCACCCGCTGCATCTCCGGGTATTCGGTGGAAATACCGACGATCGCGGCCGCGATGAGCCCCGCGTAGACGCCGCCATTGTTGTGCCGTACCACCCCGGCATAGTCGCCCGCCGCGACACCGCCCGCGGCGATGCCGACAATATTCAGTTCGGGCGCATAGCTTTCCTTGATCTCCGGAACGAAGGCCGACGGGATAGTGCCGCCCGAGTAGCCCCACAGCGCCGCCGGAGTTTCCGACCCGCTCAACTGAGCGGGCGCGAAGTTCTCGGCGGCACGAATACCGTCGAGGGTCGCCTGCGCGTTCATCCGCGAGGCGCCGTACGCCGAATTCGGGCCCTGATAGTCGGGCATCGCGACCGTCCAGCCCTGCCCGAGACCCGCGGCGATCGGGATGAGCGTTTCCGCCGCGTTCACGTAATCGACGGGGATGGCACCGGATTGGGCCACATATGACGGTGCGCAGTACTGCGCACCGCTGTCCTCGGCGATCTGATACGACAGCAGTTTCGACCCGCCCGCGGGCGCTGGGCCGCGCGGTTTCAGGATGGTGGTGACCGTGGAGATCGGCTCGCCATGACTGTTCGTGGTGCGGTAAAGCAGTTGCCACGCATCGACATTCAGCTGCAGGATGCCCATGAACGCCGGATAGATCGCCCGCGCGCGCAGGATCTCGCCCGGCTGTGCCGAGGCGACCACCCCCGCCGCCGGCTTGTAGAAGTCGTCGAGTTCCGGCGGCAGGGTGAGCGCGGGTGCCGGTTCGATGCGGACACCCTCCTGCTCCGCCGGCGCCGCCTGCCCAGAACCAAGTGCCGTCCATGCCGCCATCAGCGCGATGACGCCGAGGACGACGACGCGCCCACCATTGCGCACGCTCATCGAACAACCTTCCCGTTACCGCTCGCTACCGATAATGGTAAGATATATTTTCAGATAACCGGCAAGAAGTCCAGACTCAGACAGTGGTTCGGTTCACAACGTGCCAACGACGGGTGGTGCAGCACACCACCCGCCGGGACGGTTTACTTGACGCTACCCGCGGTAAGGCCCGCGACCAGGCGCTTTTCGATCAGCGCGAACAGGATCACGACCGGGATGATACCGACCGTGGAGATAGCGAACACGTATTGCCATGACGTGTCGTACTGGCCGATGAACTTCGTCAGCGCCACCGAAAGCGGCTGGTTCTCGGGGGTGGTCAGCACCACCAGGCTGGCGGCGAACTCGTTCCAGCAGGAGACGATGACGAAGATCGTCGCGGTGACGATGCCCGGCCACACCAGCGGCAGGCTCACCCGGAGCAGGATCTGCCAGCGGCTCAGCCCATCGAGCATCGCGGCCTCCTCGATCTCCACCGGAATGGAGGCGAAGAAGCTGTGCAGGATCCACACCGCGAACGACAGATTGAACGCCGCGTTCACCAGGATCATCGCCAGCCAGGTGTCGTTGATACCGACCGCGAAGAACTCCCTGATCAGACCGGTCACCAGCACGGTCGGCTGCAGCATCTGGGTGATGAGCACCAAACCGAGGAACACCGCGCGACCCGGAAACTTGTGCCGCGCCGTGTAATACGCGGCCGGAACCGCGACGAGCAGCACCAGCACCGTGGCGCACACCGAAATGATCACCGTGCTGGCCAGATTGAACGGCAGCGGCGTCTCCGGGGTGTCCCACATGGTGGCGTAGTTGTCCGGGTGCCACGTCTCCGGGATGTATGTCGGTGGGATGCGCAGGATTTCGGCACGGTTCTTCAGCGAGCCGAGCACCATCACGATGAACGGCAGCAGGAACAACGCGGCGAGCACCACGCCGACCGCGGTCAGCTCCCAGCGACGCCGTTTCGCTCGCGGGCCGGGACGCTCGGCCGAATCAACCACTCCCGTCGCACCCGTAACCTTCTCGAGGTGCGCAACATCCGCCGCGGTCATCAGTCGATCTCCTGTGTCATGCGGGACACCCGCACCCGGTCGGTCGTCGAGTGAGGCTGCGCTTTTATCACCCGTCGACCTCCTGAGTAGGCCGGATCACCTTCACGTAGATCGCGATGATGACGATGATCAGCACGAAGTTCAGCACGCTCATCGCCGCGGCCGTGTCGACCTGCTGATTCTGCCGAATCAGCTTGAACATCAACGTGGTGGTGGTGTCGGCCTGGAATCCCGCGATACTGCCGGTGATCACCTGCAGAATCGGCAACGAGTTGAACGAGTTGATGATGTTGATGATCGTCGCCACCGCGATGGCCGGACGCAGCTGCGGCAGCGTGAGAAAGCGGTAGCGCTGCCAGGCACTCGCACCGTCGACCCGCCCTGCCTCACTGATCTCGGCTGGAATGGATTGCAGCCCGGCCAGAATCGTGTACGTGGTGAACGGGATCGAGACGAACACCGCGACACCGATCGCGACGAGGAACGCGGGCGTCGGCTGCTTGGTGAAGCCGTAACCCCGGTCGAGCAGGCCGATGTCGACCAGGAACCGGTTGGCGATGCCGACGTCGGGATCGAGCATGTAGTAGAAGATCGTCGTCGTCATCACCACCGAGGCCGCCCACGGCACCAGAACCGCCATCCGCACCGCGGTGCGGCCGGGGAAGTCCTTGTTGAGGAACTGGGCGAGCCCGGCCGAAAGCACCAGGGTGATCAGCACAACGGCGACAACCCAGATCACCGTGTGTGCCAGTACCGAGCCCAGCTCCGAAATCCCGAACAAGGTGCGGAAATTGGCCAGTCCAGCCGCGCCCCGGTCTTGACCGTAGGCGCTCAGATCTCTGGTACTGGTCCACACCATGTAGCAGGCGGGAAAGGCGACGATAGCCGCGATCAAGACCAGCGAGGGTCCGATCCACGGTATCGCCGCCAGAGTTCCTTTCCGTCGCACGCTATTTCGCGGCTTCCTGAACGCGCTGCAACACCTGGGCCGGGTCGGTGCCCTGAGCGATGGTGCCGATCTGCTGGCGGATGGCGCCTTGCGCCGCAGCCCATTTCGCGTTGTTGCTCGGGTAGAACTGGGCCACCGCGAGGGTCGAGCCGAACGCCTTGGTCACCGGGTCCGAGGCCAGCTTGGCGGCCGCGGTGTTGGTGATCGGGATGAAGCCTTCGGTCGAGACGAACTTCGAGTAGACGTCGGCGCCGTAGAAGAAGTCGAGGAACTTCTTGATCGATTCCGTCTTCTTGCCGTCCTTCTTGAACGCCATCAGGTGATCGGCCACGCCGAGCGTCACCGGCGTGCCGGACTTGGTCGGCGTCGGCGCGGTGGCGTACTTCAGGCCGGGGTTCTTCGCGGCGATCTGGCTGATGTTCGGGGGCAGGCCCTCGATCATGCCGATCTTGCCCTGGATGAACGCGTTGATGACGTCCTTGCGGTCGGTCGCGCCCGGATTCGGCTGGGTGACACCGGCATCGGCGATCTCCCGCATCGCGCGAACGCCCTCGAGGTTCGCCGGGGTGTCGATGGTGAGCTTGTCACCCTCGGCCCACTGGCCGCCCGCACCGAAGGTCCAGATGGAGGTTTCGCCCTGCGCTTCCTCGCTGCCGAGCGGCAGACCGTAGCCGGACACACCGCCGCCGAGCGCCTGGATCTTCTTGGCCGTGTCGGTGAGCTCGGCCCACGTCTTCGGCGGCGCGGTGACGCCCGCCTTGGCGAACAGATCGGTGTTGTAGAACAGGGTGCGGGTGGAGGCGAACAGCGGCAGCGCGTACTGGGTGCCGTTCAGCGACGCGTTCTTCGCGAAGCCGGGCTGGATGTCCGAAAGCACCTGCGGCGAGACAACTTCCGAGGCGGGGTAGAGCTGGCCGTCACTGGCGAAGCTGGCGTAGGCATCGATGTTGAGGATGTCCGGGGTGGTCGACTTCGACTGCAGCTTGGTGCGCACCACGTCGTTGATCGAGTTCCAGGACTCGATCTGCAGGTTCACCTTGATGTCGGGGTTCTGCTTCTGGAAGTCCGCGATGATCCCGTCCCACAGCGCCTTCGTACCGTTGGCCCCGTCGCTGTAGGCCGGGGCTAAAAAGTTGATCGTGTTGTCGGAATCGGCGTTATCTTTCGAGCCGAACCCACAGGACGAGATCGCCAGCGCGAGGCCGGTGAACATCGCGACCCCCGCAAGCACGCCGTGGAGTGGTCTTTTCACGAGTAGAACCTTTCAAATTTGCACACCGGGCGCCACTGGACAGCCGATGATGGGATCGAACTGATCGACCGACTATCAACATAGACCCAAGTTTGATCATATGTGACCGATTCGCTCGTAAATTTGACATGAACGATCACCGGGCGGATTCTGTTGTGGTGCCGATCTCCGCCGAACCCACGCCTGTCACCCATCTGGCCAACGAAGTAGCCACCCAGCCCGACGACTGGGCGCGCGCCGAAACGATCGCTGCCGAGCATCGCGACATCCTCCCCCACAAGGGCGAGCGAGTCGCCGTGATCGGTTGCGGCACTTCCCTGTTCATGTCCAAAGCGATCGCGGCATTGCGCGAGGGCGCGGGCCACGGTCTGACCGACGCATGGCCGGCCAGCGAGGTCCGCTCCGGCCGCGAGTACGACCGTTACCTGGTGATCTGCCGGTCAGGCACGACCACCGAGGTGGTCAATGCCATGCGGGACATCCCAGCACACATTCCACGCACCGTCATCTGTTCCAGTCCCGGCACCCCGGTGCTCGAGCTCGGCGACCCGATCCTGATCGACGAGGTCGACGAGGAGTCGGTGGTGCAGACCCGCTTCGCCACCACCACCCTGGCGATCCTGCGCTGGCACCTCGGCGAAGATCTCGCCCCGGTGATCGAGCAGGGGCGCAAGGTGCTCGCCGAGGATCCGGCGGTCTCGCTCGCCGACGTCCGCCACGCCGAGGAGATCAGCTTCGTCGGCATGGGCTTCGCCGCCGCCATCGCCGAGGAATCCGGGCTGAAGCTGCGCGAATCCTGCCAGTCCTGGACCGAGTCCTACCTGGCCACCGAATACCGGCACGGCCCGGTCGCCATCTCGGCGCCCGGTCGCGCGGTCTGGGCCTTCGGCCCGCTGGTCCCCAACTTCGCCAGGGACATCGCAAGCACCGGTGCGCATTTCGAGCACCGCGACATCGACCCGATGGCTGATCTGCTCCGCGTCCACCAGCTCTGCGTGCTGCGCGCGGCCGACCTCGGCCTCGACCCCGACCACCCGCGTGGGCTCAATCGCTCGGTCGTCCTCGACCAGTGATCGGACCGGCCCGGTGAAACTCGACCCCGCTTTACCAGGCAGCACGCCGCGCGACGCACCGGGAACTACTGTGCGGAGCATGGGAGTGGTGCAGGACCCGACGGCCGATAACGAAGTGTCCCCGACCAGTGCCGCCCGGCCCGCGGCCGGGACTGCCGGGTCGACCGCGGCGGCTCACCGCGGCGGCACACCGGCGCGTTCGGCTGCGGGATCGCCGCAGCCGGACGCGTTGGCCGAGGACGCGCTGGTGCTCGGACTCGATGTCGGCGGCACCACCATCAAGGGCGAGATCACCGATGCCGTGGGCACCGTGCTCGCCGTCGGCACCGTGCTGACGCCGCACGGCGAGGCGGCGTTCGAGGTGATGGGTGCGCTCGGTGATCAGTTGCTCGCCGAACTGACCGAAGCACAACGCGGCCGCGTCGGCCGGGCCGCCGTAGTGCTGCCCGGCATCGTGGACACCGTCCGATCGATCGCCGTGTTCAGCAGCAATGTCGGCTGGCGAGACTTCGAGGTCGGCGACCGGTTCATCGATCGCTGGGGTATCCCGGTATTGATCGAACACGATGTCGCCGTGGCGGGTTGGGCCGAATGGCGCTTCGGCGCCGGGCGTGGCTACGACAACGTCTGCGTGGTCATCCTCGGCACCGGCATCTCCGGCACGCTGTCGGTCGGCGGGCGGCTGCTGCGCAGCAGCTACGGCCAGGTCGGCGAATACGGCCATATCCCGGTTCGCGCCGACGGCCTCCCCTGCCCGTGCGGCAACACCGGCTGCGTCGAAACCGTCGCCTCCGGTGCGTCCATCGCGCGCGCCTACACTCGCCGCACCGGTCGTGAAATCAGCGGCGCCGCAGAGATATTCGCCTTGGTAGCTACCGACGCCGATGCCAAGGCGGTGCTCGCCGACGCCGTCGACGCGCTCGCCGACGGCCTCATCGGCATCGTGCACGCCGCCTGCCCCGAACTGATCATCCTCGGCGGCGGGCTGGCCGGCGCGGGCGCGGCATTGACCGAGCCACTCCATCAAGCCATTGCCGACCGACTCCGGCTGGTTCCGGCTCCGCATGTCGTGCTCGGGGAATTCGGCGCACGCGCCGGGCTGACCGGGGCCGCGCTCTTCGCCAGGCAAGGAGCCCTCGCATGAGCGACGCCGCGCCTTCGTTCGTGAAATCGGCTGCCGACAGGCCAGATCCGTCATGTCGGGTCCGGCGGATTCGTCGGGTCCGCGCTGTTCACCAGGCAAGAGGCTCCAGCACGATCGGCGCCAGGCAGTTACTTGTCGAGAACCGCTCTGGCTCGCCGCTGCTGGTCGTGAAATCCGCTGCTGGCAAGCTAGATTCGCAACGAAGCTCGGCAGCGTCGAGGTCAGGCATCTCGCGCGCGTCGGCCACCCCGAATCGGCTCGACCTGCACCGGCTCGTGACCTCGCCGGTCGACACGGCTATCCCTGCTCGGTTCGCGGCGGCCCGGCGGGTGCCCCTGCTCGGCTGTGGGGAAGTGCTCGCATGGTGACCGAATTGGTTGTTCGCGGGCGGGTCGTCTCGGCGACCGCTCAGTTGGACGATGGTGTTGTCACGGTCGTGGGCGATCGGATCGGTACTGTGCTGCCGTTCGCGAAGTGGGTTGCGGCGCATCCGGATTCGCCGGAGCCCGCTTTTGCGGGGACGCTGCTGCCCGGGCTGGTGGACATTCACAATCACGGCGGGTTCGGGCATCGGTTCGACACTGTCGATGTGGCGGAGGCGCGGGCGGCGGCCGAGTTTCATCATGCGAGCGGGTCAACGACGGTAGTGGCGAGCATTGTTACGGCGGACGCGGCGGACATGGTCGCGCAGACCGCCACCTTGCGGGAGCTGGCTTCCGCGGGCCTGCTCGGCGGGATACATGCCGAGGGACCGTTTCTTTCCGAAGCACGTTGCGGGGCACAGGATCCGCGGTTCTTGCGAGATCCGGATCTCGAGCTGACCGATCAGCTGCTCGTCGCAGGCGGTGGGCATCTTCGGGTCATGACGCTCGCTCCGGAGCGAACCGGTTATGACGCTGTCGCGCGACGGCTTACCGAGCACGGCGTGCTGGTATCGCTGGGGCACAGCAACGCCGACTACGCCTCGTTCTTGAAGGCTTTGCGGCCGAACGGGTTCGGTTCGCTGATCACCCACCTGGCGAACGGCATGCCGCCGCTGCATCACCGCGACCCAGGTCCAGTCGGCGCGGGACTGGTCGCCGCGGCGGGCGGGCACGCGACGGTCGAGCTGATCGGGGACGGCGTGCATGTCGACCCCGGCTTCGCCGCGCTGGTGTTCGCGACCGCGCCAGGCCGGGTCGCGCTGATCACCGATGCCATGCAGGCGGCCGGGTTGTCGGACGGCGAGTATCAACTCGGTCCGCAATCGGTGACCGTGCGGCAAGGGGTTGCCAGGATCGCGAACGGCTCGATCGCGGGCGGCATCAGCACGCTGCTCGATTGCGTGGCCCGGGCGGTGCGCGAGTCGGGTGTCGCGCTGGCCGACGCGGTGCTCGCGGCGACGTCCACCCCGGCGGCGGCACTCGGCCTCGCCGAGGTCGGTGACCTGCGGACGGGCTACTTAGCCGACCTACTGATCGTCGGCGAGGGTCTCCAGTTGCGCCGGGTGCTCAGGCGAGGACAGTGGTTGTCGTGATCCTCACCGTGACGATGAACCCCGCCTACGACATGACCTACCGCGTCGAGCACTTCGAACGCGGCCAGGCGCATCGGGTCCGCTCGGTCGAACAGCGCATCGGCGGCAAGGGCATCAACGTCACCCGGGTGCTGAACCAACTCGGCAAATACGCCAGGGCGACCGGCTTCGCCGACCACGCCTTCGCGGCCGCCGCCGAGCTGGAGATGCCGGTCGACTTCGTGCACGCCCTGCCCTGGGTCCGGCGCACCGTGGTGATCAGCGAATCCGAGGACGGCACCGCGACCGCCCTGTGGGAGCCCGGCGCCCGCGTCTCCAATCCGCACGCCGCCGAACAACTCGCGGTCCGCGTCGCGGGCATGCTGCCCGACATCGACGGCCTGGTCATCTCCGGGTCGCTGCCCGGCGGCATCGCGGCCACCCTCCCCGCCGAGATCGCCCGCACCGCCATCGCCGCCGACGTGCCGACCATCTGCGACGTCGATGGCGAGGCGCTGCGTCTTGCCGCGCAGATCCCCGGCATCATCCTGATGCCCAACGGTGATGAGCTGCACCATCTCACCGGCATCAAGCCCGCCACCGCCGCGGAGGTCGTCACCGCGGCCTACCCGCTCATCGAGAGCGGCGTCCGCGCCGTCATCGCTACCCGCGGTGCCGACGGCATGGTCGCCGTCACCGCCGAGGGCGCCTGGGTCGCCACCCTCCCCGAGCCCCTGGCCGGAAATCCCACCGGCGCAGGCGATTCCGCCACCGCTGCGGTCATCGCCGCGCTCACCGAGGATCCGGTCCCCGACTGGCCCGCCATCCTCGCCGACGCCGTCGCCACCTCCGCCGCCGCCGTGGTGATCCCCGTCGCAGGCGAGATCGACCGCTGCCTGCGCACCCGCATCGCGCCCACCGTCCGCGTCACCCCGCTCGACCTGCCCACCCGCCAAGAATCCGCCCCGTGAGCCACGAGTCGCCGCTGCGCCGTAGCACCGGTCGATACGGCCGGAGTCTGTACACCCTCGCCCGCGCCGCCTCGTCGAGCGGTCGGGCATGTTGAGTATCAGGAGAGATACCGATGCCGCTGACGCCAGTTTCCGACTTGATCACCGCCGCGAGACCGGGCGGGCTCGGCGCGTTCAACGTGATCACCCTGGAACATGCCGAAGCCATCGCGGCGGCCGCGGAATCCGCGAAACGACCTGCCGTGCTACAGCTTTCGGAGAACACCGCGAGCTACCACGGTAGCCTCGCCCCGCTCGCCCTCGCCTGCCTGCGCATCGCGGCGGACAGCAGCGCCGACATCGCCGTCCACCTCGACCACGCCACCACCCCCGAATTGATCCGCGCCGCAGTCGATCTCGGCATCCGCTCGGTCATGTACGACGGCTCCACCCTCGACTACGCCGCCAACCTCGCCAGCACCGCCGACATCACCCGCTGGTGCCACGAACGCGATGTGCACGTCGAAGCCGAACTCGGCGAGGTAGGCGGCAAGGACGGCGCGCACGCCCCCGGTGTACGCACCGACCCCGACGAGGCCGTCGAATTCGTCGCCGCCACCGGCGTGGACGCGCTAGCGGTAGCCGTCGGCTCCTCGCACGCCATGCACACCCGCACCGCCACCCTGGACAACGACCTGATCGCGCACCTCGCCGCCAAGGTCCCCGTCCCGCTGGTCCTGCACGGCTCCTCCGGCGTCCCAGACGAGGGCCTGCGCGCCGCGGTCGAACACGGCATCACCAAGGTCAATATCGCCACTCGCCTCAACGTCCTGATGACCGAGGCCATCCGCGCCACCCTCGACACCTCCCCCACCCTCTCCGACCCCCGCAAGTACCTCACACCCGCCCGAACCGCAATCCAAACCGAGGTAACCCACTTCCTCCACCTACTCGCGCGATAGAAGCATGCGGTCGGCGACGCCAGGAGTAACGCCGCCGACCGCGGGGAGGGATGAACCGGGCCAGCCGATCCACCAAAGTCCCCACCGAAACGGATACACCGCGTCGAACGGGACATGGTGGCGGCTCCACTCGGACTTTTCCGCCACTATGTCCCGTTCGATGACGCGGAAGCGGGCTGTGGATAGGTCTGGGGCTGGGGATAAGTGGGGGTGGAGGAGGGTTTGGGCGGGGTGGCGGGTAGGTGGGGCAGGGCAGGATTGCGCGGATGGGGGTACTCGATGAACCGTTTCCTGGAAGTTGGGCGTTGCGCACCGGGCTGGTGCGGCGGTGGCAGTTGCGTACGGAGTACGAGCGGATCCATCCGGATGTGTACCTGAGCAAGGGGGTATCGCTGGGTGCGAGAGGCCGCGCGCTGGCGGCGGGGTATTGGGCGAAGGGGAATGCCATCCTGAGTGGCTTCTCGGCTGCGGCGATGCATGGCACACGGTGGCTCGACAGCAAGCCTGCCGAGATCACGTTGCCAGAGCATGTGCGACCGCCTCGGGGTATCCGCGGGTATCGCGATGTCATCCCGGACGACGAGGTCTGCTCGATCGACGGATTTCGTTGCACCACACCGGCTCGCACCGCCCTCGATCTCGGCCGCCGTCTCGAATTCGCCGAGGCGGTCGAGATACTGGACGCCCTCTGCCATGCGACAGGCCTGGAGCCGTCTGCGATCGCACAGCTCCTCGACCACCACCCAGGCATCCGAGGCTGCCGAAACCTCCGAAAGATACTGCCCTACATCGACGGCGGAGCCGAATCCATCCAGGAATCCCGCACCCGGCTCCTACTCCGCCAGGCGGACCTCCCCACCCCCGAGACCCAAATCCGCGTCTTCGACACCTCCGGCAGATGCATCGCCCGCCTCGACATGGGTTGGCGCCAATGGCAAGTCGCCGTCGAATACGACGGCGAACAACACTGGACCAACCCCCACCAGCGCACCAAAGACATCGACCGCACCGCCACCCTCGAATCCCTAGGCTGGACCCTAATCCGAGTAAACAACACCCTCCTAACCACCCACCCCCACAAAGTCCTAACCCGAACCCGCCAAGCCCTCCACTCCCACAACGCCCCGATCTGACAGCGAACGGGAGATGGTGGCGGGATTACTCGGAGTTTCGCGCCACCATGTCCCGTTCGACGAAGTCGACGGTCGGCGGCGCGGGCGAGGGACCGACGCCGCCGACCGGCGGGGAGGTGGGCTCGGGCAGTGGCCCACCAGGCGAGTTATCGGAGTAGTCAGGCGGTTCCGACTACGTCAGCTTGGTCGCCTCACCTGAATACTCGCCCCAGCCCAGCTGAGAGTCCGCTGGGAGCCGGGTCGACATTTGTCAGAGGGAGGCGAGGAAGGTGGACCACTCGGCGTTGGTGAAGGACAGGGTGGGTCGGGAGGCCGGTGGGCCTTGGTATTTGCTGTCGCGCATGAGGATTCGGTCGCCGGCGAAGCACACCTCGACGCAGGCCTGGCTGTCACTCGAGTGCGAAGACTTGAACCAGCCTTCCGAAGAGGAAACCGCGCTATCCACAACGCAACCTTACAAGGCATCGGCCTTGCTCACGATCAGCGAGAGCGACTCCGCCGGTGCCAGTGCATGATCGGCTACGGTGCTGTCGAACATGGCACCGAGGTGATGGACCGGCTCGACATCCTCGATGAGCTGGTAGTGCACCAAGGTCTCGCTCCACGCGACGTCCGGCAGCAGCGGGCTCTCGAAGTTGATCAAATGAAATGTCGCGCCGCCTAGTAGAGCGCCGCCTGGCGCGTCGAACGGTATGACTCGAATGTCAACCGTATCGGGGTGCCTCTCCACCATCGACGCAAGATGACGAAGTTGCCTCTTCAACACGTCGGTACCACCGGTCGCCTGAGTAAGCGCCGCTTCGCTGATGACCGCAGTCAACCGAACGGGATCCTCGCCGACCAACCGTTGCTGGCGACGCATGCGGACTTCCACCCATCGGTCGATCTCCACCCGGCGAACACGCGCAAGGTCATTGGTGAACAACGCGCGTGCATAGTCGGCCGTCTGCAGCAATCCCGGAATGAGGACACTCTCGTAGGTCTGAATTCGCTGAGCACCGTATTCGAGCCCGAATAGCCGGGCTACGTCACTCGACAGCAGGCCCGCATAACTCGACCACCACCCGCGCTGCTTGGCGATCTCGCGCAACCGCAGCATCTCTTCGCGCTCGGCGGGGTCGAACTCGAGCAGGGACATGAGCTTCTTGAGCTTGTCCTCGGCGAGGATTCGTTCCTTCTCCACCTTCGACCAGTACGACAGGGTGAAGCCGAGCTCCTTGGCGATGACCGAGGCATTGACGTCGAACTCGGTGCGGCGGCGACGGATTCGGAGCATGAGCTCCCAGCGGGCGACCGTTGGTGAGAGTGGAGCCATGGTGTCCTTCCAACTCGGGCGATGCGTGGAGACGGCGTACCTCTCGTAAGACTAAGGCACATCGTAGTGGAAGCGATATGTCAACTTGACTTATCGGCCGATATTCACTTAACTTCTTGTGTCACACGTCACACGCGGGATCTCGCTAGGCGGGCTCGCATGGTGGGAGCGAGGGGGTTTCGCGTGTCTGTGCATGTCATCGGTAAGGCCTGGATGGTCAGTGATCGGACGGCGCATCAGGCTCGGCGGGTCAGTGATGATGCTTGGGTGGTGTCGTATCTGCGGGGTCGGATGTTGACCACGGAGCAGGCTACGGCGGCTATGCAAGCGGCGGAGGCGGTTTCGCTGGTGGATGAGTTGGCGCAGCGGATGGGGCTTACCGCGTTGGAAGCGATCGGGTTGGCGGTCATCGAAAAGCCTTGGGAGACACCTTCGCCCAGACGGCTCCGGTTAGTGCCCCGGCCGGGAGGTCGGCATCACCGCTGATCGCAAGCGATTCGATGTACCACATTTGTTGTCCAGTAACAGCATTCGCATCAGGGGGTTACCTAGTGGAACCGCTTCCGTCCAAGGCGTTGCTTCTCGAAGCCTGCCGGACCGCGCCGAGCACCGGACATCCGGTGTTGGAATCCGCCCATCTGCTCGCCGGATTGCACGAGCGGCGGGCACGCATCGGGCTGGGCGCGGCCGGTGACATCGACGCGCATCGTGCCCGGCTGGTGCTCTCCATCGACAGGTGGATCGCCACCGAACTTCCGCCGGCGCACGGCGCCGCGCACATGCACAGCGAGACGGTCGGCATGGTGATCGATCGGCTCGCCCAGTTCTCCGTCAGCGCCCACGAAACCCTGTTCAGCGCACCGGAATGGGCGGTCCACATCGCCTGGGAACGCCTCGCCGAGCTCGCCCTCGGCTACCACGACCTAGCCTTCGAAGTCTCTGCGGGCTTCCGTCGCCTGCCCTACCTCGGCGGTCCACGAACCTCCACCCCACCCACCTGACCCGCACCACCGCAACGCTTCGCCGCATCCTCGCGTCGTTCACCGCAGCCACCCCGTTCCGCAGCCAGCAGCCCGCCGTCCCAGCGATCCTGCGCCGCGGCGCCAATGCGGTTCGCCCCTATCGCGCGCGGCGACCTGTCGGGGACACCGCCGACGACCTCGGCCAAATCTTCGACAAGTAACGCTGCCGCCGAGCGACTACGACCGAACAATCACTCGCCGTGTCGATCAGCCAGGCACGGTCACATCGACCCCGCCGCCGACGAGACAGGTTGCCCTCCAACGCATCCGTCATTCTACGCAACCAACCCGCACACAGCCGACGACCGAGCCCCAACAGCCGCAGCCGAACCTCTGACGAATCACGCTGTGGCCGAACGACCACGACCAATCAGCCACCCACCATTTCGACTCAGCCACGTTCCGTTCATCGTCGACACCGCCGCCAGTGAGTCGGGCTGTCCCGCAACGCATCCGCCATTCGACACAACCTGGCCGCACTCGAGTCGACTGCCGAGCACCCGTCCCCTTCGGCCCGATCGCTGACGATCTGACTGGCGCGATCGCTGACGACCAATTCGGTCGACAGCCCGTCAAACCGGCGGGGTAGCCTCACCGGTCGACGAACCGTCTTGCGGCCAGGCATGTGCCTCCAGACGGGTCTGAACACGCAAAACGTCTGTTTCTGAAGGCATCTCGTTGGTTACCTTGGTGATCATCACCTGGATGTCGGTCTTGTCGGCAGGCAGGTCGCCGGAACCTGCCAGCTCGGCGGCGATTTGGCGGACCTCGTCGTCGGAGAGGCGGCGGCGTAGCAGCGCGAGCAGCGGGATGTAGTCGGATTCCGGGACACCGTCCGGATATCCGGCCCGCAGCCAGTCGATGATGGCGTTCAGGAAGGGTGGCATCGGCGGCGGTGCCTGCTCAGTCGAGGTCGGGTGGTGGGGTGGCCAGCGGCCAGCCGCCCGCCGCGAGGTGGGAGGCCACCCTGGCGACGTCGATGTCGGCGGGCTGTTCCTTCGCGACCCGTGCGATGGCGTCCTCGATCTCGGCGCGGGTGATCTCGCTGTCCGGATTCGACGCCGCCAGCTCCTCGGCGATCGCGACCACCTCGAAATCGGTGAGGTGCCGGTGCAATACCGCGAACAGCGCCACATAATCCGAATGTGGGATGCCCTGCGGATAACCGGCACGCAGCCAGCCGATGATCCGGCCGAGCACCTTCGGCCGGAGCTCCGCGGATTTCGCTTGATCGGTCACATCTCGCCCTTCAGGCCTGTCCGAACAGGTGGATGCCGAACTTCGCGGCAATGAAAGCCTTAGCGGTATAGAGGATTCCGGTGCCGATCGCGGCGATGATCAGCCCGAAGCACACCACCGCGACGGCCAGCGCCGGGTAGTTACGTTGCGCGACACGGCCGTCCGCGGTGACCGCGTCACCCATCGACCAGAACCGCACCCCCACCGCGAACACCAGCGGCAGCCCGGCCCCGAGAATCAGCCCGGCCAGCAAGACCTTCCAGAGCGCGTTCAGATTCGTGATGAGCGTATGCACGTCTACTCCTCCTAAACCTGCGCCGACCGGGTGGACTTGCCCGGCTCCGCGGCCGCACCGTCCGGTGTGCCGGATTCTGCACCATTTGCGCGAGCCGCGCCGCCCGGCTCGACAACCTCGACCGGAGCGACGGGGCCGCCCTGCGTGTCCGCAGGCCATTCGTTGACGTTGCCGGTGTCGACCGGATCGCGGCGCGACCGCACATACATCAACCCGGACAGCCCGAGCAGGATCGCGAACACCACAAGCACACCGGGCAGTCCGCCGATGAAGTGCGCGATCGCCCAGCACGCCGCGCCGGCCAGACCGGCCAACGGCAGCGTGAGCAGCCACGCAACCACCATCCGGCCCATCACGCCCCAGCGCACCTCGGCACCCTTGCCGAGCCCGGTGCCGAGGATCGAACCGGTCGCGGTCTGCGTGGTCGACAGCGGCAGCCCGAAATGGGCCGAGCTGAGAATGATGGCCGCCGACGCGGTCTCGGCCGCGAGACCCTGCGGCGATTCGATCTCCACCAGGCCCTTGCCGAGCGTCCGGATGATCCGCCAGCCACCGAGGTAGGTGCCCGCCGCGATGGCGACGGCGCACGCGGCCATCACCCATATCGGCATATCGGCGTTCTTGGTGAGCGTGCCGTGCGCGACCAGGGCCAGGAAGATGACGCCCATCGTCTTCTGCGCGTCGTTGGTGCCGTGCGCCAGCGAGACCAGCGAGGCCGAGCCGATCTGACCCCAGCGAAAGCCCGTCTCCACCTTCGCCGGATCGGACTTCTTGGTGATCCGGTAGACCAGCCAGGTGCCGAGCGCCGACACCAGCGCCGCGACGATCGGGGCGAGCACGGCGGGCAGAATTATCTTGGTCAGCACCCCGTCCGAGCCGGCCGCCCAGATCACGCCGCTCCAGCCGAGCGCGGCGAGGGTGGCGCCGATCAGGCCGCCGAAGAGCGCGTGCGAGGAACTCGACGGCAGGCCGAACAGCCAGGTGAGCAAGTTCCAGAGAATGCCGCCGACCAGACCGGCGAACACGATGATCAGCAGGTCATGGCCCTGCACCGCGTCGAGTCGGACGATGCCCTTGGCCACGGTGGCGGCGACGGCTACCGAAAGAAATGCACCCACCAGATTCAGCACCGCCGACAACGCGACCGCGACCCGCGGCCGGAGCGCACCGGTCGCGATCGAGGTCGCCATGGCGTTGGCGGTGTCATGGAAGCCGTTGGTGAAATCGAATGCGAGTGCCGTGACGATGACGATCAGGAGAACCAATAATTCGACGGTCACATGTCCAGTGTGCGGCACAGGTCAATACGATTGCCAGGTGGTTGCGGTTCACCGCGCGTCGTCGGTGCGTTAAGTTGGACCCTGTCCTCTATCGGCCCGGATTCCGTCGTCTATCAGCCGAATCGGGTGCAACCCCTATTCACCGGTTTGCCGGCAAATCGATCTTCGATCCAGGCATACGCGCCCGGAACACCGCTGGTGCTGACGATGAAGTGTTCACCGAGATATACCTGAAAATCCACCTGGGTCCCGCCCCGGCACCAGTCCTGATAGAGGTTCTCCGCCCCGGCCAGCGGCACCCACCATTCGTTCAGGCCGTGATACATGAACACCGGAATGGTCGGCGGCATGGCACCGAGCCGATTCTCCGCCAGGATCTGCCGGATGAGCGGCAGCTCGGTCGGCGCTGGCACATCGGTGAGCGCCTGCACCGGAATGGGCGCGACCATCCCGACGGACTCCTCATGGGCCATGCAGAAGTCCTTACCGATCCGGGCGAGGCGCCAGCCGTTGTCGTTCATCAGGCCGAGCATTTCCGGGTATTCCCGCGCCAGACCCAACGTCGCGGCGAGGAAGATGCCGGAGGCGAGGTCCCTGCCGTTCATGGTGTTGATCAGCATGTCGAAGTCGGCGGGCACGCCACCGAAGGCGACGCCGACCAGATTCAGTTCCGGCGCGTACGCCGGAGCCAGCTGCGCGGCCCAGGCCGAGGCAATCGCGCCGCCGGAGTAGCCGGTGATCGCGGTCGGCGCCTCGGGTTGCAGACCGAGTTCCGGGGTGCGCACCGCGGCCCTGATCGAATCGAGCACCGCGTGGCCGGCCATCAGGCCCGCCGCGTAGGCCTGCCGCGGCCCCTGATGATCCGGCACCAACACCGCGAAGCCCTTGGACAGCGGGATCTGTGCCATCCACAGCTTGCTCGACACCATGCGCAGCTCATAGGACGGCGCGCACTGGTTTCCGAGTGAGTCGATCGCCGGGTTCAGGGTCACCAATGGGCGCGGTCCCTGGCCGGTCCACGGCGTCGCCGGTGTCAGCAGGGTGGCCACCACCGGCGCGGGCTTGCCCTTCGCGTCGTTCGACCGGATCAGCAGCTCGGTCGAGCTCAAAGGGACCCCGGTTACCCCGGTGCCACCGGGACGGGAGGCGAGAACTGTTCCCGGAGCACGGCTTTCGAAGCCAGGCGGGGGGACGTAGAAGGGATCGCCGAGTGGCGTCGGCATGGCGTCGGCGATATCGCGGGACGGAAAGAGCAGATCATCGATCGGATTGGCGTGCGCGATGGTGCCGAGCACCGCGCTGACCGCGACCACCGAGGCCAGCGCCAACGCGCGAAGCCGCCACACCATAGAACCCAATTGTCTTCCCCCATCCCGAAGCAGATCCCTGCCGAACCCACTGCAGTCTGGCCCGCCTCCGAACCCCTGAGAAGCCCGCATTTGCAGTGGCGGAGCAATCTTCGCACCGCCAGCCCGCTAACCGCTCGACATCGCCGAGACTGCCGCGAGTCGACCGCGAGTGCGCTCCGTCATGTCCTGTTCGGCGGGGCGGTCACGGGAGTAGAGCGCGGACCGTATCGATGGTGTCGGCGTCGACCGGTTCTTTGTCGGGGCGGTAGCGGACGACCCTGGCGAAGCGAAGGGCTACCCCGCCGGGATAACGCGGGCTGACCTGCACTCCGTCGAGCGCGATCTCGACAACCAATTCCGGCCGCAGGTAGACGGTGTGCTCGTCACGGTCGCGTTCATGGTGCGGGAATTCGGTTGTCTGCCATTGCAGTAGGGCGTCGGTGAGTCCCTTGAAGGTTTTGCCGACCATGACCGGCTCGCCGGTCTCCGGATCGCGGGCGCCGAGGTGCAGGTTCGACAGGTAGCCGGTGCGCCGGCCGTAGCCCCATTCGGCACCGAGGACGATCAGGTCGAGGGTGTGCGTCGGCTTGATCTTCTGCCAGGCCCGGCCGCGCCGGCCCGCCGCGTAGGGCGCGGACAGCGCCTTGATCATGACGCCCTCGTGCCCCGCGGCGAGCGCACTGTCGAAATATTCGGCAGCGGCTTCTTCGTCGGGCCGGATCAACGCGGGAATGCTGTGTGCAGCAGCCACTTTCGTGAGCGCGGCGCGTCGCTCGGACAGGGGCGCATCGAGCAGGTCCGCGCCGTCCAGGTGCAGGCAGTCGAAGAAATACGGGTGCAGCAGCAGCTCCCGGGTGGAGCTCACCTCGGCGAATCGGCTCATCGTTTCCTGGAAGGGGCGCGGCCGCCCGGCATCGGTGAGCGCCAGGGTTTCCCCGTCGAGCACAACGCTGGTGCAGTCGAGTCCAGCGACCAGCTCGACCAGTTCCGGCACGCTCGCGGTGATGTCACGCAGCGTCCTGGTGAACACCCACACCCGCGAGCCGTCGCGATGCACCTGGATCCGTGCGCCATCCATCTTGATCTCGACGCTCACGTCGCCGCCGAACTCGGTCAGTGCCCCGTCCAGCGTCGCGCCGGGTGAGGCAAGCATCGGCTGGATCGGCCTGCCCACCTCGAGCCGGAACTCGCCGAGCGCCTCGACGCCGCCGGTCAGCGCGGCAATCGCGGTCACCGGCAGCTGACCGGACAGCATGTAGGCCCGGCGCACGAGATCGGCGGGCACCCCGGCGGCCACGGCAACGGCCTCACCGACGATCGCGGTGAGCGCCCCTTGGCGCAGCTCACCGGTCAGCAGGCGCAGCAGGAACGCCTGCTCGGCCGAGGTCGCGGCGGTCCACAGCGCGGCGAGCAGGGCTTTGCGCCGTGCCGCGGATCCGGCACCGGCGGTACCGGCCAATTCGGTGAGGGCGGCATCGACCGCCGAAACCGTCAGCGTCGCAACGGCTGCCGGGGTAGTGTCCACCGCGGTGAGGGTGCGCCAACCGGTGCCGATCCGGCCCTGCCGGAGCTCGCCGGACGCCCAGGCGACCACCGGCGCGAGCTCGTCCGGCGCGGCGGCGATCAACAGCTCGGCGAAGGTTGCGATCTTCGTCTTGCGTGACCTGGTCGCGCGGACGGTCTCCGAAGCCTGGACGACATGCGAGAACAACACCCGTCGACGGTAACGCCTGCCTGTGACATATAGCTCAGCACTACTGCTAATTCCCCATTGGCACGGTTGCGAAAACGCCCATAAACTGGACGCATGGCCAAGACTTACGTCGGGGCGCGGCTTCGTCAGCTGCGGACCGAACGGGGGCTGAGCCAGGTCTCACTCGCCCAGAAGCTGGAGATCTCGGCGAGCTACCTCAATCAGATCGAACACGACGTGCGCCCGCTCACCGTTCCGGTGCTGCTGCGGATCACCGAGGTGTTCGGCGTCGACGCCACCTTCTTCTCCTCCCAGGACGACACCCGGCTCATCGCCGAACTGCAAGAGGTCGTGATGGACCAGGAGCTCGGCATCGAAGCCGACACCCAGGAGATCGCGGACATGGTCTCGGCGCATCCCAGCATGGCGCGCGCGCTGGTCAACATGCACAACCGCTACCGCAACACCTCCGCCCAGCTGGCCGCCGCCACCGAGGACCGGTTCTCCGACGGTTCGGGCAGTGCGGCGATCAGCAAGCCGCACGAGGAGGTGCGTGACTTCTTCTACCAGCGGCAGAACTACATCCACGAATTGGACACCGCCGCAGAGGAACTCACCGCACGCATCCGATTCCACGGTGGCGACGTGAACAGCGAGGTGGCGCGGATCCTGCGCGCGCACGATGTGCGGATCGTCGAACGCATCGACCTGGGCGAGGGCGTGCTGCACCGCTACGACGAGGACACCCAGCGGCTGGAGATCGCACCGCACCTGTCCGGCGGCCAGCGCACGTTCAAGCTCGCCGCCGAGCTCGCCTACTTCGAATGCGGCGATCTGCTCGAAAAGCTGGTCGAGGAGGGCAATTTCGCCTCCGAGGACACCCGCAAGCTGGCCATGCTCGGGCTGGCGAACTACTTCGCGGCGGCAACCGTGTTGCCCTACACGCACTTTCACGAGGTAGCCGAGGACTTCCGCTACGACATCGAGCGGCTCTCGGCGTTCTTCACGCAGAGTTACGAGACCATCTGCCACCGGCTTTCGACGCTGCAGCGGCCCAAACTGCGCGGTGTCCCGTTCTCCTTCGTCCGGGTGGACCGGGCGGGAAACATGTCGAAGCGCCAGTCCGCCACCGGTTTCCACTTCTCCGCAAGCGGCGGCACCTGCCCGCTGTGGAATGTCTACGAGACCTTCGCCTACCCAGGCAAGATCATGACGCAGATCGCGCAGATGCCCGACGGCCGCAAATACCTGTGGGTCGCCCGCACGGTCGAACGGCGCGCCACCCGCTATGGGCAGCCGAGCAAGACCTTCGCCATCGGCCTCGGCTGCGAGCTTCGCCACGCGGGCCGCGTCATCTACGCCGACGGCATCGATCTCGATGAAGTTCAGCCCACCCCCATCGGCGCCGGCTGCCGCGTGTGCGAGCGGCTCAACTGCCCGCAGCGCGCCTTCCCACCCTTGGGCAAAGTGCTCGACATCAGCGAACACCGAAGCTCGGTCTCCCCGTACGTCTTGAAGTAGTCCCGGCGGCGTGCCGTAGGGATTGCTCCGTTCGCGGCAGACATTGATGACGAAGGCCGACATCGCCGTATCGCGATGTCGGCCTTCGCCGTTGAGCCGGTGCCGCGTCGTCTCACGCGACGGCGAGCGCCCGCCGTTGGATCCGCAGGCCGACCAGGGTCATGCCGAGCGCGACGACCAACAACGCGGCCAGGGTCCAGGCCAGCGCCGAGAAGCCGTGCGGGGCAGCGGCTGCCGCGACCAGCGGGCCGACGGTGGCACCCACATAGAAGCTGAACATCGCGACCGACATTGCGGCGGCACGGGATTCGCCGCCGAGCTCGCCCGCGCTCTGCAGCACGGCGGGACCGATCACGCCGAGACCACCGACGAGAACCGCGAGCAAAATCGTCAGGACCGCCAGGTGCGAGCCCTCAAAAGTGGCCGCAACCATCGCCGCCGCGGCAACCAGGACACCGAGCATGATCTGGTAGTGCTTGGTCAACCGGGCCAGCGGGATCGCCAGCAGCGGCAGCGCCACCATCACCGGGAGCGCGCCCGCGCGCAGGGCAAGCAGTTCGCCGGAACCCTTGACCACGCCGGTGAGTTCGAGGCCGGTGTAGATGCCGACCATCACCGCCATGCTCATCGAACCCGCGACCAGCATCGGCAGCAGCGGGCGGATGCGCAGCACCGCGGGGATCGCGGCGTAGCTGTGCCGCAACGGAAGATCGCGCCCGGTCGGCTGGTCATCGAGCATCACCCGGCGCAGCACGACCGCGAGCACCGCGAAGACGAGGGCGGAACCGATGAACATGGTGCGCCACGGGAACGAGGCGACCACGGCCTGCGAGACGATCTGCGCGATCACCGTCGCGGCCAGGAACGAGGTGGCCACCGACATGGTCGCCACGGCACGATGCGCGGGGGTGACGCGGGTGGCGACATAGGCCATGATCGCGGGCGGTATAGAGCCGACGACGAGGCCCTGCACGATCCGCAGGCCGACCGCGACCGGCGCGCTGAACGCCAGGCCGGTCAATAGGGTGACCACCGCGGCGACGAGCATGCCGGTCATCAGCACCCGGCGATGCCCGAAGCGGTCCGACAGCGGGCCGAACAGCACGAAACCGCCCGCGTAGCCGAAGGCGAACGCGCTGATGATCCAGGTCATCACGCCCGAGCCGACGTTCCAGTCCGCTTTCATGGCGGCGAACAGGGGTATCGGGACGTACATCTGGCCGGTCGCGAGCAGTGCGGCCAGCACGAAAACGGGTACGGTGCGCGCGGTGTGTGCGCGCGAGGGTGCGGCAAGGGTGGGCGGGGCGGCCGAAGTATCGGTCGTGCGAGGAAGAGTCGGCGTAGCCATGAGGAAGACATTAGGACCGCGATAGAGCAGCTGTCAACCAAATAGTTGGTTTAATGAAGTGGTAAAATCGAGCCCATGACGGCCACCATCAAGCGCAGCGACGCGACCAAACAGGCGCTACTGCGTGCCGCGCGAGCCGAATTCGCCGAATACGGCCTGGCAGGCGCGCGGGTCGATCGCATCGCCGAGGCGGCCGGTGTGAACAAGGAGCGCATCTACGGCTTGTTCGGCAGCAAGGACAAGCTGTTCGACGTCATCCTGATCGACACCATGCGCGAGTTCATGGACGTAGTCCAACCCTTGACCGAGACCGACCCGGCCAGATACGTCGGCAAGCTGTTCGACTACCACAACAACCACCCGCAACTGCTCCGGCTGCTGCTGTGGGAGGGCCTGCATCGCGGCGGCGACGCGCACGACATCGACGGCTGGCGCGCGCAGCACTACGAGCAGAAATTCGACAGGGCCATCGAACAATTCGGCGTCGACGCACAGCACGCCGGCCGCTTGCTGCTCGCGCTGTGCGGCATGACCAACTGGAGCCTCGCCGTCCCGCAAACCACCCGGCTGCTGCTCGGCGACGCCGCCGAGGACAAGAACGCGACGCGCGATTTCATGCAGGAATTCGCCACGGCGGCAATGCGCAACTTCCCGCCCGCGATGAAGCAGGGCGCGCAGGCCGCACCACCGGAAACCGCACCGGTCAATGCCTTGACCGATCAGGCAACCAGGGTCGACCGAGCAGCTCAACGCCTCCGCGAAGCCCAGGCCGCCGCCGACGCCGCCCGCGACGAACTGGCCGCCGCCCTGCGCGACGCACACGCCGCAGGCACCAGCGCCAACCAGCTCGCCCGCGAGGTGTCCGGCACCCTGTCCCGCCCCGTCGTACTCAAACTGCTCGCCGACTGACGGACCCGACCGAAGGCGCCCTTCACTCGGTCTGATCGAGTGAAGGGCGCCTTCGGTCGGTATGTGGTGCGGTTCTAGAACGCCGCTTCGTCCAACGTCATGATGTCGTTGTCGAGGGCGGCGATGATCGCCACGTTCGCGGTCAATTCCGGCAGCACGTTCTTCGCGAAGAAGCTTGCGGCAGCGACCTTTCCGGCATAGAAAGGCCGATCCTTGTCCGGCGCTTCGGCGGCAAGCGCCGAGGCCGCGATCTCGGCCTGGACCAGCAGGCGCCAGCCGATGAGCAGGTCGCCGACCGAGAGCAGGAAGCGCACCGAACCGAGGCCGACCTTGTACAGCTCGGCCGGATCCTGCTGGCCCGCCATCAGGAAGCCGGTCAGCGTGGCCGCCATCGCCTGCACGTCGCCCAAAGCCGTACGCAGGAGCTCGCGTTCGGTCTCGAAGCGTCCGCTCTTGGTGTCCAGGAACGCGGCGATCTGCCCGGTGACGTGCCCGATCGCCACCCCCTTGTCCCGAATGATCTTGCGGAAGAAGAAGTCCTGCGCCTGGATGGCGGTAGTGCCCTCGTAGAGCGAGTCGATCTTCGCGTCGCGGATGTACTGCTCGATCGGGTAGTCCTGCAGGTATCCCGAACCGCCAAGCGTCTGCAGCGATTCCGTGAGGTACTGGTAGGCCCGTTCCGAGCCGACACCCTTGACGATCGGCAGCAGCAAATCGTCGACCCGGTGCGCCAATTCCGCGTCCGCACCCGAAACCAGCTGCGCCACATCGGGATTCTGATGCGCGGCGGTGTACAGGTACACCGCGCGCATGCCCTCGGCGTACGCCTTCTGTAATGCGAGGCTGCGACGCACATCCGGGTGCCGGGTGATCGGCACGCGCGGCGCTGCCTTGTCCGTCATCTGGGTCAGATCGGCACCTTGCACGCGCTCCTTGGCGTACTCGAGCGCGGTCAGATACCCGGTGGACAGTGTGCCGGTGGACTTGATGCCGACCACCATTCTCGCGTTCTCGATCACCTGGAACATCTGCGCGATGCCGTTGTGTACGTCGCCGACCAGCCAACCGACCGCGGGTACGTCGCCGCCGAAGGTGAGCTCACAGGTGGGCGAGGACTTCAGGCCCATCTTGTGCTCGAGATTGGTCGCGTACACGCCGTTGCGGGCGCCGAGCTCCAGCGTCTCGGCATCGAAGAGGAACTTCGGCACGTAGAACAGCGAAAGACCCTTGGTGCCTGGGCCCGCGCCCTCGGGGCGGGCGAGCACCAGGTGGAACATGTTTTCCGCGGTGTCGCCGACATCGCCGCCGGAGATGAAGCGCTTGATGCCCTCGATGTGCCAGGAGCCGTCGGGCTGCTCGATCGCCTTGGTGCGACCCGCGCCGACATCCGAGCCTGCGTCGGGCTCGGTCAGCACCATGGTGCCCTGCCAGCCGCGTTCGTAACCCTCGGTGGCCCAGTGCCGCTGCTGTTCGTTGCCGACGTTGTAGAGCACCGAGGCCATCACCGGGCCCATGTTGAAGAAGCTCGCCGCCGGGTTGGCGCACATGATCATCTCCTGGACGGCCCACACCACCGCGGCGGGCGCGGGCGTGCCGCCCATGCCCTCCGGCAGTCCGAGCCTGCTCCAGTCCGCGTCGCGCACGGCCGTGATGGTCTTGCGCAGCGCGTCCGGCACCGTGACGGAGTGGTTGGCCGGATCGAATGCCACCGGATCGCGGTCGGCGGGCGCGAAGGACTCCGCGATCGGCCCCTCGGCCAGCCGCTTCACCTCGGCCAGGATCTCGCGCACGGTATCGGAGTCGAGATCGCCGTAGGCGCCGGTATCGAGCAACTTGTCCAGCCCGAACACCTCGAACAGATTGAACTCGATGTCACGCACGTTCGCCTTGTAGTGACCCACGACGGTCCTCCCAGGTTTCGGCCGTTTGACGATGTACAAACGCAGCCTGCCCGACCGCGCCGACGCTACGCAACCGTAGGCGGCTGCCGTGATCTTCGGCACGGTGCACATACACGGCAAACTCATCGGCGTTCACCGATGGCGCGCGGTCCGGTGACCCCGATCGAGGTGCGTTCAGCAGTCCTGCTGGAACGGCCAGCAGGGGTGATACGGCGTCGGGGGCGCCGTGGTGGTCGGCGTCACGCTGGGTTCCGGCGACTTGGGGTGCGAGGAGTCGTGCGCGAGCGAGCTGGCGATCACCCCGATCACCGCGAGCATCCCGAGGACCGCCAGCGCGACGACGGTCCACCCGGCGTACGCGTGCCGCTTCGTCGCGACACCCGGTGTCGGCTCGACGCGCGGCTTGGGCGGGCGCGGAATCACGCTCGGCGACTCCTGCGCCACCTGTTCGAACCCGGTCCCGACCAGGTCGGCACGCGACGGCGCGAGCTCGGCGAGACCGAGCGCGGTGCAGTCCCCGATCACCCGATCGGCCGTCCACTTCCGCGGTCCGGCCGAGAAACTTTCGAGATAGATCCGCAGTTCGGTGGCGTCGGCGACATTGCCGACAACGACGTCCAGGCCCGGTCGCAGATTGGTCCGGGACGGCCGCACCACCGCGCCACGGAACGGGACGAGCACCACCGCGCCACACACGTGCCCCGGATCGAGCAGTGCCCGCTCGAGCGTCGTCTTCACCGCGGAGATGCCGTGTTCCAGCCGATCGGACGGGTTGCCGGACGGCTCGTCCAGGTCCGCGTCGGCATCGCTGATCTTCCACGGGCTGTCGGCGGCGAGGCTGAGAATGCCGCTCTGCCTGCGCCGGAAGCCCTTGACCTCGAGTACCGTTAGCCCGCGCGGGGTCCAGATCACCGCATCGATCTGCCGGTCACCGACCTGCAGGTCGATCATGGCGAGGGCGGCCGACGGATAGGAGCGCAGGCATTCGACGAATTCTTGTTCGGCACCGGAGAGTTGCGCCCCGGGCTTGACCCTCACCAGCATGTCGAGCTCGTCCGCCTCTCCACGTCATCAGGCCGTGGCAATCGATCGTAACGGTGTAATCGCCAGCGTGCGCAGGCAATTCGGCACCGCATCGACCGATGCGCCAGTCAGCCTCGGTCACGGCCTCGATCCGGCGCGTACTCGCCGGTAGGCTGACGGCTCGGCCCGGCATCGCCTGGCCGCCGAGTCCATCAACGCGGAGGAGCCGAACGAGCATGGTTTCAGCGCTGCGACCACGCATTTCACCCGGACGACTGCGCGAGCTGGGTCCGCTCAACTGGGTTGTCTGGCAGGTGCTTTCCAAGGCCGCGGGCACCGACGACGCCCATCTGTTCAGCACTCTCGGCCGCACCAAGGGACTGTTTCGCGGCTGGCTGCACTATTCGGGCAAACTCATGCCGGGCGGCAGGCTGCCCCGGCACGAGTCGGAGCTGGTCATCCTGCGGGTCGCGCACCTGAGTGGTTGCGAATACGAGATGGACCACCACATTCGGCTAGGCAAGCGGGCCGGGGTGACGGCGGAAATCCTCGAGCGACTGCGCACGGGGCCGGACGCACCGGGTTGGTCGGACAAGCACCGCGCACTGCTCGCCGCCGTCGACCAGCTGGTGCGGACTCGCGATCTGGACGACGCGCACTGGGCGACGCTGGCGCAACACTATGACGAGCGCAGTCTTATCGAAATCGTGCTGCTGGTGAATCAGTACGAAGGCTTGGCGTCCACGATCACCGCCCTGCGTATCCAGCGCGACGGGGTCTAGCCGACCGCAGGCGCACGCTTCTCGACTTCCGGCACCTGGATTCGCATGCGATTTTCGGTGCGGGACATCAGAAAGCGTGCGCGAGACAGGTTGACGCTCAGTGCTTTTCGATGAGCTCAGCCAAGCCGTCGAGTACCCGGGCGAGACCGAATTCGTAGGCGTGGTCGGCGCTGTAGGCGGAGTCGTGGGCCTGGCCCGCGGCCGACCCGACCCGGGCTCCGACCGGATATCGCTCCGGGTCGAACACCTGCGCCAGGAGCGGCGCCGCCCGCTCCCACCACTGGTGATCGGACATCGCGCTGTCCGCGGCGGCCCGCGCGGTATCGATGGCGATGCGGGCCACCGAGGTGACGAAGCCGAGAACGTAGGTGACCGACGCGTCCATCGTCACGTCGTCCAGGCCGAGGCCCTCGAACGCGCGTAGCTCGTGGTCGTACTTGGCGGCCATGCCGGGGCCGAGCGGCGGGCGGGTGGTCGGCAGGTAGGCGACCCAGGGATGGCGGGTCAACATGGCGCGGTTCTCGGCCGCGATGATGCTGACCCGATCGCGCCATGGCAGGTCGGCGAAGTCCGCGCGGTCCATCTCGCCGTAGACCTTGTCCACCATCAGATCGATCAGCTCGGCCTTGCCCGGCACGTAGGTGTAGGTGGCCATGGGGGTCAGCCCGAGCTTGGTGGCGACCGCGCGCATGGTGAGCGCGCCGATGCCCTCCGCGTCGGCGAGCTCGATGGCGGCCGCGATCACGGCATCCACACTGCTGCGCTGCTTCGGTCCGCGCACCGGAGCGGCGCTGGAGACCCGCCACAGCAACTCCAGGGTGCGCACGGGATCGCCCGCGCTGCTGCGCTCTTGCTTGCCGCGGCGCTGTCCGGTCTTTTCGCCGGAACCATGCGCCGAATCGTCGTCCACCCTGCCTCCTCGCCTGGCCGTCCCGATCGTATCGGCGTGACTCAGGTCATAGTGCGGCCGCCCGGGAATTCTTCTACAAAGTACATCGTACTAAGTACAGAGTTAAGTTTCGAAGCCGAGGAGGGCTCATGAACATCACCGCTTCCGCCATCTCGCTCAACGTCACCGATCCGCAGGCCTCGGCGAAGTTCCTGATCGACCACCTCGGCTTCACCGAGAAAATGTCGGCCGACGGGTTCGTCTCCTTGGATCGGCCCGATGCCGGAATGAACGTGATCTACCTGCGCACCGGACTGGAGACCTTCAAGCCGGAGAGTGCGGCGGGCAGCGCGGGCGAGGGGCTGCTCGTCGTATTCGTGGTGGACGACATCGATGCGGAGTACGTACGACTGCGCGGCGAGGGGGTCTCGATCGTCACGCCGATCGAGACCGAGGAGTGGGGCGAGCGCTACTTCCAGATGCGCGACCCGAACGGCATCATCGTGCAACTCGTTCAGTGGGTGTAGGCCATCGACCTCCCGCACACCGCAATTCAGTGTGCGGGAGGTCAGAAGGCTTGCGGCCGAGCCGGTCTCAGGACAGTGCCCGGCGGAACACCTCGACGGCGGAGGTCGCCGGACGACCGAGCAGCTTCTGCAGGTGACCGCTGGTCACGTCGAGGAGACCTTTAGCGATGCCCGTGTCCGCGTCGGCGAGCACCTTCGCGTAGTCGGCGTCCAGTCCGGACTGCTGGAGGGCGGCGGCATAGTCGGCCTCCGGCAGGTCCTGGTAGCGAACCTGCTTACCGGCGGCCGTCGAAATCGCCTGGGCCAGTTCGGCATAGGTGAGGTGCTCGTCGCCGCCGAGCTCGTACACCTGACCGGCGTGCCCGTCCGTGGTGAGCACCTTCGCGGCCGCATCGGCGTAGTCGGCGCGGGCCGCGCCCGCCACCCGGCCCTCGCTCGCCGCGCCATACAGAACGCCGGACTCGACCGCGTGCGCAAGGCCACCCAGGTAGTTCTCCCAGTACCAGCTGTTGCGCAGAATCGCATGCGGCACAGTCGAAGTGGCGAGGGCGGCCTCGGTGCCGATGTGCTCCTGCGCCAGGATCATCGAATTCTCGGTTCCCTGCGGGATGCTGGTGTAAGCGAGCAGTTCGACGCCCGCGCGCTCGGCGGCGCGAATAACGTTGGCGTGCTGGGCTACCCGGGCGCCGAATTCATTGCCGGAGACCAGCAGCACCCGGTCGACGCCGGCCAGCGCGCGATCCAGCGCGTCGGCGTCGTCGTAGCTAGCCTGACGGACCTCGGCCCCCTGCTCGGCCAGATCGGCGACCTTCTGCGGATCACGCACGATCGCGACCACCGGAGCGCCCTCGCGCAGCAGCGCCTGTACGACGAGACGGCCCAGCTGTCCACTGGCACCGGTCACGGCAACGGTCATATCTACCTCCAGAGAGTGTGTACGTTTCATCAAGCACTAACTATTAGTAAGTACTATGCATTCATACACCACTTCGGTCAAGATGGGTACTATCGGTTGTATGAGTACGCAGCGCACATCGTCGCCAGACCTGGACGATCCGACGCTGGAGCCCGACGTCTTCGCCAGAAACTGCACCTCAAGGCCGGTTTTGCAGAACATAGCGAGCCGCTGGGGCATTCTCGCCCTGGTCGCGCTCCGCGAAGGGTCCTACCGGTTCAGCGCGCTGCGCAGGCGGGTCGACGGCGTCAGCGAGCGGATGCTGTCGCAGACCCTGCAGGCCCTGGAACGCGACGGCATGGTGCATCGCGAGGTGCACGAGACCATTCCGCCCCGCGTCGAATACACATTGACCGAGCTCGGCGCCCAGGTCGCCGACCAGCTGCATGCGCTGGTCCTCGTGGTCGAGACCAACATGCCGCGTGTGCACGAAGCCCAAGCGGCCTACCACCGCGACTGAGCCGACCCGGGGAAGAGACCCGGATCACCACCGGTTGAATATCGGCATGGAACTCGCCCATGCAGTCGCCTTCGCCCGCGACCATCGCCGGTCCGTGCTGACCACCATCCGCCGCAACGGCCGCCCGCAGCTGTCCAACGTGTTGCATGTGATCGGCGGCGACGGCAACATCCGCATCTCCATCACCGCCGACCGCGCGAAGTACCACAACCTGGTGCGCGAGCCATGGGCCGCCATCCACGTCACCCGCGAGGACTTCTACGCCTACGCGGTCATCGAGGCGATCGCCTCGGTCACCCCGGTGGCCGCGGATCCGCATGACGAGACCGTCGAAGCGCTCGTCGACTACTACCGTGCCGCGAACGGCGAACACCCCGACTGGGACGACTACCGCCGCGCGATGGTCGCCGATCGCCGCGCACTGGCCACGCTCACCCCGTCCCACGCGTACGGCATGCTCTGATCAGTGCTTCATCAGCTCCGAGACGGTGACGAATCGATAGCCCTCGGCACGTAGTTCGCCGACGATGCGGGGTATCGCGGCCAGCGCGGGCCCCGCAAACTCGTGCATGACGTGCAGCAGGATGATCGAGCCTGGCCGCACCTCACGCACGGCCTGCGCGGCGATCTCGTCAGTGGTCGCGATTGCGCCGGAATCCGGCTCGACGTCCCAGGTCACCGAGGTGCGGTCGTGATCGGACAGGTACTTAGGCAGCGACCAGAGCTTCTTACCGTAGGGCGGGCGGAAGGTAATCGGGCCCTGGTAGCCGGTTTTCGCGATCTCGGCGTCGGTGCGTTCGATCTCGTCGCGGACGGTACTCGCGGAGCTGAACACCATCCGGCGATGGTTATAGCTGTGGTTACCGATCTCGTGCCCGGCCTCGGCGATGGCCCTGCCGTACTCCGGGTGCGCCGCGAGGTCGCTGCCTACCAGGTAGAAAGTGGCCGTAACCTGCTGCTCGGCAAGCACTTTCAACACACCGGGCGCCCGATCGGTCGGCCCGTCGTCCAAGGTGAGCGCCACCACCTTGTCGCTGGTATCCACCCGATTCACCAGCCGCCCCGCCAACTGGAAACTGCGCGAGTTCATCAGGTAGTACCCACCGACCGCCACCAGCAGTAGCACGACAACAACCAGCGCCCCACCGATCAACCACTTACGCATCATCGCTGTCTAGCAAACCCACACCAAGACCACCAGCCCAGCCATCCGGCAACGAAAAACGGTGGCGGGCGGGCCCCGTGGTGGGGGCGCCCCCCGGGGTGGTTGGGGGCGCGCGCCCAAGTTTTTCATGTGGCCCGCGCGGGCGGGGGCGGGCGCCAGCCGGGGGTCGCCGAGCGGC
>NZ_JBITEM010000013.1:0-92043 GCF_044455225.1 Nocardia sp. NPDC051321 | reverse complement strand
ACTAAACCAAAATCCTCTAAAACCACACCCCCCCCCCCCCCCCCCCCCCCCCCCCCCGCAAAAAAAAATGGGGGGCGGGCCCCCCCGGTGGCCCCCCCCGCCACCGTCTGTCTATGCGGCCGCGCTCAGAAGTTGATCATGTGCCCGGCGAGGCCGTGGAAGGCCTCCTGCAGGGCTTCGCTGAGCGTCGGGTGGGTGTGCACGTTGCGGGTGAGCTCGTTGATCGTGAGGTCCCACTTCTGGGCCAGGGTGAGCTCGGGCAGCAGCTCCGAGACGTCGGGGCCGATGAGGTGGCCGCCGAGCAGTTCGCCGTACTTGCTGTCGGCGACCAGCTTGACGAAACCGGTCGGATCGCCGAGGCCGTGCGCCTTGCCGTTGGCGGTGAACGGGAAGGTCGCGACCTTCACGTCGTAGCCCTCGTCGCGGGCCTGCTGCTCGGTCAGGCCGAAGCTGGCGACCTGCGGCTGGCAGAAGGTGGCGCGCGGCATCATCCGGTAGTCACCGAGAGTGACGGTGTCCGCGCCCGCGATGGTCTCGGCGGCGACCACACCCTGCGCCTCCGCGACATGGGCGAGCTGCAGCTTCGCGGTCACGTCACCGATGGCGTAGATGTGCGCCACGTTGGTGCGCATGTAGTCGTCGATCGCGATGGCACCGCGGTCGGTGAGCTGGACGCCGGCCGCCTCCAGGCCGTAGCCCTCGACGCGGGGCGCGAAGCCGACGGCCTGCAGCACCTTGTCGACGGTGACCGTCTCCACGTTGCCGGACTTGTTGTCCTTGATCGCGACGGTGACCTTGGCGCCGTCGTCATCGATGGACTGCACGGCGGCACCGGTGGTGATGGTGATGCCGAGCTTCTTGTACTGCTTGGTGATCTCCTTGGAGACGTCCGCGTCCTCGTTCGGCAGCGCACGGTCCAGGAACTCGACGATGCGCACGTCGACGCCGTAGTTCTTGAGGACGTAGCCGAACTCCATGCCGATCGCGCCCGCCCCGACGATCAGGATCGAACCGGGCAGGTCGCGGGTGAGGATCTGCTCCTCGTAGGTCACCACGTTGTCGCTGAGCTGAGTGCCCGGCAACAGCTTGGTGACGGTGCCCGCGGCGATGATCGCGTTGTCGAACGTGATCGTCTCGGTGCCGCCCTTGGACAGCTCGACCGAGAGGGTGTTCGCGTCGGTGAAGGTGCCTTTACCGTCGAACTCGTCGATCTTGTTCTTCTTCATCAGGAAGTGGACGCCCTTGACCCGGCCGTCCGCGACCTTGCGGCTGCGATCGAACGCGACACCGAAGTCGAAGTTCACCTCGCCCGAGATCCCGAAGGTCTTGGCTTCCTTGGTGAAGATGTGCGCCAGTTCAGCGTTACGCAGCAACGCCTTGGAAGGGATGCAGCCGACGTTCAGGCACACACCGCCCCAGTACTTTTGCTCGACGATCGCGGTACGGAGGCCTAACTGTGCCGCACGGATGGCGGCGACGTAACCGCCAGGACCGGCACCGAGAACGACAACGTCGTAATGGGGAGTCACGACACCGAGCCTAACTCTGTCGCTACGAGTTGGCCCACCGGTCCCCCACAACAATGAGCCGCAGGCCACACCGGGCTGCAAGTTCGGTGCTCGCGAGCGGGCCGGAGTGGCGAATCAGACAAATCGGCTCGCTACTGTTGCGTCGTGGTGACAGCTCGATCGGTGGTGGGGGGACGCCGCTCGGGACCGATCCGGTCCGGCTCAGCTGTCATACCCCGGCGCGATACTTGGCCGGTGGTGACAGCTGATGACGTACGTCGGATCGCGATGAGCCTGCCGCGAACAACCGAGGCGCTGGTCCGCGACCGGGTCAAGTATCGGATCGGCCGAATCGTGTATCTGGCGCTGTCTGCGGACGAAACACGCATGGGTTTCGCGTTCCCCAAGGCCGAGCGGGTGGCGCTGGTCGAGGCCGAGCCGGGCAAATTCATCATGCCGCGCCCGTCGGACGAGCGATACAACTGGGTACGAGTGCGGCTGGCCGCCATCGACGAGGCGGAGCTGACCGAACTCATCGTCGAAGCGTGGCGGATGTGCGTGCCCAAACGGGTGGCCGCAGAACACCTCGGCTAGTCGCGCCACACCTGCTGGGCGACCCGGGAAAAGTTCCCGCCGAACACCGCCGCGCGATCCGCTTCGCGGAAACCGCGCCGCGCCAGCACCTCATCGAGGCCGGGCACCCGGCTCGTACCCAGCAAATCCTCCGGCGGAACCCATTGCAGCGGGCCCCATTTGGTGTACGACTCGGGGAACAACTCCGGGTGGTCCGCGAGCATGCCGTTGAAGTCCTCGGCGTCGAACGAATAGTCCGAACCGATTCCGATGTGCTCGATGCCGACCAACTCGGCACCGTGTTCGACATGGTCGGCCATCGCCTCGACGCGTGCGGCAGCGTCATCGATTCCGTTGTGGCCAAGGAAGATACCTACCCCATTGAGGCCGATCACGCCGCCGGTCGCGGCACAGGCCTTCGCCTGCTCATCGGTGATATTGCGCGGGTGTTCCCGCAGCGCGGCGAAATTGGAGTGGCTGTAGATCATCGGCACCCGCGTGTGCGTGGCCAGATCGAGCCCGGTGCGGCGCGAACAGTGCGATCCGTCGACGAACATGCCGACCTCGTTGAGCTTGTGCACGAGATCCACGCCGAAGGCGGTGAGCCCGGTGTCGTCGGTATCGAGGCAGCCGCAACCGGCCTTGTTGGCGCTGTTGTAGGTCGGCAACATCGAGCGGACGCCCAGGTCGTAGAACAGCTCCACGTTGTCGAGGTCGCCGCCGAGCGGGCCGGAGTCCTCCAAATCGAAGGCCAGCGCGATGGTTTCCGGTGCACCGATGTCGGAGTGGCTGTGCACCAATCGGAATCGTCCGTCGGCGAGCGCGTCCGCGCGGTACTGCCGCGCCAGCTTCACCGAATCCTCCGTCGAATGCGGCGAATACCCGACGTTCACCGACAAATACGACCCGAGGGGGTATCGGGCGAGGTCCGCGATCCGTGCCGACGGCACCAACGGTAGACAGCAGTGCTGCTCCCAGAGAAAGGGCGGCAAGGAAACCTCCTGGTCGGATCGGCCTCGAACCCGCGATCCTACTGAGCGGGTCCGCAGCCAGACCGCAGCCGCGCGCGGTGTCGGGCCGATCGACCAAGGTCACCAAACCTTTTCGGGCACGGTACGCGCGGGTTCGGTCGCGGGCTATCGCGTCGGCTACGTCGACAGGGTGACAATGGACGGATCGGGTGCGCCGGTGCCGCTGCGTGGCGGCGCGTTCCTGAATGTCGTCATCCTCGCGCCCGCGCACGACACCGCGGGCAACACCACCTACCGGCCGGGCAACCGGAACGAGCTCGTCGACGTGGCCGGGTACCAGACCTTCCGCCAGGTGGCGTGGGCCGGATCGTTCGAGGGCCAGACCACCGTCGGGCTCGGCGTCCGCGCACGGCTGCCGATGCGGGTATTCACTCTCGGCGGGCCGGGCAGCGGGGCGCGCGTTGTGGTGGACGTAGCGCACTTCTGGTAACCCCCACGCTGCGATTTGCGCTGGTCGGCAACAATGAGGGGATGACCGGCGTTGAGCAGAATGTGACCGACCCTTACCTCTGGCTCGAAGAAGTGACCGATGAGCGGGCCCTCGACTGGGCCAGTGCGCACAACAGTGTGGTCGTCGAGCGATTCGCCTCCGCCGACCGGTTCAGCGAGCTCGAACAGCGCATTCTGGACATGCTCGACACCGACACCAAGATCGCCTACCCGAGTCGGCGCGGCAGCTGGCTGTACAACTTCTGGCGCGATGCCGAGCATCCGCGGGGCCTGTGGCGGCGCACCACGTTCGCCGAGTACGCGAAGGAATCGCCCGACTGGGACGTGCTGATCGACCTGGACGCGCTGGCCGCCGCCGAGGACGAGAACTGGGTGTGGGGCGGCGCGGGGGTGCTGCGGCCGGAACAGTCGCGCGCACTGATCAGCCTGTCGCGCGGCGGCGCGGACGCCAAGGTGGTGCGCGAATTCGACATGACGACAAGGGAATTCATCGCTCCTGCGGACGGCGGCTTCTTTTTGCCCGAGGCGAAGTCGGAGATGCGCTGGATCGACATCGATGCGGTGTACGTCGGCACCGACTTCGGACCCGGCTCGCTGACCGACTCCGGCTATCCGCGCATCGCCAAGCGCTGGCAGCGCGGCACCGAGTTGGCCGAAGCGGTCACCGTTTTCGAGGGCGAAGCCGGTGACGTCGCGGTCTCGGCGGGCTACGACCGGACCCCTGGCTACGAGCGGCATTACATCGGCCGCGCCACCGACTTCTTCAACGAAGACGTGTACCTGCTCGAAAACGACGGCACCCTACGGCATCTGGAGACACCCACCGATGCGAGCGAATCCTGGTACAAGGATTGGCTGCTCGTCCGGCTGAAGTCGCCGTGGGAGGTCGGCGGCAACGCCTACCCGTCCGGTGCGCTGCTGGCCATCGACTTCGACAAGTTCCTTTCCGGCGCAAGAGATTTCGAGGTGATCTTCACCCCGGACGCGCACACCTCGCTGCACGGTTACGGCTGGACCGAGAACCACCTGCTGCTCATCACCCTCGAGGACGTGCAGACCAAGCTCTACGTGCTGACACCGGGCGCGGGCGGCTGGCGCAGCGAGTCATTGTCCGACACCCCGCCGATGGCGACCACCAGCGTGATAAATCTCGACCCGCTCGAGGGCGGCGACGAATTCATGCTCACCACCAGCGGATTCACCACCCCGGCCACGCTGCTCGCCAGCTCGGTCGGCGGCGACACCGAGCAGCTCAAGCAGGAGCCCGGCTTCTTCGACGCCGACGGCATCGAGACCGAGCAGTTCTTCGCGACCTCGGACGACGGAACTCAGGTGCCGTACTTCGTGATTCGCCATCGCGACCGCAAGGGCACCCCGGGCCCGACGGTGATGTCCGGTTACGGCGGCTTCGAGGTCTCGCGTACGCCCGCCTACAGCGGTGCGTCCGGGATGGGCTGGCTGGAACGCGGCGGCACCTGGGTGATGACCAACATCCGCGGCGGCGGCGAGTACGGTCCGCAATGGCACACCTCGGTGCAGAAGGCCAACCGGCACAAGGTGTATGAGGACTTCGCCGCGATCGCGAAAGACCTTGTCGCACGGGGCATCACCACGGCCGATCAGCTCGGCGCGGTGGGTGGCAGCAACGGCGGCCTGCTGATGGGCGTGATGCTGACCCGCTACCCGGAGCTGTTCGGCGCGATCGTCTGCCAGGTGCCGCTGCTGGACATGAAGCGCTACCACCTGCTGCTCGCGGGCGCCTCCTGGATCGCCGAATACGGCGACCCGGACAAGCCCGAGGAGTGGGCATACCTCAGCAAGTACTCGCCGTATCAGAACGCCAAGGCCGACGTGGCCTACCCGCCGATCCTGCTCACCACCTCCACCCGCGACGACCGCGTGCACCCCGGCCACGCCCGCAAGATGGCCGCGCTGCTGGAGGAGCAGGGCCACAAATTCTGGTACCACGAGAACATCGAGGGCGGCCACGGCGGCGCGGCGGACAACAAGCAGTCCGCCTTTCAGGCGGGGCTGATCTACGAGTTCTTCACCCAGATGCTCATCGAGCGGCGCGGGTAACCGCCGGTTCCGGGGCCCTGGGCCTACGGTGTAGATACCATCTACGTCGTAGACCTGGGCCCGGGAGGAGAGCTGTCGTGGATTCCGAGAACCTCGTCGAGGTGACGCGCGCGCGGCGCGCCCGCACCCGGCGGGCGAATCCGGCGCCGTCGACGCGAACCACCTTGAACCGCGACTATATCGCGGCTGTCGCGCTGACCCTCATCGATCGGACGGGTGTCGACGGATTTTCGATGCGCAAACTCGGCACCGCGCTCGGCGCCGATCCGATGGCCGCCTACCGGCACTTCACCGATCAGCAGGAGCTGTTCGACGGCATCGCCGACGCGATGTTCGCCGAGCTGGACATGGAATCCCTACCGTGGCAGGAACCTTGGCGCGACCTGATGCGCGCCTACGCGCACCGGCTGCGGTCCACGCTGCGCAGGCACCCGAACGCGGTGCCGGTCTTCGCGACTCGTCCGGTGCGCAGTGAACTGGCCGTCGAAACCGGTAGCTGGATGGTGGAACATCTACAGGGGCACGGGTTTTCGGCGACGGTCGCGCTGCAGCTGACCCGCTGCCTGCGCGAGTACACGATCGGCCACATCCTCAGCCACGCCATTGCCGCGGTCGCCGCGCAGCGCGGCGACGAGCCGGAGCAGCCTACCGCCACCGACCATTTCGAGGTCGGGCTGGACGCCATGCTCGACGGGTTCAGCCGCCATCTCGACGTGGGGCGCCGGCACATCTAACGATCGCGCAGCCACTTCTCGATCTGATCGATGGTGGTGCTGTATTCGCGGATCCAGCCGTTGTGCCCCAACGGTTCCGGCTGATGCCAGGTCGTCACGTCGGCCTTGGGCAGCTTGCTCAACAGGTGTTCGGCCGAACCCGGCGGGGTGAGGTCGTCCCCGGTGATGGTGATGGACAGAACCGGCAGCTTCAGGCGGGCGATCCGTTCCTCGTAGTCGATGTCCGCACCGACCGGCTGGAACCGGCCGGTGCGGGCCAGCCGCGCCCAATCCGCGACCAGCACCTTGGACTGCCTGCCGAAGCCGCCCGCCGGGATCCGGTCGCCCGGCCAGAGGCCGGCCAGGCCCGCGGTCAGCGCGGCGGCCGCCGTGCCGACCAGCATGCCCGGGCTCGAAAGTCCCGGGTAGCCACGGTAATACGGCGTTCCGGAGGCGATCAGGATCAGCCCGCCGAGCCTGCCGCGAATCCGCGACGCGTACATGACCGCGAACTGACCGCCCATGCTGTGCCCGAGCAGGTACGGCGTGCTCGCCGGGAACCGATCGCGCACCACCTCGAAGATCGCCGGAAAGTCGACCGACACCAGCTCGTGGTAGCCGTAGGTGCTGGCGGCGCTCGGCTTCGGCCTGCTGTCGCCGTTGCCGCGCAGCTCGCCGATCGCCATGTCGAACCCGCGCGCCGCCAGCTTCCCTGCGAACCCCTCGTAATACCCGGCGGGCACCCCGAGACCAGGCACGATCACCAGCACCGGCCGCGGTGCGTCCGGCGTGACCGGATGCCGGTGCGCACCGCTGGCCGGGATCAGCCGCACCGGAACGGTGCTGCCATCCGGCATCTGGATCGGAACCGTCTCCATGCTGGGCACGCTACCGTGCCCGATCGGCGGCTACGCGCCGACCGCGCCCATGATCACCCTGCTCAGCACCCTGATCACGTCATCGAGCGGCGGGCGCGGATCCGCACCGCTCCACGAATCCACCACGTAATTCACCGCGCCGATGATCGCGAGCACCCGCATCTCGTAGTCACCGGTCGGGATCTCGCCGTGCATGGCCGCGTCCTCCGCGGCACCCGCCAGCAGCGAACCCCAGACCCGGCGCAGTTCCAGCCGGAACTTCTCCACCTTCGGTCCCGCACCGACCACCTCGACCAGTGCGACGCGCGCCTTGCGCGGATCCGAGCCGATGGACTCGACGTAGGCGCGAGTGGACGCGTCGATGATCTCGAGCGCGCTCGCGTCGGCCTTGCTTTCCAATGACTTGGCGACCGCGTCACGCGACTCGCGGTCGATCTGTTCGTAGAGCTCTAGTAGTAGGGACTCGCGTCCGGTGAACTCCTCGTAGAACTGCCGTGAGGAGAGTCCGGCGTCCTTACAGATGGCGCCGACCGAACTATTGGCGTAGCCGTCGCGCGCGAAGACCGTCAGGCCCGATTCCAGAAAACGCGCACGCCGCTGACGTTGCCGGTCCTCGACGGGTTGCCCGGCATACATTCGACCCGTATTCGCATCCTGTGACATTGGGCCAGACAATACAGAAGCCCAAGAAGCACTCGACATGGATCGGCGCCTTGGTATCAACCCGCAACTGACTGGCCGTTAGCCGAAAGTTGGCAGAGTTGTTGGGAACGCAACGTACGTTTGCTAAGCACTTTTCACACCGCGTCGACGGCAGGTTCATATGCTCGCCCGATAGCGCGTCATACCGTCGCCGATGAGGGTCGGCATCGGGCAAATCCATTGTCACTGACAGTTTGCCGACACGGACGTTATCGACGGACAGAGAAGGCGGTCCGTGATTTTGACGGGAATTCGTAGAATGAATTCTTACCGAACTGGTCTGCTGGTTATGCCTGATTCGTCCTGTCTCCCAGCGCACTTCGCGCCGTACCGGTAGTTCCGAATGGACTGACGAATAGACGACGAGAGTGACATCCCGCCTCGGCACCCACTACGCACGGCCGACCACCGACCTCGCCTTAGTGCCGTTATTAGGCTGAGCCGCATGCCGATTGCGGCGGGAGATCAAGGGCGCCTTCAGTCGCCGTGATGGGGCGAAAGAGGCCTTCGGTCGGCGAGAAGGAGGAAGGCGGCCACCCGGCAGCGGCAGGCAGTGCGTGGGAGGTGACCAGCACGACACGCGGGCGATGCGGCACCTGGTCTCGCTAAACCATTGGACGGCAACAAGTTCGGCGGATGAGCCAGACTATTTCTTTGGCGCGGAAGGGGTTTCGGGCCGAACGGAGTCGAACAGATCCGCGCAGCGGCCAAGTAGTTCCTGAAGGGTGCCCCGTTCGGCATCGGTGAATCCGGCCGCTACCGCGCGCTCGACCCGGACGGCGCGCGCGTCGGCGTCTTTCATGACGGCGGCGCCCGCTTCGGTGAGCCGGGTTTCCAGGATGTTCTTGTGCCACGCGTGGGGGGTGCGCTCGATGAGGCCGCGGTCCTGCAGGTTGGTCAGCACGGTGTTCATCGTCGGCGGCGTCACGCCGCACAGCCGGGCCAGCGCGGCGGCCGAGATGCCGGGGTTCTCACCGAGGAAGAGCAGGGCGGAGTACTGCGGGACGGTGACGCCCGCGGGCTTCAGCGCGGCATGCTTTGCCGTTTGCAGCGCCTGCTCGGCGCGCTTCACGTAAGAGCCGAGGCGCTCGGAGGAGTGCAGGGACGTCATGACCGCATGGTATCTGCCCGACCTTACGTAAGACTCTTGACTGATGTTAGAACTCTAATCTATGTTCGTATTCGTCCTTAGATGTGAGTACGTCTAAGCGATAGACCTGATGAGAGGCAAGACCATGTCCCACGCAACGCGCCGCCGCATGGCGACCTTCGCCATCGCGGTGGCCTGCACCGCCGTCGCGGCCTGTGGAAGCACCGAAACCGCGGCGCAGCCCGCGCCTGCCGCGCCGTCCACCCGAATCACCACCGCCTACGACCTGCCGGGCGACGGCGTCTACCCCGAGGGCATCGCCGCCGATCCGCGGACCGGCGACACCTACGTCGGCTCGTTCGCCACCGGAGCCGTCTACCGGGCCACGCCGGGGGCCAAGAAGGCCGAGATCTTCCTGCCTGCGGGTGCCGACGGTCGTAAGACCGCCAACGGACTGAAGGTCGATCAGGCGGGACGGCTCTGGGTGACCGACTCCACCGCCGGAGTTGCCGTGTACGACATCGCGACTCGCGCACTGATCGCCCGTTTCGACGTACCGGGCCCGGCGCCGCGCTTCGTCAATGACCTGGCCATCACCCCGGACGGCACCGCGTACCTGACCGATACCACGCGCAGCGTCGTCTATCGCGTCACCGCCGCGCAGGTGGCCGACGCCGCGGCCAACGGCGGACGTGCCGATATGACAACACAATTCGATCTGAGCACGGTCGTCGCGCCGCATGCCCCCGATGTCTTCACCCTGAACGGGATCGTGGCAGACGCGAGCGGGCGCTACCTACTGACCGTCGACATGAACGTCGGCGAGCTGTACCGCATCGCCCTCACCCCAGACGCCGCGGACCCGATCCGCAAGGTCGACCTGCACGGCGGCAACATGATCCACGGCGACGGATTAGAACTGCGCGACAATACCTTGTGGGTGGTGCAGAACACCGACAACACCATCGCCCGCTGGACCGTCACCGAGGACGGCGCCGCGGCGACCATGGACCACCGCATCACCGACGAATCCTTGGGCCTGCCAACCACATTGGTCCGCGTCAACGATCAAACCCTGGTCGTCGCTTCACAATTCGACAAGGGCGGACCCATGGGCCCCGGCACCCCGAAGCCCTTCACCATCCTGTCCGTCGACGGCAGCTGACCCGAACCACACTTGAATATAGGTTAGCCTTACCTGTATAGTTCGGATCGAAGCGCGGACGGGACTCCGCAGACGCCGAAAGCCGGTCCACCCGAGGGTGGACCGGCTTTCGGTTTCTAAAGGTATTGCCGGGTGGCTGGACTCAGAAGTCCATGCCGCCCATGCCACCGGTCGGGTCGCCGGCAGGTGCGGCGGACTTCTCCGGCTTGTCGGCGACGACGGCCTCGGTGGTGAGGAACAGAGCCGCGATGGACGCCGCGTTCTGCAGCGCGGAGCGGGTGACCTTCACCGGGTCGGCGACACCGGCGGCGAGCAGGTCCTCGTACACGCCGGAATCGGCGTTGAGGCCGTGGCCGGCCGGCAGGTTGGAGACCTTCTCGGCGACAACGCCCGGCTCGAGGCCTGCGTTGAAGGCGATCTGCTTCAGCGGCGCGGACAGCGCGACGCGCACGATGTTCGCGCCCGTCGCCTCGTCACCGGTGAGCTTCAGGTCGTCGAGCGCGGGCGCCGACTGCAGCAGCGCAACGCCACCACCGGCGACGATGCCCTCTTCGACGGCAGCCTTCGCGTTACGCACGGCATCTTCGATGCGGTGCTTGCGCTCCTTGAGCTCGACCTCGGTCGCGGCACCGGCCTTGATGACCGCAACACCGCCGGCCAGCTTGGCCAGACGCTCCTGCAGCTTCTCCCGGTCGTAGTCCGAGTCCGAGTTCTCGATCTCGGCACGGATCTGCTGCACGCGGCCCTTGATGGCCTCCGCGTCGCCCGCGCCCTCGACGATGGTGGTCTCGTCCTTGGTGATGACGACCTTGCGCGCCTGGCCGAGCAGCTCGACGCCGGCGGTCTCCAGGGAGAGGCCGACCTCTTCGCTGATGACCTCGCCACCGGTGAGGATGGCGATGTCGGCGAGCTGCGCCTTGCGGCGGTCACCGAAGCCCGGCGCCTTGACGGCAACGGACTTGAAGGTGCCACGGATCTTGTTGACCACCAGGGTCGACAGGGCTTCGCCCTCGACGTCCTCGGCGATGATCAGCAGCGGCTTGCCGGCCTGGATGACCTTCTCCAGCAGCGGCAGCAGGTCCTTGACGGTCGAAATCTTCGAGCCGACCAGCAGGATGTACGGATCCTCGAGGACCGCTTCCTGACGCTCCGGGTCGGTGACGAAGTAACCCGAGATGTAGCCCTTGTCGAAGCGCATGCCCTCGGTCAGCTCCAGCTGGAGCCCGAAGGTGTTGCTCTCCTCGACGGTGATGACGCCTTCCTTGCCGACCTTGTCCATGGCCTCGGCGATGAGCTCACCGATGGACGAGTCGCCTGCGGAGATACCAGCGGTAGCAGCGATCTGCTCCTTGGTGTCGATCTCCTTGGCGGTGTCGAGCAGCTTGGCGGTGACGGCCTCGACGGCCTTCTCGATGCCGCGCTTCAGGCCGAGGGGGTTCGCGCCGGCCGCGACGTTGCGCAGGCCCTCGCGCACGAGCGCCTGGGCGAGCACGGTGGCGGTGGTGGTGCCGTCGCCAGCGACGTCGTCCGTCTTCTTGGCGACTTCCTTGACCAGCTCGGCGCCGATCTTCTCGTACGGGTCCTCCAGCTCGATCTCCTTGGCGATGGAAACACCATCGTTGGTGATCGTGGGGGCGCCCCACTTCTTCTCCAGGACAACGTTGCGACCCTTCGGCCCCAGCGTCACCTTGACCGCATCAGCGAGGGCATTGAGGCCCCGCTCGAGACCGCGACGGGCCTCTTCGTCGTACGCAATTGTCTTGGCCATGGCGTTGTTGAGATCCTCCATGTGTATGGCTGACACACAGGACGATCACAGGTTGGATCGCCCCATTACGCTGGCCAGGTGCGGTGCCCGCGACGGACGACCGAGGGTGTCGATGGAACCCGGTCTCACCGTCCCGACCTGGCACTCATAGGTAGAGAGTGCCAAAGCCATTTTTAGCACTCGGTCGTGCCGAGTGCAAGGTGCTCTGCCCTATGGCGCCGTTCGCGGTCCCTGCGTGGTCACGCTTCGCTACCGCCTCCGGGCCTGGCGCTCACGGCGCGCCCTATCCCTACGCCCGATCGTCGACGCGCAACACCAACGCGACGAACGCGTCGGTCCGGCGTTCCTCCGGGGACCTCGGCTCGCCACCTTCCACGGTGACCAGCTCCGCGTCGTGCAACAACAACTCCGCTTCGACCCGCATGATCGCCCGAATAAATGGGGGCGCCACCTCGGGGGGAAGGTCACCGTTGACGACATAGCCGCCGTCCGGCTGTGACTCTGTGGACACATAAGAAAGCGCACGCAACAGATCGGCGCGTCGTTCCCCCGCGATTAGGTCGGAATCCGTTTCATCCGCCATTGCTATAGCTTAGCGGGCCAGCATCGAGGGTAGGTTCCGGAGGGGAAATCATGATCATCTCCGGCATCCTCGTCGAAGGGGGACGGCAGTGCACGAACTGCCCTTCGCATCGCTCTACCGGCACGACTTCGCACGGGTGGCGGTGGCCGTGCCCCGGGTGCGGGTCGCGGACCCGGCCTACAACGTCGAGCAGACGCTGCTGCTGGCCAGGCAGGCCGCGGCCGACGCGGTGGTGCTGACCGTCTTCCCTGAGCTAGGGCTTTCCTGCTATACCGCCGACGATCTGTTCCACCAGGACGCGCTGGACGAAGCGGTCGAGGCGGCACTGGCGCGCGTGGTCGCGGAGAGCGTCGACATCGATACGGTGCTGGTGGTCGGCACGCCGGTGCGGACCCAGGGACGGCTGTTCAACTGCGCCGTCGCGGTGTGCCGCGGCGTGGTGCTCGGCGCGGTGCCGAAGAGCTACCTGCCGAACTATCGGGAGTTCTACGAGAAGCGCCAGTTCGCGGCGGCTCGGGAGAACCTCGGCACACACGTCACGATCGCCGGGCAGCGGGTGCCGTTCGGCGCAGATCTGCTGTTCACCGCCAGCAATCTCGACGGGTTCGTGTTCCATCTGGAAATCTGTGAGGACGGGTGGGTTCCGTTGCCGCCCAGCGGTTATGCGGCGCTGGCCGGGGCAACGGTGCTGGTCAACCTGTCGGCGAGCAATATCGTCATCGGCAAGGCGGACTATCGCAGGGCGCTGTGCACGTCGCATTCGGCGCGCTATCTCGCCGCCTATCTGTATTCGGCTGCGGGACATGGGGAATCGACGACCGACCTGGCGTGGGACGGGCAGGCGCTGGTGTGCGAGAACGGTGACCTGCTCGCCGAGGGTGCGCGTTTCGCCGATCAGCCCCAGCTGGTCACCGCCGACCTAGATCTGCGCCGACTGGCCGCGGATCGGCTGCGCACCACCAGCTTTGCTGACAATGTGCACGACCACCGGGAGCGGCTCGCCGAACTGCGTCGCATCGAGGTGGAGTTGCCGATCCCGGCGGGCGCGGTTGAACTTCGGCGCGACATCGAGCGCTTCCCTTACGTGCCTGCCGATCCAGCGGTCCGCAACGACCGCTGCGCCGAAGTGCAGCACATTCAAGTGGAGGGACTGAGTACCCGGCTGCGCGCCACCGGAATGCAGCGGGTCGTCATCGGCGTTTCCGGCGGGCTCGACTCCACCCTGGCGCTGATCGTGGCCGCCCAGACGATGGACCGGCTCGGGCTGCCGCGCGCAAATGTCTTGGCCTACACCATGCCTGGCTTCGCGACCAGCACCCGAACCCGCACCGACGCGCACCGGCTGATGGACGCACTCGGTGTCACCACGCAAGAAATCGACATCCGCCCGTCGGCCACCCAGATGCTGCGCGACCTCGGCCATCCCGCCGCCGACGGCGTGCCGCAGTACGACATCACCTACGAGAACGTGCAGGCGGGCGAGCGCACCTCGCACCTGTTCCGGCTGGCGAACCAGCACGGCGCGCTCGTCATCGGCACCGGCGATCTCAGCGAACTCGCCCTCGGCTGGTGCACTTTCGGCGTCGGCGACCACATGGCGCACTACAGCGTGAACGCGTCGGTGCCCAAGACGCTGATCAAATATCTGATCGCCTGGTCGGTGGACACCGCCGAGTTCGGCCCGGCCGCAGGCGAGGTGCTCGGGTCGATCCTGCGGACGGAGATCTCCCCAGAATTGGTGCCCGACACCGACTCCGCCGCGCCGAGCCAGAGCTCCGAGGCCACCGTCGGCCCCTACGAACTGCAGGACTTCCACCTCTACTACCTGCTCCGCTTCGGCTACCGCCCCAGCCGCATCGCCTACCTAGCCAGCCACGCGTGGTCAGATCCGGCCCAAGGCCCATGGCCCGACCTGATCCCCGCCGACCAGCGCAACGCCTACGACCTGCCCACCATCAAACATTGGCTCGCGGAATTCCTGCGCCGCTTCATCCAAACCAGCCAATTCAAACGCTCAACCCTGCCCAACGCCCCCAAGGTCGGCTCCGGCGGCTCCCTGTCCCCCCGCGGCGACTGGCGCGCCCCAAGCGACGCCTACGCCACAGCCTGGCTGGACGAACTCGACCGCAACGTCCCGAACGAATAGCCGACCCCCAACAATTTGCGTCGGTCAAACCCGTTGCCCTGCAGGGTGATACAACAAGTCTGCACACGGCGCGGGAGCGCAGCGACCAAGCCCAATGGACATAGTGGGCTCGTGACCTAGCCGAGCGGAGCTCGGCGTAGTCACGAGCACGCGGCTTATGGTGGGTCAGTGAGTGAAGCACCCGGCTGGAATGCCATCGACGGCGCGCTGCGTCCGTTGTACGGCGATATCGAACCTTTCCATTGGGCCACCGATCACCGCTGGTCGCTCGGTGGACCCGATCCACTCGACGGCATCAGCGCGTACTCACGCACCGAACCGGTACCGCACTGGCACTACATCGGTTACGGCATGACCGAGCTGTACGAGAAGGAGTGGGACAACCCCGAGAAGTCCGGTTGGGGCTTCGAGTTCACCTTCCGGCTGGTGCGCGGGCCGGCCGACACCGAGCCGCCGGTATGGCCCGCGAACTTCCTGCAGAATCTCGCGCGCTATGTCTTCCAGTCCGGCAAGTGGTTCGAGCCGGGGCACACCATCAAGGCGAACGGCCCGATCGCCGCCGACCAGCCGAATTCGGGCATTCACGCGGTGGGCTTCACCGTCGACCCGGAGCTCGGCACCATCGAAACACCGCACGGCAGTGTGCGATTCCTGCAGATCGTCGGGCTGACGATGCCCGAGTACCGGGCCGCGCAGGGCGGCAAGACGCTCGCATTGCTCGAGGAACTGGCACCCCACCTACCGCTGTACGTCACCGATGTCGAGCGCGAGCCGCTGGTGCCCGAGCCGAAACCCCAAGCGCAATGGCCGCGTTGGGGTGGTGGGTTGCGCGGGCGCGCCTAGGTTTCATGCGGCGCGCAGCAGATCGAGCGGTTGCCGCTGCCCCTGCCGCGCCGCACCCCGCGAGCGGATCAGCCGCCGCCTGCGCACCCGCGCGGCGTTGACCGCACGAAATCCGTTGCGCGCTCGGCGGATCCGTCCGCGAACGGCAGGCCAACCGGCCGCGACCAGGATGGACACCGCGAGGACTACCGCACCGATCTTCATGGCGCCCCTCTCTTCGGCGCCCACCCGCGCCTCATGACTTTTCGGTGTAGAACGCGGACAGGAGTTCGACGATGTGGGCTTCGGTCTTCGTCTTGTCCATGCCGAGCCCGGTGAGCAGGCCCGCCCCGTTCTCCTGTTCGAGCAGAGCGAGCAGGATGTGTTCGGTGCCGACGTAGTTGTGGCCGAGGCGAAGTGCTTCACGGAAGGTGAGTTCGAGGGCCTTCTTGGCTTCCGGATCGAAGGGGATGAGCGGGGGAACCTCGCCTGCCCCGGCGGGCAGCGCGGCCGTCGCGGCCTCGCGCACCGCTTCCAGGGTGATGCCGCTGGTGAGGATCTCTTTCGCGCCGATGCCGTCGGGTTCGGCCAGGAGGCCGAGCACCAGGTGCGTGGTGCCGATCTCCGAGTTTCCGGCGGTACGAGCGGCTTCTTGCGCGGCAACGATGATGGTACGGGCCCGGTCGGTGAACCTGGCGAAGCCCGCGTTGGGATCCATCAGGGCGGCCTGGGCCACATCGCTGGGGCCCTTGGCCACGAAACGCTTCTGCGCGGCCTGCTTGGTGACGCCCATGCTGGCGCCGATGTCGGTCCACGACGCGCCGGTGCGGCGGGCCTGGTCGACGAAGTGACCGATCAGGTGATCGGCCAGTTCACCGAGATGATTGCCGGTGACCACAGCGTCGGACAGTTGGTCGAGCACATTGTCGGGGCGGGCTTTCTTGATACCGTCGATCAGGTCGTCGAGGCGGTAAGGAATCGTCATGCGTCAACGATAGGTTGACGATTGACGACCGTCAACCCCTAGTTGACGAAGGCGAGTCCAGTACCGGACGCCGATGCGGGATCAGCGCATCGGCACCGGAAAGCACCTCGGCGACAGCGGAATTCAGGGGCGAGCGGCCCACCCCGCGCCGCGCACGATCAGCTCCTTCACCCACGCCGCCGTTCGGCCGGTCAGCACGGCTCGCCCCGGCGAATCATCGGCGTGCAGGAATTGAATGAGGCCGTCCCGACGGCCGAGGCTCAGGCACTGCAGCGCGTACCGGAACCGCAACCGCCCCGGCTCTGCACCGCGCAACCTGGCGGCGACGGCATCGGCCGCGTACTTGCCGGTGGGCAGCGCGGTCGCGCAGGCCATCCGCAGTTCGCGGCCGCCGGGACCGGCGACCACCGCGCTGTCGCCCGCCGCGTAAACGTCCGGGTGCGAGATGGACCGCAGCGAGTCATCGGTCCGTACGCGACCCGCACTGTCGACCGAAAGGCCCGCTCGCGCAGCCAGATCCGGCACCGCGAAGCCAGCGGTCCACACGGTCGCCGCCGACTCGATCAGCGTGCCGTCGGCCAGCCGCACGCCGTCCTCGGTCACCTCGATCACCTTGGTATCCGAACGGATCTCGACACCGAGCCGCTCGAGCGCGTGGCGAATGTGTGCCTGTGCCCGCGGCGACAGCCACGCACCCGGCTCGTCGGGACTGAGTAGCAGCACGCGCGAATCAGGTTGCGATTCAGCCAGTTCCGCGGCGAGCTCGATGCCGGTGGCCCCGGCGCCGACCACGACGACGGGCCCTTGAACAGCCTCGAAGCGGTCCGCGTCCTCGGGCGTCGACACCGAGTAGGCATGCTCCGCCACCCCGGGGACGCCGTTCGAGTCGCCGATGCTGCCCAGTGCGTACACGAGGGTGTCGTAATCGAGCGCCGTTGCGGTGTCCAGCAATATCCGCTTGCCCTCGGTGTCGATATCCGTCGCACGGGCCCGCACGAAGTGGATCTTTTTGCTTTCCAGCGGTTCCCGCAGATCCCATGCCGAAATCCGTTGCCCGGCCGCCTGTTGGTGCAGCCGAACCCGTTCGACGAAGCGGACGCGCGCGTCCACCACGGTGACCTCAGCCCCGCGTGCCTTGCTGGCGAGGCGGCCCGCTGCCGCCAGACCCGCGTATCCGGCGCCGAGTACAACTATCCGATGCTGTCCGGTCATTATGTGGCTCCTTTTCGATCGGCCGACACCCTTCAGACCGAATAGCGCCACCGTCCATGACAACTACGCGCCGTGAAGCACATCACTATCCCGCCGAACTGGCGAAAAAGGCCAGCTTCTCCGGACTGACGACCAGCCGCAGCGTGGCGATCGCGCCATCGACCAACTCCACCGCGACCACGGCGACGGGCACATCGTTCGACCGGGCCACCGCGGCGGGCGCGCCGTTGACCTCCTCGATGAGGATCTCCATGCCGGGGACCTCCCACCGGAACAGGCCGGACAGGTACCGCGCGACCTTCGCCGCACCGACCACCGGGCGGCGGGCCGCGTTGACCTGACCGCCGCCGTCCGCGATCGAGACGACATCGGCGGTCAGCATCTGCTCCAGCGACTCGATGTCCCCGGTGCGCGCCGCCTTCAGGAAGCGCTTGATGAGCTCGCCCGCGTATTCGTTCGGAATGTCGAAGCGCGCCCGGCCTTCTCGCACCCGCACCCCCGCCCGCCGATAGACCTGCTGCGAGTTGGCCTCGCTGATGGTGAGCATGTCGGCGATCTCACGGTGGGCGTAACCGAACGCCTCGCGCAGCACGAACACCGCCCGCTCGACCGGCGACAGCCGTTCCAGCGCCGACAGCAGCGCGAACGACACCAGTTCGCGCTCTTCCACGGTCTCCAGCGGGCCGAGCTCACCGCGTTCGGTGGACACCGGCTCGGGCAGCCACGGCCCGACGTAGGTCTCCCGGCGCGCCCGCGCCGACACCAGCCAGGTGCGGCACAGATTCACCAGCACGGTGGTCAACCAGGCCTCGGCGGACCGGATCCTGCTGCGGTCGGCGGCATCCCAGCGCAGATAGGTCTCCTGCACGGCGTCCTCGGCCTCACCGGCCGAGCCGAGCATCCGGTAGGCGAGCGCGAACAGCCTTGGACGATGCGCCACGAATACGCCCAACCCGTCCGGCTCCACCGCTACCTTCTTCCGATCCCGCCCGCCGGATATGACCGTACCGCTCGCCCGCGCGGGCAACCGCAGATGTTCGGCCTTCACCGAATCCGCGATATCCCGCAACCGCTTCAGGCCGAATCTCGCGGCACCGAAGCCGCCGATACCCCACCCGCTGAAGCCGAAGCCACCCACTGCCGCCAGAGTGCCCATGCTGCAAGAGCATTCTCGCCCTGGCTTTTCAAGACCTTAAGAAATCCCAGTAGGAAACAGCTTCAGCGGGACAGGTCGTTGGTGTCCCGCTGCCTGCCGCCTGGCCTGCGCAAACGCAACCGGGCGGTGGAGCCGCGGATGGCGGGACGCCGGATCACCGGGCGCCGCTGCGCGCGCCGCTGGGCGCGACGCTCGGCGGGCTTGTGCGTCCAGGTTTCCGGGCGGGCGGCGACCCAGCGCTGCGAGTGCCAGGCGAACGGGATGTGCACCAGGTACAGCGCGACCAGGATCAGCAGCAGCACGGTCGGATAGGTGACCAGCAGCGCCGCGGCCAGCGCGACGAGCACGAGCAACCCCGCGGCCGCCTGCGGTGCCACCGACACCGACTTCATGGCCAGCGTCGGGACCGTGCTGACGGCCAGTGCCGCCGCGAGCACGGTCCACGCCGCCACCGCGTAGAAGCCGACCCACCAGCCGTCACCGAACAGCACGGACAGCGCGACGGGCACCATCGCGATGAGCGCCGCGGCCGGAGCGGGCACCCCGACGAAGTACTCGCGCGACCATTCCGGCCGGGTGTCATCGTCGAGCAGGGTGTTGAACCTGGCCAGCCGCAGCACGATGCTCACCGCGAACAGCAGGGCGATGATCCAGCCCGCGGTCTCGGAGTGCAGCAACGTCACGTAGAGCACGAGCGCGGGCGCGACGCCGAAGGAGATGGCGTCGGAGAGCGAGTCCAGCTCCGCGCCGATCTTGGAGGTGGCGTCCAGCATTCGGGCCAGCCGGCCGTCGAGGGTGTCGAGCACGGCCGCGGCGCCGACCATCGCGAGCGCGAGGTCTAGGCGGTTGTCCAGACCGAACTTCACCGCGGACAGTCCGGAGCACAGCGCCAGGATGGTCACCACGCTCGGCAGCAGCCGGATCGGGCGGCGCCGTTGCTTGGCCGGAGCAGCCGCCTCCATCATGAAGCGGTGGCTGAGGCCGACCCGAGCAACGCCAGGACGGTTTCGCCGCCGATGGTGCGCTGCCCCGGCTCGACGAGCAGCTCGGTGCCCGCCGGGAAGTAGGTGTCCACCCGGGAGCCGAAGCGGATCAGCCCGTAGGTATCACCGATCGTCAGCACGTCGCCGACCTTGGCGTCGCAGACGATGCGGCGGGCGAGCAGGCCCGCGATCTGCACCACGATCACCTGCTGCCCGGCCGGGGTGTCCAGCACCATGGTGTTGCGCTCGTTCACCGAGCTGGCCTCGGGCAGATCAGCCGAACGGAACTGGCCGGGCTGATGCAGCACCGTGCGCACGACGCCGGATACCGGCGTGCGCTGTACGTGCACGTCGAGCACGGAAAGGAAGATGCTCACCCGGGGCACCGGCTGGTCGCCGAGGCCCAATTCCGCGGGCGGCGCGGCGGTGTCGACGAGGGCGATCTCACCATCGGCAGGCGCGACAACGGCGCCGTGGCGGTTCGGCGCCACCCGGTTCGGGTGACGGAAGAACGTCGCGCACGCGGCGGCGGCCAGCAGGCCCGTCCGGCGCACCCACTTGCGCTTGCCGCCGAGGACAGCGACCGCGAGCGGGGCGGCGACGAACGGAAGCCCGGCGGGATGCAGCGGGGGAATCGCGTTGCGAACCAGATCGGCGACGTGGCCGACTCCGGTGCGGTCAGGCGTGCCGGGCGGCGTGGGACGGCGGGCCACAGGCTCCTCTTTCGTGCTAGATGCAGTCGGATCGCGCCGTCAACCAAAGGACCGGCGCAAGCGTTCACACCTTACGGGAAAGGAGCCTGTGGCACGGAGTCGTCAGCTTCGGACTCGACGACCCGTAACCAGACCGACCAGGAACAGCAGGATCACCGCACCGGCGATGCAGGTGAAGAAGCTGAACCACAGGCCGCCGCCCTCGACGTCGACGCCGAGCAGCTTCAGCAGGAAACCGCCGAGCAGGCCGCCGACGATGCCGACGACGATGTTCAGCAGAATGCCCTGCTGAGCGTCCGTCTTCATGATCTTGCTGGCAATCCACCCGGCAAGACCGCCGATGATGATCCACCCGATAATCCCGAGACCGAGCATGGTGTCCTCGCAATCCGCACCTACCGTCCGTCAAGCGGAAAGACGGCAGACACATAGTTGGGGCACGCTGGACTGAGCTTTCAGCATGCTAACCGGCGTATACCCGGGGTTTGTGAGAATACGCACGGCGAAACGCCGATCCTCGGGCTAATATGAGGGGGCCTCATGTCTACGGCTCCGTAGGTGGCGGCTGATGAGGGATCCATTTTCGAGGCTTCGGGGACAACCCGGCGGCGGTGCCGCAGGTACATAGGAGACGCACATGGCTGCTCGAATCGCCCAGACCACCGGGGCAGAGCACACGGCGATCCTCGGGCTCGGCGTATATCGCCCGGTTCGAGTCGTCACCAACGACGAGGTGGCGGGTCCGATCAACTCGAGCGACGAGTGGATCCAGACCAGGTCCGGCATCAAGTCCCGGCGCTTCGCCGGTGCGTCGGAGACCGTCCAGAGCATGAGCGTCGCCGCCGCACAGGGCGCGCTGGAATCATCGGGCATCGCGGTCGACCAGGTCGATTGCGTGATCGTCGCGACATCGACCCACCTGCTGCTCACCCCCGCCGCCGCACCGCGGATCGCGACCGAACTCGGCATGAACGGCTCGGCCGCCTTCGATGTCTCCGCAGGCTGCGCGGGCTTCTGCCACGCGCTCGCGCTGGCATCGGACCTGGTCCGCGGCGGAACCGCCGGGCACGTGCTGGTGATCGGCGTGGAGAAGCTCACCGACACCGTTAATCCGAAGGACCGTTCGACCGCCTTCCTGTTCGCCGACGGCGCGGGCGCGGTGATCGTCGGCCCGGCCGCCGAGCCGGGCATCGGGCCGACGGTGTGGGGCTCGGACGGCACCCAGCATCACGCGATCCGGCAGGACAAGGACTGGGTCGAATTCTTCCGCGAGATCGAGGAGAAGGGCACCGACGCGGTGCGCCCCTACCTGGCGATGGAGGGCACGGCGGTATTCCGTTGGGCCGCGCACTCGCTGGAGAAGGTATGCCGCGACGCCATCGACCGAGCGGGCCTGTCCACCGACGACCTGAACGCGATGATTCCGCACCAGGCCAACGGCCGGATCATCGAGATCATGGCGCGGGTGCTGAAGCTGCCGGAGAACTGCGCGCTGGCCAACGACATCGAAGAGACCGGCAATACGTCGGCCGCGTCGATCCCGCTGGCCATGGAGGCGATGCTGCGCAAGGGCCAGTCCAAGCCGGGTGACACCGCGCTGCTCATCGCGTTCGGCGCGGGGCTTTCGTATGCGGCGCAGGTGGTTACGTTGCCCAAGTTCGCGATCACGGGGTAATCAGTCTTCGCGCCCGCGCGAAATCAGCTACCCGCGTCCGCGCGAAATCAGCGACCCGCGTCCGCGCGAAATCAACCTAGCCCCCAGGTGACCTTCACGGTGAAGGTCACCGTTTGGGTGCCCGGTTCCAGCGGCACCGACTGCGGTGCCGCGTCCCGGGCGGACATCTTCGCACTGTTGTCGTCGCGGCTGTTCGCCTCGGAGATGGTGATGACCTTCGTCAGCTGCACGCCCGCGAGCACCGCGTACTGCTCGGCCCGAGCCTTGGCGTCGGCGAACGCGCGTGCCCGCGCGTCGGCGAGCAGCTGCGAATTGTCGTCGATCGCGAAAGACACCGAGCGCAGCCGGGTTTCGTTGCCGCCCGCCTTGATCGCGCTGTCCAGCACGCCGGACGCCTTGCTCAGATCGCGCACGACGACGCGAACCGAGTTGCTCGCGCGGTAACCGACGACCGTGTTGCCACCCTCGGTGCCGCCCGCGTATTGCGGCTGGATCGAGACGTCGGTGGTGCGCACGTCCTCCTTGGTGGCACCCGCGGTGACGATCGCGTCGGTCATCGCCCTGGCCCGGTCATTGGCGCGGGCGATGGCGGCCGAGACATTGTCTGCGGTCACTTCGACGCCGATATCGGCATTCAGGATGTCCGGAGCGCCGCGCACCTGACCGCTGCCGACCACGGTGACCTCACGCTCGGGTCCCGAATCGGCGGAGCCACAACCCGCCACCAGAGCGGCGGTCACCGTGAGTGCGGCAATTGCCGCGGACCAGCGCGTCATTCGCATACTCGGCAACTTACGCACCGGACCCCGGCCCGCCGAACGTGAACACGCCGAACTAGTTGTGCGTCTCGACCACGGCCTTGATCTTGTCGAGTGTTTCGTTCATGCCGCGAACCAGCGCCTCCTCGAATGGCACCTCACCACCGAGTGCGGCGTCGATCGACTTGCGGGAAAACCAGCTTGTGCCGTTGGGGACGTCGCGGCGCTCGATCAGCCGGGTGCCGGTCTCGGTCGGCTCCAAGGTGTAACTCCAGATCGACCGGTTTTCGTTGATCTTGAAGGCGAACGCCTGGTTCGGCTCGTATCGCACGATGCGCGCGGTGGTCGGCCAGTATTTCTTGCCGTCGGTATTCAGGTTGAGCACCCAGGTGCCTGGCTTGGGTCTGCCGAGCGGCAGCATCCGTACGCACTGCGGGCTGAACTCGGGCATCCGCTTGAGATTCGAGACCACCGCCCACACTCGGTCCGGCGGCGCGGCGATATCAATGGTGGCTTCGAGATTCTTCGGCAACGCTGCCTCCGGGATTCATGCGAACGAACCGAGAGGTGTCCGGCCGAGCGCGTTTGATGAGTTATGCGCATTTTAATCGGGAAGACAGTTGGGTCACATCCCGCATGTTGTCCGGCGATCTTCGTAATAGCCAGCGCACAATGCCGGATAGAAGAAGCAAAGACACTGCCTCCAGAAATCTTTCCGTCAAACGTGAGGTGACCGGCCGTGAACCTGCGCTCCCTCTTACATCGTCGGCACGCCGAACACGTGCCGCTACTGCCCGCCGACGAGTCCGACGGCGGCCCGCCCGCCCGCGGCCCGTCCCCCGAGAAGCTCGAGCGGCTGCTCACCCCCAACGAGCTCGACCTGATCCGGCACCACAAGCTGTGACGCGGTCCTGTCCGCCACGAGTGAAACACCGACGACACGGTTTGCACCGACGATTCATACTCGTGAGGTGACTTCACCCGCTGCCACGAAACCGGCCATCCTGAGCGTCGACGACGATCCCGGGGTTTCCCGAGCCGTCGTGCGCGACCTGCGGCGCCGCTATGGCGCCGAATACCGGATTCTGCGCGCGGAATCGGGCGCCCAGGCACTCGACGCGCTGCGCGAGATGAAATTGCGCGGCCAGCCGGTCGCCGTCTTGATCGCCGACTACCGGATGCCTGGCATGGACGGCATCGAATTCCTCGAGCAGGCAATGGACCTGCACCCGTTCGCCCGCCGCGTGCTGCTGACCGCCTACGCAGACACCAGCGCCGCGATCAACGCGATCAACGTGGTCGACCTGGACCACTACCTGCTCAAGCCGTGGGACCCGCCGGAGGAGAAGCTGTACCCGGTGCTGGACGGCCTGCTCGACGCCTGGCGCAGCAGTGAGCACCGGCCGGTCACCGAGACCAAGGTGGTCGGCAACCGCTGGTCACCGCGCTCCTCGGAGGTGCGCGAGTTCCTGGCCCGCAATCAACTGCCCTACCGCTGGTACCTGGCCGACGAGCCGGAGGGCGCGCGGCTGCTGGAGGCCGCGGGCGCCGATCCCGAGCGCTGCCCGGTGGTGATCACCGCGGCGGGCGACACCCTGGTGCAGCCGTCGGACAACGAACTCGCCCAGAACGTCGGGCTCACCGTCAACGCGACCGGCGACTTCTACGACCTGATCGTGGTCGGCGGTGGACCGGCTGGCCTCGGCGCTGCGGTGTACGGCGCCTCCGAGGGCCTGCGCACGGTGCTGGTCGAGCGCACCGCGACCGGCGGACAGGCCGGGCAGAGCTCGCGCATCGAGAACTACCTCGGCTTCCCGGACGGGGTGTCCGGCGGCCAGCTGGCCGACCGGGCACGGCGACAGGCCGCGAAGTTCGGCGCCGAGGTGATCACCACCCGCGAGGTGACCGCGCTGGAGGTGAACGGCTCCGCGCGCACGGTGCGCTTCGCCGACGGCGGCAAGCTCTGCGCGCACACGGTGATCATCGCGACCGGCGTCGACTATCGCAGGCATCCCGCCCGCGGCGTCGACGACTTCACCGGGCGCGGTGTGTATTACGGCTCGGCGATGACGGAAGCCGCCGAATGCGCTGACCGCGACGTCTATATCGTCGGCGGCGCGAATTCCGCGGGCCAGGCGGCGGTGTTCTTGTCCCGCAACGCGAAGACGGTGCATCTTGTGGTGCGGTCCGGCTCGCTGGACAACTCGATGTCGCACTACCTGGTCCAGCAGATCGCGCAGCTGCCGAATATCAAGGTGCACACCAATACCGAGGTGATCGCCGCCGACGGCGACGATCACCTGCAGCAGATCGTGTTGCGCGACAACGAGTCGGGTACCGAAGAAAAGGCAGAGGCCGAGCGTCTGTTCCTGTTCATCGGCGCCGCACCGCAAACCGACTGGCTCGACGGCATGGTCAAGCGCGATGAGGCCGGTTATGTGCTGGCCGGGCCGGATCTGATGGTCGACGGCGCACGACCGGCGGGCTGGGAATTGCCCAGGCCGCCCCATCATTTGGAAACAAACGTGCCCGGCGTTTTCGTGGCAGGCGACGTGCACGCCGATTCGGCAAAGCGCGTCGCGTCGGCGGTCGGTGAGGGTGCGATGGCGGTCATGCTCGTGCACCGGTACCTAGCCTGAATAGGAAGGCTGGCAAATGAATTCAACGGAAAACGCGGACCGCAGCAGCCGAATGGTCTGTGACCCAGCGGAATTGCGCACCCTGTTCCTGTTCGAGAAGCTCAACGACGAACAGCTGGACTGGCTGTGCCGGGACGGGCGGATCGAGACCATCGAGCCGGAGTTGGTCTTCCGCGAGGGCGAGCCTGCCACCTGCTTCTACGTGCTGATGGAGGGCGAGGTCGTGCTGACCAAGCTGTCCGGCGGCACCGAGATCGAGCTGGTCCGCACCCAGCATCACGGCGCCTACTCCGGCGCCTGGATGGCCTACATCGGTGACAAGGTCGACCAGACCTACAACGGATCGCTGAAGGTGACCGTGCCGTCGCGGTTCTTCGTGCTCGACGCCGCGATCTTCGCCCAGATGGTGCAGGAATGGTTCCCGATGGCGGTGCACCTGCTCGAGGGGGTGTTCTTCGGCAACCGCAACGCCAACGCGCGGGTCGGCCAGCGCGAGCGACTGCTCGCCCTCGGCTCCCTCTCGGCGGGCCTTACCCATGAGCTGAACAACCCGGCGGCCGCCGCGGTGCGAGCCACCTCCGGCCTGCGCGAACGGGTCGCGGGCATGCGGCACAAGCTGGCGATGATGGCGGACGGCAAGTTCGACACCGCCTCTCTCGGCGCGCTGGTGCGGCTGCAGGAGGAAGCCGCCGCTCAGGTGGCGAAGGCACCGGAGCTGACGCCGATGGAGGCCGCCGATCGCGAGGACGTGCTCGGCGATTGGCTGGAGGAACACGGCATGATCGACGGCTGGAACCTCGCGCCGAACTTCGTCCAGGCCGGGTTCGACGTCGACTGGCTGGAGCGGGTGTCCGCCACCCTCGAAGGCTGCACGGATCAGGTGTTCCAGGGCGCGATCCGCTGGTTGAACTACACCATCGAGACCGAGCTGATGATGAACGAGATCGCCGATTCGACCACGCGCATCTCGTCGCTTGTCAATGCGGCCAAACAGTATTCGCAGATGGACCGGGCGCCGTTCCAGGTGGTCGACATCCACGATCTGCTGGACAGCACGCTGGTGATGCTCAGCCGCAAGATCGGCGACGGGGTCGAGGTGGTCAAGGAGTACGACCGCTCACTACCGCAAGTGCCATGTTACGCAGCGGAATTGAACCAAGTGTGGACCAACTTGATCGACAACGCGGTCTACGCGATGGGCGGCCATGGCACCCTGTCCGTCCGCACCAGGCACGAAAACGATTGCGCCGTCATCGAAATCGGCGACACCGGTCCCGGCATTCCGGAGGACGTGCGCAGCCGCATCTTCGAGCCCTTCTTCACCACCAAGCCGATGGGCGAGGGCACCGGACTCGGCCTGGACATCTCGTTCCGGATCGTGGTGAACAAGCACGACGGCGACATCCAGGTCGACTCGGTGCCTGGCAACACCCGATTCACCGTGTGGCTGCCATTGAACCGCACCCCCGATGACCCGGCGGAGCAGAATCAGCCCGAACCGGAAACCACCTCAGGAGGTCAACGATGACGCAGGAGCTCGAGGGTATCGATACCGCGGTGCCGCCAAGCGGTGCGGGCTGTGTGGAATGCGATGCCGCCCAAGGCTGGTGGGTGCATTTGCGCCGCTGCGCGCAGTGCGGCCACATCGGCTGTTGCGATACCTCGCCCGCCCAGCACGCCACCCTGCACGCGAAGGACACCGGCCACCCGTTCATTCAGAGCTTCGAGCCGGGCGAGGATTGGTACTACAACTTCGCCACCGAGGAAATGTACGGCGACGGACCGGAACTCGCGCCGCCGACCAGCCACCCGGCCGACCAGGGTGCCCCTGGCCCGCGCGACAGGGTGCCCGCGGACTGGCAGGCACACATCCACTGAAACCCCGCGCACCCGGTACGCTGCACCCGATGTGCCGGGTGCGCCGGCTCTGCAATCAGACACAGATCCACCGGGGAAAGCACGGTATGAAGCGAACTTCCGCCATCGTCCTGGTCACCGGGACGGTGGCTTTGCTGCTGGCAGGCTGCGGCCAGTCCTCGAACGATGCCGCCGACGCGAACGGACTGCGCAAGGGCGGCTCGACCACGAGCGCCGTCGCGCCTGCCGCGAAGCCGTCGGCCCCGGCCGCGGCGTCGAGCCCCGGCACACCGGCCCCGCCGACCGCCGAGCAGCCGGGGACGCCCGCGTCCACCGATCCGGCGAAGACCACCTGCGGTGAGTTCAAGAAACTGGACTCCGAGGCGGAGAAGGCCGTGATCGAGCAGATCCTGGCGGCCAACCCGGACAGCAAGTTCGCGGGCAGCCCGAATGTCGCGCTCGGCACGGCCAAGCTGGTCTGCCTGTCCGGCAGCATGGCCGATACCACGGTCGCCCACGCCGCCGGGATCGTCGCTAAGAACAATTAGCCCCCGCCATCCCCGCGCCGGCGCGGCAGAATGGCACGGTGGCAGAACTAGCGCTCACCGCTCGACTCAATCCCTCCGCTGCCGACGCCCGCCGTGGTGTGGTGCGGCTGCACCCGGAGGCGCTGACCGCGCTCGGGTTGCGCGAGTGGGACGGCGTCGCGCTGGTCGGTGCGCGCCGCACCGCGGCGGTGGTCGGGGTGGCTCCGGCGGACACCCCGGCCGGGGTCGCGCTGCTCGACGACGTGACGCTGTCCAATGCGGGGCTGCGCGAGGACGCGACGGTGGTCGTCGCGCCGGTGACGGTGTACGGCGCCAAGCAGATCTCGGTGAGCGGCTCGGTGCACGCCACCCGCACCATCCCGGCGGCCACGTTGCGCCAGGCGCTGCTCGGCAAGGTGGTGACGGTCGGCGACACGGTCTCGCTGCTGCCCCGCGATCTCGGCCCGGATATCAGCTCAGCCGCTGCCTCCCAAGCACTTTCGCGCACCTTCGGCATCGCGTGGACCACCGAGCTGCTCACCGTCACCGCGACCGATCTGCGCGGGCCGGTCAGCGTGCAGCCGAATACCGCCGTCATCTGGGGTGCCGGGGTGGTCGCGGCGCGAGACGCCGCCGACCGGGCGCTGGCCGGCGCACCGATTCCCGAGGGCGAGGCCTCGCACGGCGCCACCGAGGCGGCCGCCTTCGACGGCGCGGCGGCCACGCGTGGCGCGCCGGACGGCCGGAGCGCGGCCGTCCGGAATACCGATCCGCTGGTCACCGTCAAGGATCTGGCGGGGGCGCACGGTCAGGCGACGAAGCTGGCGGAGTGGCTCAGCCTCGCCCTGGACGAGCCCGAACTGCTCAAAACCCTCGGCGCCACACCGCGTCTCGGCGTCCTGATCACCGGCCCGGCCGGCGTCGGCAAGGCCACCCTGGCCCGCGCGGTCACCGCCCCGCGCCGCATGGTCGAGCTGGACGGCCCGACGATCGGGGCCGCGGAGGGCGGCACCCGGCTGCGCGAGGTGGCCGAGGCGGTGGCCGACGTCTGTTCGGGGCAGGGCGGCATCCTGCTGATCACCGACATCGACGCGCTGCTGCCCGCGCAGGCCGAGCCGGTCGCCACGCTCATCCTCGATCAGCTGCGGGCCGCGGTCGCCGAGCCGTGCGTCGCCTTCCTGGCCACTACGGCACACCCCGCCGGGATCGATCCACGGCTGCGCGCGCCCGACCTGTGCGACCGCGAGCTCGCCCTCGCGCTGCCCACCGCCGCGGTGCGCAAGTCGTTGCTGGAGCAGTTGCTGCGTCGAGTGCCGACGGCTGAGCTCAAGCTGGACGATATTGCCTCGCGCACACCGGGATTCGTGGTATCCGACCTGGCCGCACTGTGCCGCGAAGCCGCGCTGCGGGCCGCGTCGCGAGCCAGCAAGGAGCACACCGATCCGCAACTGACCCAACCGGACCTGCTCGGCGCGCTGCAAGTGATTCGGCCGCTGTCGCGTTCGGGCATGGACGAGCTGGCCATCGGCAGCCTCACGCTGGACGAGGTCGGCGACATGGTGGAGACCAAGCAGGCGCTGACCGAAACGGTGTTATGGCCACTGCGCCACCCGGATTCGTTCGCCCGCCTCGGCATCGACCCGCCCCGCGGCGTGCTGCTCTACGGCCCGCCCGGCTGCGGCAAGACCTTCCTGGTACGCGCGCTGGCGAGCACCGGCCAGCTCAGCGTGCACACCGTCAAGGGCGCCGAGCTGATGGACAAGTGGGTCGGCTCCTCCGAACGCGCGGTGCGCGAATTGTTCCAGCGCGCACGCGATTCCGCGCCGTCGCTGATCTTCCTCGACGAGGTGGACGCGCTGGCACCTCGGCGCGGCCAGAGCGGCGATGCCGGCGTCGGCGACCGGGTGGTCGCCGCGCTGCTCACCGAGCTGGACGGGGTGGAACCGCTGCGCGACGTGGTGGTGCTCGGCGCGACCAACCGGCCGGAGCTGATCGACCCGGCGCTGCTGCGCCCAGGACGGTTGGAGCGGCTGGTCTTCGTGCCGCCGCCGGACGGCGCGGCCCGGCTGGAGATCCTGCGCACGGCGGGCCGCTCGGTGCCGCTGGCCCGCGACGTCGACCTCGCCGCGCTGGCCCGCAAGCTGGACGGCTACTCCGCGGCAGACTGCGCCGCGCTGCTGCGCGAGGCCGCGCTGACCGCGATGCGCCGCGACCTCGACGCCGCCGACGTCACCGCGGCCGACGTGGCTGCGGCGCGCGCGACGGTCCGGCCCTCGCTGGACGCGCTGCAGGTCGAGTCGTTGCGCCGGTACGCGGAGACGAGGGGCCAGCCGACCGGCAGCGAGGGCCGGTACCTCTGACGCCCGTCGACCGGATGGCGAACTAACGGTAAACCGCAGCTTTCTGACATTTCGCCCATTTCGACATGCGCCCGCTAAGTGATGGCAATCACAGATTCGCCGCTCGCGCGCAGGTATGTTCGGCACGTGCGGCGGATGGGTGATGCGTTCGACGCGGTCACGGCGTTCTTCGGCGCCGCGGTCGCGGGTGTGACGCTGTTCCTGCCGGTCACCTTCTCCTCGATCCGGGAAAGCACTCCGTATCAGATCATCAATCTGTGGGACAGCGTGCCGCGCGGCGCGGCCATCGGCGTGATCGTCGCGGTCGCGGTCGCGGTGCTGGTCGGCACCGCCTTCCGCCCGGCAACGGCATGGGCGGCCGCCCTGCTCGGCACCGTCGCGCAGCTGGTCAATCACGTTGCCGGACGCCATGTCTCGTCCGCCGACATGCTCACCACGCAGAACTACGTCGACGCGGTGTGCGCCGGGATCCTGCTCGGCGGGCTCGGTGTCGCCGCGCTGCGCAAGCCGCTGCTCGCCGGTGGCTTCGCGCTCGGCTGCGCCGGCTTCTTCGTGTTCGGTGACCTCGCCGATTTCCTCGACATCGATGACGACCCGTTCGACGTGCTGGAGACGCCGCCGAGCTGGCTGATCGGGCTGGCGATGGTGCTGCTCGCCCTGAGCACCCTGCGAAATCGGTCCAAAGCGGGCGAGCCCGAGCCCGCGCGACTGTCCATCGAGCTTCCGGTGGCGCCGATCCTCGCGGCCATGGTGCTCGCCCTGGTGATTCTCGCGGTCACCGAATGGCTGCAACGGCAGTACACCAACGCGCCCGCCCTCGACCACGCGGTCGATATCGGGCTCACCGCCGCCGCCACCGTGTTCGCCGCGACCGCGGCGGCCATGCTGCTGCCCGGCCGCGACGGGTACGGCGTCTATCTCGCGGTCAGCTTGACCGCGACCGCCGATGCCTTCGGCTATGCCACCCGGCCCGGCTGGAGCGTCTGGGTATTGCTCGCGCTGACCGCCGTCGGCCTGTTCATCGGCGCCCGGCGCCCCTCGGTGCCGTTGGCCGTCGCACTGCTTGCCTGCATCGCCGTCTTCGCGATCCGCACCCCCTCGGACGCGAACTGGATCCTCTTCGCCGCCGGTAGCGCGGTGCTCGCGCTCACCGCGGGCTACTGCTGCGCCACCGCCCGGCCGCGGTTCGCCCCGAGCGGCGTGCTCGCGCTCGCCGCCCTCTACCTGCCGACGGCCATTTCCGTGCTGCCGGACGACAACAAGAGCTGGCATCTGCCCGACAGCGCGGCGCACGACACGACGCCGGGCCGGGCCGCACTCGCGATCGTGCTCGGCAGCGCGGTCGGCCTCGCGGTGCTGCACCACTTCCGCCCGGCCGGCCGGGCGCAACCGGCCGCCGACGAGGCGTTAGCGGACATATAGCCCCATCGGCGCCATGTACCCGACGCCATACCCGGCGAGCACACGGAAATCCCCAGGCTCCACGTAGGATTGTCCCGCACCACCCCGCCGCCCCTACCCGACGGAGTGCAGTTTGCTCGCAATCCTGCTCGCCCTCGCCGCAGCCGCGCTCGTCGCACCGCTGTGGGTCAGGGCACTGGGACGCAACGCTTTTTACGTGCTTGCCCTGGTCCCGCTCGGCGGCCTGGTCTGGGTCGCCGCGAATTGGGGTAGCACACAGCGGGTTCGGCTCACGTGGGCACCGAGCATCGAGATGAACATCGATCTGCGGTTCGACTCGCTCGCCGCGATCATGTCGACACTTGTCCTCGGCATCGGCGCGCTGATCCTCTGCTATTGCGCCAGATACTTCGAGGACGACGAGCCGCGCCTCGGGGTCTTCGCGGCCGAGATGGTCGGCTTCGCCGGAGCCATGTTCGGCCTGGTGACCAGCGACAACATGCTGTTGCTCTTCGTTTTCTGGGAAGTGACGACGGTGCTGTCGTTCCTGCTCGTCGGCCACAATGCCGAGCAGGCGAACAGTCGGCGCGCGGCCATCCAGGCGCTGCTGGTCACCGCGGCGGGCGGACTGGCGATGCTGGTCGGGCTGATCATCCTCGGCGAGACCAACCACAGCTACCTGCTCTCCGATCTGCTGGCGCGCGCGCAACCGCCGCACGGGCTCGCGGTGAATGTCGCGGTGGTGTTGATCCTGATCGGCGCGCTCAGCAAGTCCGCGGTGGTGCCGCTGCACTTCTGGCTGCCCGGCGCGATGGCGGCACCGACGCCGGTGAGCGCGTATCTGCACGCCGCGGCCATGGTGAAGGCCGGCGTGTATCTGGTGGCGCGGCTGGCGCCGGTGTTCGCGGAGAACCCGGTCTGGCATCCGCTGGTGCTCACCCTCGGGGTGGCGTCGATGCTGCTGGCCGGGTTGCGGTCGCTCGAGGTAGTCGATCTGAAGCTGGTGCTCGCCTTCGGCACGGTGAGCCAGCTCGGCTTCCTGATCGTGCTGGTGGGCATCGGCACGCCGGACGCGGCGCTGGCCGGGGTGGCGATGATCGTGGCGCACGCGCTGTTCAAGGCGTGCCTGTTCATGGTCGTCGGGATCATCGATCACGGGGCGGGCACCCGCGATCTGCGCCGGCTGTCTGGGCTCGGCCGCCGGGCTCCGGTGCTGTGCGGCATCGCGATACTCGCCGCGTTGAGCATGGCCGGGATTCCGCCGCTGGTCGGGTTCGTCGGCAAGGAGAGTGCGCTCGGCGCCATCCTGGACGCGGATACCCTCGCCGGGCCCGCGCGGGCGGCGCTCGCGGTCGGCGTGGTGCTCGGGTCGATGCTGACCGTCGGCTACAGCATTCGCTTCGTCTGGGGCGCTTTCGCGGACAAGAATGGTGTCGCGCGGCCGACCGCACACGGCGCGCACCGGGTACGCAGAGTCTCCGACTACGCCACCGAAAGCACCGGGTCGACAACGGATTCCGGCGATGTACTGCACAGCCTCGACGATGGTGGCTGGCACCCGCCGAGTGCGTTGTTCCTGGCCGCGCCCGCGGTGCTCGCGGTGACCGGCGTGGCCGCGGGACTGGCGGCACCGGGCACGGATCGTCTCCTGAGCCCTTACGCGGAAACGTTTTCCGAGGATCTGCTTTCCTCGCTGTCGCTATGGCACGGCTTCACGGTCCCGTTGGCGCTGACGGTCGCGATCATCGCGGGCGGCGTCGCGCTGTTCCAGCTGCGCGATCGCCTCCGGGATCCCGCCCGGCCGCGACTCGGCAACGCGGACCGGGCCTACGACGCGGCCCTGCGCGGCATGGACCAGCTGTCGCTGCGGATGACCGGTGCGGTGCAGCGCGGGTCGCTGCCGCTGAGTCAGGCGACCATCCTCGGCACGCTGATCATCCTGCCGACCGTGCTGCTCGCCATCGGTACCCGCACCGGAGTCCAACTGCGCCTGTGGGATTCGCCGTTGCAGGCGGTGATCGGCGGCATCCTGATCGCGATGGCGCTCGGCGCGACGGTATTGCGTAACCGGTTGGCCAGCGTGCTCGTCGTCGGGGTCACCGGTTACGGCTGCGGCGTGATCTTCGCGCTGCACGGCGCGCCCGATCTGGCGCTGACCCAATTCCTGGTCGAGACACTGACCCTGGTGATTTTCGTGCTGGTGCTGCGCGCCTTCCCCGCGGAGATCGAGGCGGGCCGGGCCACCCCGTTCAAGGCGCGCAGGGCGGTGCTTGCCGCGCTGGTCGGCGCGGCCGTGACGGTGCTCGGCGCGTTCGCCGTCGCCGCCCGCACCGCCGAACCGATCTGGCACCGAATCCCCGACGCCGCTTACCAATTCGGCGGCGGCAAGAACGCGGTCAACGTGCTTCTGGTCGACGTGCGCGCCTGGGACACCCTCGGCGAGATCTCGGTGCTCGTGGTCGCCGCGACCGGCGTCGCCTCGCTGGTGTTCCGTCACCGCCGCTTCGGCAGCGCCCCACGCGCCGCCGATTCACCGAACTACGACCCGGATCTGGTGAGCTGGCTGCCGGCCGGAAGGCTGGTCGATCGCGCGGACCGCTCGATGGTCATGCAGATCACCACCCGTTTGGTGTTCCCGACCATCATGGTGCTGTCCGTATACTTCTTCTTCTCCGGCCACAACGCGCCGGGCGGCGGCTTCGCGGGCGGGCTCACCGCCGGACTCGCCTTGACGCTGCGCTATCTCGCCGGTGGCCGCTACGAACTCGGCGAGGCGTTGCCGGTCGACGCGGGCCATCTACTTGGTGCCGGGCTGACGCTGGCCGCCGGAACCGCTGTCAGCTCACTGTTTTTCGGCGCGCCCCCGCTGTCCTCGGCGATCTTCGAGGTGACGCTGCCGCTGCTCGGGCACGTCAAGCTGGTGACCGCGCTGATCTTCGATCTCGGTGTCTATCTGATCGTCGTCGGCCTGGTGCTCGACGTGTTGCGCAGCCTCGGCGCGCGGCTCGACAGCGAGCTCGCCGCCAGCGAAAAAACCTCGGCGACAGTAGGTTCCGGCAAATGACCGCCAACCTGACGCTGCTCATCGTCATCGGCGTGCTGGTCGCCTGCGGGGTGTATCTGATCCTGGAGCGCGCGGTGTCGAAGATGCTGCTCGGCATGATCCTGTTCGGCAACGCGGTCAACCTGCTGATCATCACCCTCGCGGGCCCGGACGGCCGGGCGCCGATCCAGGGCCAGACCGACACCACGCACCGGGATACGGCCGACCCGCTCGCGCAGGCGATGGTGCTCACCGCGATCGTGATCACCATGGGTCTCGCGGCGTTCGTGCTGGCGCTCGCCTACCGCTCCTTCACCATGACCACTACCGACGATGTCGAGAACGATCAGGCAGACGTCGATGTCGCCCGCAGGCGCGAGCGAGAGGACCCGGAAGATTGAACCTCTCCCCCGGCCTGCTGCCGATCCTCATGCCGCTGCCTGTGCTGGTGCCGCTGCTCGCGGCCGCGGGCACGCTGGTCTTCGGGCGCAGGCCGCGGACCCAGCGCACCATCATGCTCGGCGCGCTTACCGGCGTGGTCGTCATCTGCGGACTGCTGCTGTATCTGGCCGACCGCGACGGCACCACCGCGCTGCAGGTCGGTAACTGGGAGACCCCGATCGGCGTCACGCTGGTGGTCGACCGGCTGTCCGCGGCGATGTTGCTGGTCTCGTCGATCGTGCTGCTCGCCGTCGCGATCTACGGTTCGGGACAGAACATTCGCGACGGCGACGAGCGGCAGCCGACCTCGATCTACCGGCCCACCTATCTGGTGCTGACCGGCGGTGTTTCGGCCGCGTTCCTGGCCGGTGACCTGTTCAACCTGTTCGTCGGCTTCGAGATCCTGCTCGCCGCGTCGTTCGTGCTGTTGACCGTCGGCGGCACCGAGGAACGGATCCGCGCGGGTGTGTCGTATGTGATGGTCTCGATGCTGGCGTCGCTGATCTTCCTGACCGGCATCGGCATGACCTACGCGGCCACCGGCACATTGAACCTGGCGCAGCTGGCCGAGCGGATCGGTGCGGTGCCGGAGGGCACCCGCACGGCCATCTACGCGGTGCTGCTGGTGGCGTTCGGCATCAAGGCGGCGGTGTTCCCGCTGTCGAACTGGCTACCCGACTCCTACCCCACCGCGCCCGCGCCGGTGACCGCGGTGTTCGCCGGGCTGCTCACCAAAGTCGGTGTGTACGCGATCATCCGGACGCATTCGCTGCTGTTCCCCGGCCGTGAGTTCGACTCGATCCTGCTGGTCTGCGGGTTGCTCACCATGCTGGTCGGCATCTTCGGCGCGATCGCGCAGAGCGACATCCGGCGACTACTGTCGTTCACCCTGGTCAGCCACATCGGGTACATGATTTTCGGGGTCGGGCTGGCCAGTGCGGCCGGGCTGTCCGGCGCGGTTTTCTATGTGGCGCACCACATTCTGGTGCAGACCGCGCTGTTTCTGGTGGTCGGGCTGATCGAGCGGCAGGCGGGCTCGACCTCGCTGCGCAGGCTCGGCGGACTGGCCACGGCGAGTCCCTTGCTTGCCGTGCTGTTCTTGATTCCGGCACTGAATCTCGGTGGTATTCCGCCATTCTCGGGGTTCATCGGCAAGGTCGCGCTGCTGCAGGCGGGCGCCGAGGACGGCAGCGTGCTGGCCTGGACGCTGGTGACAGGCTCGGTGCTCACCAGCCTGCTCACGCTGTATGCCATCGCGCGGGTATGGAGCAAGGCCTTCTGGCGTCCTCGAGTAGAGGCACCCGAGGGGCACCTCACCGCCGCGAAAACGCCGTCGCTGATCGAGGATTCGACGGACGTGCTCTACGACGAGCGCACCCATCCCGGCCGGATGCCGCTGTTGATGGTCGGCTCGACGGCGGCGTTGGTCGCGGTCGGACTGAGCCTGACGGTGCTCGCGGGCCCGATCCTGCGCATCGCCGATCGGGCGGCCGCGGATCTGCGTGATCCTGGCGTGTATATCACTGCGGTACTTGGTGATTCGCCCCCTGCGCCGGGAGCCGGTCGATGAGCGCGCGAATCATGTGCCCACGCGCATCGCGCAGGCCGGAGCCGAGCGCCAGCGAGGTGCGAGGATGAGCGGGGTGAGTCGGGAGACCGTGGTGCGGGTCGGCGTGCTGAGCTGGCTCACCGTTGTCTGGATTGCGCTGTGGGGCGACCTCAGCATCGCCAATCTGCTGGCCGGGCTCGCGGTCGGTGCGCTGATCATGGTCGCGCTGCCGTTGCCGAGGGTGCCGGTGAACGGGCGGCTGCATCCGCTGTCGATGGTCGAATTGATCGTGGTGGCCTCGTATTACGCGATCGAATCCAGCCTGCAGGTGGCCTGGTTCGCGATCCGGCCCGCGCCGCCGCCGGTCTCCGGGGTGCTGCGCGTCTATTTGAGCACCAAGTCCGATCTGGTGCTTGTGCTGTGCACCGACCTGCTGAATCTGATCCCGGGCACCATGGTGCTGGAGATCGATCGGCGGCGCTGCGTCGTCTACGTGCACGTGCTCGATGTGAGCAGCGACGCGGCGGTGGACAAGTTCTACCGGACCACCCGGCGCCTGGAGAAGCTGCTCATCTCGTCGTTCGAGCGCCACTCCGAATGGCGGTCCACCCCGGCCAGACCCCCGGAGGTGACCCCATGACTGTTGTCGCCATTATCGCGGGCGTGCTGCTGACGGCCGCCGCCGTGATCACCAGCTATCGCATTCTGGCCGGGCCGAGCACCCTGGACCGGATCGTCGGCATCGACTCGCTGATGGCGATCGCCGCGTCCGGGTTGGCCGTCTGGGCGGCCTACAGCGAGGACACCACGATCATTCCGGCGATCATCGCGCTGGCCTTGGTCGGCTTTCTCGGCTCGGCCGCCGTCACCCGCTTCCGCGTGAAGGACGAACAGTGAACCCAATGTTGCAGGCACGACCGGCATTCCAGCGCGGAGGCGCCCGATGACCGGGTGGCAGTGGATCTCCGGCGCCCTCATCCTGTTCGGCGCGACCCTGGCGCTGACCGCGTCCATCGCGATCGTGCGCTTCCCCGACACCCTCACCCGCATGCACGCCGCCACCAAACCCCAAGTGATCGGCCTGATCCTGGTCCTGGCCGGCGCCGGCATCGAACTACTCGGCCACGGCAACGTCTGGGCCCTCGTCCTGGTCGGCCTCTTCACCCTGCTCACCGCCCCGGTAGTGGCCCACCTGATCAGCCGCACCGCCTACCGCGAACAAAGCCACCGCGACGGCCTACTCACCGTCAACGAACTCGGCGACACCATCGACTAGCGTGGCTCAACCGATTCTGCCGAAACACCAAGTTCGAGCTCTGTCGTAACGGATCATGCACTGGGAGTCCGATACTCAACGAGTGCGAATGGGGAACCAGCCGTGCGATTCATATCTATAGCTGATGCCTGCGCCGACCTCGTCGCGGTCCTCGACTCGGCGATCGAAGATCTCGAAGAAGTGGTCATCACACGGATAGGACACGAGCCAGCCGTCGTGATCTCACTTCGTGAATATGAGTCCTTGAAGGAAACGCTTTACCTACTCGGCAATCCGGCCAATGCGCAACACCTGGCGCGATCCATCGCGTCCCTTAGAAGGGGCAATAAGGCGTCTGTAACCTCACCGGTCCGGACGAAAAACTCCAGATCATGGTGATCGTTCAGCGCGCGGCGGTCTCGACCTCGCGCTGGGATGCCACTGTTTGGCGCTGGCCGGCGAACCAGGTGGCGTGGAAGGCTGCGGCCAGGGCCGCGAGTAGGGCGAGTATGACGGTGCCTGCGAGGACTGGGTATTCGGCCATCGGGACCGACAGGTAGCGGTAGGACAGCAGCAGGGTTGCCAGCACCGCCGTGCCGCCCGCGACGAGGCGGATGCGGAACCAGCCCCAGCCGCGTTCGGGATCGCGCAGTGCCGACTCGACGGTCAGGCACAGCACCGCGCCCGCGACGAGGTCGACGCCGTAGTGGTAGCCGAAGCCGAGGGTCGCGGTCACCGTCGCGAGCAGCCAGAACGCGCCGCCCCAGCGCACCAGGCTCGGCGCGGGGCCGCCGTCGGTGTCGCGGCGGGTGTGCAGGAAGACCGACAGCGCCCAGGCGGTGTGCATGGACGGCATGCAGTTGCGCGGGGTCGCCGAGTCGAATGCCATCGGCATCGGATTGCGGTCCAGCGGCGGCACCACGCTCGGCCAATAGTTGCCGAGCTGCAGGCCGTGCCCGTCGGCTCCGAACGCGAACATCGGCCCGACCACCGGGAAGATCACATAGACGATCGGACCGACCAGCCCGAGTACCAGAAACGTGCGCACCAGATAGTGGGTCGGCCAACGCCCACTCGACACCACCCGGCGCAGCTGCCACACCGCCACCACGATCGCCGCGACCGGCAACTCGATGTAGACCCAGTGCAGCACCCCGTAGACGACCGGGCCGAGCACGTCGAGCACCCGGCCCATCACCCAGGACGGATCGCCGAGCGCGTGATCGGCGAGCAGCACGTATTCGTCGAGCACCGTCGGCCTGCTCAGCACCGTGACGTGCAACCACACGTCGCCGACCTTGGTGGCGAGGATGAGCAACGCACCGAGCGCGGCGGCATGCAGCGCGTTGCGCCGTTCGATTCCGTCCCAGCGCAGCCAGGCGAACACCGCGAGCCCGGTGAGCACGATCACCGGACCGTTCCCGATCGCGAACGACTCACCGGCCAGCAGCCGAACGCCAAGCCACACGACGTCGATGGCAACGGCCGCGCCCAGCGCGACGATCCGGCGCCGGGTCGAAATACCAACCAGCGCAAGGACCAAACCCGCCCACGGCACCGACATCGACTTGGGGGTGCCGACGTAGTCCTGCCACAGGCTGCCGAGCGGGCCCTGGAACCCTTCGCGCATCGCCACGATTTGCAGCGCGATCAGCAGTACCGGCACCGCGGCGACGCCCGCAGCGACCCACACCCGGGTCGGCGGCACACGCAACCGAGGAGCGGCACTTCCTACTCTGGGTCCCGGGTCTTCGACAAGCACTCGACCATAGTAAACGGGGGGTGAACGCCATCCCACTGAGCGGCTGAACACTCGAGAACGACAGCCGACGGATGGGTGGACACTCGGCAACCTAGCCCACCGGTCGAATTACTGCTCGAGCTCCTTGACCAGCGCGTCTACCACCGCGACCAGATCACCCTGCGCCGCCGCGGCGACTTTTCGCTGCCGCTGGTATGACGCACCTCGCTCCGGAATCTCCGCGACGAACGCCAATTCGTCCGCGCAGCCGAGCCGTTTCGCGGTCGGCTCCAACCGGTTCAGCAGGTCGGTCACGTCGTCGGTGATCAGCCGCTCGTTGCTCTTGTCATCGACGATGATGATCGAGTCGAGCCCGTAGCGGGCGGCCCGCCACTTGTTCTCCTGAACGTGCCACGGCGGCAACGAGGGCAACGTCTCGCCCTCTTCCAGCCTGCGGTCCAGGTCGACGATCAGGCAGTGGATCAGCGCGGCCATGGCGGCCAGCTCGGCGCGGGTCGACACTCCGTCGCACACCCGCACCTCGATCGTCCCCCACTTCGGCGCGGGCCTGATGTCCCAGTGCATGCCGCCGAGCTGTTCGAACACCCCCGTCTTGAACTGGTCGTGCACGAAATGCTCGAAGCCCTGCCAGTTTTCGAATTGGAACGGCAGCCCGGCGGTGGGTAGCTGCTGGAACATCAACGTCCGGTTGCTGGCGTAACCGGTGTCCGCGCCCGCCCACATCGGCGAGGACGCGGACAGCGATAGTAGATGCGGGTACTGCATCAGCAGCGCGTTCAGGATCGGAAAGACCTTGTCCCGGTGCGAAACTCCGACGTGCACGTGCACGCCCCAGATCATCATCTGACGGCCCCACCACTGGGTGCGCTCGATCAGCTCGTCGTAATGCTCCGAGCGGGTGAGCTGCTGGGCCGACCACTGGGCGAACGGATGGGTGCCCGCGCAGAACAGGTCGACGCCGAGCGGGTCGGCGGCGCGCCGGACCGCGTCCATGGTGCCGCGCAGATCGTCGACCGCCTCGCCGACGGTCTCGTGCACACCGGTGACGAGCTCGACCGTATTGCGCAACAGCTCCTTGGTCACCTGTGGGGTGCCGTCGTGCGCGTGCAGATCGCCCAGCGAATCGAACACCGCCGCAGCGGTATTCGAGAGATCGCGGCTCACCTTGTCGACGAGTGCGATCTCCCACTCGATGCCGATGGTGGGCCGGGGCGATCCATGGAAGGGAACGTGTTCTCTGCCTGCCCCGGCCATATCGGCTCCTGCGCTACTGGATCACACCGCAGGCAACGCGGCCGCCCGCGTCGCCTGTCGCTAGCGTCGTATCATCCGGGCCGGCAACGCCGTCGGCTCGGAGGTACCGGTTCGGGATGTTGCCGAAATTGTCGGCGTCGGCGTGGATCATCAACGCCTTGTTCTTCAGGTCGTCGAGCGTCAGCGCGTCGGTGGTGGTGACCAGCTTGGCCGTGCCGTCCGAGCGGACCTCGAGCGAGGTGAGGTCGCCGCTGGCGGGGTGCGTGTTCGCGCTGCCGACCTGCAGATGGCCACCGGCCGAAAGGAAGTCGCCTGCCGGGCCGCCGGTCGGCGCGACTGAGTTGGCCTCGCACTTGCCGATCGAATGCACGTGCAGGCCGTGGAAGCCGGGGCGCAGACCGTGCGCCTCGACGGTGAACTGCAGGTGGTTACCGTCCTTGACGATGTTCGCGGTGGCGACCGAGGCGCCCGCGGCGTCCTTCAGGTCGACCTTCACGCCGGTGTTCGCCTCGGCGGTGCCGGTTTCCTTGCCGAATTCGCTCGCGGGCGGGGCGGCGGAACCGCTCCACACCGGCGGGGTCGTTCCCTTGACGTCACTCGACTCCTGGCTGTTCGAGCAGCCTGCGAGGCCGAGGACCGCGACCGCGAGCACCGGGGTCACAGTCCGCCAGGACGGGCGACGAGTTGTGGACGGGGCCATCGGGGAACTCCTTTATGAGTACCGAGTTTACGAAGTTTATGGGTAAAGCTGGGTGGACACGTTCGTTACCGGACAAGATGATGCCACGTCCGCCGTGTCGCGCCGTGACAGGCCCGTTCAGCGGCACGTCGCCAGTTGGCGTGGCCAGGTCACCAGTTGTCAGTTACCCGTCACGATCACGGTTACACCGGGTGCGGACTCACCCAATCCGCTCGACTTCGATTCCGCGGTGATGCCGAGCTGTTGCGCGATGGCCTGCCCCGCCTCCTTGTCACCCGGCGAATTGCCGTAGTACACGGTGGTTTTCGGGATATTCGCGCCGGGGTAGTTCCCCGTCTCGACGACGTTCCAGCCTTCCGCGGTGAGCTGGCTCGCGGTCTTTCCGGCCAGCCCGACGATCATGCTGTTGTTCAGCACGGTCACCGGAACCGCCTTCGCGGCGGCCGCGCCGGTGCTGGTCGCCGGGACGGTGGTCGACGGTGTTGTGGTCGCCGCGGCCGAGGTAGCGGCGGGCGTCGAGGACGGCGCGGCGTCGGAGGCCTTCGGGGCGGTGGTGCCCGCGGGCACCTGCGGTACCGGCTTCGCGGCGGTCGAGGTGGCCGATTCCGACGGACCGGAACCTGAGCTGTCGGCATCGGAGGTCGACAGCGACATCGCACCCAGGCCGCCGAACACGATGGCCAGCGCGATCAGCACCATCGCCAACGCTCGCAATGGCGGCCCACCGGAGGTGGGATTCGGGTAGCTCACCTAGTCGAGCCTAGCCCGGTCATACCTGGAAACCGAGCCGTCGCGCGGCCCTGGCTTTTTGCCTGCTCGACCGCAGCCTGCGCAGCCGCTTGACGAGCATGGGGTCGGCGGCGAGCGCCTCCTGCCGGTCGACGACGGCATTGAGCACCTGGTAGTACCGGGTGGGCGACATGCCGAACAGCTCTCGAATGGCTTCTTCCTTGGCCCCCGCGTACTTCCACCACTGGCGTTCGAAGGCCAGGATGTCGTGTTCGCGACGGCTCAGGCCGTCGCCGTCGCCGGTCGTTTCCGCTGCCGTGACATCGCCGCTCGCGGAAGGGTCGCCCTGGATCGCGGAAAGATTCCGTGCCGCTGCGCCGTCCATCTTGCTCCCTCGCCGAGTTACCACCAGACGAAAAATGGTGCTTGTACGTCGCGGATCATTCAACCACGAGACCGTGGGATCGCCGGGGCTACGGCGCGGCGTGTTCCCTACCTGCCGGTAGGCGTGTCGCGGGAAGGTTGCCGCCCCCGCACGGTCGGCGAGCAGGCGGCGCGGCAATAATTAGTGTCATGGCTATCCTCCCGATCGTGATCGTCGGCGACCCGGTTCTGCACAACCCGACCGAACGGGTCACCCACTCACCGGAGGAATTGGCCGAGCTCATCGCGGATATGTACGACACGCTCGACGCCGCACACGGTGTCGGCCTCGCCGCCAACCAGGTTGGCGTGCCGCTGCGGCTGTTCGTCTACGACTGCCCCGACGTCGCGCCGGACGGCACCGCGACCCGCCGCCGCGGCGCGGTGATCAACCCGGTGCTGGAGACCTCGGCGATCCCGGAGACCATGCCGGACCCGGACGACGACGAAGAGGGCTGCCTGTCGGTGCCCGGCGAGCAGTACCCGACCGGACGTGCCGAATGGGCCAAGGTGACCGGCACCGACGAGCACGGCGCGCCGGTGGAGATCGAGGGCAAGGACTTCTTCGCCCGCATGCTGCAGCACGAGGTCGGGCACCTGGACGGCTTCCTCTATGTCGACGTGCTGATCGGGCGCAATGCCCGCGCGGCGAAGAAGGCGATCAAGCGCAACGGTTGGGGCACACCGGGACTCAGCTGGATTCCCGGGACCGTCGCGGATCCGTTCGGCCATGACGACTGATCGAGACGCCGCCTTTCCGGATATCCCGCTCGGCCGTCGCGTGGTCCTGCGCTATCGATTGCCCGCCGGTTATCCACAACCACTCACCGATGTGATCGGGGAACTGGTCTCGCTGGATCCGCCGACCGTGCGCGGCGCCGACGGGCAGGTGGTTTCGGTGACGCCGGATCAGGTCGTCGCATTGAAAGCGGTGGGGCCGAGGCCGATTCGCACTCGCGAGATCAGGTCGCTGGAGGCCGCCGCAGCGGATGCCTGGCCCGGTATCGAGCACACCTGGATCGATGGCTGGCTGGTGCGCGCCGGGCACGGCTACACCGGTCGCGCGAATTCCGCTGTGCCGCTGGGTGGTTCAGACGGGCCCGCGGCGGTGACACCGGAGGCGATCCATCGCATCGGCGAGTGGTACACCGAGCACGGGTTGCCGCTGCTGCTCGCGTTGCCCGATCGACTGGCCGCCATCCCGCCGGGCTGGGACAGCTGGCGCGAGACCATCATGCTGGCCATCGACATCGAGAATTTCGTGCTCCCGCAGGGGCCTTCGATGGTGCGCGTGGCAAGCACTCCGGACGACGCCTGGCTGGAATTGAACCGATACGAAGGCGAAGCGCCTACGCCGCAGCGGCTTTCGGCGCGGGAGCCGGATGTCGAGGTGCTGACCGCCGTGCGCGACGGTGAGCTCGGGTTCGCCTCGCTCGGCGTGCCGACACCGATCGCGATCGGTCGCGGCGCGGTAACCACGGCGCCGGACGGGCGCCGGTGGGTCGGCCTCACCTGCGTGGCGGTGGGCGCGGAGCATCGCAGGAAAGGGCTCGGTTCGCTGGTGTGCGCCGAGCTGATCCGGTGGGGTCACGCGCGCGGTGCGACGCACGCGTACCTTCAGGTCGAGGCCGGAAACAGTGGCGGCCTCGCGCTGTATCGCGAGCTGGGTTTCGTCGAGCACCACATGTATCGGTACGCGTCCCCGACGAACCATCCGCACCGGTCCGCCGGCCTCCGGTAAAACGGAGTTATATCCCTACGAAGGAAGGCCGCTGTGCGCCTCGCCACCTGGAACGTCAATTCGATCCGCTCCCGGCTCGACCGGGTGGCGGAGTTTCTGGATCGCCAGGACATCGACGTACTAGCCATCCAAGAGACGAAGTGTCGCGACGACCAGTTCCCGTTCGAGCGTTTCGACGAACTCGGTTACGAGGTCGCCCATCTCGGCATCAACCAGTGGAACGGCGTCGCCATCGCCTCCCGGGTCGGCCTGACGGAGGTAGAACTCGCGTTCCCGAACCAGCCGGGCTTCGACAAGGAGGCCGGTGCGTCGCTGATCAGCGCGCCGGTCGTCGAGTCACGCGCTCTCGGCGCCACCTGCGGCGGCGTCCGGGTCTGGAGCCTGTACGTGCCCAACGGCCGCGCCCTGGCCGACCCGCACTACACCTACAAGCTGGAATGGCTTGCCGCCCTTCGCGACAACGGCGCCCGCTGGCTCGCCGAAGATCCCGAAGCCAAGATCGCGCTGGTGGGCGACTGGAACATCGCGCCAACCGACGACGACGTCTGGGCTCCCGAACTCTTCGTCCACAAAACCCACACATCACAGCCGGAACGAGACGCGTTCCAATCCTTCCTCGACACCGGCTTCGCCGACGTCATGCGCCCCTACGCCCCCGGCCCCGGCGTCTACACCTACTGGGACTACACCCAACTCCGCTTCCCCCGCAAAGAGGGCATGCGCATCGACTTCATCCTCGCCTCCCCCGCCCTGGCCCGCACCGCCACCGACGCCGTAGTCGACCGCGAAGAACGAAAAGGCAAGGGCGCCAGCGACCACGCCCCGGTAATCGCCGACTTCACCGTCTGACGGTCACAGCGGTTAGGCCGCCCACTGCGCGAGCGGCGCGGTATCGAGAGTGATACTGACCGGCTCGGGGAGCAGTACTTCGGCACCGAATGGCATTGTCACGATTCGCTGGTACCGACCTGCGCTGGGACCGCTGTAGACGGCGACCTCGTGGGCCGCTCGGTCTATCAGCAAGTAGACGGGAATGCCTGTTGCGGCGTAGGCTCGTGGCTTTTCTGTACGGTGCCGCCGGTTGGTATCTTCGCCGGGTGAAGCGACCTCGACGGCCATGAGTACCAGATCCGCGTCAGCCCATTTAGCTTGACCTACAAAGGCTTCGGCGTCCGCCAACGTGCCGTCCGGCCGTGCCCGCCCTGTTCGATCGCTGCCGACGAGAAGCCCCTGGGCGGACGACAACCACAACTCCGGCCGGTTCAGCAGGAACAGACGTGTCAGCCACGCGATCACGCAGCTGTGATTCCCATTCGGCGGAGGCTTGGCGCTCAAGGTCCCTCCAATGAACTCCAGGCGCAACCCGTCCCCGATTCGGTAGGCGGCCTGAGCAAGTTCCTCGAACTCCGCTGTGCTCATCAGCGGTCCCCGGACTTCGACCATTGCACAAAGATACTGAGATCGACCGACAACGGCCTGAGCCTTGGTGAGGCTCAGGCCGAAAGGGTCGCTACGGGTTCATTTCGTAGGTGCCCGACAGGGCTCTGGCCTGGGTGAAGACCTGTTCGAAGCGGGCGCGGTCGGCGACGGGGCGGCGGATCAGGTCGAGGGCGCGGGTCTGCTGGGCCTTGGTTGCGGCGGGTTTGGTGTGCAGGGTGAGGGCGTTCTTGGCGAACTCGCGGACGAAGTTGTCGAAGATCTGGTCGAGCACGGCCGGGCTGGTGCCCTCGATCTCGGCTTGTTCGAGGATCAGTTGTGCGTAGGGCAGGGCGGTAAAGAGCTCGCCCAAGGCGAACAAGAAGTCGACGTCGCGCTGCTGCGCCGCGGTCGGGGCCGCGGCGGCGAGCAAGGTTTGGAAGGCAAGGGCCTGTTCCAGGAACACCGCGACATTCGGTACGTGCGTGAACTTTTCGAAGACCCGGCGCCAGTCGCTGAAGCGGATGCGGCCGAGGCCGCTGCTCGGGCCCTGCCGGAAAAGGAATTCGTCGTCGGCGGTGTCGCGGCGCGTCGGCACCGGAGCGTATGCGGCACCGGCGAATTCGGCGCGCAGCTTCGGTACCGCGGCACCGGCGCGCGGCGCGAGCCTGCGACTCGACCAGCTCAGCGCACCGGACACCGCGCGCACCGCGCCCTTCGGCGCGGCACCCGCACCGGGCAGGAACTGCAGCGCGGCCAGGCCGGCGTCGGCGGGGTGGAACATGTAGTTGGCCATGAACTTCAGCGACAGCGCCATATTCACGTGCACGGTGCCTTCGAGCCTTGGCAGCCCGAACAGGCCGAGCATCGCCATCGGGAAGTACATGTCCTTCTCGAAACCGCGCGCGGCGATCACGTCGGCGAGGTCCTCGATGATCCGCTGCCCCTGCCGGGTGACGGTCATCTTCTCGATCGCGTTGAACAGCAGGTAGCGCCGGTCCTCAGGGGAAGCCGAGCGCATGTAGTCGATCGCCCGCTCGCTGTAGAGCTTCATCGCGATCAACCGGGCGTAGGAGTCGGTCATCAGCGCCTGCACCTGCGGGAACTCGGTCACCCTGTGCCCGAACAGGATTCGGTTCTCCGCGTGGGTAATGGCCTCGTAGTAGGCGTGCTCGCAGGCACCGACTGCACCGAAGCCGAGGTTGAACTTGCCGACGTTGACGGTGTTCATCGCCGCGTGGAAGGCCGCCTCGCCGCGGTGCAGGATGTCTTCCTCGGCAACGGGATACCCGTCGAGGTCGAAGGCGGCCACGTACATCTGACTGTCCACGACATTGCCACGCAGATGGTAGTTCTCGTGCTTGCTGTCCGCGACGAAGAACAGGTAACCCTCGTAATCCTCTTGCGTCGGTTTGCTTTCCAGCGCCTTGGAGCTGTCGATGATCGGCTTATCGGAGCGCCTGCCGAACACCGAGACCAGCGCGGCCTGGTTGCCGTTGCCGATGTAGTGCTTGCCGCCGGTGGCCCGGTATCCGCCGCCCGGCTGCGGCTCGACCATCATGTCGGTCGAGTAGACGTCGGCGCCGTGCTCCTTCTCCGACAGCCCGAACGCGAAGATCTCGCCGGAATCCAGCAGCGCGGCCGCCCGCTGCTTGGCCGCCGCGTTGTCGCTCTGCCAGATCGGGCCGAGGCCGAGGATGGTGACCTGCCAGACGTACCAGTACTGCATAGAGTAGAAGCCGAGGATCTTGCTCATCATCGCGATCCGCGCGGTGTCCCAGCGCTTGTTCGGCTCACCGTTGGCCTCGGCGGCCGGCGTGAGAAAGGTCGCGAAGACGCCTTCGCGCTTCACGAAATCGAGGAACTCGGCGTACCAGACCCGATCCCGATCCTCCTGCTTGAGCACCGCCTTGCCGCGTGCCTCGAACCAATCGACGGTCGCGCGCAGCAGCCGCCGGGTTTCCGCGTCGAACTCGGCAAACTCGCAGGTCTTCGGGTTGAACAGGGTTTCGGTCATCGCTGGCTCCTCGGCCGTGGCTTCGCGCTCGCGCCTGCTGGCAGGTCGCTCGACAAGGGCAGCCGGCAGCATCCAGCCGACTTCATGCAGAACTGTAGCATTAACCTTCATCGATGTAGGAAGTTGATCTACAGGCGTCGGACCAGCGCGAACTTGGCAATGTACGCTGCTATGTTGGTGCCCATGGGTAGCGAATCGGCCGTGCGGCCGCGGCAACGGGCGCCGCACCTCGGCCCGGAACGCCGCCGCCCGCAGGTGCTCGACACCGCGCTGGCCATCGCCGTCGAGCACGGCATCGCGGCGGTCACCATGGCCGCCATCGCCGAACGGATGAACGTGACCCGTCCGGTCGTCTACGCCTGCTTCGCCGACCGCGTGGAACTGATCGAGGCCCTCATCCAGCGCGAGGAGAGCTACCTGGTCGACGACCTGCTCGGGGTGATGCGGCGCCGCGACGTCGACGCGGGCGAGACCGTGTTCATCGAGGGCTTCCGCGCGCTGCTGGAAAAGGCGGCCGCCCGGCCCGACGCTTGGCGCCTGCTCTACGGCAATCCCGATCCGGCCGTTGCGGATTCGTTCGGGCGCGGCCGCTCGCTCGCCATCGAACGCTGCGGCACCCTGCTGCGGCCGACGCTGCGCGCCTGGGGCACCGAGGACGCCGAACGCAAGCTGCCGGTGCTGGTAGAGCTGTGGGTGTCGGCAGGCGAGGGCGCGGTGCGCACCCTGCTCGCGGACGAAGGCGACTGGACACCACAGGATCTCGGCGCCTTCGTCGGCGCGGCGGTCTACCGCGCCCTCCGCCACGCTTGAGCTGGCTCCCCCGCCTCTCCGGATATTCAGGCCAGACTCAGGTGGGACGACAGTCGCGTTGGCGGCTGGCGGGATGGAGCAGGGCTGGGTTGGCCCGTGCCCGGTGAGTTACCCATGTGCTTGCGAGATCAGGCGGTCGGCTTGTTGCTGGGCGCTGTGTTTGACAAATGGTCGGGTAGAAACTGAACAGCTAGGCGAAATGCCTCCTGGGTGGCCGATGTTCCGGCAGAATTCGCCCTGTCGGGGGTGGATTCCGCCACTGCGCCCGGCCAGCCATCACTACGATGGTGACCAGTTGAACCAGGCCACAAGCCAGGCAAGGAGGTGCGGTCATGGCGTTCTACCGACAGGTAGGAGCGGTGCCGCCGAAACGGCATACCCAACATCGGGACGAGCAGGGCCAGCTCTATTATGAGGAGCTGATGGGTGAGGAGGGCTTCTCCGGCGACTCGTCACTGCTGTACCACCGTGGGCTGCCGCCCGCGATCGTCGACTCGACGGTGTGGGAGCTGCCCGATCAGTCCACCACCCCGAATCATCCACTGCGGCACCGGCATTTGCGGTTGCACGAGTTGTTCCCCGGCGATGCCCCCGCCCGGACCGACGCGGTGACCGGTCGGCGCCTGCTGCTCGGCAACGCCGATGTGCGCATCTCCTATGTCGTCGCCAAGGGCGCGTCGCCGCTGTACCGCAACGCGATCGGCGACGAGCTGGTCTACCTGGAATCCGGTGCCGCCGTGCTCGAAACGGTCTTCGGCGCGGTGCAAGCACGCCAGGGCGATCAGGTGCTCATCCCGCGCGCGACCACCCACCGCTGGCTCCCGACCGGCCCGGAACCGTTGCGCGCGTACGTGATCGAGGCGAGCAGCCACATCACTCCACCGAAGCGGTACCTGTCGAAGTTCGGTCAGCTGCTCGAGCACGCACCGTACTGCGAGCGCGACCTGCACGGCCCGGCCGAGCCGCTCACCGCGACCGGCACCGACGTGGAGGTGCTGGTCAAGCACCGGCCTGGCGGCCAGGTCGTCGGCACCAAGCTGCGGTACGCGACCCACCCATTCGACGTGGTGGGCTGGGACGGCTGCCTGTACCCGGTCACCTTCAATATCAGCGACTTCGAACCGATCACCGGCCGCATCCACCAGCCGCCGCCCGCCCATCAAGCCTTCGAGGGGATCAACTTCGTGGTGTGCAATTTCGTACCGCGCAAGGTCGACTATCACCCGCTGTCCGTCCCGGTGCCGTACTACCACTCCAACGTGGACTCCGACGAGATCATGTTCTACTGCGGCGGAAACTACGAGGCGCGCAAGGGATCCGGGATCGCGCAGGGCTCGGTGTCGGTGCACCCCGGCGGCTACGCGCACGGCCCGCAGCCCGGCGCCTACGAGCGCAGCATCGGGCTCGACTACTTCGACGAACTCGCCGTCATGGTCGACACCTTCCGGCCGCTCGAGCTCGGCGAGGGCGCCCTCGCCTGCGAAGATCCGGCCTACGCGTGGACCTGGTCGGGCCGGGGGCCCGCGTGAAAACTCGTGTCGAGGTACCCAACGATTCACTGTTCGGCGCGGACAACCTGCCCTACGGCGTGTTCGCTCCCGACGGCCAGAACTACCGTGTCGGAACGCGTTTGGGCGATTCGGTGATCGATCTCGCTACCGCACTCGGCGATCCGGAATTCGCCGAGCCGAGCCTGGCCGCACTGATGGCGCAGGGCCCGCGGCACTGGCGCGAGGTGCGCGAACGCGTCCGCGAGCTGGTCGACAATGAAATCGACAGTGCCGCAGTACATGCGCTGACCGAGGTGCGTCTCGGCCTGCCGGTGCCGATCGGCGACTACGTCGACTTCTACGCCAGCATCGACCACGCGACCAACCTCGGCCGCCTGTTCCGGCCGGACAGCGAACCGCTGCTGCCGAATTGGCGGCACCTGCCGGTCGGCTACCACGGTCGAGCGGGCACCGTGGTGGTGTCCGGCACCGAGGTGATCCGGCCCAACGGTCAGCGCCGCACCGATTCGGGCACACCGGATTTCGGGCCGTCCCGGCGGTTGGACATCGAAGCCGAGCTCGGCTTCCTGGTCGGCGTCGGTTCCGAACTCGGCGATCCCGTCGAGACGGGCGAGTTCGCCGAACGCGTCTTCGGCGTGGTGCTGGTCAACGACTGGTCCGCACGCGACATTCAGGCCTGGGAGTACCAGCCACTCGGCCCGTTCCTCGGCAAGTCCTTCGCGACGTCGATCGCGCCCTGGGTCACGCCGCTGGCCGCGCTGGAACCCGCCAGGGTGCCGACACCGGAACAGTCCCCCGAGCCCCTGCCCTACCTGCAAGAAGAGGAGCCGTGGGGTCTCGACATCGACCTGACGGTTTCCTGGAACGGGGAAGCGGTGTCGCATCCACCCTTCTCCCGCATGTACTGGTCGCCCGCGCAGATGCTGGCCCACCTCACCGCGAACGGTGCCGTCACCCGCACCGGCGACCTGTACGCCTCCGGCACCATCTCCGGCCCGGAGCCGGATCAGCGTGGCTCGTTCATCGAACTCTCTTGGGGGGGAAGCGAACCCGTCTTGGTGAACGGCCAGCAGCGCACCTTCCTGGAGGACGGCGACGAGGTGGTCATCACCGCGTCCGCACCGGGCCCCGACGTCCGACGGATCGGCCTCGGCGAGGTCAGGGGTCGCATCCAGCCCGCACGCCAACGCTGATAGTGCGCCACTGAGCAAGGCCGCGCACCGGATCACACCGAACGAGTCGGGTCGACAACCATCGACCCGACTCGTTTCGCTGCTGAAATCTATTGCCCCGCAGCGGCTCCCCGGCCCGCGTGGACCACGGCGAGGAAACCCTTCAGGTCCTCGATGAGCATGTCCTTGCCGTCCGGAGTTCCGCCGTCGTCATGATGGTGCAGCCAGTCCGCGACGAGCTCGAACATGCCGCCGATAGTCGCCAGTGCCAAGGCGAGCCGCGCCCGCTGCACCCCGGCATCGCTCGCGGGCTCGCCGGACCACTCCCGATCCAGGAAGGCCGCCGACCAGCGCCGGTTGCTGCGGCGGATCCGCTCGACCGTCGGCGAAATACCGCCCGCCTCACCGAAAGTCACCTTCGCCAAGCGCGGATCGTCTGCGATGGCGTGCACGAACGCCTCTAGCACCGGCGCGGCGCGCTGCGGCCAGGCCAGCTCGGCGGCCGCGGCGGCACCCGTGATCACCCGTTGCTGGATCTGCGCGGTGAGCTGTTGGAGCAGCGCGATGTAGCACGCTTCCTTGCTGTCGAAATGGTCGTAGAACCCTTTGGTTCCGACATACGCGCGCTGGCAGATCTGCTCGATCGATGTTCCCGAATAGCTGTGCTCGGCAAACAGTTCGGTGGCCGCGTCGAGCAGTTGATTGCGCCGCTGTGCGCTGCGCTGTTCGGCGTCGAGTCCACGGATCCGGCGGCGAGCCGGACCCTCGGCAGGCCGCGCGGCGGATTTGCTGCGGGTCATCCCTCGACCATAGCTCGGACAACTTCAACAAGGCATCTTGTTAACAACAGGATGCCGTGCTGTAATCGCTGTCACGTTGATGAGGAAGGACACATACGTGTCAGTGATCACTGAGGATCCGCCCCACCGCGCCCGCCGCGCGGTGGCCGTGCTGGTGACGATGGCGTTTGCCATCGCCACCGTGCTGCTCACCGGCATAGTCACTCCCACGCCGGCAGCCGCGATGCCCTTGCCGCACGAAGATTCGTTCTACCAACCTCCCGAGGGATTCGAAGCTCAGGAGCCAGGCACTGTGCTGCGGTCACGCGAGGTACATCTTGCCGCTCTGACCGTGCTGCCGATCAATGTTCGCGCCTGGCAATTGCTCTATCGCACAACCGATCTCGATGAAAAGCCGACCGCAGCCGTCACCACCGTCGTGCTGCCGGCGGGCGCGGACCCGAACCGGTCCCGGCCGCTGGTTTCACTGCAGTTCTACTACGACAGCGCCAGCCTCGACTGCGCGCCGTCGTTCGTGCTTCAGCAAGGTTCCGGCTTAGCCGGACTCGAGGGCATCCACTCGCAGAGCGAGTTGATCGGGATCGCCGCACTGATCAGTCAAGGCTGGGCGATTTCCCTGCCCGACTACGAGGGCGTCAACGGACACCTCACGGTTCCGAAGGAACCCGGCTACCTGACCCTCGACGGCATTCGTGCGGCCGAGAGGTTCCAACCACTCGGCTTGGACGGCGCGAATACGCCGGTCGCGATGTGGGGATACTCGGGCGGCGGCATGGGTTCCGGCTGGGCAGCCGAGATGCAGCCGACCTACGCACCCGAGCTGAATGTGAAGGGGGTTGCGCTCGGTGCACCGACATCGGACGTGGTGTCGCTGCTGCATGTCAACGGATCTATGTTCTCCAGCCTGATCGGCATCGGGATTTCCTCGCTGCGCAAGGCGATCCCGAAGTTCAAGGAGGCCGCGGATCGGTATCTGACCCCGGAGGGTCAGGCGCTGATGGATCGGACCGAGCGAACATGCCTGCCGCGCAACGCCCTCACCCAGATGTTCGTGGACTACGGGCGACTGCTGACCATTCCGATTCCCGACTTCCTCCAGGTTCCCGAGATCAAGGAGGTCTTCGAGTCGACGGTGCTCGGCCGCAACATCCCCACCGCACCGATCTTCCTGTACCAAGGCGTCTTCGACGAGGCGGTGCCGGTGTGGACCAATGACCGGCTGGATCAGCAGTGGTGTGCGGGCGGCGCGTCCGTCATCTACAAGCGCGACCATCTCAGCGAGCATCTGAGCCTGCCGTCGCTCGGCATGGCCGACACGCTCAACTGGCTGAAGTCGCGGCTCGCCCCGAACGCCCCCGACCAGTTCGGCTGCCGCACCGACAACGTGGTGTCCATGCTGGCCGACTTCAACGCCCTGCTCACGCAGATCGAGATCAACCTGAACGCCACGTTCGGCGCACTGGGATTCCCGATCGGCCCACGCGAGCGCTGAGTTCCACGCCTGCCTGGCCCTCGACCGGAACCCTGGTCGAGGGCCAGGCTCATGTTTCTGTGGGCGGGCTCGTCCGATCATGGGGCGATCCCCAGGACATGCAGGTACTGTCGGGCCTGGAAAATTTCACACCGCCAACGGGGGCTCGCACCAGCGGGCTGAGAGGACGGCTAGGGCCGTCGACCGTATGAACCTGACCGGGTAATGCCGGCGTAGGGAGGAACAACCATGGCTACTGCTACGTCCAGCGACGGCTCCGAGATCATCGATACCGTCACCACCGGACCCATCGAAGGCAGTGTCAAGCACTACACCGAGGTAGACGGGCTGCGCATTCCGGTCCGTCGGGTCAATCTGACGAACGGCGAGCATTTCGACGTCTACGACACCTCCGGCCCGTACACCGACGACACAGCCCAGATCGACCTGGAGTCGGGCCTACCGAAATTGCGCGATACCTGGACCAAGCCCGAGGTCGACAGCCCGCCGACCCAGTTGGCCTGGGCCAGGCAGGGCATCATCACACCCGAGATGCGCTTCATCGCCGCCCGCGAGGGTGTGACACCCGAGCTGGTGCGCGACGAGGTCGCCCTCGGTCGCGCGGTGATTCCCGCCAACCACAAGCATCCGGAGCTCGAGCCGACCATTATCGGCAAGAAGTTCCTGGTGAAGATCAACGCGAACATCGGCAACTCGGCGGTCTCGTCCTCGATCGCCGAGGAGGTCGAGAAGATGGTGTGGGCCACCCGTTGGGGCGCCGACACCATCATGGACCTGTCCACCGGCAAGAACATCCACGAAACCCGCGAGTGGATCCTGCGCAACTCGCCCGTGCCGGTCGGCACCGTGCCGATCTACCAGGCGCTGGAGAAGGTGAACGGCGATCCGACCCTGCTCACCTGGGAGATCTACCGCGACACCGTGATCGAGCAGTGCGAGCAGGGTGTGGACTACATGACCGTGCACGCGGGCGTGCTGCTGCGCTATGTGCCGCTGACCGCCAAGCGGGTCACCGGCATCGTCTCGCGCGGCGGATCCATCATGGCCGCTTGGTGTTTGGCGCATCATCAGGAATCGTTCCTGTACACCCACTTCGCGGAGCTGTGCGAGATCCTGGCCAAGTACGACGTGACCTTTTCCCTTGGTGACGGCCTGCGGCCCGGCTCCATCGCCGACGCCAACGACGAGGCGCAGTTCGCCGAGTTGCGCACCCTCGGCGAGCTGACGAAGATCGCGAAATCCCATGGCGTGCAGGTGATGATCGAGGGACCGGGGCACGTGCCGATGCACAAGATCGTGGAGAACGTGCGGCTCGAGGAGGAGCTGTGCGAGGAGGCACCGTTCTACACCCTCGGCCCGCTCGCCACCGATATCGCGCCGGCGTATGACCACATCACCTCGGCCATCGGCGCCGCGATCATCGCGCAGGCGGGCACGGCCATGCTGTGCTACGTCACCCCGAAGGAACATCTCGGGCTGCCCAATCGGGACGACGTCAAGGTCGGTGTGATCACCTACAAGATCGCCGCGCACGCCGCCGACCTGGCCAAGGGACACCCGCACGCGCAGGACCGGGACAACGAATTGTCCAAGGCGCGTTTCGAATTCCGCTGGCGCGATCAGTTCGCGCTGTCGCTGGATCCGGACACGGCAAGGGCGTACCACGACGAAACGCTGCCCGCCGAGCCCGCCAAGACCGCGCACTTCTGCTCCATGTGCGGGCCGAAGTTCTGCTCGATGCGCATCTCCGCGGACGTCCGCGAGTACGCCGCGCGCAACCAGCTCACCGACGTGGAAGCGATCGAGGCCGGGATGGCGGAGAAGTCCGCCGAGTTCGCCGACAGCGGCAACGCGGTCTATCTGCCGATCGTCACGTAGCCCCAGTTCGGCTGTCCAGCAACGAATCCGGTTCCCGCACCCCCATGCGTGCGGGAACCGGTCGTTTCAATCCCCGCGCATGATCTCGAGCAGTGACTCGAGCGGATCGGCGGGGACGACTTCCATCCGATCGCCGCTGCCGCGGATGGTTGCGGCGATATCGACGGTGATGCGGTTGCGCCACCAGTAGATCGAGCGGCTGACCGGCCTCGACTCGGCCTCCCCCGCAACCAGCAGCTGGGCGAGCAGGCTGGTGCCCGCGAAAACGGTCGGCCCGGTGATCGGGTGGACAAGCAGGTGGGTGTGGCCCGGGATGACGAGCAGCGCGCCCCATGGCCCTACCACCGGATAGTCGTCGAGCCAGCGCACGTGCGCGGTGACGAAATCGGAAGCACCGTAGAGCATGTGGATGTCGGCGTCGTCCATGCCATCGATCTCGGTGGCAAGCAGATCGAGCCCGCCGTCCGCCCTGGTGTTGCGCTCGGCGATCTCGAACAGATCGGATTCCGTTGCACCCCAACACTTCGCGTTGGTGTAGGTCACCGGCGTCACGATGTCGCCGAAGTCGATCAGCACCCGCTGCAGCAGCCCGGGCGCGACCAGTCGCCGCACATCGTTGATCAGTCCTTTCGTGCGCGCCGAGCAGAGCCTGGTCCGCAGCAGCGTGCGCACGGACTCCAGCCGAGACATATCGAGATGCCCGGCGGCCAGGTCGGCGATCTGCATATCCAATCGATCGCCGACAAGCGTTGCCCACAGCTGCCGTGGCGCGCGAGCGACCCGCCGCTCCAGCCGAGTACACGGGAGCACGATCCGACCGGCCCCTCGGCCCGAGAGCACGAATTCCCCGTCGGATTCCGCACACCCGTACCCATGCCGCACCGCAACCTCATTGACCAGCAATTTCAACAGACCCGAAGACGACTCGCGCATAACCCCTCGCTCTCGTCCGGCACCTACTCGACTCCAGTGTATCGAACATACGTTCGATAATGCAGGGGCGAACTCGCCGTTGCGGTCCCCGACTCCTAGAGCTATAGTACAAATGTCTAACACATTTGTACTATAGGTCGCATCGGCCTCTGCATCAGAACGAAGGGCCTGCCATGAAGGTCATTACTGTCACCCGCGCTACCACTGCCGCCCCGGAGGCGATCTGGGAATTGTTCGCCGACATCGCAGGCCGCACTCGCTGGGACGGCGCGCTGGAGTCGATAGCGGGCTCATTCAGATTGGGTGGGCGCGGTTCGGTGAAGCTCAAAGGGCAGCCCGAGCGCGCCTGGGAGATCATCGAATGCGTTCGCCCGGAGCGCTATACGGATCGATTCTTCCTCCCGCTTGGCGGGCAGATGGACTGGGTGCACCGCATCGAGGCCACTGGCGACGGATGTGCGGTCACGTTCGACATCAGCGTGGCAGGCCCGACCGCGATCATTTTGCGTCCGATCATGCGCGCGATCCTGTCGAAGGAACTGCCGCCGACCGTCGACAAGCTGGTCGCGTTGGCCGAGCGGCAGATGGCAGCTCGGCATTGACCGCCGAAAGCCCGAGATGCCGGATCAGGCCCTGCTGCCGCAATTCCGCCAAGGCGCCGTTGGTGCGGCACGCGGTGTGGCGACACAGGTGTCAGGTGCGTGTCAGGTCGGTGTCAGGCTGCCCAGCGACAGTGTGTACATCGAACAAACGGCACCGACACAGTGCCACAACAGATTTCGAGGAGTACACGACATGTCCAGCACCATCACCCTCACCGACCAGGACAAGAGCACCCTGCGGACCGCCGCCTACGGCGCCGTTGCGCTGATGGCCGCGGCGGGCGCACCGCACAAGGGCCTCACCCACGGCTCCAACGCCCTGACCTCGGCGACCGGACTGGTCGGGCATGTACTGTCCGCCAGGTCCAAAGATATTCACCTGCCGGGCAGGTCGGTCGCCGAACTTGCCGACACCGTACTGCCGAACCTGACCGCTGCCGTGCATCTGCTCGGTGAGCAGTACCCGGGCGAGGCCGACAACTTCCGCGACACCGTCCTCATCGCTATCGAATCCGCCGTCGCGCCCCGCAAGGGCGAGCCGAGCCCCGCTGTGGCCGCGATGGCTCGCAAGATCACTGCGGCCCTCGACGCATGACGAATGGGCCAGGCGGCCCACGCCGCGCCACAGGCTGAATCCGAATCGACACGCCAGCCCGAGGGCGGGGTGGCTCCGGGCCGCGGCGCTCGGTGCTGGAATGGCTATGCCATCCGGAATCTCCGCGGCAACGAATGCGTGGGTGTGTGGCGTAGCGGCCGGTTGGACCCGACCGCTACCGGACGCACACCCACTTCATCCGACGAGAGGGAAGATCTCTGTGCGCAAATTTGTTGGTACGCTCGCACTTTCGAGTGCTATCGCGTTGATCGTGACACCTATCGCGCACGCCGAATCTTCCGACGGCGACGCGAACGTCGCTGTATTCAAGGTGTCTCATATCGATGGTTCCGTTATCGCCGCCTATGACTGCACCAAGGGCGACACAGCGACCATCGAGGTCAAGGTTGCCTATGCTGGCGGCCCCGAACGCAGCGGGAAAATCGACAACCTGACATGCAGCGGGAAACCGACATTCACCACCATCGAGACCGATCTCGGCCCCGGTACGCATGGCAACAAGGTCAATAGCAAGATCAGCATCAAGGCCACGCCGCCCGAGGATGCCCTGGATTCCGACCTCGTTCTCAATGAATCGTTGGCTACGACTTCGGCCGACGGGACCGCGGGGTAGCCGGGAAGCAGGCCGCTCGGCGGCGATCAGCGACGCAGTCGAACCTCCGTGCGCCACAACCAGATCGATGCGATCAATGAGATCGCGGTGGCGCCGGTGAGCCACCAGAACGCCTGACGGAAACCGGCGTCGACGGGCAGGCCCGCAGCGGCTGATCGGTAGAGGACCACGGCGAGCAGTGCCGCGCCGATCGAACCGCCGACGCGCTGCAGGATGTTCACTGTCGACGCCGCATCGGAGAGTTGATCGCGGTGGACCGCGGCGTAGGCGGCGGCAACGACCGGGATGCCGGTCAACGCCGTGCCGATGCCGCGGGCCAGCAGCAGGATTTGGATTTCCACGATGTTCATCGACGCGTCGCCGAACGCGAACGGCACGGTTACCAGCACAGACAGCACGTTGCCGACCATGGCGACGACCCCGCCGCCGTACCGATCGGTCAACCGGCCCGCGATCGGCAGCGCGATGATGCCGCCGAAACCGAAGGTGGCGAGCGACATTCCGGTCACGATCAGGCTCTGCCCCTGCAGCAGCTGAAAGTACAACGGCAGCAACAGCATCGAGCCGAACAGCGAGGCACCATTGAAGAAGTTGGCCGCGTTGGCGGCGCTGAACACCGGGCTGCGGAACATGCTGACGTCCAACAGTTTCGGCCCGCGTCCGCGCATCGACCGCAGCACATACCCGGCCATCGCGACCGCACCGAGCAGCACCGGCAGACTCACCGTCGGCGCGAACAGCTCACCCCGACTGCCGAATTCGCCGAGGCCGTAGACCAGCAGCGACAGTCCGGCTCCGATCAGGGCGAAGCCGACGAAATCGAAGGTGCCCGCGTCCGATTTCTCGATGCGCGGCAGCACCCGCAGCGCCAGCACCAGCGCGACGAGACCCAACGGGATATTGATCAAAAACAGCCATTCCCACCGAAGTTGGGCCAGCATCACGCCGCCGACGGTCGGTCCGATGGCGGGCGCGGCAACCACCGCGATACCGACCACGCTCATCACCCGGCCCAGCCGATGCGGCCCGGCCACCTGCCCGATAATGGCCTGCCCCGCGGGCACCAGCACCCCGGCGGTCAACCCCTGCGCGATGCGTAATGCGACGAGCCACCCGACATTCGGCGCCAACGCGCACAACCCCGAGGTAATCGTGAAGCCGATGAGCGCCCCGATCCACACCCGATCCAGACCGAACCGCCTGCCGAGCCAGCCGACCAGCGGCAAGGTGACCGCGAGCGCGAGTAGGTAACCGCTGGCGATCCACTGCGCGCTATCGAGGGTGGCACCGAGATCAGTGGCGATGGTGTTGAGCCCGACGTTCACCAGCGAGGTGTCCAACATGCTCATTACCGCGCCGAAGACGAGGACGCCCGCGACCCGCCAGACCCCGGCGGGGATGGCGTCGAGTGCGGGCTCGGCGGCTGGCACCGCCGTTCGAGTATCCGACATGGACCCTCCGAAATTAGTAGAGTATTGAGATTGTGGAGGTTATCAACAATCTTGTTACTCAACAATAGATAAGATGTCGGAATGCCCGATGACCTCCTGCATCCCCGCAGCCTGCTCCGCTTCCCGACCTACGCCCTCGGCAAGCTGCACAAGGCCGTGCACGCCGAACTGGGCACGTCGCTGCGCGACCATTGGGTACTGACCTGCCTAGAGGAATTCGGCGAGCTGTCCCAGCAGCAGGTTTCCGAGACGCTCGGCATCGACCGCAGCGAGATGGTCCGGCTGATCGACGGCCTGGAGCAGGCAGGTCTGGTGATCCGGGTGCGCGATACCGACGACCGCCGCAAGTACCGGCTTACCGTGACGCAGGCAGGCAAGGCCCAGTGCGCGCAGACCAACAAACAGGTAGCACGTGCCACCGAACGAGTGCTCGGCCGTCTCGACGCGCAGGAGCGGCGCACCCTGCATCAGCTCGCGCTCAAGGCGATCGGCGAGGAGCCCGACGCGGCGGGCTGAGTCGACGGCCTTACTCGGGCTGAGCCAAGTCGAGGGCGTAATTCGCGGTGGAGCGCTGGTATCGCGGCAGATGCGAGGCGAGCGCGCTGAGGACCAGGGCGAATGCCTCGCGGTCGCGGCCGAGGGTGGACAGGCACAGCGCCAGGAACGCGCGGACGGCGTCGTCCAATTCGTCGGAGCGGGCGGCGAGTTCCTCGGTCAAGAGCTCGACACCCTCTTCGGCCTTACCGATATTTCGTAGCGAACTCGACAGCTGGATCGTGGCCTGCCGCCGCTGACTACCGTCGAGCCCGCGCGCCAGCGCCTCGCGGTACAGCGGAATCGCCTTGTCCGAGTGGCCCGTCGAATCCCAGGCGCCCGCCTGCTCGAAGGGGCCGAGTGGGTGGTCGCTCGGCAGCTCGGCGACCAGCGCGTCGATCACCGCGCGGAACTCGCCCGCATGGGCCTCGTCGTAGTCGTCGAAGGTGGCCCAGGCCGCGGCTACGCGCTCTTCCCAATCTTGGTTCACGCCGCCCACTTTCGCACAGATCCCCGGTGGTGACGGGACACCGTCAGTAGGACTGCAATTCGATCAGGGTGCCGTCGGGGTCACGCAGGTGGGCGGTACGCAGACCCGGACCCCACTGCTCCCGGTCGGTGGGCGCGGCGACCACGGTCGCGCCGTGCCGGACGCACAAGCCCAAGCCCGTGTCCACGTCTTCGACGCGACAGACGAACATGACCGCGTCCTGGGCCGGGGCGGATTGCGCAGGCAGCGCGGTAGTTCCGGCTACCTCGGCCATGGCGGCGCGGTCGAACAGGACCAGGACGGCTTGCTCGTCGACGTCCCAATTGGCATATGACCCCGCGGCGGTGCCCTTGATCAGCTCAGCGCCGATCAGGTCCGGCAGCACGGCGGCGTAGAAGGTGAAGCAGTCGGCGAAGCGGGTGACGAGCAGTCTGGGGTGCAAAGCGTCCACGATATCCTCCATTTAGTAGGTGCGGACCTATCATAGGTCAGGCCCTACAATGGGCCAATGGACGCTGAACGCGCATTGCCGCCCAGCCTGCTCGGGCTGGATATCTATCTACTGTCGCGGGTCGGCAAGGCGGCACGCGGCCGGTTCGCGGACAGACTGGCGGCGCGCGGACTTCGCCTGTGGCACATGGCGATACTCGCCGCCCTTGCCGACTTCGGGCCGCACGCCCAGCGTGATCTGGCCGAACGTCTCACCATCCACCCCAGCGATGTGGCCAAGATCGTCGACGAACTCGCTACCGCCGGGCAGGTCGAGCGCACGCGCGACGATAGCGATCGACGGCGGATGACCGTGCGCATCACCCGCACCGGCCGCACCGCACTGACCGCACTGAACAAGGAGGCGCACCAGGTCGGCGACGATCTCCTTGCGCCGCTGGACCCGAAGGAACGCGTCCAGCTGTCCGACTTGATGCGCCGCGTCTTCGACCACGCTTACCCACCCGCGTGACCGAGGCGCTAGTGCGAGCCGGTTACCCGGAAGCCTTTGGGGACCAACCACACTGCGACGATGGCGACGGTTGCGACGATGGCTGCGGACACGTACGCGGTAGTCGTGAGAGCTACATCGAAGGCGTGCCGAGCGGCGTCGAGCACTTGCTCGCCAGTCGCATTGTCCAGGCGCCCCGCCACTTCTACGGCACCGCCGATGGATTCCCTTGCCTCGTCCAGATTTTCGCCGCGCAGTGGCAGCCCGACCATGTTCTCGGTGAAAACGCGGCCGTGAATACTGCCCAGCAAGGCGACGCCGAGACCGATGCCCAGTTCATAGTTGGTTTCCGAGACCGCGCCTGCCTGCCCGGCGCGTTCGGGCGGCACCGCGGAGACCAGGACGGCGGCGGCCGCGGTGATCGCCAGGCCGTCGCCGAGGCCGAATGACGCGAGCACCAGTGCGACAACGGGATACGTGGTCGGCTCGGGGCTCAGCGCCAGCCCGAGGAAACCGATGGCCAGCGCACCGAGCCCGATGGCGAGCACGGCGCGAACGCCGATGTGCTGCATCAACCACGGGGTCGCCAGCGACGCGACCAGCAGGGTCAGCGCCGAGGGCAGCATGCGCAATCCCGCCTCGGACGGTGCGTAGCCGTGTACGTACTGCAGCCACAGCGAGATCAGGAACAGCGCGGCACCGATCGCGAGCATGGCGAGCAACGTGGCGAGCGCGGCGGCGGAGAAGGCGCCGTTGCGGAACAACCGCACATCGAGCAGCGGATCGGCGGCGGCGAGCTGGCGGCGGGCGAACCAGCCGAGCAGCAGCACACCGAGCGCCAGGATCACCCAGTCCACCGGATCGGGCGTGCCCTTGGCGACATGCTTGATGCCCCAGGCCAATCCGACGATGCCGGCAATGGACAGCGCGGCGGCCGGCCAATCGAGCGAACCCGATTGTGGCGCACGATATTCCGGCAGCAGCCAGGCGCCGACGGCCACGGTGAGCAGGACCACCGGCACGTTCAACCAGAACGCCGAGGCCCAGCCGAACCGCTCCACCAGCACGCCGCCGACGATCGGGCCGATGGTCGCGCCCGCACCCGCCACCGCGGCCCAGATGCCGATGGCGAGCGTGCGCTCCCGCACATCGGTGAAGATGTTCCTGATCAAGGACAAGGTCGACGGCATCACCATCGCGCCGCCGACGGCGAGCAGCACCCGCCCGGCGATCAGCTGCCACGCGCTATGCGACGTCGCCGCCACCACCGAGGCCACGCCGAAGAGCACGAAACCCATCAGGAACAGCAACTTTCGGCCGACCCGGTCACCGACCGCCCCGGTGGTGATCAGCAGGCCGCCGAGCACCAGTCCGTAGACGTCGATGATCCACAGCTGCTCGAGCTGGCCCACTCGCAGGTCGGCGATCAGCGACGGTAGCGCGACGTTCAGAATGGTGGCGTCCATCGCCACAAGCAGCAGGCTGGCGCACAGCACGGCGAGCATCATCCACCGCACGCCGCCCACCGTCGACGTGCCGCCAGCCGGACCAGGCACGCTCGTAGTCATCCCGCCTCCTCGCTCGCCCCAAGCCAGCATCCACCGCGCTCTAGCAAACACCAAGTAACCGCGCCGGTCGCTACCGACGGCTACTGGAGGGCTTGGTCGATCAGTAGCCGGGCGGCGCGGTCGGTGCGGTCGACCTCGCCGGTGATCAGGCGATCCTGGAGTATGCCGCGCAGGCCCGAAACAAGCAGTGTCGCAACAAGCTCCGGATCCTCGACAGCAGGCAATCCACGCAGCCCGTCGGCGAGCGAGTCGACGAAGGCCGCGATGGCGGTCTTGGCGTACTCGGCGTACGGGCTGTGCGCGGCACAAGACGCGCCGAGGACCTGCAACATCACCCGGACGCTGGTACGGCCTTCGCCGGAGGTGTTGGCTCGCCAGAATTCCCACAGTTGCCCGCGCAGCTCGGCGACATCGGCGACCTCGGAGAACAGCGCCGCGAGGTCGGGGCGCTGCGTGCCGAGCGCCTGGACCAGCAGCTCTTCCTTGGTGGTGAAGTAGTAGATCAGCATGCGCGAGCTGGTGCCGAGCTCGGCGGCGAGCGGCCGCAACGACAGCTCCGCGAGGCCGTGGTCGGCGATGTAGCGCACCACGGCGGCCAGCAGGTCGGCGCGTTTCGCGTGGTCTAGGGGGCGAGCCATGAGTTGACTGTAGCGACTGGTACAGGTATCCATGACATCGTGACTGTAACAATCGCTTCAGAAACTCGGGATTCCGTCGTCGTCACCGGCTACGCGGCCACCACCTCGCTCGCCGAGGACATGGATACGACCTGGTCGGAGCTGCTGCTCGGGCACAGCGGCATCGGCGTGCTCGCCGAGGACTTCGTCGCCGAGTACGACCTGCCGGTCCGCATCGGCGGGAAGCTGAAGTCACATCCCGGCGAGCGGTTGACCAGGATCGAACAGCGACGACTGTCCTATGTCGAGCAGCTGGCGCTGGTGCTCGGCCGCACGGTCTGGCAGCATGCCGGCGCTCCCGAGCTGGACGGCGAGCGGCTCGCGGTTGCCATCGGCACCGGGCTCGGCGGCGGGGACGCGCTGATCAACGCGGTCGACGCGATGCGGGCCGGCGGCTATCGGAAGGTGTCGCCGATGTCGGTGCCGATGGTGATGCCGAACGGCCCCGCCGCCACCGTCGGCCTCGAAATCGGCGCCAAGGCAGGCGTTTTCGCGCCTGTCTCGGCGTGCTCGTCCGGCTCGGAGGCGATCGCGCAGGCCTGGCGGCTGATCAGCACTGACGAGGCCGACGTCGTCGTCACGGGCGGCGTCGAGGGCCACATCCACGCGGTGCCCATCGCTAGCTTCGCCATGATGCGGGCGATGAGCACCCGCAACGACGAACCGGAGCGGGCGTCCCGGCCGTTCGATCGAGACCGGGACGGATTCGTCTTCGGCGAGGCGGGCGCACTGCTGGTGCTCGAATCGGAGCGGCACGCACGAGCCCGCGGCGCCGAGATCCACGGTCGGGTGCTCGGCGCGGGAATCACCTCCGACGCCTATCACATCGTCGCCTCGGAACCGGCGGGTGTCGGCGCGGCGCGGGCCATGCGTAAGGCGATACAGACTGCGGGACTTCAGGTTTCGGACATCCAGCACATCAACGCGCACGCGACGTCGACCTCGATCGGCGATGCGTCGGAGGCCAACGCGATCGCCGCCGTGGCACCACATGCCTCGATCTATGCCCCGAAATCCGCACTTGGCCACTCGATCGGCGCGGTGGGCGCCCTCGAATCGCTGGTCACCATGCTGACGCTGCGCGACCAAATCGTCCCGCCCACCTTAAATCTCGACAATCGCGACCCGGAGATCGACCTGGACATCGTCAGCGGCGTAGCACGCAAGCAGCGGATCGACTACGCGCTGAACAACTCGTTCGGCTTCGGCGGCCACAATGTGGCACTGGCCTTCGGCCGGGTTTAGCTCCGCCGACAGCACCGGCCGGAATCCGGCACCCGAAACCGTCGTCGCGGAATTCGTAGGCCGAACACCTCGCAGAACCCTGCTTCTCGCCTCCCGGGACCAGCGGTCAGGAGCGAGTCGAGATCTGCTGGACGGACCAGCCGTTGCCGTCGGGGTCGGTGAAGAAGAGAAAGCCGACATTGTCCAGCGGGTCGGCAACGTCGGACGGGTTCGCGCCGAGCACCTGGATGTCACCCACGTCGACCCCGCGAGATACCAACTCGGCGTGCGCCTTTCGGATATCGGGCACGACCAGTTGCAGGCCCTGCAGCGAGCCGGGCACCATTTTCGGGACGGCGCCCTCGCCGATCACGATGGAGCAGCCGGAGCCGGGCGGGGTGAGCTGCACGATGCGCATCCCCTCGCCGGGCACCACGTCGTGGTCGACGGCGAATCCCAGTTTTCGCGAGTAGAAATCCTTCGCCCGGTCGATGTCCGACACCGGGACGATCACTACCTCCAACGTCCAGTTCATCGCGAGTCCTTTCCCGACTGGGGTATTTCTACCAGCGCGAACCGCGTGGCGGGCGAATTCGCCTCCTCGGCGCGACGGCTCATTGCCGCCGCTCCCAGCGCCAGGCGAACTCGCCCGCCTTGGGCGGGGGGCCGGGCAGATCACCGTCCGCGGACAGGCCTGCGACCAGCATGGCCAGCACCCGGCGGCGCAACTGCGCCGTGCGGTCCGGGTCGGGCATCGAGATGGCCGCACACGATTCCAGGATGAGGCCGAGGTCCTCGGAGGTGACCCCCGGGCGTAGCCGGCCGGTGGCCTGCGCGCGGCGCACGATCTCGTCGTTCGCCGTGCCCGAGTGCCTGACCTCGGGCAGGATCGAGTCGTCCGGGGTGAAGGTGCCTGCCAGGTGCACCGTCAGCGAGTGCACGTCGGCGTCGACGACCCGCTCCAGGAAGCCGACCAGCCCCCGCCAGCCGTCCGAATCCGCCAGCGCGGCATCGGCTTCCGCGTTGTAGCGGCGCAGCCCGTCGTAACAGAGCGTGCGCAGTAGGACTTCTTTGCTCGGGTAGCGGCGATACAGCGCGCTGATCCCCACTCCCGCCCGCTCGGCGACGGCGGCGATGGGGGCATTGGCGTCGGCCAGGAACACGGCGCGCGCGGCATCGAGGATCAGCCCGTCGTTGCGGGCCGCCTGCGCCTTACGGCCGGGCAAGGCGCGCTGAGCTGGCGCATCGGGTGGTTTCGGCATGACTTCAGGATAACACTTGAAACGGAACGATCCGTTCTGCTACGGTTCGAACAGAACGAAGCATTCCGTTTCACAAGGAGAACGCCGTGAGCAGCATCAAGCCCTTCCAGATCAACATCCCGCAGGCCCAGCTCGACGACCTGTCCGACCGCCTGCGCCGCGCACTGTGGCCGAGCGAGCTGCCGGGCGTCGGCGACTCCTACGGCGTGCCCGGCGATCGGGTGCGCGCCCTCGCGCAGTACTGGCTGGAGAGCTTCGACTGGCGGGCGGTCGAGGCGAAGCTGAACGCCTACCCGCAGTTCACCACCGAGATCGATGGCGAGAACATCTACTTCCTGCACATCCGGTCGGACCGCGCGGACGCGCTGCCGGTGATCCTCACCCACGGCTGGCCCGGCTCGGTGCTCGAGTTCCTCGACCTCATCGAGTCGCTGACCGCGCCGGAGTCGGCCGAGGACGCCGCCTTCCACGTGGTGATTCCGGCCCTGCCCGGGATGGGCTTCTCCGGTCCGACGCACAGCACCGGATGGACCATGCGGCGCGTCGCCAAGGCCTGGATCGAGTTGATGGATCGGCTCGGCTACCAGCGCTTCGGCGCGATCGGCAACGACGGCGGCTCGATGGTCTCCCCGGAGATCGGTCGGATGGTGCCGGACCGCGTGGTGGGTGTCCATGTGACGCAGCTGTTTTCGTTCCCGTCCGGCGATCCGGCCGAGTTCGTCGACCTCTCGCCAGCGGATCTGGCGGCGCTGGCGCACCTGAAGTGGTTCCAGGACAACAAGATGGCCTTCAATATCCTGTGCAGCCAGCAGCCGCAGACGCTGGCCTACGCGCTCACCGACTCGCCGCTCGGCCTGTTGGGTTGGAACGCACAGCTTTTCGGCGAAAGCCTGGACGCCGAGTTCGTCATCGCCAACGTCGCCCTGTACTGGCTGACCGGCACCGCCGCGTCCTCGGTCCGGTTCTACTACGAGGAGGCGCACAGCACCGACCGCCCGGCCGGGCCGACCACGACCCCGACCGCGCTGGCCATGTTCAAGGGTGATTTCCAGTCGATCCGCCGGTTCGCCGAGCGGGATCACGGCAACATCGTCAGCTGGAATTCCTACGACGCGGGCTCGGTGATCGGCGGCCCGAACGACGCCGCGTGCCACTTCGCCGCGCACGAGGCGCCCGAGCTGCTGGTCGGCGACATCCGGCGCTTCTTCGCCAAGATCGGCTGAATTCGCCCACAGGGCCCGCACCCGCACGCCGGGTGCGGGCCATCGACCACTCGAGACAGTCTCTTATGTTATCGAGACTCAGAGCCATGGTTCGTCTCACTCCGCGCTGTTGTACTGGATTCACCACCAGCTCAACGGCTTTCACCAGAGGAGAGGAACACCATGAAGATCGCAGTCTTCGGAGCCACTAGCACGGTCGGTCGCCTGGTTGTCGCGCAGGCCATCGAGGAGGGGCACGAGGTAACCGCCTTCACCCGCGACGCGACGCGCCTCGCGCAGCGGCACGAGCGGCTGTACATCATGGAAGGTGATGTGCTCGATACCAATTCGGTCGGTCGCGCGCTCGTCGGCCAGGATGCCGTGCTCATCTCGCTTGGCGCGGGCCGCAAGGGCGTGATCCGGGCCGAGGGCACCCTCGCGGTGCTGGCGGCGATGGCCAGGACCGGGGTCAAGCGGTTGGTCGTGCAGACCACGCTTGGCGTCGGCGATAGCCGGGGCAACCTGAACTTCGTGTGGAAGTACCTGATGTTCGGGATGCTGCTGCGCCAAGCCTATGCCGATCACGTGCAGCAGGAGGCGTACGTGCTGGCCAGCGACCTGGACTGGACCATCGTGCGGCCGAGCGCGTTCACCGACGGCCCGCGCACCCGGGCCTTCCGGCGCGGTTTCCCCGCCGACGAGCGCGGCCTGTCGCTGAAGATCTCCCGCGCCGATGTCGCCGACTTCATGCTCGAGCAGCTGGACGACAATACCTATCTGTACCAAGCTCCTGGCATCTCCAACTGAGGCCGCGACACGTGCCCGCGTCGATCGGACCGCCGCGACCCACGCCCCGGAATCGCCGGGCATGGGTCGCGGTCGTCACGCGTGCTCGTGCGGCTCACCCCAGACCGGAAACGGGTCGGGGTACCGGGACCATTCGGCGGGGCCCTCGGCGAATTCCGCGTCGGTCAGCAGCGCGTTGTCGAGCAAGGCACGAACCTTGTCCCGATCGAGCTCGATGCCGATGAAGACGATCTCCTGTCCGGCAGGCACTTCCAGCGCCGACCACCACGCGGCGGGCTCGAAGACGAGATTGGGCCCGGCCTGCGACCAGATGGCCGCCAGGGTAGCCCGGCTGGCGATCCAGCAGAAACCCTTGCTGCGCAACAACCCTCGCAGTTCGCCGAGTGCCTCGGACAGGCGCTGCGGATGGAACGGCCGCGCCGCGATGTAGGTGAGGCTGCGGATGCCGTACTCCTCGGTCTCCGGCGTATGCCCGCCCGCCAGTTCCTCTTCCCAGCCCTCGGCCTCGGCGGCGACCACCGGGTTGTACCTACCGGTGCCGAGCACCTCGGCCAGGTCGACGACACCATTGGTCGTGCGCAGCACGTGCGCGCGCGGATTGAGCTTGCGCACAGTCGCTTCCACCGCCCCGGCCGCCGCCGCACCGACCAGGTCGGTCTTGTTCACCAGGAGCACATCGGCGAATTCCACCTGATCCACCAGCAGGTCGGCGATGGTGCGCGCATCCCCTTCGCCCGCTTGCAGATTCCGCTCGGCCAGCGCCTGCCCCTTGGCCACCTCGGCGAGGAAGGTGGACGCGTCGACCACCGTCACCATGGTGTCCAGTCGCGCGATGTCGCCGAGCTTGAACCCGTCTTCGAACTCCCAGTCGAAGGTCGCGGCCACCGGCATCGGCTCGGAGATGCCGGTCGACTCGATGACCAGCTGATCGAATCGGCCCTCGCGCGCCAGCCTGCCCACCGCCTCGATGAGGTCCTCGCGCAGCGTGCAGCAAATGCAGCCGTTGGTCAGCTCGACCAACTTCTCCTCGGTGCGGTCGAGCTGACCCTGGCCGGCGACGAGCGCGGCATCGATGTTGACCTCGCTCATGTCGTTGACGATGACCGCGACCCGGCGGCCCTCCCGGTTGGCGAGGATGTGGTTGAGCAGCGTCGTTTTGCCCGCACCGAGGAAACCGGACAGCACGGTGACGGGGAGCAGGTCGGAGGTCGGTGCGGTGATCATGCCTTAATGATAATGGTTTTCATTTGCTGCTAGCGCGGGGGTACCGGTTGCGCGTGGCAGCGCGGGCGAACGGTCGTAGGGTTTGTCTCGTGAAGCTGCTGCCATTGACCCCCGACGGGCAGACTCCCGTCCGGGTGCTCACCATTGCCGGGACCGACTCCGGTGGAGGCGCCGGAATCCAGGCCGATACGCGCACCATGGCCCTGTGCGGGGTACACGCCTGCGTGGCGGTCGCGGCGGTGACCGTGCAGAACTCGAAGGGAGTCAGCGACTTCCACGAGATTCCGCCGCACATCGTGGCCGGACAGGTGCGCGCCGTGGTGACCGATATCGGCGTCGGCGCGGTCAAGACCGGCATGCTGGCCTCCACCGCCATCATCGAGGCCGTCGTCGACGTCTGCCGGGAGGTGGGAATCGGCCGTGCTGGGCGGATTCCGTTGGTCGTCGATCCGGTCGCGGCCTCCATGCACGGCGACCCGCTGCTGCACGAGGAAGCCCTGGATGCGGTGCGGCACACGCTGTTTCCGCTGGCGACGGTGGTGACGCCGAACCTCGACGAGGTCAGGCTAATCACCGGCATCGACGTCACCGACGACGCGTCGGCCCGCCTGGCCGCACGGGCCCTGCACGCACTCGGCCCGCAGTGGGCAATCGTGAAGGGCGGGCACCTGCGGTCCTCGGAGTACAGCACCGACCTGCTTTTCGACGGCGATGAGTTCCTGGAGTTCACCGCGCCGCGGATCGGCACCACCAACGACCACGGCGGCGGGGACACCCTGGCCGCGGCGACCGCGTGCGCGCTGGCCAACGGCTACTCGGTGCCCGAGGCGGTGGAGTTCGCCAAGGAATGGACCTACCGCTGCCTTGCCGCCTCCTATGATCTCGGCGCGGGCCACGGCCCGGTGTCCCCGCTCTGGCGTTTACACAGCGACTGACCGTCGGAATCCGCCAATCCCCACTTCAAAGAACTTTCAGGGAACCGATTCTTGTCGGTAGGTGCTGAGACAATAGCGGTGTCGCACACGCGGTTGGCCGCAATGACGCAGCCGACTAGAACAGCGCGGTTCGGGTAGCTGCGACGACAACTTCAGTGCGGACCCAGGTCGGCGGATCCAGGCGTTATTCGCCGGAAAAGGCAAGGTGCAGTGGGAGATCAGTGTCGATGACGATGCCGTTGAGCCGGGCATTGGCCGCCGTGAGCGCGGCGATGGTTTCGGCGAGATAGGCGACGAACTTCTCGATCGGCATCGGCTGCGTCTTCAGCCGGTTCGCGCCGAGCCACCAGTCGGTGGCCGAGCCGACCGCGCCGAAGATCGAATAGATGACGAGTTCGACGCTGTCCACGTCGACCACCTTGTCGGCGGCCAGCTCCGCGAACAGGTCGGCGGCCCGCTTCGCCGACTGACGAGCGGATTGCAGCGCGCGTTCGGAATCGTCGGACTGCTGCGCGAAATGGCTGTGCAGCATGAAGCGGAAGACGTTGGGATGCGCCGACACCATCAGCGCGTACTCCGCCGCCCCGCGGCGCACCAGCTCGTGCGCCGAATCGTTGGTCAGGTCGACGCCGGAGATCAGCTGCTCCCACAGCATGTCGCGGACCCGATCGACGATGGCGTTGTATAGGTCGGTCTTGTCCTCGAAATGCCGGTACAGCTTGGGTTTTGCCGCGCCGGCCTCCTTGGCGATATCGCCCATGCTGACCTCGGGCCCGAATTTGTCCAGCGCGCGGAACGCCGCGTCGACGAACTCTTCGCGCACCTTCAGCCGATGCTCACGCCAGCGCTCCGTGCGTGCGTCGACGCGCTTACGTGGCACGTCGTCTGTTTTCCGGCCGCTGCGCATCACAATTCCGGATGCTACCTGCTACCAGCGGTACCGATGACCAGGACGAGGCGTTGACATCGGATGAGGCGTGGGACACACTCGGAAAATACACGGAACCGGTGGTATTGGGTACTTAGCATAGAGAGCCGGTGGGGACGATGACGTCCGCGATCCACACCCGCGTCCTGATCGTCGGCAGCGGGTTCTCCGGCCTCGGCATGGGCATCGCGCTCGATGAAGCGGGCATCGACGACTACCTCATCGTGGAGCAGGCCGACGAGATCGGCGGCACCTGGCGCGACAACACCTATCCCGGCTGCGCCTGCGATGTGCCGACCCACCTGTATTCGTATTCCTTTGAGCCACGCACGAATTGGCGACGGCTGTTCTCCGGTCAGCAGGAGATCTTCGACTATCTGAAGGACGTCGCCGACAAGTACCGGCTGCGCCCGCACATTCGCTTCCATCAGCTGATGGATCACGGGTACTGGGACGAGGGTGAGCGGCGCTGGCACGCGTTCGGCGCCGACGGTCAGGAGTATGTGGCGCAGTTCCTCGTGTCCGCGGTGGGGGCGCTGCACGTTCCGAGCGTTCCGGAGTTTCGCGGTAGCGCCGACTTCACCGGTCCGGCGTTTCACTCGGCGCGGTGGGAGCACGGCGTCGAACTCGCGGGCAAGCGCGTCGCCGTGATCGGAACCGGCGCCAGCGCAATCCAATTCGTGCCGGAGATCGTCGGCGACGTGGCGGAGCTCACGGTATTCCAGCGCACGCCGCCGTGGGTGCTGCCGCGTGCCGATGTGGAGTTCTCGGCGCGGTTCCGGCGTGCGCTCGGCCGGGTGCCTGGCCTGCGACTCGCACTGCGTAATGGGATCTACTGGGGTGCCGAGGTCGGCGGGTATGCGATGAACTGGCGACCCGTGCTGCTGAAGGTGCTCGAACGGGTCGGCAGGCGGCATATCGAGCGGCAGATCGCCGATCCCCTACTGCGGAAACAGGTTACGCCGGACTACCGGGCGGGGTGTAAGCGGCTGCTCGGCTCCGATACCTACTATCCGGCACTCGCCGATCCCAAGACCGAGCTGGTCACCGACCGCATCGATCATTTCAACTCGGACGGCGTCGTCACCGCCGACGGCGTGCAGCGCAAGTTCGATGTGATCATCTACGGCACCGGCTTTCACGTCATCGACTCGTTCAAAAATCTGCCGATGGTAGGTCTGCACGGCATCGACCTGACCGAGCGCTGGGACCGGGAAGGCGCGCAGGCGCACCGCGGGGTCACGGTCGCGGACATGCCCAACGCGTTCTTCCTGGTCGGCCCGAACACCGGCCTCGGCCACAACTCGATGATCTTCATGATCGAGGCGCAGATCCACTACGTGCTGCAGGCGATTCGGCAGGTGCGCGCGCAGGGCGCGGTCGCGCTGGCGCCACGACGCGCGGCGCAAGATCGATTCAATGCCCGGCTGCAAGACGGACTGGCGCGCTCGGTGTGGAACACCGGCGGCTGCCAGAGCTGGTATCTGGACGAGCACGGGAACAACCGCACGCTGTGGTCCGGGTTCACCTGGCGGTACTGGCTGCAGACCCGGCGGCTCGACCCCGCGGAATACGAATTCTTCAGTCCCGCACCGAGTTCGCCGACCCGACCGACTCTGGTCGTGGAAGACCGTCCGGCACAGACGTTTCCCACCGCCCTGACCAACGGCCGACCGATCCCAGCCCATGACCCCGAGGACGTTCAGTGAAGAACTTCAACGACAAAGTCGCCGTGATCACCGGGGCAGGCTCCGGCATCGGCCGGGGACTGGCCTTAGAGCTCGCCCGCCGCGGCGCCAAGCTGGCGCTGTCCGATATCAACACCGAGTCGGTCGCCGATACCGCGGGCCGCTGCGAAAAGCTCGGCGCCACCGCCATTCCGTACGAGTTGGACGTCGCGCACCGGGCGGCGGTGTACGCGCACGCCGCCGACGTACGCGGCGAGTTCGGGCGGGTGAACCTGGTCGTCAACAACGCGGGCGTCGCGCTCGGGGCCGACGTCGAAGACATGGAGTGGGACGACTTCGACTGGCTGATGAACATCAACTTCTGGGGCGTCGCGCACGGCACCAAGGCGTTCCTGCCCGATCTCATCGCGTCCGGCGACGGCCACATCGTCAACGTTTCCTCGGTGTTCGGCTTGGTCGGCGTGCCCTCCCAAAGCGCCTACAACGCGGCCAAATTCGCGGTGCGCGGGTTCACCGAGGCGCTGCGGCAGGAGATGCGGATCGCCCGGCATCCGGTCGGTGTCACCTGCGTGCACCCCGGCGGGGTGAAAACGAATATCGCGGTGAGCGCCCGCGGCATCCCCGACGACGTGGACATCGAGACGCTGCGCCGTGGCTGGGACGCGCTCACGCTGACCAGTCCGGATGCGGCGGCGAAGATCATTCTGCACGGCGTCGAGAAGAACAAGGCGCGCGTGCTGATCGGGCCCGATGCCAGGGTCTTCGACATGATCCCGCGCCTGCTCGGCCCGGCGTACGAGGACCTCGGTGTCCCGTTGTATCGGGCGGGCAAGCGGACGGCCGCGCGGTTCGGCATCGCGCTGTAGGCCTATCGCCGCCGGGCCGCGCGGGGTGGCACCGGCGGTGGCGGGATCAATCGGCCAGCGGTGGTGCGGGAGCCTGCCTGCTTGAGTCGCTCGAGCACCGGCGTGAGCTCGAAGCTGTGCACGCCGTCCAGGGTCGCCATCTTGGTGGTCACGTAGTGGTACAGGTCGTCGGCGGTGTCCGCGGTCAGCACGGCGAAGATGTTGAACGGCCCGGTAACCGCTGCGGCATAGGCTGTTTCGTCGTGCTCGGCAACGGCCCGGCCGACGGCGTCCAGCTGTGCCGGAGCGACGCGGAGCCAGAGAAATGCCGAGAGGCTGGATCCCAGTGCGGCAGGGGCGATGTCGAGATCGAAGTAGAGGATGCCCGCCGCCTGCAGAGCGGCGATCCGGCGCGCCACCCGGCCGATGCTCATGCCGGTGGCGCGGGCCAAGACCGAGAAGCTGGCGCGTCCGTCGCGGGCCAGCAGCTCCAGCAGTGCGCCGTCCTCGTCGCGCAGCCGCATATCCGATTCCGCGTAATCCGTTGCCGCCAAGCCCTTCTCGCCGGTCAGTACCGACTGCCTGCCACGCCAGTCGAGCACATCCGGCCCGACGAAGCGGTGCAGAATCATCGCCGCCGCGATGTCGTGCACCGGCGCGGTGCGCTGCAGCCGCTGCACCAGGAGGTCGTCGCGATCCTGTGGCGTGCGCGGGTGCAGCGAAAAGTTCACCTCGGCACCGGCCGCCGCGATACTGACCCAGGCGGCGTCGTCGCGGCGGGCCAGCGCTTCGGCCACCTGCCGCGCGCCATCCGGACGGCAGTGCACCCGGATGATCCAGTCGTTCTCGCCGACCGCGCGAGAGTCGACCGCACCGATCACCCGGACCACGCCGTCGCGGCGTAACCGCCGGTAGCGACGGGCGACGGTCTGCTCCGCGACGCCGAGTTCGGCGGCGACCCGGTTGAACGAGACGCGCGGGTCGAGCTGCAGTGCTTGCACGATCCGCGTATCAACGCCATCCAATGTGGAGTTTTTGCCCGTTTCAGTGGCGTCCATAAGGAGGAAATCTACGCCCGCCGCGCAGGAGGGCGACCATGCTCGCTCTTTCTCCGGATACTCGACGCCGTCTCACGCTCACGAATCTTCAGAGAGGACAACGGCTTTGCGTAAATGGCTGCCGCTGCTGACGGTGTGTCTCGGCACCTTCATGCTGCTGATCGACGTCACCATCGTGAACGTCGCACTACCTGACATGCGCAACGATCTGGACGCGTCGTTCAGCTCGCTGCAATGGGTGGTCGACGGGTACGCCCTCGCCATGGCGGCGCTCATGCTCGGGGCGGGCTCGATCGCCGACCTGGCCGGGCATCGACGGACCTATCTAGCCGGGTTGGTGCTGTTCGCGGTTTCCTCGCTGATCTGCGGCATCGCACCGAATCCGACCGTGCTCATCGCGGCGCGGGTGCTGCAGGGCATCGGCGCGACCACCATGGCGTGCACCACCTTCGCCCTGTTGAACAACTCGTACACCGGACGGGACCAGGGCACCGCGTACGGCGTCTGGGGTGCCGTCGCGGGCGCGTCCAGCGCCATCGGGCCGATCATCGGCGGCGTGCTCACCGATCTCGCGTCCTGGCGCTGGATCTTCTTCGTCAACCTGCCGGTCAGCGCGGTGGCGGTGGCACTGTGCCTGGTGGTGCTCGCCGATGTCGAGCGAACCCATCGCGGCCGGGTCGACGTAGCGGGCATGGCGTCGTTCACCGTCAGCGCCGCAGCGGCGACCTACGCGTTGATCCGGGCGAACGAACACGGGTGGTCGAATGCGGTCACCTGGTGGCTGCTGCTGGTCGCCGTGGCGGCACTGATCGTCTTCCTGATGGTCGAGCGGGCCTCGGCGCAGCCGATGCTCGATCTGGCGCTGCTGCGGGACCGCTCCTTCGTCGGGGTGCTCGTCGCCGCGGGCGCGTTGTTCTTCGGGGCGTTCGGTGCGCTGATGTACACCCAGATCTGGCTGCAGTCGGTGCTCGGATTGAGTGCGATCCAGGCCGGGGCGGTGGGGCTTCCGTTGTCCGTCATGGCATTTCTGGTGTCCGGCGGCATCGGGCGGTTTCTGCACGGCGAGCACCGCGGCCGGATCATCGCGGGCGGGCTCTTCGCGACCGGGATCGGTGGTGGGCTCGGCGCGCTACTCGTGCACGGCGGCGCAGGCTGGGTGGCGCTGGTTCCCGGCTTCCTGGCCGTCGGCCTCGGGGTCGGCTTGGCCACCGCGACGCTGAGTTCGGCGGCGATGGCGGCGGTGCCGTGGCAGCGGGCCGGGATGGCGACGGGGGCGGTGAATACCGCGCAGCAGTTGAGTTTCGCACTCGGGATAGCGACGCTGGGCAGCGTATTCACCGCGCGGGCCGCCGAGGTGCTCGCCGATCGTGGGGTGCCGGATGCGGACAGCACGGCGCGGGCGATCGGGAGCGGTCAGTCCGGGATGGTCGTGCAGCAGGTTCCGGCGGACGCGCGGGCCGTGCTCGACGAGGCGGTGCGCGCGGCGGCCGCGGCGGGTGTGCAGGGCACGCTCGCGGTCAGCGGCGTCGTCGCGCTACTCGGCAGCGCGCTCGTGCTGCTGTTGATGCGGCGGCGCGGCAGCCGGGTGGCGCACGTTATCGAAGAGGCGGAGATGCTCGCCTGATCTGCTCGGCCGGCCGCCCGCGGAGCAATCCGCTGAGCGAGGCACCATCGCCTCGCTCAGCGGCAAATCAGCGCTTTTTCGGATCGACGATGCTCTGCTCGGGGGCGGACTTCATCTTCTTGTCCGAGCGCTTTTCCTTGAGCGATTTCCCGGACTTCTTCGACATCGAGCTGCGCGGAGACTTGTCGGACAATCGTGGTCCTTTGCTCGGAGGACCTGAACGGTCCCGCTGCCCCGACCGTACGCTACGCCCGCCTGCACCAGTACCGATTCGCGCTGGTCGCCGTGCCCCCAGGAACCTCACAGCTGGGGCCCAGCTCCGTGACAACCGGACCGCCGAGGGTGGTCCTTATGACCGAGACTGTGACCGTCGCGGCGGCGGAATTAGCCGAGACACCGGGTACGCCCGTGCTTGACGTGGTGATACCCGTCTACAACGAAGAGACCGACCTCGGCGTGTGTGTGCGCAGGTTGCACGCATATCTGCGCCAGGGGTTCCCGTTTCCGGCGCGGATCACGGTGGCCGACAATGCCAGCACCGACGCTACGCTTCAGGTCGCCGAGCTGCTCGCGGCGGAGCTGGACGGCGTGCGGGTGCTGCACCTGGATGCCAAGGGCCGAGGGCGGGCGCTACGCGCCGCCTGGGCGGCCTCCGATGCCCAGGTGGTCGCCTATATGGACGTCGACCTGTCCACCGATCTGAACGCGCTGCTGCCGCTGGTGGCACCGCTGATCACCGGGCATTCGGATCTGGCGATCGGCACCAGGCTCAGCGCCTCCTCGCGGGTGGTGCGCGGGCCGAAGCGCGAGATCATCTCCCGCTGCTACAACCTTTTGCTGAAAGCCTCACTGCAAGCACGCTTTTCGGACGCGCAGTGCGGGTTCAAGGCAATGCGCAGCGACGTGGCACGCAAGTTGCTTCCGCTGGTGCGCGACGGGGAGTGGTTCTTCGACACCGAGCTGCTCGTGCTCGCCGAGCGGGCCGGGTTGCGCATCCACGAGGTGCCGGTGGACTGGATCGACGATCCGGACAGCCGCGTCGACATCGTCGACACCGCCCGCAAGGATCTGCGGGGCATCGGGCGGCTGACGCGGGCGCTGGCCACCGGGGCCTTGCCGCTGGAGGAGTTGCGTCGCGCGGTAGGGCGCGAGCCGTTGGTGCCAGGAGTGCCACTCGGGATGGTCGGCCAGTTGGTCAGGTTCGCGATTGTCGGCGTGCTGAGCACGCTGGCGTATCTACTGCTTTACGTTGTGCTGCAATCGTTTACCGATGCGCAGGTGGCCAACTTCCTGGCGCTGCTCGTTACCGCGGTGGCCAATACCGCGGCCAACCGGGCGTTCACCTTCGGCGTGCGCGGGTCGACCGGCGCGGTGTCGCATCAGTTCCAAGGATTGGTGATCTTCGGGATCGGGTTGGCGTTGACCAGTGGGTCACTGTTCACGCTGCACCACTGGGCGCCGGACGCGCCGGTGCACCTGGAGTTGCTCGTACTGGTGCTGGCCAATCTGCTGGCCACCATCCTGCGGTTTGTCGGGTTGCGGTGGGTTTTCCGGAACACCCCGAATCCGGCGCGGCGGACGGCCATCTCCGTGCAGCCCGATGCGGGCGAGTCCGCCACCGCGGTGGCGCTGAGCAGCGAGGGTGGTGCTCGATGACCGCGACACTCGCGCCGCCTACCGCGGCACCGGCGGCACCCCCGCCCGACGCCAAGACCCGGTGGGAATACCCGGCTTTGGCGGTGTTGCTGATCGGCACGGGGATCGCGTACCTGTGCAACCTGAGCTCGAGCGGCTGGGCCAATTCGTTCTATTCCGCAGCGGTGCAGGCGGGTTCGGTGTCGTGGAAGGCATTCTTCTTCGGCTCGTCGGACGCGGCGAACTCGATCACCGTTGACAAGCCGCCCGCCTCGCTGTGGTTGATGGAGCTGTCGGTGCGGGCGTTCGGGCTGAACAGCTGGAGCATCCTGGTGCCGGAGGTACTGCTCGGGGTCGCCAGCGTCGCGCTGCTCTGGGCGACGGTGCGCAGGGCGTACGGGCCCGCGGCCGGGCTGCTCGCCGGGCTGGTGCTCGCGCTGACTCCCGTTGCGGTGCTGATGTTCCGGTTCAACAATCCGGACGCGCTGCTGGTGTTCCTGATGATCGCCGCGACGTGGGCGATGACCCGCGCGGTCGAGGACGGCCGCTGGCGGTGGCTGGTGCTCACCGGAGCGTTCATCGGATTCGGCTTCCTCACCAAGCAATTACAGGTGCTGCTGGTGGTTCCGCCGCTGGCACTGACCTACTTGATCGCGGGACCGCCCAAGCTCGGCAAGCGCGTCCTGCAACTGCTCGCCGCCGGTGCCGCCATGGTGGCCGCCGCGGGCTGGTGGCTGCTCGCGGTGGAACTGTGGCCCGCCTCGTCGCGGCCGTGGATCGGTGGGTCGCAAAACAATTCGATCCTCGAACTCACCCTCGGCTACAACGGACTCGGCCGCCTCACCGGCGAGGAGAGCGGCAGCGTCGGCCCCGGCGGCGCCGATCTGCCTGCCGGTGGCAACGGCATGTGGGGTAGCACCGGCATCACCCGGATGTTCGAGCCCGCGCAGGGCGGTCAGATCGCCTGGCTGATCCCGGCGGCGCTGGTGGCACTTGTCGCCGGAATCCTGTTGCGCGGCAAGGCTGCCCGCACCGATCGACAGCGGGCCGCGCTGATCCTGTTGGGCGGTTGGCTGTTGGTGACCGGATTGACCTTCAGCTTCATGGCGGGAATCTTCCATCAGTACTACACGATCGCGCTGGCTCCGGCGGTCGCCGCACTGGTCGGGATCGGCGCGGTACAGATGTGGCGGGAACGGCAGCGGCTGTGGGTGCGGTCGATGCTCGCGCTCGCGGTCGGCCTCACCACGGCGACCGCGTGGATGTTGTTGTCCCGCAGCGTCCATTGGGTGCCATGGTTACGGTGGACGGTGCTGATCGTCGGCGTACTCGCGACGATCGCCGCGCTCGTCCCCGCGCCGAAGAAGCTTGCCATCGTCGCCGCGCTGGCCATCGCGTTCACCGGACTGGCCGGGCCGACGGCGTACGCCGTCGACACCATCGCCACCTCGCACGCGGGCGCAATCCCTTCGGCGGGACCGAATGTCGGACGATTCGGCATGTTCGGTCAGCGGCCACCGTGGGCCGAGGGCATGAACGGCATGCCCGGTGGTCCGGGCGGCCCGCAAGCCGATGGCCGCAACGGCGGTCGCGCACCCAACGGTGGGCATCCAGGAAACGGCCAGCCGGGACTGCCACCCGGCATGGGTCCGCAAGGCGCCATGCCAGGAGCCGAGGCGATGGGTGGCATGGGCGGGCTGCTCGGGGCTGGCAAGCCGAGCGAGAAGGTGGTTTCGCTGCTCGAGCAGAACGGCACCGACTACACCTGGGTCGCCGCCGCCACCGGTTCGAACAGTGCCGCGGGTTTCCAGCTGGCCACCGAGCTCCCGGTGATGCCCGTCGGCGGCTTCAACGGCAGCGACCCGTCCCCCACCCTCGACCAATTCAAAGAGTATGTGGCCCAAGGAAAGATCCACTACTACATCGGCAGCGGCCGGGAAGGCGGTGGCCGGGGCCACAACTCCGCGACCCCGTCCACCAGCTCCCAGATCTCGCAATGGGTGCAGGAGAACTACACCGCCACCGAGGTAGACGGCGTCACCCTGTACGACCTCACCGCGCACTGACACAAAGATCCGCACCGCCCGCAGATTGTGCGGGCGGTGCGGATCTTTGTGCGTCGTCGGCTACTTCGCGGCGGGGTAGGTGGCCTCGAGCCACGCGGCGAAGGTGGGGCCCGCGAGGGTGGCATGCGGGCTCGGGAGCAGGGTGCCGTCCTCGAATGCTTCGCGGTCCGGGTTGTCGAGATCGCTGGATTCGATGATTCGAGCGGGGCCGCCCACGCGAGCGGCGAAAAGCGTTGCGGCGCCTGCCATGGTTTCCGGCTGGGGTCCCGCGATTTCGGGGAAGGGGGCGCCGGTGGCTCCAGGGGCCGGGTTGACGGCGAGGTCGACGAGGGCCTCGGCGACGGTGCGGGCGGCGACGAGCTGGGTGCGCATGGTGGCGATGTGGGCGACATCGCCCTGGGTGCCCCACTGAGTCATCACCTCGACCAGTTCGTGGAACTGAGCGGCGCGCAGAATCTGTACCGGCAGCGGGCCTTCGAGGAGCCGCTGCTCGTGTGCCAGTTTGGCGGCGTTGTAGCCCGCGGTGGAATTGTCGATGCCGATGATGGAGACGACGACCAGGCGCTCGACCCCGGCCTGACGGCCTGCCTCGTGCAGGTTGCGGGCGGCGGCGGTGAAGAACTCGGTCGCGATGTCCTTGTCGGCGGACGGGGTGCTCGATGCGTCGATGACGACCCGCACACCGTCCAGCGCCTCGACCAAGCCCGCACCGGTCTCGATGTCAACGCCGTTCTTCCTGGAGAACGCCACCACCTCGTGGCCCTGCTCGGTCAGCACATCCACCACGTGCTTGCCCAGCCGTCCGGTCGCCCCGGCCACCGCGATCTTCTTGGTCGTCGTCATGGTCCTGCTCCTCTGTGTCAGTGCGTTGTGCCGCGTTCACAGAGAGGACGACACAGCGACAGCGAGTGTGACATCGCCACGAAAGCCCAGGTAGTGACGGTTCTCAGCGGAGCATGCGCAGCAGGCGCTCGTGCACAACGCCGCGGATGACGGCGCTGAGATCGGGTTTTTCGGCGAGTAATTCGAGCATCCGCAGGATCTGCAGCGATTCGACGCGCTGCGGGAGGTCGGGGTCGGCGGGGTCGAAGCCAGCACCCTCGAGGAAGTCCGGCCAGGCGGGGGTGCCGGAGTCGGCGAAGCTGACCGACCATGCCCACCAGGCGGGGTCGAAGAGCGGGTCGGCGAGCCGGACGGACTCGAAATCGAGCAGGCCGGTGATGATTTCGCCGTCGGTGAGGATGTTGACCGGCGCGAAGTCGCCGTGCGCGAGCACCGTCGGACGGTCCGCGAAGAGGGTGGGCAGGGACTTCAGGGTTCGATCCAGGGTGGCGCGCTGCGCGGCGGCGAGGTCGAGCTGGGCGGCCCAGGCGTTCGCGCTCTCCACCAGGCGGGTGGGGCTGGCCCAGAGGTCGTCGAGTTGCAGGCCCGCGGTGGGCAGGCGCCGGAACGCGGCGAGCAGGGTGCCCATCTCGCGGGCGATGGTCGGGAATCGCGGGCTGGCGATGCCGATTTCGGCGCTGGCGGGGATCGGCACGCCGGGCAGCGCGTCGAAGACGATCCAGGCCGGGTCGGCGTCGAGGTCGAAGCGGCGGATGCGCGGAATGGCGATGCCGCGTTTGGCGGCCGGTTCCAGCAGGGTGTGCATGATGCGCAGGCGACGCTCGGCGTCGTCGGGATTGCGGTAGCGCTGCAGGACCATCCGGTCGCCGTCGGCGAGGGTGAGCAGGTCGGTGCGGTTCTGGAAGCCCCATTCGGCGGGCGCGCTACCGGCAATCGGCTGGCCGAGGGTCTGCTCGAGCCCGCCGTACTCCGCATGGTCCATACGGCAGACCCTAAGGCACGTACGGACCGTTGCGCGCCGATCGGCGCCGCTGCGCGGAACGGGGACCGATTCAGCGCGGCGCGCTCAGCGCGGCATGCAAGGTGGCCGCCCACTGCTGGACGATCTGCTTGCGACGGGCCGAATCGTCGGTGAGCACATCGGCAAGGCCGAGTCCGCGCGCCATATCGAGGGTGGCCTGCACGAGGTGGTGGGTGACCGGATCGGCGTCGTCGACGCCGAGCGCTTCTATCGCGCGCCGATGCGAGATGCGCCCGAACTTGGCTTCCAGCGGGACAATTCGCTCCCGCAGCGCCGGGTCGGCCGCCGCGTGCGTCCACACCTGCAGCGCCGCCTTGAACAGCGGGCTGGTGTATGACTCGACCAGGCCCGCCACCACGGCCTCGGTGCGGCCGAGCCCGTCGGCCGAGGCGGCGACCGTGCTCGCCTCATCCTTGGCCTGCTGGGTTCGGCTGTCGAACATGTACTCCAACGCGGCGGTGATCAGCTCCTCCCTGGTCGGGAAGTGATGCTGCGCCGCGCCCCTGGACACCCCGGCCCGTTCGGCGACGACCGCGACCGTCGCTGCCGCCCAGCCGGTTTCGGCTAGGCAGTCGATGGTCGCAGCCAGCAGACGCTGCCGGGTGGCTCGGCTGCGGTCCTGCTTGGGCTCGTGGGGGGTGGCCATGGGGTTATTCTGCCCAGCTCGGCGGACGACGCTGCAGGAAGGCCGCCATGCCCTCGTGCACCTCGGCGGTGCCGAAGAAACCGGCCGAGCGCTTGGCGAGCTCCTCGGCCGAGAGGTCGAACTCGGCGAGCATGGCCGCGTTGACCAGTCGCTTGCTCTCGGCCAGCCCCTGCGGGGCGCCCTTGCGCAGCTCGGCGCGCAGCCGCGCCACCTCGGCCCTCGGGTCGGCGGCGCTGGTGGTGATCAGCCCGATCCGCTCGGCGACGTCGGCGCCGAACTTCTCGCCCGTCAGGTAGTACCTGCTCGCCGCGCGGGAGGTGAGGCGGGGCAGCAGGGTGAGCGAAATCATGAACGGGGCCAACCCGATTCGCACCTCGGTGAGGGCGAAGCTGCTCGCCGGACCGGCCACCGCGATATCGCAGGCCGCGACGATGCCCATGCCGCCGGCCCGCACGTTGCCGTCGATCTGCGCGATCACCGGCTTCGGGGTGGCGATGAGGCGGCGCAGCACGCCGATCATGGTGCGGGTGCGGTCGTCGGCGGCCACCGCGGGGTCGGCGTTGCTCGCCTCGGTGAGGTCGGCGCCCGCGCAGAAGGTGTTGCCGGTGTGCGCGAGCACGATTCCCCGCACGGTGTCGTCGGCGGCCGCGTCGTCGAGCCCCCGCAGGAGTTCGGCGACGAGCTTGGCCGACAACGCGTTCCGGTTGTGCGGTGAGTCGAGCGTGAGCGTCGCGAAACCGTCCGCGACCTCGTAACGGACGAACGGACCCGTCACCGTTTCGGTCATCGACGGCCTCTCAGTAGGACTTGGGCAGGCCCAGCGAGTACTGGGCAACGAAGTTGAGAATCATTTCGCGGCTGACCGGGGCGATGCGGCCGATGCGCGCGGCGGCCAGCATGGCGGCAAGGCCGTACTCCTTGGTGAGGCCGGCGCCACCGTGGGTCTGGATGGCCTGATCCAGCGCCTTGATACTCGCCTCCGCCGCAGCGTATTTCGCCATGTTCGCGGCCTCGGCGGCACCCATCTCGTCGCCGGTGTCGTAGAGCGTCGCGGCCTTGCGCATCATCAGCTTGGCCAGCTCCAGCTCGATCTTCACCTGGGCCAGCGGATGCGAAATGCCTTGGTGCGCGCCGATCGGCGTCTTCCAGACGGTCCGTTCCTTGGCGTATTCCACCGCACGGTCGATGGCGTAGCGGCCGAGGCCGATGGCCATCGCGGCGCCCATCACGCGCTCCGGGTTGAGGCCGGCGAACAGCTGCATCAGGGCGGCGTCTTCCTTGCCGACCAAGGCGTTGGCGGGCAGGCGGACGTCGTCGAGGAACAGCGTGAACTGGTGGTCCGGCTCGATGATGTCCATCTCCTGGGGCGTCTTGTGGAAGCCATCGGCATCGGTCGGCACGATGAACAAGGCGGGCTTGAGCTTGCCGGTCTTGTGATCCTCGGTCCGCGAGACGATGAGCACGGCCTCGGCCTGGTCGACGCCGGAGATGAAGATCTTGCGGCCGTTGAGGATCCAGTCGTCGCCGTCGCGGCGCGCGGTGGTGGTGATCTGGTGCGAGTTGGAGCCCGCGTCCGGTTCGGTGATGCCGAAGACCATCTTGGCGCTGCCGTCGCCGAGCTTGGGCAGCCACTGCTGCTTCTGCTCGTCGGTGCCGTACTTGGTGATGATGGTGCCGCAGATGGCCGGGGAGACGACCATGAGCAGCAGGCCGGCGCCCTGGGCGGAGAGTTCCTCCATCACCAGCGCCAGCTCGTACAGGCCGGCACCGCCGCCGCCGTACTCCTCGGGCAGATTCACGCCGAGGAAGCCGAGTTTGCCTGCCTCGTCCCACAATTCGGTGAGCGGCTCGTTGGCGCGCGCCTTCGGCAGCACGTAATCGCGGTAGTTGTACTTCGCGGCCAGTGCGGCGACCGCGGACCGCAGCGCGATCTGCTCTTCGGTTTCGACAAAACTCATTTGCTCTCCTGGGTTTCCGTGCCCTCGGCAGGGTCGACGACGGCGAGGACGGCACCGACTTCGACCTGCTGGCCGACGGTGACATTGACGGCGCTGAGCACACCTGCGGCGGGCGCGGCGATGGTGTGCTCCATCTTCATCGCCTCCAACCACAGAATGGGCTGGCCTTGTTCGACATGGCTACCGACCTCGGCGCCGAGCCGGATCACGCTGCCTGGCATGGGCGCGAGCAGCGAGCCGGTGGCGACCTGGTCGGCGGGATCGGTGAAGCGTGCGAGTTTGCGCACGCTGACCGGCCCGAGTGGCGAGTCGACGCACACCAGGTCGGCGTACCGGGCGATGGCGAAATGCCTACGGACCGCGCCCCTTTCGCCGGGAACGGCGAGAACCACCCGGTCCGGCGTCGCCTCGACGAGTTCGAGTCCGTCATGGCCGTCCACCGAGACGACACCGCGGGTGTAGCGGTAGCCGACGTCGTGGATGCCGCTGGTGCGGCTCTCGAACAGCTTGTGCGTCGACTGGGACGGCAGGTTCCGCCAGCCGCTCGGCAGCCCGCCGCCGACCCGGGCGGCGGCACGATTGGCGGCCGCGTCGGCCAGGGCGGCGGCCACGATGGACAGCGCCTCGTCCGACTCGGACACCAAAGGCGCTGCCAGCGTGTCCAATCCGTGGGTGGCGAAGAAGGCGGTGTCGGTGTCGCCCGCCAGGAAGGCGGGGTGCCGCAGCACTCGGACCAGCAGGTCGCGGTTGGTCACCAGGCCGTGAATCCTGGCCCGGTGCAGCGCGTTGGCCAGCAATCGCGCTGCCTCGCCACGGGTTTCGGCGTAGGAGATGACCTTGGCGAGCATCGGGTCATAGTGCACGCCGACGACCGAGCCATCCACTACGCCGGTATCCAACCGCACACCGGGCCGGTCCAGCAGATCGAATTCCGTGACCACCGAGGGGATGTCGATGCGGTGGACGGTGCCGCTCTGTGGCTGCCAGTCGTGCGCGGGGTCTTCGGCGTAGAGCCGGACCTCGATCGAATGCCCGTGCAGCGCAGGCGGTTCGGCGGGCAACGACGCGCCGGCGGCCACCTCGAGTTGCAGGCGAACCAGATCCAGACCGGTGGTGCATTCGGTGACCGGATGTTCCACCTGGAGACGGGTGTTCATCTCCAGGAAGAAGAAGTCGCCGCGCTCGTCGGCGAGAAACTCGACCGTGCCCGCACCGGTGTAGCCGATCGCCCCCGAGGCGAGCCTGGCCGCCTCGAACAGCCGCGCTCGCATCCCTTCGGTGCGCTCGACCAGCGGTGACGGCGCTTCCTCGATGACCTTCTGGTGCCTGCGCTGGATGGAACACTCACGCTCGCCGACCGCCCAGATGGTGCCGTGCGTGTCGGCCATCACCTGCACCTCGATGTGCCTGCCGGTCTCCAGGTACCGCTCGCAGAACACCGTCGGATCGCCGAACGCCGATTCGGCCTCGCGGCGCGCGGCCTCGATCTGCGGCTCGAGCTCGGCGAGGGCGCGCACCACCCGCATGCCCCGGCCACCACCACCGGCGGACGCCTTGATCAGTACCGGCAGGTGCGCCGCGGTGACCTCGGCCGGATCGAGCTCGGCGAGCACCGGGACACCGGCGGCATCCATCATCTTCTTCGAGGCGACCTTGGAGCCCATCTGCTCGATGGCCTCGACCGGCGGCCCGATCCACACCAGCCCGGCGGCGAGCACCGCCTTGGCGAAATCGGCGTTCTCGGAAAGGAATCCGTAGCCGGGGTGGATCGCATCCGCACCGGCGGCAAGTGCGGCCTCGATGATCAGTTCACCGCGCAGGTAGGTCTCCGCCGGCGTATTACCCGGAAGCAGTACTGCCGCATCGGCTTCCGCGACGTGCGGTGCGGCGGCGTCCGCGTCGGAGTAGACCGCGACGGTGCCGATACCCATCCGGCGGCAGGTGGCGAACACGCGCCGCGCGATCTCGCCACGATTGGCGACTAAGACAGTGGTAACGGACCCTCCCGTCGCCCGGCCGCCACCCCGCCCCGAATCGCTACGCGATGCTGTCATTGTGGGCCTCACATTCGGAAGACGCCGAAGCCATCGGCGCCCTTGATCGGGGCATTGTGAATGGCCGACAAGGACATTCCCAACACGGTGCGGGTATCGCGCGGATCGATGACGCCGTCGTCGAACAGGCGCCCGGACATGAACATGGCCAGCGACTCGGCCTCGATCTGCGCCTCGATCATGGCGCGCATCCCGGCGTCGGCCTCCTCGTTGAAGGGCATGCCCTTCGCCTCGGCCGCCGCCCGGCCGACGATCGAGATGACACCGGCCAGCTGCGCGCCGCCCATCACGGCGGATTTCGCACTGGGCCAGGCGTAGACGAAGCGCGGGTCGAAGGCGCGACCGCACATGCCGTAGTGGCCGGCACCGTAGGACGCGCCCATCAGTACCGAAATATGCGGCACCTTCGAATTCGACACCGCGTTGATCATCATCGCGCCGTGCTTGATGATGCCGCGCTGCTCGTACTCCTTGCCGACCATGTATCCGGTGGTGTTGTGCAGGAACAGCAATGGGGTGTCGGTCTTGTTGGCCAGCTGGATGAACTGGGTCGCCTTCTGCGATTCCTCGGAGAACAGCACGCCGCGCGCATTGGCCAGGATGCCGATCGGATACCCGTGCAGCTCAGCCCATCCGGTGACCAGGCTGCCGCCGTAGAGCGGCTTGAACTCGTCGAAGTCGGAGCCGTCGACGATGCGCGCGATCACCTCGCGCGGGTCGAACGGGATCTTCAGGTCGTTGGGGACGATGCCGAGCAGGTCCTCGGGATCGTAGATCGGCTCGATCACTCCGGCGCGCGGCGCGGGGCCCTGCTTGCGCCAGTTGAGCCGCCGGACGATGGAGCGGCCGATGCGGATCGCGTCCTGCTCGTCGAGCGCGTAGTAGTCGGCCAGGCCGGAGACGCGGGCGTGCATGTCGGCGCCGCCGAGGGATTCGTCGTCGGACTCCTCGCCGGTGGCCATCTTGACCAGCGGCGGGCCGCCGAGGAACACCTTGGAGCGCTCCTTGATCATCACCACGTGATCGGACATGCCCGGAATGTAGGCGCCGCCCGCGGTCGAGTTGCCGAAGACGAGCGCGATGGTCGGGATGCCCGCGGCCGAGGCCTGGGTGAGGTCGCGGAACATGCGGCCGCCCGGAACGAAGACTTCCTTCTGCGTCGGCAGATCCGCGCCGCCGGACTCGACGAGGGAGATCACCGGCAACCGGTTCTCCCGGACGATATCGTTGATGCGCAACGTCTTTCGCAGCGTCCACGGGTTCGAGGTGCCGCCGCGCACGGTCGGATCGGGCGCGACGATCATGCATTCGACGCCCTCAACCACCCCGATGCCCGCGATAGTGCTTGCGCCGACGTGGAATTCGCTGCCCCACCCGGCCAGCGGGCACAGCTCCAGGAACGGTGAGTCCTCGTCGATGAGCAACTCGACCCGCTCGCGCGCGGTCAGCTTGCCGCGCTTGCGATGCCGGGCCAGCTTGTCCGGGCCGCCGCCATCGATCGCCTTGGCGAATTCGCCTTCCACCTCGGTGAGCTTGGCCGCCATGGCATCCGCGGCCGCGGCGTACTCCGGTGCGGCGGTGTCCAGCGTGCTGCGAAGTGTCGTCACGACTGATACCCCAATCGTTTGGCGGCGAGGCCGGTGAGGATCTCGGTGGTGCCACCGCCGATGCCGAGGATGCGCATGTCGCGGTATTGGCGCTCGATCTCGGATTCGCGCATATAGCCGAGGCCGCCGAACAGCTGGACGGCCTGGTTGGCCACCCACTCGCCCGCCTCGACGGCGGTGTTCTTGGCGAAGCACACCTCGGCGATCAGGTCGGTCTCGCCGTTCGCGCTGCGCTGCGCCACATCTCGGGTGTAAACGCGGGCTACGTCGATGCGCCGCGCCATCTCGGTGACCGTGTTCTGCACGGCCTGCCTGCTGATCAGCGGACGGCCGAAGGTTTCCCGGCTGCGGACCCAGTCCAGGGTGAGGTCGAGACAGCGCTGCGCGCTCGAATACGCCTGCACCGCAAGGCCGACGCGCTCGCTGACGAACGCGCCCGCGATCTGGAAGAAGCCGGAGTTCTCCGGGCCGACCAGGTTTTCCGCGGGCACCCGCACATCCACGTAAGAGAGTTCGGCGGTGTCGGAGGCGCGCCAGCCCATCTTGTCCAGCTTGCGGCTGACCGTGAAGCCTGGCGTGCCCTTCTCCACCACCAGCAGCGAGATCCCGCCGGAGCCTGGGCCGCCCGTGCGCACCGCGGTGACCACGTAGTCGGCGCGGCAGGCGGAGGTGATGTAGGTCTTGGCGCCGTTGACAATGTAGTGGTCGCCGTCGCGGCGCGCGGTGGTGGCCAGATGGCCGACGTCGGAGCCGCCGCCGGGTTCGGTGATGGCGAGCGAGCCGATCTTCTCCCCCGCCAGCGTCGGTCGCACCCACCGCTCGATCTGGTCGGCATTGCCGGAGGCGATCATGTGCGGCACCGCGATACCGCAGGTGAACAGCGACGCGAACAGGCCGCCGGAGGCACCCGACTGGTGCAATTCCTCGCAAACGATCATCGCGTCGATGCCGTCGCCACCGGATCCGCCGACGGATTCCGGGAATTGGATGCCGAGCAGGCCCAGCGCACCCGCCTTCTTGTGCAGCTCGCGCGGAATCTCGCCATCGCGTTCCCACTCGTCCAGGTAGGGCAGCACCTCCCGCTCGGCGAATCCCCGGACGGTGGCACGCAATTCACGCCGCTCGGCGGAATTCCAGGGACTCACCCGAACACCCGTCGCCCGACCGCCCTCGGCCGAATCGCCGCGCGATATTGAGTTCATAACAGCTCCAATGGGATGTCGAGATGACGGGACCGCAGCCATTCGCCGAGTCCCTTGGCCTGGGGGTCGAATCGAGCCTGATAGGCGACACCCTGACCGAGTAATCCTTCGATGATGAAGTTCACCGCCCGCAGGTTGGGCAGTACGTGTCTGGTGACCGTAAGCGAAGCGGTCTCGGGCAGCAGCTCTTTGACGCGCTCGACGGTGAGCGTGTTGGCGAGCCAACGCCATTGCTCGTCGGTACGCACCCAAACGCCGACATTGGCGTTGCCACCCTTGTCACCGCTGCGTGCCAAAGCGAGGGTGCCGAGCGGGGCGCGGCGAGTTGCACCGGCGGGCAATGGCTCCGGCAGCGCGGGCTCGGCAACCTCGGCCAGCGCCAACGTGTCCGAGGAAGGCGCGATATCGACGCGGGTACCGTCCGGCAGCACCGCGACGTGTGGCACCTCGGTGGCATCGACGAACCCCGGCGTGTACACGCCGTACGGAGAACCGTTGCCGGGCAACGTGGTAAAGCTGCACCCCGGGTAGCTGGCCAGCGCCAGTTCGACGGCCACGCTGGAGAACGCGCGGCCGACCTTGTTCGGATCCGGGTCGCGCACCACGCAGCGCAGCAACGCGCTCGCCTGCTCCTCGGTGTCGGCGTCCGGCCGATCGAGGCGCGCGAGCGTCCAGTCCAGCTCGGCGGGCCGCACGGACAGCCAGGACTCCAGTTGCCGTTGTGCCAGTGCGGCTTTCGCCTCGATGTCGAGACCGGTGAGGATGAACTCCATCTCGTTGCGGAAGCCGCCGAGGGTGTTCAGCGACACCTTCAGCCACGCAGGCGGCGCCTCGCCGACGACACCGCTGATCAGCACCCGGTCGGGGCCGTCGGCGCTGAGCTCGATGGAGTCGAGTCGCGAGGTCACATCGGGCCCAGCGTATCTCGCCCCCTGGATCTCGTACATGAGCTGCGCTTCGATGGTGTCGACCGTGACCGCGCCGCCGGTGCCCGCGTGCTTGGTGATGACACTGCTGCCGTCCCTGCGGATTTCGGCGATCGGGAAGCCCGGCCTGCCGAGGTCGGCCAGCTCGGTGAAGAACGCGTAGTTGCCGCCGGTGGCCTGGGTGCTGCATTCGATGACGTGCCCGGCGACCACCGCGCCCGCGAGCTGGTCGTAATCGGTACGGCCCCAACCGAAGTGGGCCGCCGCCGGGCCGACGATCACCGATGCGTCGGTGACCCGGCCGGTGACCACGATGTCCGCGCCCGCGTTCAGGCATTCGACGATGCCCCAGGCACCGAGGTAGGCGTTCGCGGTCAGCGGCGCGCCGAGGCCGAGTTCGCCTGCGCGGGAGACCAAGTCGTCGCCCTCGACGTGCGCGATCTTCGCGTCGAGCCCCAGCTCGGCGGCCACCTTGCGCAGCCGCTGCGCCAGTCCGGCGGGATTGAGTCCGCCCGCGTTCGTGACGATCTGCACGTTGTGTTCCAGCGCCAGGCCGAGGCAGTCCTCGATCTGCTTCACGAAGGTCTTGGCGTAGCCGAGGCTCGGATCTTTCATCCGGTCGCGGCCGAGGATCAGCATGGTGAGCTCGGCGAGATAGTCGCCGGTGAGTACGTCGAGCTGCCCGCCTTCGAGCATCTCGCGCATGGCGCTCATTCGATCGCCGTAGAAACCGGAACAGTTGCCGATCCGGAGCACGTCCGGGTCGGCGGCCAGCACACTCATCAGCGGGAATGCCTCCTGTAACGGCGAACCGTCAGGGCACAGCCGCGTGCCGCACCCGTGAAGTCCGCGTTCCGAGGACCAGCATCACACCCCCGCCCGAAAAAAGCAATCATGCGTGATTGTTAATTACGAGTGGGTCAGATATCGCCGGTTGAGGCGGGAGATTTAAGCGCTTCTCAACCACCACGCGCGAGTTTTGCGAGCGCCGTGGGGGGGCCCGGGGGGGGGGGGGGGGGGCGGGGCGCCCCCCCCCCCCCCCCCGCGGCCGGGCCGGCCGCCCGCCCCCGCCCGGCGGCCGGGCCCCCGCCCCCCCC
>NZ_JBITEM010000012.1:282428-361145 GCF_044455225.1 Nocardia sp. NPDC051321 | reverse complement strand
TCCCAGAACACTCGCCGCAACGACCGCGGCAGACTCTGCTGAGGCATACAACAGCTCGATTCTCATCGGTGTTGCATCCACCCCTTGAACCCAAGTTGGGCAAATGCCAGCACCAATTCCCCCTGATCTTGGTCGCGGCTCCGCGACGCAACACGTATCCCGTCGCGTCAAGCTCCCGAGAAACGGGTGGGGCTATCGCCAAACGGGCGCCGGGTCATGATCAAACGGGACATGGTGGCGGGCTTACTCGAACTTTGCCGCCACCATGTCCCGTTGGGCGAGCTACTGCTGGGGTAGGGGCGTGTCGTCACCTGGTTCGCGGGGGCCGAAGATGCGACGGGCGGATTCGGGGATGGCGACGTCGTTGATGCTGGCCTCGCGGCGCGACATCAGGCCGTCGGGCGCGAACTCCCACTGTTCGTTGCCGTAGCTGCGCCACCATTGGCCGGATTCGTTGTGCCATTCGTATTGGAAGCGCACGGCGATGCGGTTGCCTTCGAAGGCCCAGAGGTCTTTGCGGAGCGCGTAGCCGGTTTCCGAAGCCCATTTGCGGGTGAGGAATTCGATGATGGCGGGGCGGCCGGTGAAGAACTCGTCTCGGTTACGCCACACCGAGTCCTCGGTGTAGGCGGCGGCGACCTTCGCGGGATCGCGGGTGTTCCAGGCGTTTTCGGCGGCGAGCACCTTGGCCTTTGCGGATTCGAGATCGAAGGGTGGCAGTGGAGGGCGCACGAATGACTCCGTTCTTCATGGGTTGACCGGCGAGAGTTCGGGTGGGCCCCAGCGCAGCGGACCCGCACCGGAGCGCTCGACGACTTCGGTGACGGTGAAGTCGATCGAGCATTGCGCACCGACGGCGAAAGTTTCCGGTGCCCAGGCCAACTCGGCGGTGCCGGTGAGTTGGAGGGTGCCGCCGGTGGCCCAGTCGGGGATGAGGATGCCACAGCGCGGGTTCACCGCGATGTTCCCGAGCGTCATGAACATCGAGTTGCCCCGGTAGTCGGGCCAGCGCAGCCGGGTCGGCGAAAGCACCTGGAGGAAGCCGGGATTGCCGCCGCGATGCGAGGCGTCGGCGTTGCCCTCGGCGTCGGCGGTGGCGACGAAGAACGCGTCCGCCGCCGCGATCGCCGCCTGCTGGCGCGCGTCGAGTGCGGTGCCGTGCCGTGGCAGCGGCGGTTCGGCATCCGGCTGATACGACTCGATGTGCCTGCGGGTGATGTACTTCGGGCAGTTCGCGTAGACCTGCTCGGTCTCGATGCGTAAGCCGCCGTCCACCGCCGTCGCCGAGCCGTTGACGCGCATCCGCCTGCGCCGCTGTGGCTGCAGGGCGATCATGCCGATCCGAGCGGGGTGGGTCAGCGCCTCCCGCAACGGATCTCCCGCGGTGGGCCGCGCGTCGACGGCGATGGTGTCCGCGTCGAGGGCGTGCAGGAAGCCGGGCGGTCCGACCAGTTCACTCGCCCACAGCCTGCCCGCGGCGTCGGCGGCGGCGATCACCACCATGGGCTGCTCGGCCAGGAAAGAGGCGGCGACGGCCGGAATGTCGGCGCGGATCGACCGGCCGACCCGGTCGGCGATATCCGCCTGACCCATGCGCTGCTGGACGGCGAGTTCACCGGAATGGAAGGGCGCCATCGTAATACTCCTGTCACGAGAAACGCTCCGACGACGGCGTGCGCCGCCGGAACGTTCAACAGCACTGCGGCTCAGAAGAATCCACAGGTCGGCGCCGCGCCGCTGGGCGCGGGTGCGGACTCGGCGCCGGTCGGCGCGTAGACCTCGAGCCGGATGCCGTCGGGGTCGGTGAAGAAGATGCCGCCGGAGGCCGTGCCCTCGCCGTGCGCGACGACGCCGTCGTGGATGATGGCCACCGACCGCTCGCGCAGCGCCGCCTCGATCGCGCGCACCTGGTCGATGGTCTCGACCTGGAACGAAAGATGATGCAGGCCAGGGGTTTCAGCGGAGAACACACCAGCGCTCTGCTGCCATAGCGTCAGCGAGAGCTTGCCGCCCACACCGAGGAACGCCCATTTCCGGTCGCCGTCGGCGCCCGCGGTGAGCTGCTCGAAACCCAACGCGCCGCGATAGAAATCGACCGAGCGGTCCAGGTCGGAGACGTTCAGGCCGATATGTCCGGTGGCGAGCTGGGGCGCGGCGACCGTTGTCATGTAGTCCTCCTCTAGCGGCAAACCGTCTTTAGCGGTTTTACTGGTTAGACGATAACCACGATCACGCCACCCAGTCAACCTGTAAACTCCAATTAACCGGTTAGAGGACCGGTGGTTGTTACGACCACCAGAAGGAGCTGGATACCCTCAGTCATGCACGATCCACGCCCCCACCTCGGCGAACCGCTGGCACTCGACCTGCTGGACACGCGGTGGAACCAGCACGGACACCCGCAGGACCTGCTCACCGATGTGGCAGGCCTCGGCGTGTGGCTGGCGTCGGCAGGGCTGACCGACCGCACGGTCGCCGACCAGGCGACCCTCGACGCGGTCCGCGCGGCGCGCACCGCCATCTACGACGTGGTGCAAAGCGCCACGCACACCGCACTGAACGCGGTCCTCGACCACGGCCGAATCCGGCGCACACTCACCGACGCCGGACCCGAGGACATCATCGATGTCCCCGACATCGCTTGGCTGCCCGCGTGGTTGGCGGCCGACAACCTGCTGCACCTGCTCGCCGAGGCACCGGACCGCATCCGCCAGTGCGCCCATCCCGACTGCGTGCTGTTCTTCTACGACACTTCGAAAAACGGCACCCGCCGCTGGCATTCGATGGCGACCTGCGGCAACCGCACCAAGGCGGCCCGCCATTACGCCAAGAAGCCTTGAGCCTCAGAACAATTCGTCGAGCAGGCGGTAGTACTCCAGGCGTCGGTGATCCGGTTCGGTGAGACCGTACGCGGCGAAGAAGGCGGTCACTTCGCCCTCGCCGAAGTCGTCGCGTAGGTCGCGCACGGCAAGCGCCAGGTCGCGGTACCGGTCCGCCACGCCGAGCGCGCCAACGTCGAGCAGGATCGCGCCTTCCAGCACGTTGGGTGGCGTGAAGTCGCCGTGCGCCACCACCAAGTCCTCCTGGGCGGGACGCTCGCTGAGCAGTTGCGCAAGAACGTCGCCCGGGGTGAGGTCCCGGTTTTCTTCCTCGAAGTCGTCGAGATCCACCAAGCCCTCGACCACCTGACGACGCGCCTGCGTCAGCACCACGTCGAGCCGTCCGTCGAAGGGACACTCGGCGACCGGAATGCTGTGCAGCCCACGCAGTAGCTCGCCCATGACCGTGCCGGCACCCGGACCGGTTCGCGCGGCCAGACTCGCGGCGCCCGCGTCGGCAAGCACCAGCACGTCACCGTCGAACGCGACGACCGCAGGCAGCCGAATCCCGCGGTCGCGCAGCCAGTTCAGCCGCTCGTGTTCGGCAGCGGCCTTCGGTCCCCGCTTGACCCAATAGGTTTCGTTGACGAACGCGACACCGCCGCTGCGCCCCTCGTGCTCGGCCGACCAGGTCGGCGCGTCACCGAGCAACGTGGCGACCGTCGGAGGCAACGGAATCGGCAGCGCGGGCAGTCTCTCCAACGCCACCCGAGTCGATTCGATCAATTCGGCATCGCCCTCGGCCGTCCGCAAGTCGAGCGCCTCACGCAGCAACGCATGCGCTTCGGTCAGCTGATCCTGTTCGGCCAGCGCCTTTCCGAGATGTTGCACGGCGTATGACAGCACGTCCGGCGCGGCTACCCGCGCGTGCTCGACGGCTCGCCGGTAAAGCGTCTCGGCGGTGGCGGCGTCGCCCTGATAGCGATAGACATCGCCGAGATTGATCCACACCGTGATCCGGCGTTCCTCGGTGTCCACGAGTTCCAGCGCCCGATCCAGCAGGTCTAGGGCCTGGTCGTAGCGCCCGAGCAGCATCGCTTCGATGCCGGTCTGCCGGAATCCGGCGAAGTCGACCGGCTCGGCCTTGGCCAGCCGCGCGGCAAGCCGTTGCGGATCGACCGGGATCATCCGCTCGCGCTCGTCGAACCGATAGAGCGGCCCGTCCCGATCCACCGCCTGGCCCGGCACGTTCACCATCGCCCGCGCGGCACGTCGAACTCCGAGCAGAGCGCCCGCCACACGTCGCGCGGATCAACCCCCGCCTCGATGGCATCGGCGCCCGTCCGACCCAACGACGGGATCACATGATCGGCCAGCAGGGCATCGCCCCGAGCCGATCCGAATTGGGTATGCAACAGCTCCTGGAACTCCGTCAATCGCACCGTGCCCAAGATACCCGCGCCGACCCGCGAGCCCCACCTGCCCCGCTACTCGCCGACGGTGGCCGCGCGGAGCAGCTCCTGAATGACTTCCCAGCTGTTCCACTGGATCGGTGTTCCCCGACTGGCGTAGTGACCGTTGGCGTTCTCGAGCTGACTCAGCAACGCCGTGAGGTAATCCGGGATGGTCTGGTTGTCCCAATTGGCGGGTGGACCGTCCGACCAGTCATCGAGTAAGGCCCGGACGGTGTCGGCCAGCCGTTCCTCTTGACGGACGGCCGGAGCCGACGGACACCCGGGGACACCGCAGTACTCGTCCGGATCTCCGTCGATGAACGCGTCGTGCTCGAATACGTCGTAGTGGCTTCGGTTTACCTGAACAGGTCGTCCGCAACGACGACAGTCGAAGTCGGCCACGCTAACTCGCGCGGACCGTGTCGAGGACCCGGTGGCACAGCTGGATCGGGTCGGCAACGTCCGAGGCCGTCGACGCTGCCTCTTTCGCGGCGGCGGCGAACTGCGGAGTCGACAGGATCTCCAGGACCGCGGCGCGCACGGCGGCCGGTGTCAGCGGTCGGACGAGGAGTGAACTTCCCTGGCGGACAGCTCTATTGGCCAGCTCCCATTGGTCGCCACCGCCCGGGATGGTGACGACGGGGACGGCGGCCGTCAGCGACTTCGCGAGCAGGCCGTGACCACCGCCACCCACGACTACCGAAGCGTGCGTGAGGAGTTCGTCCTGGCGGCCCAAACCCGCCGTGGCCCAGGGCGGTAGCTCCGCAGGCGGGGTGTCGAGAGTCGAGATCGCCACGCGCACATCGGCACCCGCGAGTGCGTCGAGGACCGTCTCGACCATGCCGGTCACGCCGGTGTGTGCGGTAGAGGGGGCGACCATCACCAGCGGAGCGTCGCCCGGCGGAGGTGCCAGGATCGCGTCGGTGGGTTCCCAGAAGAGCGGGCCGATGACGTGCGCGTTGTCCGGCCAATCGGGGCGCGGCACCTCCAGGGCGGGGAGGGTGGCGATCAGGCGGGCGGCCGGACCCGGATCGGTGGCGGGCAGGCCGACGCCCTCGCGGGCCTGTTCACGCTGACGCAGGCCGTGGCGGATGTCGCGGGCGGTCATGGTGCGCAACACCCCGTCCCGCATCCGTCCGCGCAGCCCTTCGCCAGGGGCGAGGCCACTTCCGATGGGCGGCAGGGCTTTCGACGGCAGGTACAGCGGGTGCGGGGACAATTCGACCCACGGCACGCCGAGCCGTTCGGCGGCCATTCCGCCGCCTGCGGTGAGCACGTCGGAGACGACCAGCTCTGGCAGCATGGCGCCGAGGTCGGGCAGGATCTCGGTGGAGATGTGCGCGGCGCGCTCGTGGATGCGCTGGCCCGCGTCGGTGTCGTCGTCGGCCGGGCGTGGGGCAAGGCCCTTGAGCCGTCGGACACCGATTCCGGCGTCGCGTGCGGCGTCGAACCAGCGCGGGGCCGTGAACAACACCGGCTCGTCACCGGCGGCCAGGAAACGCAAGCACAACGCGATGGCGGGAAACGCATGCCCGGGATCGGGCCCCGCGACTACGGCTACTCGCATCCGCATAGCCTGCCACACGGCCCGATGGCCCGGATGCATCCGCATCCCGCGTCTTCACCTGCTCGACAGCGGAACTTCACGTGACCTCCGATCCGCACGGCGTTATGGTCTAGACCAATTAGTGTCGGAGAGTGGAGCGATCGTGCTGGTGTCCACGGTGGACGAATTGATGGTGCTGCTGGCGAACGGCGAGGACGTCTGGGATATGCCGGACCGCAGCGGCGATCCGGTCGACATCCTCGACCACGATCGGCAGTGCGCGCAATTGCTGCGGCAGCGGTATCCGTGGGATGAGGAGCTGCAGGTCGCCGGGTTGGTGCACGACATCGGTCATCAGCTGTTTCCCGGCGACGACGCGGGCCACGGCAGGCATGGGGCGGACGCGATCCGCGCGTTGCTCGACGCTCGCGTCGCACGGTTGGTCGAGCTGCATGTGGTCGCGAAACGCTATCTGGCAGCGACGGATTCAGCACACACCGCAGGTCTGTCCCCTTCCAGCCAGCGCACCTTGGTAGCGCAGGGCGGCCCGATGGACGCTACCGAGATCGCCGAGTTCGAGGCCGACCCGGAATTCGACGCCGCCCTCGCCCTGCGCCGTGCCGATGACGCGGGCAAGGTCGTCGGCCTCATCGTCGCTCCCCTCGACTCCTGGATTCCGGTGATCAGGCGGGTCGCCCAGCGGTAACTCGACCAAGATCATGGGGAACCGGTGCCGGGAGGCCGCTGACATCAGTTCCCCCTCGCAGGCATCCGCGACCGGGGTGCCCGCACCTCGGGCGCGTCGGTTCGGCTGGGTGACAACGGATCTCGACGGGTGGATCAGTTCGCGGAGTCGCTGAAGTAGTAGAGCTCGAAACCGACGGCACGTTCGGCCGGGAAGCCTTCGATCGGGCCGGTCGCCCGGTCGACGATGGCGCGAACCTGCTCGTCCACCGGTTCCGAACTGAGTACCTCCAGGTAGCGGCGGTGCTCGGCCAGCGATGCCCTGGCCTGATCGATGTGCGCGGTGACGTCGACGGCGTGAGTTACCTTGGGGCCCATCACCGCTGCCCAACGCGGCGACCACGGTGCCTCGGCGAGCTCGGGGAAGATCCACTCGTTACCCGCGTCGGAGATGGCGTCCAGCGCGGCGCGGCCGACGGCGCGGTGATCGGCGCTGTTGGCGTAGCCGGGCGCCCAGGTGTCGCCGAAGTTGAAGAGCACCACCAGTTCTGGTTGATGGCGGCGAATGGCGGCGGCCAGATCGCGGCGCAGCTGCAAGGATTCCTCGACCCGTCCGTCCGGATAGCCGAGGAACTCCACCTGATGCACGCCAACGGCTTTGGCGGAGGCGATCTCCTCGGCCTCGCGCACCGGCCCGCATTCCGCAGGCGGCAGGCCCGCGATCCCCGCCTCGCCGCTGGTGACCAAGACGTAGCGAATGTCCTTGCCCTGCCCCGTCCATCGGGCCACCGCGGCGGCGGCACCGTATTCGATGTCGTCGGGATGCGCGACGATCACCACCGCGCGCTGCCAATCCTCCGAAAGCTGCACTTGTCCGCCTCTCCGCGTATTCAGGCCAGACACAAACATAGAAGGGGCCGTGCGCTTTCCCCTCATCGGGGAGCGCACGGCCCCTGGTCGGGCGGGTTCGCGACTTCGCTCGCGCCTCCCGGTGGCATCCCGGCCACACCTGGATCCGCCCGACTACCGCCTACTCGGCTCCGCAGCGCTACCCGGCGCGCAGGAGCCGCTCCGCAGGCGGAAGCTACAGCTTGCTGACCGAGGAGTCCTTGCCCGACACCGCCTTGTACAGCAGGTACAGGCCGAACACGATGGCGCTGATCACCAGGATCGGGAACAGCCCCTTGATCAACGCACCGATGATGGCCAGCGCGATCCAGACAACCGCGACGACACCGATAATCTTCCACAACATTTGCCAGCCTCCGAGAGTCTCCGCGAACCGCTCTCCCACGATCCGACAGGTTCCACTCTGACAGCTGCGCGGCGATAAATCACCAGGTCAGCAACGATATCCGGGTGAAGATCAGGGTGAACCCTGACTACCTACCCGCCGGGAGTACTACCCGGCGGCTCGGTCGCGCCCTCAGCGGCCAGGTCGGCACCTACCTTCGTCGCGGTCCGGATAAAGGCCGCCACCAGGGGGCGGGTGTCGCCCGCCCGGCACGCGACGGCCAGCACCGCGGGCGCGACATCGACCAGTGGCCGGGTGATAACACCAGACCAGGGGAAGAAGCGGGAAACGGAGGCGACCGAGACCGCGACCGCCTGGCCGCTGCCGACCGCGGCAAGCAGGTCTTCCAGGGTGGCCACCTCGGCACCGATCGTCGCCTGACCCTCGCGGTAGTCGGCCAGTGTCATGAAGTCGCGCGCGGCGAGATCGCGGTTGTCGGTCCACCACGCGAACGGCTGGACGGCCAGATCCTCCGGCCGGACCGCGGTGTCGGCGGCGAACGGATGATCCGCGGGGAGCAGGGCGATCCGCTCCTCCGACAGCAGTGGCGTCACGTCCAAGCCCGCCGGCGCGGGCAACCAGATCAGCCCGACATCGGAGGCGCCGGCCAGCACGCCCGCGCTCGCGTCGTCGAATTCGACCTTGCCGACGGTCACCGCGACGTGCGGATACTCGGCCGCGAAGGCGCGCAACACCCGGGGCGTGATATCCAGTCCGGTAACGCCGCGGATACCGACGATCAGTTCGGTGCGCTCGCCGGATTCGGTGTCGCGGGTGTCGGCGATGGCCGCGCCGACGGTATCCAGGATGTCGGGCACCCTGGCCAGCAGCGTCCGGCCTGCGTCGGTGAGCGTGACCTGACGGCTGTTGCGCTGGAAAAGGGTTGCGCCGATGCGGGTTTCGAGCTGCTTGATCTGATTGCTCAACGCCTGCTGGGTCAGGTGTAGCCGGGCCGCCGCCCGGGTGAAATTCAGCTCGGTGGCCAGTGCGTGGAAAGCGCGCAGGTGCCGGAGTTCCACATCCACAAGTCTGGATTGTAGATCCGACAGCCGATCGGTGTTTCCCTTCTCGGCTCACCGGATCGAGCATGGATCACATCGTGTTATCAATCGAGGAGCCATGCCTTGCCGGAACAACGTCACGAACTCGGGCCGCACCAGCCGATCGCGGAGTGGGCGTTCGGGTGCCTGATGATCTGGCATCAGCGCGCCGAAACCACCGGCGGGGTGCTGTCGCTCGCCGAGGTGGTGCTGCCGAAGGGTGACGAGCCGCCCGTCCATCTGCATTCGCGGGAGGACGAACTGTGCTTCGTCCTCGACGGCGAGCTCACCGTGCACCGCGGACTGGCCCGCATCCAAGCCGGGCCCGGTACCTCGGTGTGGCTGCCTCGCGGTATTCCACACGGGTTCGCGGTGCACACCGCCACGGCACGGGTGCTGCACCACTACACCCCGGCGGGCGTGGAGCGGGCGCACCGGAGGTTCGGCACCGCGGCCACCGAACTCGTACTGCCGCCCGCCGATACCCGACGACCGTCCGGCGCGGAGGTCGAGGCCGAATTCGCGCGCTACGGAGTCACTGTCGTCGGTCCCGCGCCATCGAATCAGAGGAAGGAGCGAACATGACTGTGCCGCAAGGCATTGTCTACTCGACCCGGGCACCCGAACCGGGATACGCGCAGGTGCGCGTCCTCGGGCCGGTGGCGGTCACCGACGGGGCGCGGATGATCGCGGTCGACCGTCCGCTGGAGCGAGCGGTGCTGGTCCGGCTCGCGCTCGCGGGCGGGGTTCCCGTCCCCGACCGGCGACTTGCCGCCGACCTGTGGGGCGACGGTGAACTCTCGCGTCCCATCGAACGATTGCGCGTTGTCGTCTCGCGACTGCGGACGGCACTGGGTGCGTACGGCGGAACGGTTCTGCGCACCCCGGCGGGCTACCGGACGACGATGGTCGCCGGCGACCTGCTCGCCGCCGAATCCATCGCGGACCGGCTGCATGCCGCGCAGCGGGCCGGTCGATACGCCGAGGTCGGCGCGGCCGCCGACGAAGCGCGGCGACTTTGGCGCGGACCGGCTTTGGCCGACCTGCAGTGGGCGCCGTACGCGGCGGTGGAAGCCGCGCGACTGGATGCGTGGCGGCTGGAACTGACCGTCACCGGATTGGCGGCCGCGCTGCACCTCGGCGCCGGTCTCGAATGCCTCAGGGAGATGAGCATTTTGGCGGGCGAAAACCCGTTGCACGAGCCGCTGGCTCGGCTACACGCGCTGGCTCTCTACCGGGCGGGCAGACAGGTCGACGCACTCGACCGCCTGCGCAACTTGCGACTTGCCCTCACCGAACACTTCGGCGCCGCCCTTGCCCCGGAAACCGTCGACCTAGAGGTCCGCATCCTCCGCCACGACCCAGACCTACATCCGACGCGTCCTACCGTAAAGCCAAGTAGCCCAGCGTATTCGAACACCCAGCGGATTACTCGATACCGCGACGTCGCAGCGCTCGCGCATCGCTTCCGGTGACCGGAACGACGCTGCCGACGACAACTTCGCCAATACCGCTGCTGCCCTGAGCGATTGATTGATCCGCGTGAGCAAAGGCGGCTCAGCGTGTTCGACCGTGCCGCAGGACACCCGGTGTAGCAGCCCCGCACGCATTGCTTCAAGTGCCTGGCTACTGACTGATGTCTACGAGCACCGACACCCGGCGTCAGGCCTACCGATGACGTTGCCACCCTGAATGATTGGCCGACCAGAGCCGCCGACGGCAGATATCTGGGTGAGGATCAGGTTCAGCTGATCCTCACCCAGTGATATCAATCGAGGGGCCGTGGGTCACCTATTGCGCGGGTTGCGGCGGTCGTTCTCCACACCCTCGGTCTCGATCCGCTCCTTGCGCACCGTGTCGGACACGGTCTGCTCGTCCTGGACCTCGTCGACGGCGAGGCGGACCCGCTCGACCGGCACCGCTTCCTTCTGCACCGTGACGCGCTCCTCGTGCAGGGTGACCTCGGCCTCCTGCTCGCCGATGTCGGTGCGACCCACCTGCGACCGGTCGGTGATCGGCTCGCGCTCGATCCTGACCTCTTCGTGGGTGGTCGGCACGGTGACGGTCTGCTCCTCGGTCACCACGTACTTGTGCAGGCGCGCGTGGCCGGCCTCTTCGTTCTGCTTGTTGACCGCCAGCCGCTCCTCGGAGCGCACCATGCCCTGGTCGTCGGGGCGGCGACCGCCGCGCATCTGCTGCTTGCCGCCCATTTCCATGCCGGCCCGGTTCGGGTCGATGTGGTAGTGGTCGAACAGTTCGCGTTCGGCTTCGGGGCTGATCAGACCGTCGTGCTCGAGATGCGGGGCGGTCTTCACCTCCTCCTTCTCGACGCGCACCTGCAGTGCTTCCGGGTCGTGCCGCAGCTGAGCGCCGGCCAGCGGGACCAGCGAGTCACCGCTGAACATGCCGGTGGTCACCGACACCCAGGTCGGTGCGCCGGAGGTGTTGTCGACGTAGATCCGCTTGACCTTGCCGATCTTGTCGCCTTCCGGCGAGTACACAGCGCTTCCGATGAGTTCTTCCAGCATTCCGGTCATGATTCGATTCCTCCGCGTTGCGTTCGATGAGAGTGATTCAGGCACTTGCCTTTTGATCGGACTGGTCGAGATCCTCGGCGATTCGCTGCGATTGCCGCGCACGTCGGACCGGATCCTCGGCGCTGCCCCAGGCCAGGTATCTGCTGATATCCAGCCGTTGCGTGTCCTGGTCGATCGCGGATTTTCGGTAGGCAATATCAAGCATCTCACTGCTCCTGCCTTGTAGTGAATGTTCCCGATCCCTTAGGTGGAATCCGGCCGATCAGCTACATGAAAGCAACTACCCGGCGTGATCTACACCAAACGCCGCGACGGCGAAATCGGCCCCGGACCGGGCGATGTGTCGCCGACGAGCAGTACGGTCCGGCGAAGTTGGAGTTCCGGACGGCCCCGCCGCCTATTACGCTTCGCGAAAGGCTTGGGTTTTGCGCTCTCCCGGCCGCGCGGTCGGTCAGTGTACGGTTGTACTCTGATCTTGCGCGCAGCTTTCCGGATAGTCGCAGTCAGGAAGGGATGGTCGGCTTATGTACACACCATGTTCGGCACACACTCATACACTGAATCCCACGTGACGGTCGGTGCCTGATGGAAAATGAACTCGCCCAAGAACTCGCGGCGGCGGCCCGTCGCCACGGTGGAGCCATCGCCGGAATCGTCGGCGGCGCCGCCCGCAAAGCCTCCTGGGAGGTGCTCGACCTGATGGCCGAGGGCCGCGAACTGGTGAACGCCGCGCTGCGCGCCCGAGCCGAAGATTTGCGACGCAAGGACACCCTGCGCTGAACCGGTAGCGCACGGGTCACGAACGCGGCACTCTGTCGACTGTTCGACGGATACAGCGATGCCCGTCGAACAACGACGATGAAGCGATGAGCGAGGCCGCGCCGTCCCCTGAGCACTCGACACCGTGGTGTCCGCATCCGTGCCTCCCCTTGCGCGACACCGCGCCCGAGCACTTGACGAGCCAACACCTCGACCCACCGCGCCCATCAGGACATCGCACTTCGCCTCGCTACCTGGCCGCACAGTATCCGGGCCCGCCGTACCGCGCTCCCCGGCCCCCAGCCGCGCCGAACATCGTAAGACTCACGGCCACAGCGCTTTTCGTGCCGCTGGCAGTCATTCTCGTGCGCCCGCTCCGCAAGCTACTGATACGCCGGCCCCTGCCCCGCCGGTGACTGTCTGTCCGGCAACCTCCTCCCGCCGGACAGACCAAAGGCCACCTTCCCTCTGCCGCCTGCACGCGAGGGAGGGTGGCCGCACCGTATCTCGGCGATAGCCGATGTCAGTGCCGCGCGACGCTCAGTGTTGCCCCGGTTGCCCGAGCGGGACCTGTTGGTCGGCGACCTCGGTGAGGGCTTGGGCCCAGCCGTCGAGGCGGTCGGCGGCGTGGCGTAGGTCGGCGACGATCGCGTCGAAATTGTGGCGTAGGACGGCGCTTTCAGGTACTGCGAGGATGCGGCCTGCGGCAGCGACTACCTGTTCGTATTCGACTACGCCGGTGTCCAGGCGGCCGAGGGCGAACTGAAGGTTGTCGGTGAGGCCTGCTGCCGCCGGGGATTGGGAGCGGCCCATGGCGCCGAGGGCTTGTTCCATCGCGGTGACGTCGGCGGCGAGGGCATGCAGCGCGGCGGAGCCGGAGTGTGCCGTTTCGAGCATGTCGGTGAGTTCGTCGTCGGGCAGCCGGTTGCCGCGGGCGATCTGGGTGCCGAGGCCGTGCAGGGCGCGTTCGGCGCGGACCAGTCGGGCGATGGGTCCGCGCGCGCGAGACCACAGGGGTGGCTGCTTGCGGGGAATGAAGGTGGCCTGGGGCAGTGGTGTGTTGCGCAACCGCAGGTAGCGGCGGGCGCTGAGCGCGGTGCCGGTGACGAGGGCGACCGCGCCGCCACCGATCACCACAACGATCCAGGCGGGCGCCGTCAGGACCACCAGCCCGACGGCTCCCGCGGTGGTGATGCCGGAGGCGGTGCCGAGTTGGAAGCTGCGGCGGCGGGCTCGGCGCCGACGGCGCAGTTCCCGTTCGCGCGGGTCGGCCCAGCGGCGCACCGTGACCAGTGCGTGCTCGCCGACCTCGCGCAGACTGTCGGGCAGGCTTCCCGGTGACGGAGCTAGCGCGGCTTGCGCCCGCACGATCGCCGCGTCGCGCCTGCGGCCCGGAAGCGCCTTATCCCGAGTCATGCCATCTCTCCCACTGGTAGCGCGGATCGGACCAGCATGGTCCCGGTGCGGCCGACGGCCGGCCCGCCGGGAACCCGTGCGGTACTTGCCAGTGAACCATCCACCACCGACAAAGTCCTCGCCGCGCGTCCGACCGTTACTGCTGTGCGGCCTGGCCCTTGTTCATCTGCGGCTGCGCCGGATTGGTCTGGGCCGGTGCGGGATTGACGGCGGGCTGCGCCGCGCCACCCGCGGGCAGCTGATCGCCGCGCATCGACGCACGGATCTGCTCGAGCTTGCTGTGCCCGGCCATCTGGATGCTGGCCTGCTGCACCTCCAGCATGCGACCCTGCACGGTGTTCTGCGCGAGCTCGGCGGAACCGAGCGCGTTGGCGTAGCGGCGCTCGATCTTCTCGCGCACCGCGTCCAGGCTCGGCGTGGAGCCCGGCGCCGACAGCGTCGAATCCATCTGCTGCAGCGACGCGGAAACCTGCTCCTGCATCTTGGCCTGCTCCAGCTGGCTGAGCAGCTTGGTGCGCTCGGCGACCTTCTGCTGCAACAGCATCGCGTTCTGCTCGACCGCCTTCTTGGCCTGGGTGGCCGCCTGCAGCGACTGGTCGTGCAGCACCTTGAGGTCCTCGACCGACTGCTCGGCGGTGACCAGCTGTGCGGCGAACGCCTCGGCGGCGTTGGTGTACTGGATTGCCTTCTCGGTGTCGCCAGCGTTACCGGCCTGGTCGGCGAGCGTGACCGCCTGGCGCGCGTTGGCATTGAGCTTCTCGACCTCATCGAGCTGCCGGTTCAGCTTCATCTCCAGCTGACGCTGGTTGCCGATGACCGATGCGGCCTGCTGGGAAAGGGCCTGATGCTGGCGCTGAGCTTCCTCGATAGCCTGCTGAATCTGGACCTTCGGATCCGCGTGCTCCTCGATCTTCGAATCGAAGAGGGCCATCAGGTATTTCCAGGCCTTGACGAACGGATTAGCCATCGATTGATCCCGCCTCCATCTGACGTGCCGCGCCCTCGACGCGGCTCCGGTGCGCGACCGTCACGCACTCGATATATGCCTATCCTCCACCATGCGGCTGTTGGGCCGGGTATACCCGGCCCAACCGACGCCTAGTGAGAATCTATCCGCTCCGGGCGCCGGTCCGCAGCGTTGCCGCGGCAGCCACCTGTTGCTCGGTGTCACATGCCCTTCACCAGGACCAGCATGTCGGCCTTCGGTGCGGGAATGACGATTCGGGTGTCCATGGCCAGCGGCAGCGGACGCCCGCCCGCTCCGGCCACCGACAGGCTGGCACTCGCGGGTGCGAGCGCGGGCTCGGCGGCGGGCGCGTCCGCGGCAGGCGCGGCCGCTGCGGCGGCGGTCTGCTCCGCGTCGACCGGCAGCGGCGCGGCCGCGGCGTCGGCGGGGGTGCGCGTTGGCAGGCCGTCGGCGCCGGCCATGATCGTGCTCACATCCCAGAGCACCCGCGACAGCGGCACATCCAGGGCCGCGCAAATGGCGGCCAGCAACTCACTGGAGGCTTCTTTGCGGCCCCGCTCGACCTCGGAGAGATAGCCCAGGCTCACGCGCGCCGAGGTGGACACCTCGCGCAGGGTCCGGCTCTGGGCGAGACGAGCACGCCGCAGACTGTCCCCGATGGCCTCTCGCAGCAGCGTCATCTCGTTCTCCTTCGCTCCCTGTCAGGGGACCTGCATGACACTCACGAGTGCCACGCACGCCGTTCTTTCTGGCACAACGTCGGACATGGGCCGGTTGGTTCCCGCCCGGTACAAATCACTCACCTTGCCCGACCGGACTCGGGTCCGGCCGTCGTACACAGCGCAGCAACTCGCGCACCGCGATGTGCGTCGCACTGATCCTGATCGTCCACCGGTCCCCGAGGAGTTTCAACCGCATCACCTCGGTGTGCCCGGGCCCGGCCAGACCGAGGAAAACGGTGCCGACCGCATGTCCATCCTGCGCGTCGGGCCCGGCGACACCGGTCAGTGCTACGCCCCAGTCTGCCCCGCACTGGGTTCGCGCGCCGACCGCGAGCTGTTCGGCGGTGCTGGCGGCGACCGGACCTTCCGTATCCAGTACTTCGTCGCTGACGCCGCCGAGGCTGTGTTTGAGGTCTGTGGCGTACACCACGAGTCCGCCCCGCAGCACCGCGCTGGCGCCGGGCACACCGGCGATGGTGGCGGACAACAGCCCGGCGGTGAGGGATTCGGCGGTGGCGACGGTCTGGCCCGCCGCGGTCAGCGCGTGCACCAGGTCGGCGGCGGGCACATCCGCGATCAGCGGATCGATCGGCACCGAGGAGGTCGCCGTCATGCGCCCCGCGCTCGGCCCGGCCCGCCCGCGAACCACACCCGCATCGCCTGGCCGACATAGTCGAGACCGGTGATCACGGTGAGCGCGACGGCCACATACATCAGCACCATGCCCGCCGAGGCGAGCCAGCCGCCGAGTGGCAGCAGCAAAACCGCGATGGCGAGGGACTGCACAAGGGTTTTCAGCTTGCCGCCGCGTCCTGCGGGAATCACGCCGCGGCGCACCACGGCCAGGCGCAGCAGGGTGACGCCCACCTCGCGGCCGCAGATGACCAGGGTGATCCACCAGGCCAGGTCGCCGAGCACGGACAACCCGATCACCGCGGAACCGATCAGCGCCTTGTCCGCGATGGGATCGGCGAGCTTGCCGAAGTCGGTGACCAAACCATATTTGCGCGCGAGTTGCCCGTCGAAGCGATCGGTGATCGCGGCGATGCCGAACAGCGCGGCCGCGACGAGCCGCCACCCGGTCTCGTGCCCACCGTCGACGAACAGCGCCACCACGAACAAGGGGACCAGCGCGATCCGCAGCATGGTCAGGATGTTCGCGATATTCATCAGCGGCACGACGGGTTCGGCGTGCGGTGTGACCATGCCGGAGCGCACCGGACTGGCCGCGGACCAGCGTCGCTCTATCTCTTCGGGCTGTGCACTCACGCCTCCACCTCGCTGGCGCTCGGCTCCGGCATGAGCGCACAAGGCGGCTGCGACATTGCTCGCTCGCTGCGCTCGCTCACGTTCAACACCCCGGTCCTAACACAGCATGACAATGACCGGCGCCTGTCCGGCGCGCGTCATGCCGGACGCGCTGCCCGGCATTATGCGGTGAGCGGGACGACTGGATGTGTGGCACACGTTCAGCCTATCGGTAACCCACCCGACTACTCTGCACCCCATGAACTCTCGGGGACCACTAGGTGGTTCGACCAGCGACGCACATCCAGGCGTGCCGTTAGGCGCGCACAGCTCCGCACTGGTTGTCCGACGCGCGCGAACCTCCGACGTGCCCGAGATCAAACGCCTCGTCGACGTCTACGCCGGCCGGATACTGCTGGAAAAGAACCTGGTCACGCTGTATGAAGCGGTGCAGGAATTCTGGGTTGCCGAACTCGACGGCCGGGTGGTCGGCTGTGGTGCGCTGCATGTGTTGTGGGCCGATCTCGGCGAAGTGCGCACGGTCGCGGTGCATCCGGATGTCAAGGGCAGTGGCGTCGGCCGGATCGTGGTGGAGCGGTTGATCTCGGTGGCCCGCGAGCTGGAGCTGCGGCGGGTGTTCGTGCTGACGTTCGAGGTGGATTTCTTCGCGCGGCACGGTTTCGCGGAGATCGAGGGCACGCCGGTGACCGCCGAGGTGTTCGCGGAGATGTGCCGGTCTTACGACACCGGCGTCGCCGAGTTCCTCGACCTGAGCTACGTGAAGCCCAACACCCTCGGTAATACTCGGATGCTGCTCACTCTCTGACATAGGAAGCGATTCGACGTGCCGATCTTCGCCGTTCACTACACCTACTCCGAGGCCACGGTCGCGGGCCGGGACACCCATCGTCCCGAGCATCGCGGCTGGCTCGCCGATCAGCTCGCGGCGGGCGCGCTGCTGACCAGCGGACCGTACCCGGATGGGTCCGGCGCGCTGATCCTGTTCCAGGCCGAAGACGCCGCCGCGTTGCAGACGTTGCTCGCGGCGGACCCGTTCGCGAGGGAGCGGTTGATCGATGACGTTCGCGTCGTCGAATGGCTTCCGGTGCTCGGCGCTTTCGCGTCCTGAAACCTGCCACCCCACGCCCCGCTCGCCGGATCGGCGGGCGGGGCATCAGGCGGTTAGCCCGAGTAGTTAGTCGAAGTCAGCTAACTTGCGGCGACACACCGTGCGTGATACAGACATACCTCATACTCCACACGGCAGACTCGCGGCCATGCGCACATACGTAGCGGTTTTCGCGTCGACGGCTGCCACCGCTGGCCTGTTGTACGCGTACCTGGGTGCACCGGACAAAACGGACCCAGCAACCTCTTCCTCCGCCCGTCCGCTGACCCAGCCCGGCGTCGCCGACCCCGTGCTGTACCGCAACGCCGGCGGCTATTACTTCCAGACGGCGGACCGCCAGATCACCTGCGGCATCCTCGATGAGCCGACCGGCCAGCCCCGCCGCACCGCGGGTTGTCAGGGCGCGACCGGCCCCACGCCGCCGCACATGCGGAAATGCTGGGGCACCGCGCCGGCCGCCGCCGCGGTCGCGGTCGGCGAGGACGCCGGATATCTTTGCGTGAACCAGGGTTTCTACACCGGGCCGCAGGTCGCCGGACCGGTGCTGCCCGCCGGATCCACCCTGCGCGCGCACGGATTCACCTGCCGGGCCGAGACTTTCAGCGTCATCTGCAGCAACGACAACGACGGGCACGGGTTCGAGATCGCGCCGGACAGCAACCGGGTGTTCTAAGCGTTCGCGTCCCGCTCAGTCCGAGCGGGTGCGCAGCAGGCTGGCGACCGTCGCGATGAGCAAGATGCCGAGGATCACCCCCAGCGAGACCCCGGTGGAGATTTCCGGCACGCTGACCTGCTCGCCGCCATTGATGAACGGCAGGGTGTTCTCGTGCAGCGCGTGCAGCACCAGCTTCACGCCGATGAACGCGAGGATCGCCGACAGACCGTAGGACAGGTAGACCAGACGATCGAGGAGTCCACCGATCAGAAAGTACAACTGCCGTAAACCCATGAGCGCGAACGCGTTTGCGGTGAATACCAGGTATGGCTCGCTCGTCAGACCGTAGATCGCCGGGATCGAGTCCAGGGCGAACAGCAGGTCGGCGAAGCCGATCGCCAGCAACGCGAGCAGCAGCGGGGTCACCGTGCGACGTCCGTCGACGCGGGTGATCAGCTTGTCGCCGTCGTAGCTGTCGGTGGTCGGCAGTACCCGTTTGGCCAGCGCGACGATCCGGCTGTCGCGCTTTTCCTCATGCTCGGGTTCGTGCCCGCTTTCGCTGATCAGCTTGATCGCGGTGTAGACCAGGAACAGGCCGAAGAGATAGAACACCCAGCTGAACGCGCTGATCGCGGCCGCGCCGACGGCGATGAACACGCCGCGCATCACCAGCGCGATCACGATGCCGATCAGCAGCGCCTTCTGCTGGTACATCCTTGGCACCGCGAAGGTGGACATGATGATGAGGAAGATGAACAGGTTATCCACCGAGAGCGCCTTCTCGGTGACGAAGCCGGCGTAGTACTCCCCCGCGAAGGTCGAACCCCACCGCCAGGCGACGAAACCGCCGAAGGCCAGGGCGATTCCGATGTAGACGGCGGACCAGAAGCCGGATTCCCGGAAGGTTGGCTCGTGCGGGGTGCGCACGTGGGCGAAGAAGTCGAAGACGAACAAGCCGAGGATCACCGCGATGGTGATCACCCACTCGACAGCGGTTACCTGCATGCGGTGCGTCGATCGATAACGAAGGTCATGGCGTTCATCATGCCCGATTTGTCCGTTCTTGTCGGCTAGCGGAGTGGTTGCTGACCATAATTTCACATGCGCTCGCGGCGGCGTCCATGCCAGAGTGACCACCGTGACCGACGACTACCTCCACCTCAACAAGGCCAACTGGGACGAGCGCGCACCCGTGCACGCCGCATCGCGCGATTACGCGGTACACCGATTCCTCGCGGAACCGGACTTTCTCAGCGAGGTGGTGCGGTTCGATCGGCCGCTGCTCGGTGACATCAGCGGGCTACGCGGGGTGCACCTGCAATGCCACATCGGCACCGACACGCTCTCGCTGGCCCGGCTCGGCGCCACCATGACCGGGCTCGACTTCTCGCCCGCAGCATTGGCGCAGGCCCGATCACTGGCCGAAAAGACCGATACGCGCGTCGATTTCGTCGAGTCGGACGTCTATGACGCGGTATCCGCGCTCGGCGGTGCGCAATTCGACCTGGTGTACACCGGAATCGGTGCGCTGTGCTGGCTTCCGAGCGCCGACCGTTGGGCACGGACCGTCGCAGGCCTGCTGCGCCCCGGCGGACGGCTGTTCATTCGGGAGGGTCATCCGATGCTGTGGGCGACCGACGAAAATCACACGGACCGACTGGTTCTCGGCTACCCGTACTTCGAAATGCCGGAGCCGATGGTGTTTTCCGACGGCGGTACCTACGTCGACACCGACGCCGAGTTCGTGCAGACCACGACGCACGAATGGAATCACGGATTCGGCGACCTGGTGACCGCGCTGCTGAACGCGGGCCTGTCGATCACCGGGCTGACCGAGCATCGGAGCGTGCCGTGGAACGCGTTGCCCGGATTGATGACGCTCGGGGACGGCGGCGAGTGGCACCTCAGCGAGCATCCTGAGCGGTTGCCGCTCAGCTACACCTTGCAGGCGCGCAAGCACTGATCCCGCTCGTGCGGGGTCGCGACCTGGGGTGATGACGGCACGTGTGCGACGACACCGGCAACGGCGCGCCTAACCGAAAGCTTGCTGTCGCACGACAGAATGCCGTCATGAAAATCCGAGGAGCTCGTATCGCCATGCTGCCGTGCGCCCTCGCGCTGGCGTTGCTGGCCGGGTGTGGCAATGACGACAAGGGTTCGGCCACACCGACGTCCAGGACTTCGGTGCCCGGTTCTGTCCCGGCGAGCTCAACCGCCGCACCGACTCCGACGACGTCCTCGTCCGCGCCCACCGCGACGCGGCCGCCGGCGTCCGGCCCGGTCGATCCGGCCCAGTACCGGCAGCAGATGGGGTATTACTTCCAGTCGCCGAGCGGGTCCTTCCTGTGCGCGATCCTGGATCAGCCGATCGATGACAACGCTCAGGTCGGCTGTCAGGGACCCACCGCGCCCGCGCCCGCGGAGTTCAAGGACTGCTGGAGCAAGAATCCGCAGGCGAGTGCGCTTACCGTCGGCGCACACTCGGGGGCACGATGCTTGAACCAGGGTGTGTTCGTCGGCGCGCCGATCGACGGCGGTAGTCGCGGCGGCGGTCGGGTGTTGCCGTACGGCGGGGTGCTCACCGTCGGACCGTTCACCTGTGACTCCGCCGAGAAGGGGGTGACCTGCACGAACGACAGCACCGGCGCCGGATTCAAGATCGCGCGGGAAGGCAACCGAACCTTCTGACCCGAAAATTGGTTCCCATCCCGAAATTCGGATGTTAACGTCGGTACCACAGAAAGCACACCACTCAGGAAGGCGAAGACGATGACCGGGACCCAGCGGCGACAGTGGTCGCACAGCGGTGCCTGGCAGTCGTACGCCGACGCCGTGCTATCGACGGTCGCCTATCGACGGCTGACCGTCCGGAGCGGCCCCTGACCCGTGTCTTTCATAGACCCGAGCAAGGGGTCACTCCGTGGCAAAAGCCAAGGGGTGACCTCTTTTTCGTGTATACGGACGTAGCTCAACTGGAAGAGCAGCGACCTCCAAAGCCGCCGGTTGTGGGTTCGAGTCCCGCCGTCCGTGCCGCACAACTTCATAGCGACGAACACGGCAGTATGCCCGAGAGGCCGAAGGGGCCTGACTGTAAATCAGGTGTATTCACCACCGGAGGTTCGAATCCTCCTGCTGCCACCCGTGTTTCATATCCGTGTAGCTCAGTGGAAGAGCGGCACCCCCCGAAGGTGCAGGCCGGTGGTTCGACTCCACCCACGGATACGAAACCCGATCCCTCGTAGCCCAATCGGTAGAGGCACCGGACCTAGATTCCGGGAGGTGCGAGTTCGAATCTCGCCGAGGGAACAGACAACATCGATCTCAACCTCTTCGAGTGCGGCCAACACCACGGCCATGCCACGCAATCGCCCGAAATACCCCACCGCGTACGCCTCTTCGAGGAGCGGCAAGACCCTGGCCAGGACTACCCCGAGCCCGCAGCAGAGGGCAACAGGATCGTCGCCGCCCTCGCCCCGGACTCGGACAGGTCGCTCTGGTGGACGAGGAGGGTCACTATCCCCACGCCCAGTCCCCCGGCCGGGTTGCCGCGCTCATGGCCCCTTCCTCGACCGCCACACCACGCGTCGCGCCGGATGATCAGGCGATGAAGTCCTTTGAATGCGCGTTCTGTGGACGCACCATCGATAGCGCGAGCGCTGACCTTCGCGTCCTGCGGTGTCGGCCCCCAAGATGGGAGAGTTTCAAGAGCTCTTCGTGCACAGAACTTGTGGTGGCAGCGCTACGACCATCATTCCCGCTCAGCGAGGTCCTCGAACCCACAGCGGCAGAACAGAACTTGGCGAAGTAGCCATCGGTGCGGCGGCCGGTAACGACGGCCGCCCAATATGCCGCAACCGGCTTCGGCTGGCCGCGATACGAGAATTGGTTGGCCGCCGTCCGGCGCCGCCGCGCTGATCGACGTGTGGCAGGGACCCGATCAGGCGAATCCTGAACTGCGACTATCGGTCTCGGTGAGCACACCGGGGCGGGTGGGTGACTCCGCTCCGTCAACTCCCGGCAGGTGCGCCTTCCGGTGAAACCGGTTCAATAGCAATGCCGCTGGGTCAACCGTGGTGGTAGTCGGACGCGCACCTTCGGCCGATGACTAGTCGGCCCATGCCGGAATATGGTGAGTAGGTGTGGTCGGTGGCAGTATCGAGACGGCGGCTCGCTGCGGCGCTGCCGCCGATCTGCGACATCGGCGGGCCATTGGTTTTCACTGCGGCCGTGATGCTAGCAGCCCATACCAACTACGCTACCGGACCCAAGCAGCTCGATCTGCTGGGCATTGTGCTGATTGTCGCCTCGAATTTTCCTGTGGTGCTACGGAATCGGGCTCCGTTAGCGACGTTCACGGTGTGTTGTGCCGGCTTGGCCGCGTTCGCGGCGGCAGGCTATTGGGAAGCGTTGAACGGCATCGGGTCGCTCCTGGCGCTGTACACGGTCGCTGGACGGTACCCGCCGAGTAGATCTGTCCCAGCGGCCGTGCTGCACTCGATCATTCAGGTCTTCGCCGCGCTGATCACCGGCGGGGCGGCGCTGTGGATGATTCTGATACTGGCACCGCAGTTCAGCTTGACCGCATGGACGCTGGGCAACCTCACGCGAGTGCTCGCAGCCCGCAATGCGGAGCTTGCGGCGCTAACCGAACGACTGGACCGGGATCGGACCGCGCGGGCCCGCCGCGCGGTCGTCGAGGAGCGCGTCCGCTTGGCGCGCGAGCTGCATGACGTTGTGGCTCACCACATGTCGGCGATATCGATCCAGGCAGGGCTGGCCCGCTATGTCTTTCGCAGCGATCCCGACACCGCCTATACGGCGGTCCGGGCCATCGGCGATGCCAGCGGCAGGGCGCTGGAAGACATGCGGCGGTTGCTGACCCTGCTCCGCCTCGATCCCGAGCATTCACCGGACGCGCAGCTGCTCGACGGCGGTCTCGATCAACTCCATGAGCTCGTCGAGCGAGTCTCCGCGGCCGGCGTCCCGAGCACCCTGGCGGTCACCGGGAAAGCGTGTCGGCTACCGCCGGGCGCCGAGCTGTGTATCTATCGAATCGTTCAGGAGTCGCTTACCAACGTGCTCAAACATGCGGGCGATGCCCGTGCCACCGTGATCGTGGACTACGGCGAGTCCGAAACCGCGGTCCAGGTGATCGACGACGGCATGGGCCCCGTGCGTACCAGGACCGCGACGGCCGAAGGACATGGGTTGATCGGGATGCGGGAACGAGCGAAGCTCTATGGCGGTACGCTAACGGCAGGTGCTCTGGCGCAGAAGGGATTTCGTGTCATGCTGACCCTGCCGATGACTGCGGAGACAGTGCCTGATGAGCCGCGTCCCGCACAGGGCATTCCGCGCGCGGGCGACGGACAGCCGGATGATCAACGTTCTGGTTGTTGACGACCAGCCACTAGTCCGAGGTGGGCTCGCCGCGTTGATTCGCACCAGCCCCGAGCTCGACGTGGTCGGCGAGGCCGCCACGGGTGACGAGGCGGTCGCCCTGGCCGCGACCCACCGGCCGGATGTGATTCTGATGGATATCCGGATGCCCGGCACAGACGGGATCACCGCCACGGAACGGATACTCGCGACCGGGAACCCACCGCCACGGGTGCTCATCTTGACCACCTACGACCTCGATGAATACGTTTACACCGCGTTGCGAATCGGAGCGTCCGGGTTCTTACTCAAAGATGCCTCGCCCGAACAAGTCCTGGCCGCCATCCACGCCGCCGCCACCGGTGACATCCTCATCGCGCCGACCGTGACTCGCCGCTTGATCGAGGAATTCGCGGGCAGCACCACCTCGCACGACAAACCACACCCGGACCTCGACATACTGACCGCCCGCGAGATAGAAGTGCTCAGATTGGTCGGTACCGGGATAACGAACACCGAAATCGCCGCCCGGCTGTTCCTGAGCAGCGGCACCGTCAAGACTCATCTCTACCGTGTCATGAATAAGCTAGGCCTGTCCAGCCGCGCCCAAGCCGTCGTCACCGCCTATGAATCCGGCTTGGTCACACCGGGCCGCGCCTGATGCCGACTGGACGTCAACGGGCAATGGTGTGCCCGCTCGGTTTGGGTCGCCGGCTGCCGGCGAGCAGTACAGCGGCCACGCAGACCATGAGCACAGTGACCGAGAAACCGCGCCACACACCCCACTGATCGGCGAGTGCACCGAGACCGAGCGGAGCCGACCCGATCGCCAAACCGACCAGTAGTTGGCTGCGTGCGGCCGCGCGATCGGTCTGGCCTTCTGCGGCCGCGACCGCGAGTGCCAGCGACAGCGGAAACAAGTTGGCCAGCCCGAGGCCGGCCGCCGACAGCGAAACCAGCGCGAACCATGGTGTGCTGGCAAGCCAAATGCCGAGCACGCCAAGGCCGGTGAGCGCCAGTGAGCCGACGAGCAGCCACCATTCCCGGCCCGACCGACGAGTGAGTCCGCTACCGGCCACCCGGCCGATCAGTTCCCCCACGTAGAACAGCGCCATCGCGGTGGCCGCCTCGACCGTGCTTATCCCGGTAGTGACGGGCAACAGTTGGGCACCGTAGAAAACGACACAAAACTCCACTCCCACAACGACACTGACCAGAATGCAGCGCAGCACGCACAGTCGTGGCAGTTTTGCCGCGATGCCGGTGGCTTGCTTCGTGTCGGCGCGCGCCGCCAACCGCTGGCTGCCGAACAGCATTCGCAGCGCCCCGAATGCCAGCACCGGCAACAACATTGCCGCCCGCCAGCCCAGCGGCCCGTGCGCCAGCCAGCCCAATGCCAGCGGCGCCAGCACCGCCGCGGCACTGGCGATGGTGTTGGCTTCGACCAGTGCCCGGTCTCGGTGGATGCCATGCTGGTCGGACAGCATCGCGAAGGTAGTTGTCTGCACCAGTGCACCTGCCGTCCCGAGTACCACCGCGGCAGACACGGTCACCGCGACCGTGTGCCCAGCCACGAACATCAGCGCACCAACGGCGGCGCCCACCGACGACAGCCAGAAGAGTTGATGGCGGCCCACATGCGCGGCCAGCCGGTGGTAGATGAGCCCGGTCACCACAGTGCCTGCCGCCCATGCCGTTGTGTGCAGGCTGACCATGGCGAAGGAAAATCCGAGCTCGGTCCGCAGCAGCGCGAGCAGTGGTCCGAGGGCATAGAGGCAGTAGGCGAAGGTGCCGAGCGCGGCGTAGCCGAGCACCGTGCCACGGTCACGGTGAAATGCCGTCATGCCGCGAGCATGTCGTGTACCAGCGAGCTCCAGCCGAACATCTGAGCTCCGTGTCCGGTTGCCGTCAGCGGGCCGTAGCACTCGCGCATTCCGGATTGCGCGGCCATTCTCGCCGTCCGCGATGCCAGTTCGGCAGCGATGTCGTTCCTGCCGTGCACGCGCAAGCCTCGGTGCAGGTACCAGTTCAGATTGACCCAACTCGAACCACGGAAGATCGCGCCGGTGGCGAAATCCGCGTCGAAGGACGGCTCGCTGGCCGCGACACTTGGCACGGGGTGGGGTAGCCAGAATTCGTTCTCGTCCAGCAGATGTGCCACCAGCCTGGTGGCGACCGGGCCGGGCAGGTCGGGCAGCACCAACGGGAAAAGGCTTGACGCCGTGAGCACCTTCGCCGGATCGCCCGTGAGAGCATCGATGTCCCAGAAGACGCCGCGCCGCTCATCCCAGCAGGTGTGCAATAGTGAACGCAGCACCTGGTCGGCGCGCCGCCTGAACCGCTGCCCATGGTCACCGGCGAGCTGGGCCAAGCAGCGCAATCCGTCGGCATAGATAGTGTTGACCAGTACATCGATCCACGCGAACCGACGGTGCCCGATCAGGTTCTGATCGGGCGTACGTACCGCCGGATAGCCGCTGATCAGCTCGCGCATGGCCTGGTGCCAGTCCTGGCCGGCCCGCGATGACGTCGTCGAAAGTCCTAGTGCACCATCGTATTTAGGGCTGCTGTCGAGGCCGGACTCGTCGGGCTGAAAGATCACGAGCAGCCCGTCGGGACCGGCTCGTCGCTCGGCCAGCCAGTCGAACAGCGCTACGACCGCGGGGAGCACCGAGGCCAGCCACCGCTCGTTACCTCGCTCGCTCGCGCCCGCGGCGTGGACCCGGTGTACCGCCCGGGCCAATACGGGCGGGGCTATCGTCGGTGTCCGCCACCTGCCCCACAGCGCGATCCGGAAGTCAGCGACGGCCCGCTCCCGCAAATCGTCCTGCCACAACAGCATGTGTGGCAGAAACCCGCCACGATCGGCGCCACGCAGCAACGATGTGATCTCGCTTCGTGCCCGCTCCGTATCCACCTGGGTCAGTGCGATCGCATGAAAGCAACTGTCCCAGTTCCATTGGAACGGATAGCTTTCCGGGGACGGGCAGGTGTAGTCGTAGTCGAGCGCCAGCTCCGACGAGCGCCCCTGCCTGCGGTTGCCCGCCAGCACGGATATGGCGGCCGACCGGGCCGACTCGGCGATGTCTGTGGTGAATGTGCTCATGTCAGCCTATGAAGCCTTGTCGGTTGATGTCGATAGCGCGTCCGCCAGCCGCAGTTCCTTGGCCATCAAGCGATGGTCGAACAGGACCGAGGTCTTCAAGCCTCCGGCTGCGCCGTAGTTCGCGAACGCGTCGTCGACATCGGCGACATCGGTAGACAGCACGGTCCGGGTGATCAGCGAATCGACGTCGACGACCCCGTCGTTGACCAAGGCCAGTGCGATCCGTGCGACATGCGCCGAGCGGCTCATGGGGAACAACCGCACATCGAACGGTGTCGCCTGCATCCGTAATCCTTTGGCGAGCAATAGCCAAGTGCTGATCGGCTGCGGAACCGCCGTCGCCCCATAGAGGACATACGTGCCGCCGGGGCGGAGCAATCCCATGGCTAGTTGCCGTACATCTTCTACGGGCCCGACAGCCGCGACATGTGGGAGCGCATCGAGGACGTAGTCGGCGTAGTGGTCGTGGTGCCGGCGGACGAAATCGGCGAGCTCACCGGATTGACAGACAACGTTGAAGCCGAGTTCGGCACCCATCCGTTCGGCCATGCTGATTCGTCGGGGATCCTTGTCCAGCACGATGATTCGGCCCGCGCCAAGCAGCCGATGCAGCACCTGCACGGCCAGCAGCGCGCTGGGGCCGCAGCCGAGGACCACGCAGACATCGCCGGGCTTGGGCGGGTTGACCAGCAGGCAGCGCAGGACTGAGGTCAGTGGCTCGATAAGGGTCGCGATTCTAGAGGGCAAGCGATCAGGGACGACCACCGCGGCAGCCTGGTCGGCGTCGTAGAAGTTGCGCTCGGTGTACCAGGAGGTTTCACCGCCCTGGTTGGGCAGTAGCGGCCGGATCGTACGGTACTCGGCAAGACCGCCGAAGTCGGACTGACCCCAATAGACGAGCCGGTCGCCGATCTCGACGCGACGCACACGGTTGCCGACATGTACTGCGCGACCGACGTATTCGTGGCCGGGCACGATCGGCCACGCGGGCGGGCTCAGATGCGCGCGATAGTAGGACACATCGGTCGAGCAGATGGTGACCGCTTCGGTGCGGAGCAGGACCTCGTCGGGGCCACAGTTCGGTATGGGCAGCTCGGCAGGTTCGATGACACCAGGTGCCATCATGGTGTAGGCATGCATGATTTCTCCAGAAATGTCTGACGGCCGCATTTGTCGGCGCGAGAGGGTGTTACGTGGTGGCTACGGCCCGTATCCGGTCCAGCGTCCTGGCCACGGCCAGTGACTCGTCCAGGGTGACGAGGTAGGCGTCCTCGCCTCGTACCGCGGCCGAAACCTGTTCGACCATCAACAGATACGGATTGATCGCAGGGAATTCGACACGACCCCCAGGTGTCATCAAGCTGCACGGCGAGGCGCCTGCGGTGAAAGCGGGCTGTTGCAGCTCGACTCTGCCGACCGCACCGTGGACCACGAAGTGTTCGGTCAACTCGCCGGTAAGGCCGGCTCGCACCGTCGCGGTACCGCTGGGAAAGGCCAACTCGGCGATGGTGAGCACGTCGGTGCCACGCGGCGTCAATTGACTGTGCGCCGTGAGCGAAATCGGTTGCCGCCAACTGAAAGCCAGCAGCACGGCGGCAACGGCGTAACAACCCACGTCATACAGCGCTCCGCCGCCCATTGTGGGATCGTCCCGGTAACCCCCGACCGGTGGCACTACGCCGAGGAACGAGGCCGACGCAGAACGGATTTCACCCAATTCGCCGCTTCCGATGGCTCGTTCCAACGAGCGGGTGCGTGGATGCCAGCGATTCCAAGACGCCTCGACCAGCAGGCGATTCGCGGCACGCGCCGTCGTGATCATCTGCTCGACCTCGTCGGCGTGTAGACCGAGTGGCTTCTCGCACACCACATGCTTGCCCGCGTTCAGTGCGCGCAGCGTCCAGGTGAGGTGACCGCTGTTATGCAGCGCCACATAGACGATGTCGACATCGGGATCCTCGACGAGAGTCGCGTAGTCCCGATGGATGCGGTGGGGATCCAGTAGTTCGGCTCGACGGTGATCACGGGAGGCGACCGCGTGCAGCCGCGCGGTCGGCTCGTCGTGTACCGCAGGTGCCAGTGCGGTCCGGGCGATTCCGCCCGCACCGAGAAACCCCCAGCTGACCATGCTATTTATTGCGTTGGACACTCTTCCCCCCTGCCCCGCCGAGAGTGTCGTCAGTCTTGACTGATCATCGATCTCGGTGGTGAATTCATAAGAACCTCGAACCATGGGGTTCGAGGCCGTCCCGAGCCCCGCGGTCCAGCCTTGCAGCGGCTCGTACGCTGCGCAACCGGCAGAAATCGGGGCTCCGTGCCTTATCGGGCCACCCTGAAAATTACGCGATCAGACGCGATAGGAAATCAGCCGAGCGTCGTGCATCGGTGAAACCAACTCGGTAGCAAGGCATTCTGGTCAACCACGGCCTCAAGCGAAGCACGACCGCCGGATAGCACTCGAGCTCGTTATGCCTGATGTATTGATCAGTCGAGTCCCATTACCGTGCGCAGGCTGAAGCCGCCGACAGGGTTCGAAGATCATTGGGGCAGAGAGCGTCTCCGGTAGCTCAGCGCAGACAGTGCCTACGAAGCAGGCGGTCGAAGGTTCAAATCCTTTCGGGCACAGCAACCTTGCGGACCGCCAATGGCTAACCGAGCAGGTCCCGGACGGCGGGCGCCCACCCGTGCAGCACCGCGATTTCAAACCAGATCCACAGTGCGACAGGGCCTCCTGAAGCCAGCGCCACGTCGGCTCGGTCGCTCCGCCGAAAGACACGCAGTAGCGAGTGCGGGGACATCACACGGCCTGCAGCGGGCCCGCGAACGACTTACGCAGCGAGGACGGCCCGACCAGCGGCAGCAACAACGCCAAGAGCTTGCCTTTGAACGCCTGCGGGGTCCGTGTCAGCTCGACCTCCACCCGGCTGCCGCTCGGCTCGGGTGTGGCGCGGAACACCCAGCCGCCGCCCGCGCCGAACAGCTTCGAATTCAGCGTCGTGACGGTGACGGTGGTACCGGCCGGACCCGACTGGTAGCTCGCCGCCCTGACCGTGCTGGCCGACGCGGCCGCCGATCGGCCGCTGCTGGTCGTCGCCGAAGACGCGCACTGGCTCGATCCCGCAAGCGCCGAAGTGTCCGCCTTCCTGGCCCGCCGCATCGATGCCGAACCGCTTGTGCTCGTCGCCACGCTGGCTGATTCCTAGTCGGACTCCTCCGGAGGTGGCTCGTCACCACCGCCGCGGATGGTCCACAGCAAACCATCCAGCTCGTCGGGCTTGATGAGGACGTCGCGGGCCTTGGAGCCCTCGCTGGGGCCGACGACGCCGCGGGTTTCCATCAGGTCCATCAGGCGGCCCGCTTTGGCGAAGCCGACGCGGAGTTTGCGTTGCAGCATCGAGGTGGAGCCGAATTGGGAGGTGACGACGAGTTCGACGGCTTGGATGAAGACGTCGAGGTCGTCGCCGATGTCGGGGTCGACGTCTTTTTTCTCGCCCTGCTTGGCTGCGGTGACGCCCTCTTGGTATTCGGGCTCGGCCTGGTTCTTGGCGAAGTCGACGACGGCGTGGATTTCCTCGTCGCTGATGAACGCGCCCTGCAGGCGGGTGGGCTTGTTCGCGCCCATCGGCAGGAAGAGGCCATCGCCCATGCCGATCAGCTTCTCGGCGCCGGGCTGGTCCAGGATGACGCGCGAGTCGGTCAATGACGACGTGGCGAAGGCCAATCGGGACGGCACGTTGGTCTTGATCAGACCGGTGACCACGTCGACCGACGGGCGCTGGGTGGCCAGCACCAGGTGAATGCCTGCGGCGCGGGCCTTTTGGGTGATCCGCACGATCGCGTCCTCGACGTCGCGGGGCGCGGTCATCATCAGGTCGGCGAGCTCGTCGACGATGGCGAGGATGTACGGGTAGGGCCGGTACACCCGCTCGCTGCCAAGCGGCGCGGTGATCGCGCCGGACTTGACCTTCTTGTTGAAGTCGTCGATGTGGCGAACCTTGTTGGCCTGCATGTCCTGATAGCGCTGCTCCATCTCCTCCACCAGCCAGGTCAGCGCGGCGGCCGCCTTCTTCGGCTGGGTGATGATGGGCGTGATCAGATGCGGAATGCCCTCGTACGGGGTGAGTTCCACCATCTTGGGGTCGATCAGGATCATCCTGACCTCGTCCGGTGTGGCCCGGTGCAGCAGCGAGACCAGCATCGAGTTCACGAAACTCGACTTACCCGAGCCGGTGGAACCGGCGACGAGCAGGTGCGGCATCTTGGCCAGGTTCGCGGCGAGGTAATCGCCCTCGATGTTCTTGCCGAGCCCGATCACCAACGGATGATGGTCATTTCGGGTCGACGGCGCTTTGAGCACGTCGGCGAGCCGGACCAGCTCACGGTCGGAGTTGGGCACCTCGATGCCGACGGCGGACTTGCCGGGGATCGGGGCGAGCAGGCGGACATTCTCGGTGGCAACGGCATACGCGATATTGCGGGCCAGCGCGGTGATCTTCTCGACCTTCACGCCGGGTCCGAGCTCCACCTCGTAGCGGGTGACCGTTGGACCGCGCACGAAACCGGTGACGGCGGCGTCGATCTTGAACTGCACCAGCACCTCGGTGATCGCCTCGATCATCGATTCATTGGCGGCACTGCGCTTCTTGGGCGGATCGCCGTCGGTCAGCAGCGACATCGGCGGCAGGATGTAGTCGCCCTCGACCTCCCGGTCCGCGACGAATTCGAGCTGCTTCGGCGGCGGCGGGGTCTGGTCCTCGACCTTCACGACCGGGCGCTGCTTCTTCGGTTTCGGCTTGGCGGCAGGCTCTTCCGTCGCGATCGGCTTGGCGTCCTGCAACGGCGGCTCGCCGATCACCTCGGTCACCGCGTCGGGATCGCCGAATTCGTCGGCCGGGTAGTTCTCCACCGGGGTGCGGCCGCGGCGCTTGGCCTTGGCGGAATGCAGCGGGAACCCGTCGGCGTCGTATTTGGCCGGGTCGTACCCGAATTCGCCGTCGTACTCACCGTATTCGTCGCCACCGCTGCCGGTGCCGAAGTACTCGCGCAGCCTGGCAGGCACCTCGCGCACCGTGGTTCCGGTCAGCAACAGCACACCGAAGACGATGGCCAGCAACAGAATTGGCACCGAGAGCCAGGCGGTGAGGCCATTGGTGAGCGGCCCACCGACCACGAAGCCGACGAAACCCGCGGCGCGCGAACGCCCGTGCGGATCGGTCGGCGCCCCGGCGATGACGTGCCACAGTCCGAGAATCGGCAGCCCGACCAGCAGGCCGCCGAGCACCAGCCGCGGCCGGATCTCCGGATGCGCCTCGGTCCGCATGAGAATGACCGCGATCGCGGTGGCCACGAACGGCAGCCCGGCCGACGCCGAACCGGCCACCGCACGAATGGCTTCGCCCACCCAGTGCCCCACCGGACCGCCCGCCGACAACCACACCGCCGCCGCGATCACCGCGCTCAACGCGATCAGCGCCAGCGCGATGCCATCCCGGCGATGGCCGTGCTCGATCTCGCCCGCCTTGCTCAGGGTCCGGGTGGTGGCGCCTAGGCCGCGCGCGAGCATGTTCCAGCCGCCGCTGATGCCGCGGGTCAGCACCGCGAGCGGCGCGGTGTTCGACTTGCGTTGAACCGGCCTGCGAGCGGGCGGGCGACGCCCACGCGGGGTCGCCGTGGTGCGGGGCGTGGCCGCGCGGGACCGAGCCGCCGTGGTCCTCCCCCGCGCCGATCCCGCCCGCGCCCGAGTAGTCGTGGTGCTGCGGGACTTACCTGCCATGGACCCAGGCTAGCCGCAAACGCCCCTCCCAGACCATCCGCAACACTGGTGCTGTTCCGCCACTCCGGGAATTCAGGCCAGACTCAGGTGCGGAAACAGTGTCGTCGGCGGCCGAGTGTGATCAAGAAGGCAAGTTACCCGGTACCCGGCGAGTTACCCATGTTCTTACGAAATCAGTCCTTACGTTTTGCGAGGCAATCGTAATGATTCGCCTTGCACCTCAGCTCTGATCAGCTCAGACGGAGCGATCCAGCGCCAAAACGGCTTTGACGGCTTCCGGAGTGCCGGTGGTCTCGATGCGAACCTCATCGCGGCCGAACGAGTGCAGCAGCAGCTCCGACGGGGCGCCGGTCAACACGACCTCCTCGCCCGACTTCGACCGAACGACCGCCCGCCTTTCGTCCAGCGTCTCCAGCACCACCTGAACCGGCGATTTACGGTAGGACCGCCGGGCCATCCGGCTGACCAGCGACCAGTATTTGTCCTCGTCCTGCTGCGACAGCGCACGCGGCTCCCAGCCGGGGCCCCCGCGGCGCACGTCCTCGTGGTGGACGAACATCTCGGTCAGATTCGCGAGCGCGTCGACCGGTCGCAGCGGTGACCACCACGGCGGCCCGGTCCGCACCAGTTCCAGCAGCTCGGGGAACGGCTGGCCGGCCACTTTCGCCTGCACGCCTTCGAGATAACCCGCGAACGGCTTCAACATGATGCCCGGCGCGGCATCGAGCCGCCGCTCCCGAACCACCAAGTGCGCGGCGAGGTCTCGCACCGTCCAGGTGCCACAGAGCGTCGGCGCGTCCGGCCCGACCGCCGTCATGGTCTCGACGAGCTTCTGACGTTCCCGCTGCGCGATGCTCACCCCCTGAACATACCGACCACCGCACCGTAATACAGGCGCCATCGCCGCCCGAGGCCCCGAATTCTTGGGTAGCGCAATGAGTGTTCGCTATGTACTTTGTCACTCGGTCCATCGGGTCGTGGACCTAATGACAAGAAGGGCAAATTCCCTGTGAAGAAGTTTGTTACTGGTGCAGCCGTTGTCGCGGCCGCCAGTTGCGCGCTGGCTATCAGCGCGCCTGCCGCTCAAGCCAAGGCGTACAACTACGGCGCGATCGCGTTGTCCACCTCTACCGGACTGATCGGCTACTCCTACGACTACCCCGATTCGGGGGCGGCGCAGGCGCGCGCGATCCGCAGCTGCGGTGCCGACGACTGCGAGACGGTGGTCTGGTTCGCCAATGGCTGTGGGGCGGTAGCCTATTCCAGCCGGACCGGCGCCTACAGCTGGGGCTACGCCGCCTCGCGTAGCGGCGCGCAGAGCAAGGCGCGGGCCAGCAATTCCTCCGACGCCTACATCGTGCACTGGAACTGCACGTCCAACCACGGCTGACGTCCACGAATCGATTCAGGGGAAACATCGTGAAACACCGCACTTTCCGGACCGCCGTGGCCGTCGTGCTGACCGCCGCCGCGTGCACGCTCACCGCCTGTGCCTCGGGCGACAAGGAGACCGCGTCGCCGAGCACCACCGCCAATGCCGACACCAAACCCGGCGAGCTCCAGGGCGGAAGTGACAAGGGCGACAAGGAAACCGGCTCCGCGCCGACCACTCCGTCCTCGCCGGTGCTGGCCAAGCCTTCGACCCAGCAGCTGAACGACCGCCTGACCAAGGCGTTCGATCCGAACGTGCCGAACAAGGAAAAGATCAGCTGGATCCAAGCCGCGGAGCAGGATCCCTACCTGGTCGCCAACCTCGTCGACGCCGCCAAGAAGCAGGGCGTCAAGGTCGAGATCACCAAGGTGAACGACCCGAGCGACGGCAAGCTGAAGGCCGACGCGAAGGTCACCATCAACGGCAGCCCGGTCGACGACGCGTTCGTCTCCTTCGTCTCCGAGGGCGGCGAATGGAAGGTCGACCACACCTTCGCGTGCAACATCGTCAAGAGCGCGAAGATCGCCTCCGCGGCCTGCGAGGAATGAGCTAGGACAACCGAAAAGCGCCGGAAGCCATTGGCTTCCGGCGCTTTTCAGTATCCGTCGATCAGACGCCGATCACCGTCGGCACGATCATCGGGCGCCGACGGTAGGTGTCGGCAACCCAGCGGCCGACGACGCGCCGCACGCTCTGCGCGATCCGGTGGATGTCGGTGACACCCTCGGTGGCCAGCCGCTGCAATTCCGCGTCGACCAGCTCGGCCGCGACGGTGAGCGCCGTCGGGTCGTCGGAGAAGCCGCGCCCGTTGACCTCGGGCGCGCTCACGGCCTTGCCGGTGGTCTCGTCGATCGCGACGGTGATCGAGATGAAACCACCCTCGCCGAGCACCAGCCGGTCCGACAGCGTCGATTCGCCGACGTCGCCGACCGAGAGGCCGTCGACATACACGTGCCCCACCGGCACCCGGCCCACGATCGAGGCGATGCCGTCGACCAGGTCGACCACGACGCCGTCCTCGGCGAGCATGACTCGGTCCTCCGGCACGCCGGTCGCGATGGCGAGCGCGGCGTTGGCGCGCAGGTGCCGCCATTCGCCGTGCACCGGCATGGCATTGGTGGGCCGCACCGCGTTGTACAGGTACAGCAGCTCACCGGCGGACGCGTGCCCGGAGACGTGCACCTTGGCGTTCTGCTGGGTGATCACCGTGGCGCCGAGCCTGGCCAGGCCGTTCACCACCGCGAAAACCGAGTTCTCGTTGCCAGGGATGAGCGAGGAGGCCAGCACCACGAGGTCGTCCTCGCGGATATTGATCTGGCGATGATCGCCGCGGGCCATCCTGGACAGCGCCGAGAGCGGCTCGCCCTGGGAACCGGTCGAGATCAGCACCAGTCGATCGCCGGGCAGCGTCGCGGCCTGGTCGAGGTCGACGACCACGCTCTCCGGCACCGTCAGATAGCCGAGGTCCTGCGCGATCTGCATGTTGCGGACCATCGAGCGGCCGACGAAACAGATTCGCCTGTTGTACTTTTGGGCGACGTCGACGACCTGCTGGATGCGATGCACGTGGCTGGCGAACGAGGCGACGATCACCCGGTTGCGCGCCTTGCCGATCACCGTATCGAGCACGCCGCCGATCTCGCGTTCCGGCGTGACGAAGCCGGGCACCTCGGCATTGGTGGAGTCCACCAGGAACAGGTCGACGCCCTCGTCGCCGAGCCGGGAGAAGCCGGCAAGGTCGGTGAGGCGGCCGTCCAGCGGCAGCTGGTCGAGCTTGATGTCGCCGGTGTGCAGCACGACGCCCGCGGGGGTGCGGATGGCGACGGCTAGCGCGTCCGGGATGGAGTGGTTGACGGCGAAGTATTCGCAGTCGAACGGGCCGTGCTCGGTGTGCTGGCCCTCGATGACCTCGATCAGCTTCGGCTGCTGGCGGTGCTCCCGGCACTTCGCCGCGACCAGCGCGAGGGTGAACTTCGAGCCGACCACCGGAATGTCGCCGCGCAGCCGCAGCAGGAACGGCACCGCGCCGATGTGGTCCTCGTGGCCGTGCGTGAGCACGACGGCGACGACATCGTTGATCCGATGCTCGATGGGCCGGAAGTCGGGCAGGATCAGGTCGACGCCGGGCTGCTGGTCCTCGGGGAACAGCACGCCGCAGTCGACGATGAGCAGCTTGCCGCCGTACTCGAAAACGGTCATGTTGCGGCCGATTTCGCCGATGCCGCCGAGCGCGAAGATGCGCAGGCCGTTCTTGGCGAGCTTCGGCGGGGCGCCCAACCGCTCGTGCGCGAGCGATGCGGGACGCGAATCCTGTTGCGGCGCGGACTGATCGGCGCGGCCACGGCCGGACTGCGGACGGCCACGGCCGGATTTCCTCGCCTGCTGGCCGTTTTGCGGCGCCTCGGCCCGCGGACCCGACTTCTTCGCAGGCGCGGACTTCTTCGCCGCGGTCGCCTTTCTCGGCTGCGAAGTCTTCGCCGCCGCGGGCTCGGATTGCACGGTCACTTCGGACCGCACGACGGCAACCTCCGCCTGCACCGTAACCTCGGGCTGCGGCGCGGCTTTCGGTTGCTCGACGGGCGCGGGCTGCTCGGCCGGAACAGGCGGCGGCGCGCCCGCGGCGCGGGACGCGGTCCGCCTGGGACGACGTGCGACAGGCTCGGTCATGCCCGCACCTCGCTAGCCCTCGTGCACGAGGCACCCTGGGTAATTAGCTCACTCTGCTGTGTGGTGATTCGCTCGCTCCGCTCTCTCATCCGAGCACCCCCGCTGCCCGTAGATCAGCAGCAAGGAGCTCGAGTTGTTCAGGATTCGGCATCAACTGCGGCAATCGCGGCTCGCCCGCGTCGATTCCGAGTAGGCGAAGGCCGCCTTTGCTCATCGCGACACCGCCCAACCGGAACATTGCCGAGTTCAACGGCACCAGGGCCGCGTTGATCTCTCGGGCGCGCGCCACCGCGCCCGAGGTGTAAGCAGTAAGCAACTCGCGCAGCCGTTCGGGCACGAGATGTCCGATGACGCTGATGAATCCGGTCGCGCCGATCGACAGCCACGGCAGGTTCAGCGTGTCGTCACCGGAGTACCAGGCCAGGCCGGTGTTCGCGATCAGGTCAGCGCCCGCGTTCATGTCGCCCTTGGCGTCCTTCACCGCGACGATGCGCGGATGCTCGGCCAGGCGGCGGATGGTGTCGCTGGCGATCGGCACCACCGAACGCGGCGGAATGTCGTAGAGGGTGACCGGCAGGTCGGTGGCATCGGCGACCGCGGTGAAGTGCGCGAACAGGCCCTCCTGCGAAGGGCGCGAGTAGTACGGCGTCACCACGAGCAGGCCGTGCGCGCCCGCGCGCTGGGCGTTGCGGGCGAGTTCGATGGAATGCGCGGTGTCGTAGGTGCCCGCGCCCGCGATCACGGTGGCACGGTCGCCGACGACGTCGACGACGGCGCGGAGCAGGTCCGCTTTTTCCTGTTCGCTGGTGGTCGGCGATTCGCCGGTGGTGCCGGAGATCGCGAGGAGATCGACACCGCGATCGACCAGGTGGGCGGCGAGCGAGACGCCGGCATCGATATCGAGCTTGCCGTCGGCACTGAACGGGGTCACCATCGCGACACCCACGGTGCCGGACGCGTGCGGCTCCGACTGACGCGCGGTGCTCGCTGCCACTCCGTGATTGCGCACGCTGCCGCCTTCGGCGCCCACGCTCGCATCGCGGGGTGGCGTCGATTCACCGTTCGTCATGGTCAGAAAGGCTACCCGGTCCAAGGAACGCCCTCGACACCGTCGTCACCGAATGGACCGGCCGGTCGGGTGCACGGTCATCCGTTGCGCGTTCATGACGCCACCCCCGTCCTTGCGTGACACCAAATTTGGCGTCACACTGATGTCATGGATCTGAACAAGTACACCGCCCGCCTGCGCGAGGACCTGATCGCGGCCGCCGCCCTCGGCGACGAAAAAACCCAGGCCACCGCGGCGGCGTTGGCCGCGGCGACCGAGAGCTCGGCCCGGCTGGTGCTGCTTGCCGCGCTATCCGAACTCGCCACCGAACTCAGCACCGAACTGGGCGACCGCACGGTGCACCTCTCCTTCGACGGCACCGAAGCCAAGGTCGACCTGCGCAAGAAGTCCGCCGCCGACGATCACCCCAGCTTCGACGAAATGACCGGCGACATCAGCCGAGTCACCCTGCGCCTGGTCGAAACGTTGAAATCCAAGGCCGAAGAAGCTGCCGCACAGAGCAACCAGTCCCTGAACTCGTGGTTGTCCGGCGCGGTCTCGGGCGCCCTCCGCGACCAGATGCGCGGCTACGGCCAGAAGCGCGACGTCTGACCGACAGCCGCACTCTTTCTCGGGATCCGCACTCGCTCTCGGCGCCCAGAGTTACAGCAGTGGGGCGAGATTGCCTCGGGGCCCGATGACCACCTTGTCCAGTTCTAGCCAGTCGGCCATGTCGCGCAAGGCCTCGGTGAGGGCGTGGGCGGTGGCGGGGGTGCCGTGGCCTGGTTCGGCGAAGGCGGCGGGGACGGAGAGGCGGCCCGCGGCGCGTTCGGCGCGGAGGTCGACGCGGCCGACGAGTTCGCCGTTGAGTAGGAACGGGAAGACGTAATAGCCGTGTACCCGTTTGGGTTCCGGGGTGTAGATCTCGATGCGGTAGTGGAAGTCGAAGAGTCGTTCGGTGCGGGCGCGGAAGAAGATCAGCGGGTCGAACGGGCACAGCAGGGCGGCACCTTCGACACGGCGCGGGATGGGTGTGCCGCCGCGCAAGTAAGCGGGCTTGTCCCACCCTTCGACCTCGACGGGGAGGAGTTCGCCCGCGTCGACGAGGTCGGCGATGGCGGGTTCGGTTTGGCTGCGGTGTAGTCGGTAGTAGTCGCGCAGGTCGGTTTCGGTGCCGATGCCGTGCGCGGTGGCCGCGCGGAGCACCAGTTCGCGCACCGCGTCCTCCTCGGAAACGTTGCGCGCCAAGACGTCCGGCGGGATCACCCGTTCGACGAGGTCGTAGTGCCTGGCGAAGCTGACGCGCTTGTCGACCGAGAGCGCACCGGAGGCGAACAGCTGCTCGCAGATCATTTTGGTGTCGCTGAGATTCCACCAGGAACCCTTGGCGCGCGGCTTGTCCAGCTCGAGGTGCCGCTCCACCTCCCCGGCGGTGCACGCGCCGACCTCGGCGATCACATCCAGAATGTCTTTGCCCAGGGTGGGATTGCGCTCCACCACCTTGGTGGCCGAGGACCACCGGCCGTTCTCGAACCGCTTCATCCGCCACCGCATCAACGGCCAATCCTCGACCGGGATCAGCGCCGCCTCATGTGCCCAGTACTCCACCAGCCGCCGCGGCCGCCGCGCGTTGTGACTCCACGCCGCCTCGTCGAGCAGCGCCCGATCGTAGGCCCCGATCCGGCTGAACACCGGCGCGTAGTGCGCCCGCACCACCGCCGACACCGAATCCAACTGCAACAGTTGCGTTTTCTCGACCACCCCGAGCACCGACCGCCGCGTACTCCGCACCGGCTTCCGCGCCGCGAACCCCTGCGCCGCCAGCGCCACCCGCCGCGCGACCCCCACACTGATCTTCCGCATGCGTGCACAATGCCACGCGGGTCCGACACCTTTTCCCGCCACGTCAACCGGCCGGGCCCTAGGTGGAGATTTTGATGCTTCCCGCGGCGTCTATCTCGGTGCGGCGGTCCTGGTGGGGTGCGTTGGCGAGGACGGTGGCGAGGATGCGGCGGCCCATGGGCAGCACTCGGACGGTGACCGAGCCTACGTTGGCGGCGTCCAATTCCTTTGTCGCCGCTTCGATCACCTGCTGGCGGACCCAGCGGGGTACGCCGGCGAAACCGCCGTCGTCGAGTAGCACCACCTCGACGCCGCGGCTCCTGGCGCCGCGGGCGGCGCTGCTCAGTTCGTCGGTGACGAGTTGGGGGGCGCGCAGGCCGTCGCGAAGTTCGGCTTCGAGCAGTCGGCATTGCTCGCGTTCGGTGGCGGTGAGTTCGACACCGTCGGCGATGCGTTCCAGGATCGGCCTTGCCACCTTGTCGAGGCGGGCCAGCTGACGATCGCGTTCGCCGTTCTCCGCGGCCATGGTTGCCTCGGCGGCGGCGCGCATCGTCGACTCCTCCCGCAGCAACCGCAACGAACGCTGGGTGGGTCGCATGATCACCGCGAAGAGCGAGACGCCGGCCACCGTGGAGATCGGCACGATCGAGCCTGCGATCACCTCGCCGCGCAACCCGTTCACCACGCCGACAGTCGCGATCACCACCGCGACACCACCGACCCCGAGCCACGCCGCGCCCAGCCGACCGCGCAGCACCAGCACCGCGAGCACATAGGACGACGCGAACGCGGTCCACACCTGCTTCGACCAACCGTGCTCGGCATCGAACGAGGTGAGCGCGGTCGCCAACGGACCGGAGGCGGCGACGAATATCGTCGCGGGCAACGGCAGCGGATCGACCGGGATCACCAGCACCAGCACCCCGGCCGCGGCCAGCAGCACCAGCGCGGCCACCGCCGCGACCAGCGGCGAGTCACCGAAATTGCGGACCATGTACAGCACGATGGTCGCCTGCAGGATGAGCAGGAAAAGCCCGGCCGCCGGATCCCGCAGTCCGAGCAGATCGCGCAGCCCGAATTCGGTATCCGTATCAGCCATCACTGCCCCACACCAAGGTCACCGTGGTGCCCTCGCCCGGTTGTGATTCGACGAAGCCCGCGCCGCCGGCCAGCTGCCGCATCCGCCCGAGAATGCTCACCGAGATGCCGAGGCGATCGGCGGGCACCTGCCCCATATCGAAACCCGCACCGTCGTCACGGAATACGACCCGGATGCCACCCGCGCTGATCGTCACCGTGACGGTGCGCTGCACCTCACGACCCGGCAAAGTGGCGTGGCGCAAACTGTTGCGCACCGCCTCGGTGAGCGCCGCGGCGATGGTGCCCGCCGCGTCCACCGGCAACCGGAGGTCGTCGAATCCGGACCAGCGCCGAGCGGTGAAACGGATACCGGAGTTGACCTCGTGCACCGCCGAACGCAGGAAACCGGTGGCGGACTGGGCATCCAGCCGATTCGGTTCCACATCGCCGACGCGGCATTCGTCGAGCTGTTCGAGTGTCCGTTCGGCTTGCCGACGCAGCACCGGCGAATCGGTGCCCGCGCGGGACGCGTCCAGCAGGGTGGACAGCACCGCGTCGTGAATCAGCGCGGCGAATCGCGCGCGTTCGCGGTCGCGGGCCGCGGCACCGGCCACGGCGGCGGCGCGCCTGCTCTCGATCGCCGACTCCCGGTCGACCCGATCGGCGGCGGCCTTCGCGTAAATGGCGCACCACAGGAACAGCGCGCACAGTCCCGCCGCGCGCACGAAGTCACCGGCCCACACCACTGGCGTCGCGTCGGGCAGCACGAAGACGTTGGCGAACGCCGACAGCGCGGCACCGATCACCAGATAGCCGACCGCGAATATCGGACGCCACGCCAGCACCGCCGCGAGCACACCGAGCGCGAGCACGCGGTACAGCCACACCGAGGAGGCCTGGGGCACCGGATCCGGATACGCGAACGGGATCACCGCCATCGCCGCGAGAAAACTCACCGCCGCCGCGCCGGAAACCAGTTGGATGAGCTGCCTGCTCGAGGCGATCGACACCGCGGCGAGCACCGGGAACAACCCGAACGCCAATATCACCGTGAGGATCGTCCAGCCGCCCGCGATCATTCGGCTTTGGTCCGCGATCTCCGGCAGTTCGACCACCGCGACGATCACCCCGGCGATCCCGATCGCCAACCCGAAGCGACGCAGGATTCGATCGGACGCGCCCTCGTACCCACTCTTCTTGGACACCTGAGTCGCTCCCCTGCGCCAACGGCTCGGTGCGATGCGATCGAGCGACACAGGAGCGTGGGTGTCCAGCATGCTGGACGCGGTCATGACTGCGCCTCGCTACCGCTCGGCTCCGTCATGCTGACGCTCGACTCCATCACGCGCACGTGAGCGGCTGTGCCTACGCGCTCGCTGCGCTCACTCATCCGCGTGGATGCCGCTCGGGCACTGGGAGCCAGCCGTCCTCGACCGCCCGCTTGTACAGGTCGGTCTTGGTCGGCGCAGGGCGTCCCGCGTCGGCGTACTTCTGCCGGATGCGACCGAGGTAGTCGTTGACCGTCTGTTCGGACAGACCGGTCAATCGTGCTACCCGAGAAGCCTTCTCACCAGACGCGTACAGGGTGAGCACCTCTTCCTGACGCGGGCTGAGCCCGACGTCGGACAGCTGCGGATCGCCGTCGATGGCGGCGGCCCAGTCGGTGGTCACCACCTGCTCGCCGGAGCCCGCGCGGCGCACGGCCGCGACCACGGTCTGTACGTCCTCGGATTTGCGCACCACGCCGAGCACCCCGGCCCGCGCGGCGGACCGCACCAGAAACGCGTTGTCCGCGCCGGTGAAAATGAGCACCTCGATGCCACGGTCGCGCAGGGCGCGCACGTTGTCCTCGGGCGTCGACCCATCGGCCAAGCGCAGATCGAGTACGACCAGATCCAGTTGCGGTAGATCTTGAGCGGCGGCCAATAATTCCGGTACCGTGCCCGCGGTCAACACCAGGTCGAGATCGGGTTCCGGCGCCAGCATGGCTGCCAGTCCGATCGCTACTGATTCGTGGTCCTCGACCACTCCGATCCGGCGCGGTGCGTTATTGCCCCCTTCGGCCAACGTCACCTGAAATCTCCATTCCCGAGCAAACTCGTCACATCCCCACCGCAACAACGTTCTGTCAGTATGCCGGGCCGAAGCACCGAATGGTCAGACACCAGAAATCGGGGCCGTCCCGAAATCGCTTCCGGCAGCGATTGTCACGGCCAGCTATTTCGGGGACAAAAACTGTCAGTCGCCCATTAGTTGCGCGGCAATGGTCGCGCCGAGCTCCCAGCAGCGCTGGATGTCGTCTTTGGTCGGCGGTCCGGACACGATGACCGGCGCGGCCGCCTGTTGCCAGCCGAGGCCGGTGGTGACGCGTTCCACACCTCGTTCGGCACCCTCGGTCCCTTCGTTGCCGTGCAAGTAGAAACCGAATGGGCGGCCGATGGTGGAGTCTAGACATGGGTAGTAGAACGTGTCGAAGGCATGCTTGAGTGCGCCAGACATGTAGCCGAGGTTAGCCGGGCTGCCGAGCAGATATCCGTTGGCGGCCAAGACATCCGAGGCCGTGACGGCGAGCGCCGCGCGGCGCACGACCTGCACTCCTTCGATCTCCGGGTCGGTCGCGCCGGAGACCACCGCCTCGAACATGGCCTGCATGTGCGGGGACGGCGTGTGATGAATGATCAGCAACTGCGTCACAGGAATGAGCGTAGTGCGCGTGGTGCGACGCACGATCGACGCGGCCCGTCCAGACGCCGCGAAGCCGCGTTCGAATCAACGCGCCGAGTCGGTGCGGGATATCGGCCGCGGCACTCCGCAACGGACGCTATGTCCTGGCGGTGGGCTGATACCGACCGCGAATATCCGCAGACGAGAGCGAATTTGCCGGTCGTTTGACGCTACCCTGCCGATTCGGCCAGCCCCCGGCGCCGAGCTCGTAGCAGCTGGCCCTCGCCGCGTCGACTTTGTCATCGGCGAAGTTCGCGTCGGTCGAATATCCGCGGCATCGTTCCGAATTGCGCAACGGCGGCGGGTCCACTCGTGCGGAATGTCACCGATCGGTGCGCGCGGTCTGCTACCCGGCTTGGTCGCGTTCCAGTTTTTCCAGTGCTACCGCGCGACGCATGGTGTCGCGGGCTCGGGTGCGGTCGCCGGCGTAGTCGTAGGCGCGAGCGAGGCGGTAGGAGACGCGCCAGTTGTCGGGGTCGGCTTCCCACTCGGCTTTGACCTGGGCGAACAGTTCGTCGGCCGCGTCGCGTTCGATGCGACCGGAGGGGCGGTGGGGTAGGTCGGAGGTGTCGAGTTCGCGGCCCTCCTCGTGGATGCGCCGGGCCAGGCGCTGGTGGGCCAGGGCGGCGCGCACGGTGGCCGCGACGACCCAGACGCCGACCAACGGCAGGATCAGCACGCCGATGCCGATGAGGATGGCGGCGACACCGCCGGTGCCGATGAGGCTGAACGCGATTCGGCCGAGGAGCAGGAAGTAGAAGCCGAGCACGAGTACCAGCACCGCGAGGAACGCGACGACCTTGACGACTTCCCGGTTCTGCTTGGTCCCGTCCGCGGCGTTCATATCCGGACCTCGATGCTCCGCGCCGCCCGCTCGCGCACTGCGTTCGCGGTCGGCTCGCTACCGGCCACGCCTCGGCGTCGCGCGGCCGTTCCGTGCACGGTGTCGATGGTTCGATTGCTCACGACCCACCCCCGCTCATCCGCGGTTCTGCTATGCGCGAGAACGCATGACGTTGCCGGTTCGCCCGCTGACGCTCGCTCACAACCCCGCTCACGCGCTCCCGCCGGTGCGCTCGTTGACGCTCGTTCACAGGTCGAGGAACGGGTCGAGCCCGACGGTGAGGCCGGGGCGGTGGGCGATCTCTCGCACGCCGAGCAGCACGCCGGGGGCGAAGGAGGTTCGGTCGATGGAGTCGTGCCGGATGGTGAGGGTCTCGCCCTGGGTGCCGAACAGCACCTCCTGGTGGGCGACCAGACCGGCCAGCCGCACCGAGTGCACCCGCACGCCGTCGACGTCGGCGCCGCGCGCGCCGTCCAGTTCGGTGGTGGTGGCGTCGGGGCTGCGGCCGACACCGGCCTTGTCGCGAGCCGCGGCGATCAGGCCCGCGGTGCGGTAGGCGGTGCCCGAGGGCGCGTCGGCCTTGTTCGGGTGGTGCAGTTCGATGACCTCGACCGATTCGAAGAACCGGGCGGCTTGTTCGGCGAAGCGCATGGAGAGCACCGCGCCGATGGCGAAGTTCGGTGCGATCAGCACGCCGGTTTCGGGGCGGTCGGCCAGCCAGCCGCGGACTTCGTCGAGGCGGGCTGCGTCGAAGCCGGTGGTGCCGACTACCGCGTGGATGCCGTTGCGCACCAGGAACTTCAGGTTCCCCATCACTACGTCCGGGTGGGTGAAGTCCACGACGACCTGCGCGTTCGCCTCGGTGAACGCGTCGAGCGAATCGTCCTTGTCGACGGCGGCGACCAGTTCCAGATCGGCCGTCGCGGCTACCGCCGCACAGATGGCCTGTCCGACTTTGCCGCGCGCTCCGAGCACTCCGACCCGTATGGTCACCGCACCTCCTCATTCCGCTTTCGTCGGTGTCAGCCTATCGACCGTGTCGGGGCGGCGGTCCGCTGACCTCTGTGATTTGCATTGCTACATGCGCATGTTTGCGCATGGAAGCTCACCCCTCTACCGTCGCGGGCGTGACTTCGATTCGGGAACGGGCGGCGATCTTCCTACGGCAACACGACCGCAAGAAACTTGCTGCCGGACAGCATGATTGGCAGTACTACGTGGGTGGCGCGGGCGATCCGGTACTGCTGCTCGGCGGCGGCTCTGGCATCGGCATCGGCTGGCTCGATGTGGCGGATGCGCTGGCGCCTCGATTCCGAACGATCGCTCCCGATTACCCGTCGAGTGTCGGGTCCTGCGCTGAGCTGGTCGACGGTTTTGTCGCGATACTCGATGCGGAGGGGGCCGATCGGGTTCACGTGGTCGGCCAGTCGGCGGGCGGCATGTACGCGGAGCTCCTTTCGCGTCGTGCGCCGGATCGGGTCCGGTCGCTCACCTTGTCGAGCACCGGGTTGTACGGGGCGGAGGATGTCGATCGATTGCGGATGCGGGTGGAGACCGCCCTGGCGACTCCGTGGCCGGAGACGCAGGAGGCGATTCGTACCGCGTTGCGGAGCACCTGGCGGGACTCCGATGACGCCGAGTTCTGGATCGAGCAGGTGGTAACGGCCACCGATGCGGCCGGGAGTGCCGGTGCCGCCAATTCCTATCGGCTACTTCTCGAACTTGCCGAGGGGGTCGACGAACTCCTGCGGGGTCCCGCCTGGGATGGCCCCACGTTGATCTTCCGCGCGGACGACGATCCGCTGATCACCAGTACCCACACCGGACGCCTGCGCGACCTGCATCCCGGCTGCGAATTCCGCACCTTCCCCGCGGGCGGCCATTCCTTGCTGATCAGCCGAACGGCCGACTACATTGAGATGGTGACCGAGTCCCTCACCCGCACATGGCTATTCATCCCACGGGCACAATAACCGCACTCCGGTGCCACGAAAGTCCTTGCGGTTGCGCGTGACAACGGCGAGTCCGTGCGCTTCGGCCGTCGCCGCGATGAGGGCGTCCACCGCGTCTACGCGCTGCCCGACACCTTCGGCTCTGGCGCGGATTCGTCCCCACGCCTGCGCGACACCGAGGTCCACCGGCAGTAGTCGCTGATCGAATCTGTCGGCGACCTGCTCCGATAGCCACGTGGTCAGGCGAGCCTTCCTACGTCCGTCGGATATCCGATCGACGCCGCGGCGGATCTCGCCGATCGTGATGACGCTCAGGAACATTCGTTCCTCGTCGGCTTCGTGCAGCCAGCCGATCAGCCCCGGGTCGGGTCGCGGTTTGATCCATTCCGAAACGGCGTTGGTGTCCAGCAGATAGCCTGCGGGCTCGACTTCGAATGCCGTGCTCACAGGGTCACGTCGCGGTGCTGCGGATCCGTCCTGTCACGTTCCACCACTAGACCCGAATCGCGTAGCGGCGAGTCGGCGAAGAACTCGGCCAGGCTCCCCTGCCGCGCGTTGCGACGACGCCATTCATCGATGGGTACGACAACGGCGACATCGCGACCGTGCTTGGTGATCACTTGCGGTCCCTCCCGTTCCACGGTGTCGATCAACTCGGACAATCTGGCCTTCGCGTCGGCGAGGGGCCATGCGATATCAGGCCGCTCCGACCGTTTTCGAGCCATGACCACTCCGTTTCGACCATTTTGACTACTCTGACCAGATCAGGTTACCTATCGCGCCGACTCGGCGCCAGACATATTCGCGGCCATCTTTTCCAGCACCCGCATGGTCTCGGCGAACTGCTCGTCGGTGATGCCCTCGGTCATCTGCCGACGGCGCGCGCCGATCCGAATCCAGGCCTGGTCGTGCACATCTCGACCCGCGTCGGTCAGCGAGAGTGTGCCCGACTCGTCGACCACGAGCCCCCTGGTGACGACCGCGGCAAGCTCGGCGTCCCACTCCGCCTGGCCGTTCAGGAAGGTGTCGAGCGCGGCGTGCAGCTCGCTCGCCTGCTGCGGACCGTCCGACAGCGAATGCAGGATCTGCCAGTGTCTGCGGCTCAGTTCGCCGGCGGCGAGATCCTCGTCGAATCGCTCGGTGATCAGTCGATCGAGCTCTACGAGCCAGTAACCGATGTGGCGCCGAACGGCCATGATGTCCTCCAAAAGCATGTAGTTAAACAACTGCATGTACTATTACATGAAACTCCGGCGGATGGAAGAGCGCACGACAGGAGACACCGATGAACGAGCACGACGCGATCACCGAGGCTGTCGAAGCGGCGATGGTCCGGATCCGGCGCAGACAGACCCGCGGGGCACTCGCCGGCAACTCGTCGATCCCGATCGCCCTGCACCGACTCCTCGACGCGGTCGCCGCCACCGAATCCCCGACCGTCAGTACCCTGGCCCCCACCCTCGGCGTAGATCAGCCCCGAGCGAGTCGCCTTGTCGCCCAGGCTGTTTCGCACGGCTTGCTGGAACGCGTCGCCGACCAGCACGACGGACGCCGCGCCGTACTCCGCCTCACCGCCGACGGACAGCAGGCCATGACAGCCGCCAGCACCGGCCGCCGCACCGCGATGGCCGCCGCCATGTCCGACTGGACCGCCACCGAACGCCGCGAATTCGCCCGCCTCCTCGAACGTTTCGTCGACGCCATGGACGCGCCGAACTCACCATGACCGCCGCGCACCTGACGTCCCGCCGCGCACCAATCAATGGGCAAATCCGCGCGCGCAACACACAAAACCGCGCGCCACTTGCCGCAGTCGAGCACGAGCGACATACCACGATGCGGGGTTCTCGCTGACCGCCGCGCATCTTCCAACCGCCGCGCACAGTCAGCGAATCCGCGCGCGCCACACAACCAGTGCGCACCACGCGAATCCGCGCGCGGCACAGCCTAGAGTCGAGCACGAGTGGCGCAAATGGCCTGGGTCGCAGCGTTTACCGCCGCCATTGGGCCACTCGGAAGCGGTCAGTCGAAGATGATGACCTGACGCAGGGCATGGCCCGCGGCGAGTTCGTCCATGGCGTGGTTGATTTCGTCGAGGCCGATGTGGGCCGACACCAGGCGTTCGACGGGCAGGCGGCCCTCGCGCCACATCTGGACGTAGGTGGGAATATCGCGGGCTGGCACGGCCGAGCCCAGATAGCTGCCGATAATCGAACGGCCCTGTGCGACAAGGGCAAGCGGGGAGATACTGGCGCGGGCATCAGGGGCGGGCAGTCCGACGGTCACCGTGGTGCCACCGGGAGCCGTTGCGGCGACGGCGGTTTCGAATGCGCGGATATTGCCCGCGGCCTCCACCACGATCTCCGCCTGCACGCTCGACTCGGCCACCTGCGCTGGGGTGTAGGCCGCGGTAGCGCCCAATTCCTTTGCCAGCGTCAGCTTTTCCGGAACCGTGTCGACGGCGATGACCTCGTGACCAGCGGCGGCCAAGGACACCGCGACCAGCACCGCCGCCATGCCGACACCGCCGAGCCCGACCACCATGATCCGATCTCCCGGCCCCGGTCGCGCCGAATTCAACAGCGCGCCACCGCCGGTCAACACCGCACAGCCGAGCACCGCCGCGACCTCGGGCGGCACGTCGTCGTCCACCGGAACCACCGACCTGCGGTCCACCACCGCGTGCGTCGCGAAGGCGGACACCCCGAGATGATGGTGCACGTCCTCGCCGGCCCGGCTCAACCGCCGCCCCCCGCCGAGCAGCTCGCCCGCGTTGTTGGCGACACTGCCGGGCACGCACGGCGTCCGCCCCTCGGTCGCACAGCCCGCACATTCACCGCAGCGCGGCAGAAAGGTCATCACCACGCGCTGCCCGACCGCGAGATCGCTGCCGCCCGGCCCGATCGCCTCGATCCGTCCCGCCGCCTCGTGACCGAGCAGCATCGGAACCGGCCGCACCCGGTTGCCGTCGACCACCGACAGGTCCGAGTGACACAGCCCCGCCGCCTCGATCCGAACCAGCAGCTCCCCTGCCCCCGGTTCGTCGAGCTCCAACTCACCCACACTGATCGGCGCCGACTCGGCGAACGGCACGGGCGCCGCGATCCGCTCCAGGACCGCCCCACGAATCTTCATTCCGCCGACGCTACCGTCCCCACTGTCCCAGGCACAGAGATCACCCATCACCGCGCAAACTTCGCTGCCGCGATGACCACGCCTCGTCGCTGCGAATCGACATTCGCGCGGCTATCGCACACGGTCGGCTACGGACGTTGCTCTGTGGAGCAGCCACTCCAACGGGCCGCGCTGGAAGAAGCGGCTCCAGCAGTAGGCGAACATCATGATGATCGCGCTCAGGCCGAGCAGGACCGGAAGGCTGCCGGCGGGCAGGACGTCGAAGCCGAGCACTGCGATCGCGACCACGTGGAATACGTAGGCGGTCAAGGACATGCTGCCGACCGCGATGAGTGGCGTGGCCAGCCGCCGGAATTGCTGGAATCGGTCGCAGGCGGCGAGGCAGGCGATCAGGACCGTGAGCGCGACACCGGTGTTCGCGACGATCGACAACGTGGTTTCGCTGTGCGGCATCGCCACCACCAGTTGTCGCCAGCCTGTCGGATCGTCGGCCACGTCGGACCACCATGGCGCGTACAGGATTCCGGGCCGCGCCGCCGCGCCGGGCGCGAGTTGCAGGGCTAGCGCCGAGCCGCCGTAACCGAGCACCATCAGTCCGAGGCCGGTTATCGCGAGACGACCGCGAATCACGGTGTCGGACAAGTCGAGTCGAGCGACCGCCATGCCCGCGAGCACGAACGGCAGCCAGCTCAACGCGGGATAGGCGCCGTTGAACAGCAGCCCGATCAACCCGTTGTTGCTCGAGCTCGGATCGCCGCGGCCACTCAGCCAGGCCAGCGGATCGAACCGATTGACGGCCGCGGTCCAGCCGGAGTCGGTCGCGATCACCGTGAACACGATCTGCGGCAACACCAGCACGCTCGCCACCGCGCTCACGGCCAGCGTGTCGGCGCGCAGCCGAGCCAGCGGCAGCGCAAGCAGGAAGTACAGCCCGTAGTAGGCCAGGATCACCTCGACCTTCGTCCCGGACGCGGTCAACGCGGTACCGAGCACCAGCAGGATGGCGGCCCGAATCAGGATCTTCACCCGCGCCTGCCGACCGGCCTGCCCGGTCTTCGGCACGCGCCGCCCAGTGATCAGAAGAATGGAGAATCCCGCGAGGAACGCGAACAGCGCCGAGGACCGCCCGTGCGTCACCTCCATGACGAACCCGATTACCCCACCGTCGCCCGGGTTCGGCCCCACATGCGCCGCATACATCCCGAGCACCGCGAGACCACGCGCGAGGTCGACGCCGACCAACCGGGTAGTGGTCCGTACCGCGTCGCCAGCCGGTACCACATCCCCCACCGCGTCCTTTCCCCCTTCTGCCACCCGAGCCGACTGACCGACGCCACCACCAGGGGCCGGAAGTCCGTTGTGTCCCATGCTTTCAGCGTCGAGAACGCCCGATCCATCCGGTATCCGGCACGCGTCCAGTCCCGCTCCGCCCATCAGCCGCCGGTACCCCGCCGAGCGGCTGGACCATCCCCGCCGATCGGCCGTCCGACCGCCTCGCCGACGGGTCGCCCGCTCGACCGGATCTAGGCTCACGTGCGGAAATGACAATATGGTGCAGGAGGTGTGGCGGGTGATCCGGGTGGTGGTCGTCGACGACGAGGCGCTGGTGCGCTCCGGCTTCGAGTTGATCTTGAACGCGGCCGCCGATATCGAGGTGGTGGCGACGGCGACCGGTTCGGCGGCGCTGCGGGCGGTCGAGTCGACCCGGCCGGACGTCGTGTTGCTCGATATCCGGATGCCCGACGTCGACGGCCTGACGGTGCTGCGGCAGCTGCGCGCCCTGCCCGACCCGCCGGTGGTCGCGATGCTGACGACCTTCGACACCGACGACTACATTCTGTCCGCGTTACGTTCCGGCGCAGCGGGTTTCGTACTCAAGGACACCGAACCCGAACAGCTCGCACAGCTGACGCGCACCCTCGCCACGGGCGGCGTCGTGCTGTCGCCGAAGGTCTCGGCCGCCCTGCTGCGCAACGCGGAGCCCGCCACCACCGCGGACATCGACGCCGACGCCGCACGCGTCGAACGGCTCAGCGAACGAGAACGCGCGGTGCTCGTGCTGATCGCCACCGGCCTGTCGAACGCCGAGATCGGTCAGCGGATCCACCTGAGCGTCGGCACGGTCAAAGACCATGTCAGCGGGATCTTCACCAAACTGCGGGTGTCCAGCCGCGTGCAAGCGGCGCTGCTCGCCCAGCGGGCCGGGCTGCTGCCGTGAACCGGCTCCCGCCGTGGCTGATCGACCTTGGGCTGGTCGCCGTGGCCGTAGCCGACGTGCTCGTCGACGGCCAGGACAACTCTCGGATCGAGTTCGCCGCAGGCATTGTCGCGTGCGCCGCCCTGCTGCTGCGCCGTCGCTACCCGCTGCTGGCCTTCGCGCTGACGCTGCCCGCCAGCTGGATGCTCGCCAACCTCGCCGCCCCCGCCATCGCGCTGTACACGCTGGCCCAACGCAGCAATAATCGCCCGCTGCTGTGGGGTTCCGTACTCGCCACCTCGATCGCCGCGTCCGCGCCCTGGCCGCCCGGGCACAGCCAGGACCAGCGCGGCATGATCGTCACGTTCGCGTACTCGCTGGCCTGGGCGGGTGCCCCGGTGCTGCTCGGTCAGCTGGTGCGGACCCGCCGCGACCTGTCCGTCCGGCTGGTCGAGATCGAGGAGGCGCGCGACCACGAGCGACAACTGCACGCGCAGGCGGTGCTGGCCCGCGAACGCGCGCAGATCGGCCGCGAAATGCACGACGTGGTCGCCCATCAGGTCAGTTTGATCGCGGTGCGCGCGGGCGCGCTCCAGGTCGCCGCCACCGACCCCGACGCCGCCGAGGCCGCGCGCACCATCCGCAGGCTCAGCGTCGACACCTTGGACGAGCTCCGCCACATGGTCACGCTGCTGCGTGCCGCGGGCGGTCAGAGCACCGAGCTCACGCCCCAGCCGACGCTCGCCGACCTGCGAAAGCTGCTCGACTCCAGCGGCATTCAGGTCGAGCTGAGCGGCGAGCTGCCCGACGAGCTCGCCGCGCCCGGCCAGCGCACCATCTATCGGACGGTGCAGGAGGCGCTCACCAACGTGCGCAAACACGCACCCGGCGCGACCGCGACCGTGACGCTGTGGCATGACAGCGACCACGTCGGCGTCACCGTCACCAACACCGAGCCGACCCGTCCCGCGGTGGCGCTGCCCAGCTCTCGGCACGGGCTGATCGGCCTCGCCGAACGTGCGGAACTGCTCGGCGGCAGCTTCGAGTCCGGGCCGACGGCCGATCGCGGCTATCGCGCGGTGCTGCGCCTGCCGCGCTGACGCGAAACATGTTCTGGGTCACTGGATGGTGGCGAGATCCATGGGATGTTTGCTAGCGTCGTTGACCGTGACGGTGCTCCCGTTGGCCGCCTTGTACCGAGCCCGGGGTCGGGACCGTCACGGCACAAGGAGAAATTCCACTGTCAGTACAGTTCAATCACACCATTGTCGGTTGCCGCGATAATCGAGTAACCGCAGAATTCTGGGCAGACATCCTCGGCACGGAACTCGGCACCGAATGGGGCCCATTCATTCCGCTCCCGCTGGATAACTCGGTAACCTTCGATTTCGCGAACGTGCCACCGCATGTCACCGAAATCTCGCCCCAGCACTACGCATTCCTGATCTCCGAACCCGAATTCGACGTGGCCTACGCCAAGATCCAGCGCTACCAACTGGACCACTGGGCCGACCCACGTCAACAGGGCGTCAACGAGATCAACCACAACGACGGCGGCCGCGGCGTCTACTTCCTGGACCCCAACGGCCACTTCATGGAATTGATCACCGTCCCGTACGGCGGCTGGCCGAGCTGATAGCCCCGGGGACGCGTAACCCTCACTCGCCGGACAGCTCCGGCGGCCACGGGTTGGGTTTGATGTTGGCCGGCTTGCGAGTCGGAATGTCGTCCCAGTCGAAATGAGTGCCAACCCAGGCCGTCGGGCGATCGAAGCTGACCTCGGTGGCGGTGAAGCGCGCGTCGACAAAGGAGATGTCGCCGAAGAAGTCGCCCTCGGCGAAATCGACGAATCGACCGGCGAAGGTGGTACCCGCGAAGGTGATCGTGCCGTGGAATTCGGCTCGGCTGAAGTCTGTTTCGCGGGTGCCGCGGTTGCGCATGCGCGCGGGGGTGCCGATGCGGGTGTCGTCGAAGGCGACGGCGCCCGCTTCGAACTGGGCGCCCGCGAAGGTGATTCGCGGGCTGGCGAGTTCGGCACCGGTGAAGGCGAGGTGCTGACCGTCCAGGGTGGCGCGCTCGAACGAGGTGAGTTCGGCGTGGAACTTCGTGTCCTGGAACGAGGTTCGAGCGCCGGCGGTACGAATACCGACGAAGGTTGTTCGCGACCCGACGAAGGTGGCCTTTTCGAACGACACCGAACCGTCGAAGGTCGCACCGTCGAAGGTGGTGCCGTACCCGGCGCGTTGGACCTTCTCCGGGCGGGTCGACCCGAATTGCGCGTGGTCGAACAGCACGGGACCGTCCTCGAAGACCGCGTCCCGGAAGGTGACATGCGGACCGGCGAAGATCGCGTGCTCGAAGCTGGTGCGGCCGATGAATACCGCGCGGGCGAACGAGACGTTGCGCCCGGTGAATACCGCGTGCCGGAAGTCCGCGCGTTCGATGACGGCATTGGTGAAGGTGAACTCACAGTCGGACCAGGAGATGTCGGCCGAGCGCTGCAGATGATCGGCGATCACCTGCACGATGGTGCGGCGCACCTCCCGATCGTTCTGCCGGAACTGGTAGACCCGTTCGACCTTCAAGCCGGACTCGTCCACCGTTTCCACCTGCGACACAAGGTGATTCGCACCGGCCACCGGATCGTAGGGCAGGCGCAGGTAGGCACAGAGCACGTCGACACATTGTTGGCGTCGGCTCGGTGAACGGAACTCGTCGGCGATCCCGGTCATCGCATAAACCCCGGCGATCCGCACCGCGACGTCGGAATCGCCGAGCTGCCGCGACGCCGCCCCGAACAATTCGGCGAACCGCCCGCGTTCGAGGTCGCGCTGCCGCCGGTACGCCACCACCAACGCGACCGCGCCGCCGACGCCCGCCGCCACCGCCAACGCGATCTTGGTGAGATCCAGCTGATTCGGCGTCTCGGCCTTCGCCCCGAGCGCCAGCCACAGCAGCCACCAGGTGAGCGCCGCGATGCCGAGGCCACAGGCAACCGCCACCAGCACCGCAAGCAGCAACGCCGCGCGGTGCAGTCGGTCGCCCAACCTCCCCCATCGCATTAGCGCATGGTAGCCGCATTGCCGCCCGTCGACTACCGGACAAGATCGGCTATTGCTGCGCCCCAAACGCTTTCGAATGTCCTCTATCCATACGTCACACACCATGGTCAGCTGTGCCGCAACCAGGCGCGACTCGTAGGCGCCGGATGACGCAATACGGACAGTAGGCAGCCGCGTCGCTGGGTTACTCGGACAGCTCACTCGAGTAGTCTGCGGACATGACTGCTTCCGATTCGCTCGATCCGGCGGCCGAGGTCGAGGCCGTGCACGCACTGCTCGCCACGTGGCTGGGGACCGAGGCGGAGCCGGATGTCCTGGAACGTTTCGCCGCCACCCAGCACGACACCATGTCCATGGTCACCACCTCTGGCGCTCGGTTGAGTCGCTCCGAGCTGCTGTCCGGACTGCGGCGCGCCCGCAACTCCCGGCCCGGCCTCGATATCGAGATCTCCGAGGTCGAGGTGCTGTTCACCGAAGGAAATGTGACCGTTGTTCGATTCATGGAACGCCATCACTTCTCCGGCAAACACGCCGATCGCTGGACGACCGCGGTACTGACCACCGAGTCCATCCCGCCCCGCTACAGCTGGCGGGTGCTGCACGAGACCGAGACCCCCGGCGACTGATCCGCGCCGATGTCACCCGGGTCCGGTAGAAAGGCGTCGAGCGAACGTGTGGCACCCAGTCCGCGCACCGGACTGTCCCAGCGCACCGGAGGCTGTCCATGAAATGTGTGGTGTTCGGCGCGACCGGCTACATCGGCGGCCGATTGGTCCCGGAACTCGTGGCGGCGGGCCACTCGGTGCGGGTGCTGGCGCGCACCCCCGGCAAGCTCGACGACGTGCCGTGGCGCGAGGACGTCGAGATCGTCACCGGTGATGTCACCGATCCGGCCTCGGTGACCGCCGCGCTGGAAAACCAGGACGTCCTCTACTACCTGGTGCATTCGTTGACCCAGCGCGACTTCGTCGACATCGATCGCCGCGCCGCGCGCATCGTGGCGACCGCGGCCTTGACGGCCCGACTGTCCAGGATCGTCTATCTCGGCGGCATCATCCCGCAGGGCGAGCGATTGTCGCCGCACCTGTCGTCTCGGGCGGAAGTCGGCGAAATCCTGCTCGGCTCCGGCGTTCCCACCGTCGAGTTCCGCGCCGCGGTGATCATCGGATCCGGCTCGGCGAGCTTCGAGATGCTGCGCTACCTATCCGAACGGCTGCCCGCGATGATCACGCCGCGCTGGGTGCGCAACCGCATCCAGCCGATCGCCATCCGCGACGTGCTCTACTACCTGACCCGCGCGGGCACGCTCGGCGCAGCGGTGAACCGTTCCTTCGACATCGGCGGACCCGACGTCCTCACCTACCTCGACATGCTGCGCAGATATTCGGTGATCGCCAAGCTGCCGCGGCGCGCGGTGCTGCCGGTTCCGGTGCTGACGCCGTGGCTGTCGGCGCAGTGGGTCAACCTGGTTACCCCGGTGCCGCGCGGGATCGCCGTGCCGTTGATCGAGTCGCTGGTGCACGAGGTGGTCTGCGGCGAACACGACATCGCCGAGCACATCCCGGACCCGCCGGACGGGCTGACCGGCTTCGAACGCGCGGTGGAACTCGCGCTGGCCCGGATTCGCGACTTCGACGTGCCAACCCGCTGGTCCGACGCCGACACTCCGGGCGCACCGTCAGACCCGCTACCCAGCGACCCCGACTGGTCCGGCGGCACCCTCTACCAAGACGTGCGCGAACGACACACCGACGCCGCGCCGGACACCGTCTGGCAGGTCATCGAATCCATCGGCGGCGAACACGGCTGGTATTCGTTCCCCCTGGCCTGGTCGATCCGCGGCTGGATAGATCGGCTCGCGGGCGGCGTCGGACTGCGCCGCGGACGACGCGACCCACACCGCCTACGGGCGGGCGAAGCACTCGACTGGTGGCGCGTAGAACACCTCGAACGCCCACAACTGCTTCGTTTACGCGCCGAGATGCGAGTGCCAGGCGACGCCTGGCTGGAACTATCCGCAACCCCCGACCCCAACGGCGGCACAACATACCGTCAACGCGCGATCTTCGAACCCCGCGGCCTATCCGGCCATGCCTACTGGAAGGCAATCTCCCCCTTCCACGAAATCATCTTCGGCGGCATGCTCCGCAACATCACCAGCGCAGCCGAAGCAACTGAACGTCAACGCGATTCGTAACCAACCATCCTCGGAACCCCTCGGCGGACAGGCCGAACAACCGCCGCCACCCGAATCCCGTTGCTGCTGAGCACTTCCCACCCCCTCAGGCGCACTTGACGTAGGTTGCACCCTCTTGACGCACGCTGCAACCTACGTCAAGAGCACCCTCGCTACGTCAAGTCGACGGGCGGATCGGCGCTGGGCGGGCGCGCAAGGGCGTTGCTAGGCGCTTCATGCGCGACGGCTGCTTGCCCGCGTGTGTTCGCCGAGCGCGGTCCCGCGCACCAATTGTTCGCCTGCGCGTGAAATTGCTGGCGGTTTCGTATGGGGCTCAGCGACTCGTGCGCGGCTGGTTGTCTCGTGCGCGGGGCGGGGTGTGGGGTGTGTGCATTCGTTCTTTCCAAGGTGGAGAACGGGATTCGTGGGTACCGTCGCGAATATGGCTAATGATGTGTTGGTGTTGGGGGCGGGTGTTATTGGTTTGACTACCGCGGTCTGCCTCGCGGAGGAAGGTCATCGGGTTCGGGTGTGGGCGGAGCGGCCGCCGGAGCGAACCACCTCGGCGGTGGCGAGTGGATTGTGGGGGCCTGGTACTAATCCAAGGGATTCGGCGTGGAGTCGGGTTACCTTCGACGAATTCTCGGAGCTGGCCGATGATCCCGCGTCCGGCTTGCATTTCGAACGCGGACTGCAGGTTTCGAGCTCCTGGTCTGAACCGCCTTCTTGGGTGCATGATTTCGTCGACGTGGACATGTGTGCTCCCGATGAACTGCCCGATGGCATGCTGTTCGGCTTCTGGTGCACGGCCCCGCTCATCGATCTGCCGCGCTACCTGCGTTATCTGACCGACCGGCTGGCGGCGCGGAATGTCGAGATCGAGCAGCGGACGGTGCGCGATCTCGCCGAGGCCGCGGCCGCCGCCCCCGTGGTGGTGAACTGCACCGGCGTGGCCGCGGGCAAACTCGCCGCTGACGATGCCGTGCAACCGGTGCGCGGACAGCACGTGATCGTGCGCAATCCCGGTCTGGCCGACTTCTATGTCGAGATCGGCGGCGAATGCGAATGGGCAGGCTTCTTCCCGCACGGCGATCGCCTGATCCTCGGCGGCGTGCGCCAACGCGGCGAGTGGAGCCTGGACCCGGATCCCGAAGTGGCGGAACAGATCCTGCGCCGCTGCATAGCGGTCGAGCCGAAACTCGCCGACGCGGAGGTGATCGGTCACGAGGTCGGCCTGCGCCCCGGCCGCACCGAGGCCAGACTCGACGAGGAGCGCATCGGCGATTCCAGGGTCGTGCACAACTACGGTCACAACGGGCTCGGCGTGAGCCTCTCGTGGGGCAGTGCGCGCGAGGTCGCGAAAATGCTCGCCGACTGATCGTCGCGCAACTGAATCGTTGACTCTGACACAGTGGCAGGCCATAGACGTGGGTGGTCACCATTCCGATCGGAGGGCCACGTCCATGACCATCATCACCGAACTCGATATCAGCTACTACGCAACACAGAGCAAGTTCACCGATCCGGGCAAGTTCGTGGAGTGGGTCGCCGCGCTGAACCCTGACTCGGCCGCGCTTCGCGACGTCGCCTCCGGGCTGGTGTTCCACTTCTGGGGCAACGGCGACGTCACCGAGCACGGCTTCGCCGCACAGCGACGCGAGGAGATCGATCTCCGCTACGCGGACAACATCTTCGCCAGACTCCATGCCCTGAATCCGGCACCGCTCGATACCGAACGCGCGCCCACCGAGCGGGTGGTCGGGTGCTGCCGTGACTTCACGCTGCTCTACGTCGCCATGGCCCGCCACCACGGGATTCCGGCCCGGAGCCGCACCGGTTTCGCCACGTACTTGATACCGGGTTGGGCCGCGGACCACACGATCGCCGAGGTCTGGGATGCCGAGCACCGTCGTTGGCGGCTGGTGGACCCGCAGTTCACGCCGGGCTATCGAGATCCCACCGACGGCACGGAGATGGACCTGCTCGACGTCCCGAGGGACCGCTTCCTCGTAGCGGCCGACGCCTGGAACAATTGCCGCACATGCGAAGCCGACCCGACCCGCTTTGTCGTCTCCCCCGACCAGCCCGCCCCGTTCCTACGCGGCTGGCCTTACCTGTTGCACAGCCTCATCCTCGACCTGGCCGCGCTGAACAAGCACGAGATGATCCTCTGGGACCTCTGGTGCCCGCTCGATATCTCCACCGAAGTCGATGCCCGAACGATCACGGAAATGGACGCGCTGAGCGACCTACTCCGCGACCCCACCACCGAAATCGACCGACTCTGTGCGGCTTTCGAGGACAGCGCGCTGCGCGTGCCCGCAACGATTCGCACCGCGACCCCACCCGCCGGAATACCGCGCGAGATCACCCTGCGCTGAGCTCGCGATCGACATCCGAAATCCGGGACGCCGCGGTCATTTCCAGATCGAGTAATCGCTCGGCCCTCGGCACGACGAAGGTGCGGTTGATGAACAGCCACAGTCCGATCAGCACGATCAGTGGTAGGCCGGACACCAGAGACGACTCTGCTGCCTGGTCGGAGGAGTAGCTGTAGATCACCACGACGCGCAGGACCGCGTCCGCCAGCAGCACCGCACCTAATGTCGCGGTGACGAACCGATAGATCAACCGGAACCGCGCCGATTTGAGCCAGGTTCGGTCGAATCCCTCGGCGCGCAGCGGATCACCCTTTGCGGCAACAGGTTTGAGTGCGTCGCGCATGAACGGATGTTGGGTCCAGGCGCTGGCGAGGATGACGATCCCGGCGACGGCGATGTACAACGAACTCCGTGCCAGCACGAACCGGGCGTCGCCACTGATCGAGGTCAGCACGATACCGACCGCGACCTCGGCGAGCACCAATACCGCGAAACGGTCGACCGGGTGTGTTCCGCTGTCCCGCAACCGGGTTCGCAGGAGATCACCGACGATGATCAGCCCGGCAACAACTGTGTTCAGCACCATGCTCGTCGTGTTTCCGAGGCCGCCGAGATAGCACCCGATGAGCGTCGCACTGCCTGCCAAGGCCACGACGATCGCGAATCGCCACCGGAACGCACCGTTCTGCAGGCCGCCGCCGAGGGCTTTGGCAGCCAGCAACGTCCCGCCGAGGGACAGTCGGATCACGGCAGGCAACCCCGTCGGCGCTAGCAGCGCGAACACCACCGTCGGAAGGAACAGATCGATGGCCGTGTTCGCGACCATCAGGGCCAGCCAGCTGACCTTGCGCCGCTTCTCGATCGTGCCGTGCATGGAGCTCCCCAATTCTCTCAGCGAATAATCTTTTTAGTTACTAAGATAGCGAGAGACTAAGGTAGATTGTGGGCATGACGCAAGAGCTGCCAGCACCGGAACCCGCGGACCACACCATCCTCGGCCGCGAATTCGCGTCGGCCATGGTGAACTTCCATGCCGCGACGGGCAAGCTGCTCGGACTCAGCGCGGTCGAGCGCAAGTGCATGGACACGCTGCGCATTCTCGGCCCGGTATCCGCGGGAACCATCGCCGAGCACACCGGCCTGACCACCGGCGCGGTCACCGGTTTGGTGGATCGACTGGAGAAGGCCGGTTACGCGAAGCGCACCCGCGACCCGCACGACAGGCGCAAGGTCGTCGTCGAGCTCGTCCCAAACGAGCGGGTCGACGCACTAATGGCCGCGGTCTTCGTCCCGTTTGCCACGGAGATGACCGAACTGATGTCGAGGTACTCCCCTGCGGAGCTGCAGGCGATCAGCGACTGGATCGACCGAACCACCAACATCTTGGTGACCAACACCCATCGGATCTCCGACCCCGATTTCCACCGGACGGCTGGGCTCGAATCGACCTGACGCTATGCGGCAGAACAGAACTCGTTGCCGATCGACACAGCCACGGCGAGGTAGCCGGTAACTTTTCACCTGCGTGAACGAACTCTCTGAGAGCGGATGACGGGATTTGAACCCGCGACCCTCACCTTGGCAAGGTGATGCGCTACCACTGCGCTACATCCGCGTTCGCATCCCGGGTGACTCCGTGATGCGAGAAAAACTTTAGCCGATCGACGGCGGAAAATGCCAATCCGCGCTCATGCGACCTGTTCGACGTCCGCACGGGTGCGGCGCAGGCCGAGTCCGGCGGCGGTCAGGCAGGCCAGCGAGACGACCACGACGAACCAGGGGAACACCGTGCTCAGGCCCCAGGTGGTGGCGGCCCAGCCGGCCAGGATGGTCGGCAGCGCCATGGCCGTGTAGGCGAGCAGGTAGTACGCCGACATGGTTTCGCCCCGCTTGTGTTGCGGCACAACCTCGGACAGGTGGCGCAGCGATCCGCCGAAGCCGAGCCCGAAGGTGGCCCCGAGCAACACACCGGCCAGCAGCACCACGATCCAGTTGCCGGTATGCAGCGCGGGCACGGTGAGCAACAGCGCCACCGCCATACCGGTGTCGCCGCCGATGGCCGCACGACGAGCCGGAATCTTGGTCGCGAACAGCTGCGCGGTGGCACCGGCCAAGGCGGTCGACGCGACCACGGCGCCGCCGAAAACCAGGTTGTGGATACCGGTTTCGGCCGAGGCCAGCGACGGGTACAGCGACAGCAGCACGCCGAGCACCGACCAGGCCGCCATCACGCCGAGCGCGGAGAACCAGAAGTCGCCCCGAATCTCCTGCGGCACAGACGGTTTCACGATCCGGATGCGACCGGGCAGGCGACCGGTGTGCGGTTCCTCCAGCGCGATGACACCGATGCCGATAAGCAGGCACACGACGGTGATGACGACGTAGGGCGTGCGCAGCGGATACGGCGCGTACTGCGCGAGTAGCGCCGAGCCCAGAATCGCAACGGCCATACCGACATTGAACGCGACACCGGTCAGCTGACCGGACCGCGCACCGTGCTTGGGCCGCAGATCCAGCAGCGCCGCCGCGCCGGCGACTACCGTGGCGCCGACCGCGAAACCGTGCAACGCGCGCGCCACCAACAGCATCACCACGTTATCGGCCAGCAGAAAGACCGCAAGCCCGGCGATCATCGTCACGAACGCCCCGAGCAGCACCGGCTTACGCCCGACTACATCGGAGACCTTGCCGGACACCAGCACCGCGCCCAGGGCAGCGAACGCGTACACCGCGAACACGAAGGTCGTGGTCAACGGCGAAAAGTGCCATTCCTTCTGATACATGCCGTACAGCGGGGCAGGCACCCCGGACACCCCGAGCGCGACCCCACCCGCAGCCAAGATGAGCCCGTAGGCCCAGCGTTGTGATGTCCGCTCGGTCGCGGCCGGTACCGCCGTCGTCGCTGCCATCGAAACCCCCGATCAGGTAAGTTTGATAATGATCGAACCTCGTACGACAGTACAGTTAGTATGACGATCATCAAACCCCCGAGTGAGGTAGATCATGACCGATGCTAAAGAGGCGGCGGCCGAGGCCCCGCCGGTGGCCCCGCTGGCCACCGTGCTCGGCGCGATCCAGGACCCCATCCGCCTGGAGATGGTGCGCAGGCTGAGCAATGCGGGCACCGCGGTCCGCTGCAACGAGCTCTACGAGGTGATCAACAAATCGACCGCGACGCACCACTTCAAGATCCTGCGCGAGGCGGGCGTCATCGAGCGGGTGATCGTGGACGGCCAGATCTGGCAGCGCCTGCGCGCCGCGGACGTCGAAACGGCGCTGCCCGGCCTGCTCACCTCAGTGGTCGACAACGCCAATCGCGCCAGCGACGCCTGACCCGGGCCGCAGCGTTCGTGCGGGGCCAGCCACACCCGTAACGCGGTGCGCGCCCGCGAATTTCAGCGAAGAGAACTAACCCCTCAACCCTCGACCAACCGTCGCACTGCGGCGGGCAGTTCACGAGTTCGCTTGTACGGCCCGGCAATCGACGCCGCGAAGGGCCGCGACAGCAACGTGTTCGCAACGGCGGAGACCTCGTCGGTGGTGACCGCGTCGATCCGCGCCAACGTTTCCGAAACGCTGCGGTGATTGCCGTAGCTGAGTTCGCTGCGCCCGATCCGATTCATCCGGGACGCGGAATCCTCAAGGCCGAGCACGAGCCCGCCGCGCAGCGACCCCTTGGCACGAGCGCATTCGGCATCCGTAATGCCGTTCGCCGCAACCTCTTCGAGCACGCCACGAGCCAACGTGGCGACCTTGCCGAGGTTTTCCGGCTGACAGCCGATATACACCGAGAACGCACCGGTATCGGCGAAGGTGTCCACGCTGGAGTACACCGAGTACGCCAGCCCGCGTTCCTCCCGGATCCGTTGGAACAGCCGGGAACTCAGCCCGCCACCGACCACCGTGTTGAGTACCGAGAGCGGCCAGCGCCGCTCCCCCTCGTGCCGCCCGAAGGCGCGCACACCGAACGCCAGGTGCGCCTGCTCGCTGTCGCGGTGGCTCCAGTGCAGTTCCGGATCGCTGGCAGGCCGGAACCGGCCCTCGCGCCGCTTGGCCGGCGTGGCGGCGGGATCGAGCCGATTCTGGAACGCGCGGTGCACCAGCTCCACCGTGTGATCGTGTTCGACATTGCCCGCGACCGCGACGACCATCCGGTCCGGCCGGTAGCGCCGCAGATGGAAGCCGCGCAACTGCCCCGCGTGCATCGACTCGATGGATTCGATGGAGCCGATCACCGGCCGCCCGATCGGATGGTCACCGAACAGCGCGGACAGGAACGCGTCGCCGACCAGGTCCTCCGGGTCGTCGTCGCGCATGGCGATCTCTTCGAGCACCACCTGACGTTCCAGGTCGACGTCCTCGGCCCGGCACAGCCCGTTGAGCACCACGTCGGAGACCATGTCCACGGCCAGCGGCAGGTCCTCGTCGAGCACGTGCGCGTAGTAGCAGGTCTGCTCCTTCGCGGTGAACGCGTTGAGCTCACCGCCGACGGCGTCCATCGCCTGCGCAATGTCCAGCGCCGTCCGCGTTGGCGTCGCCTTGAACAGCAGGTGTTCGAGGAAGTGTGCCGCACCGGCGACGGTGGGCCCCTCGTCGCGCGAGCCGACCCCCACCCAGACGCCGATCGACGCCGAGCGCACGCCGGGGACATGCTCGGTCACCACACGCAGCCCGCCTGGTAGCACCGTGCGTTGCACGCCGGGATCGATCATGTTGGCTCGCAGCTCCAGTGACGAACCCCCCTGCTCGCGTCGGAGCAGAGGGGCTGTCGTCTTCTTCGTCGTCACAAAGACAAGTACTACTCGGTCGCTGCCGCGCCCGCATCAACGGTCTCGGCTTCGGCCGGCTCTTCGGCGTTCTCCTCGACCGGGACCAGCGAGATCTTGCCGCGGTTGTCGATATCGGCGATCTCGACGCGCAGCTTGTCGCCGACGTTCACCACATCTTCGACCTTGGCGACGCGCTTGCCGTTGCCGAGCTTGGAGATGTGCACCAGGCCGTCGCGGCCCGGCAGCAGCGAGACGAACGCGCCGAAGGCGGTGGTCTTGACGACCGTGCCCAGGAAGCGCTCGCCGACCTTCGGCAGCTGCGGGTTCGCGATGGCGTTGATCATGTCGATCGCCGCCTGCGCCGCGGGGCCGTTGGTCGCACCGACGTAAACCGTGCCGTCATCCTCGATGGAGATGTTGGCGCCGGTCTCCTCGGTGATCTGGTTGATCACCTTGCCCTTGGGCCCGATCACCTCGCCGATCTTGTCGACCGGAATCTTGATCGCGGTGACGCGCGGCGCGTACTGGCTCATCTCGTCCGGGGTGTCGATGGCCTCGGCCATGACCTCCAGGATGGCGGTGCGAGCGTCGTGCGCCTGGCTGAGCGCACCGGCGAGCACCTGCGAGGGGATGCCGTCGAGCTTGGTGTCGAGCTGCAGCGCGGTGACGAAGTCACGGGTGCCCGCGACCTTGAAGTCCATGTCGCCGAAGGCATCTTCGGCGCCGAGGATGTCGGTGAGGGCGACGTAGCGCACCTCGTCCTCACCCTTGTCGTTCTTGATCGTGTCGGACACCAGGCCCATGGCGATGCCCGCCACCGGCGCCTTCAGCGGCACACCGGCGTTGAGCAGCGACAGGGTGGAGGCGCAGACCGAGCCCATCGAGGTGGAACCGTTGGAGGACAACGCCTCCGACACCTGACGGATGGCGTACGGGAACTCTTCCTGGCTCGGCAGCACCGGCATCAGGGCCCGCTCGGCGAGCGCGCCGTGGCCGATCTCGCGACGCTTGGGCGAACCGACGCGGCCGGTCTCACCGGTCGAGTACGGCGGGAAGTTGTAGTGGTGCATGTAGCGCTTGCTGGTCTCCGGGCCGAGCGAGTCGACCTGCTGGGCCATCTTCACCATGTCGAGGGTGGTGACGCCGAGGATCTGCGTCTCGCCACGCTCGAACAACGCCGAACCGTGCGCCCGCGGCACCACGGCGACCTCGGCGGACAGCGCGCGGATGTCCGCGAGACCGCGGCCGTCGATGCGGAAGCCATCGGTCAGGATGCGCTGGCGCACCAGCTTCTTGGTGACCGAGCGGAACGCGGCACCCAGTTCCTTCTCGCGGCCGACGTAGTCGTCGCCGAGGCGGGACAGCACGTCGAGCTTGATCTCGTCGATCTTCGCCTCGCGCTCCTGCTTGTCGGCGATGCCCAGCGCCTCGCCCAGCTCGCGCTTGGCGGTGCCCTCGACGGCCTCGTACACATCGGACTGGTACGGCGGGAACAGCGGGAACTCGCCGACCGGCTTGGCGGCCAGTTCGGCCAGATCCTGCTGCGCCTTGCACAGCCGGGCGATGAACGGCTTGGCGGCCTCCAGGCCCTCGGCCACGACGGCCTCGGTCGGCGCCTGCGCGCCGCCCTCGATCAGCGAGATGACCTTCAGGGTGGCCTCGGCCTCGACCATCATGATCGCGACGTCACCGGACTCGACCACGCGACCCGCGACGACCATGTCGAACACGGCGCCCTCGAGCTGCTCGACGGTCGGGAACGCGACCCACTGGCCCTCGATCAGCGCGACCCGCACGCCACCGATGGGGCCGGAGAACGGCAGACCGGAGATCTGGGTGGACGCGGACGCGGCGTTGATCGCGACGACGTCGTACAGGTCGTTGGGATCGAGGCTCATGATGGTGACGACGACCTGGATCTCGTTGCGCAGGCCGTCGACGAACGACGGGCGCAGCGGACGGTCGATCAGCCGGCAGGTCAGGATCGCGTCGGTGGACGGACGGCCCTCACGACGGAAGAACGAGCCGGGGATGCGGCCCGCGGCGTACATGCGCTCTTCGACGTCGACCGTCAGCGGGAAGAAGTCGAACTGGTCTTTCGGGTGCTTGCCCGCGGCGGTGGCGGAGAGCAGCATGGTCTCGTCGTCCAGGTAGGCGACGACCGCGCCTGCGGCCTGACGGGCCAGTCGGCCGGTCTCGAAGCGGACGGTGCGGGTGCCGTAGCTGCCGTTGTCGATCAGCGCTACGGATTCGAACACACCGGGCTCGACCTCTACGGCCGAGGACTTGCGTTCAGTTGTTTCGGTCATTCTCTTCTCTCAACCTCTCGTCTTCGCCGGATCGAGCGCCATCTGGCGCGATCCGGCTCTTCGTCAGCCGTACCTGGTACGGACACGCGGCAACCATCCTGGCTGCGGCACGAGCACCCGGCCGGATCCCCTTGGATCACGGCGACGCGGAGGCGGTCATCGATCGAAGCCCGCCGGCGGTGTTTGCCCTGCCGGGAGGCCACTACCGAAGACCGACGCCACGCGGGCGGGTGCTTACGGCTGTGCACTGTCGTCGTATTTCCGGGCTCGCTCGAAGGCGACGGCCCGCATACACGAATAGCCAACGGGGAGATTGTACGTCCCCCCGTTGGCCGGGTCTGCGGCTACCTCGGGCAGCCGCCGTGTGGAGCTATCAGCGGCGCAGGCCGAGACGCTCGATCAGCGAACGGTAGCGGTGGATGTCGTTGGCGGCCAGGTACTTCGACAGCCGACGACGGCGACCGATCAGCGCGAGCAGGCCGTGCCGGGTGTGGTGATCGTGCTTGTGCACCTTCAGGTGCTCGGTGAGGTCGGAGATACGCTTGGACAGCAGCGCGATCTGGGCCTCCGGCGAGCCGGTGTCCTTCTCGTGCAGGCCGTATTCCTTGAGAATCGCCGACTTCTGCTCAGTGGTCAGAGCCATGAGGCATCCACTCCCTATTTCAGTCCCGCGCTCGAGTGTCCGGTTACCCGGGTCGGGTGCCACCGCGGACCGCAGCAAACCCGAGGATCCACCTTACCGGATCGAATTCGGCAGACCGAATCGGCCTGGGCTTATCCCCTGGCTACCGGTCGTCGACGGCGGCGAGGATCTTGCGCGCGTTGTCCACGTCGCGGCCCATGTGTTCGATGAGCTCGTCGATCGAGTCGAACTTGCGCTGACCGCGGACGTGGTCGACGAAATCGACCGCGACGTGCTGGCCATAGAGGTCGGCCTCGCCGTCGAGCACGTACGCCTCGACGGTGCGGGCGCGGCCGGAGAAGGTGGGGTTGGTGCCGACCGAGATGGCGGCCATCGCCCGCTCGCCCGGCGTGACGGTGCCGATGGTCGGGCCGGGGCCGAGCACGGTGAACCAGCCGGCGTACACGCCGTCGGCCGGGATCGCGGCGTGCATCGGCGGCGCGACGTTCGCGGTCGGGAAGCCGAGCTGGCGGCCGCGGCCGTCACCGTGCACCACCACGCCCTCGACCCGGTGCGGGCGGCCGAGCGCCTCGGCGGCGGCGGCCATGTCGCCCGCGTCGACGCAGGCGCGAATGTAGGTGGAGGAGAAAGTGACCGCGTGTTCGCCGAGCAGCTTCACGCCGTCGACCTCGAAGCCCCAGCGTCCACCGAGCTCACGCATGGTGTCGATGGTGCCCGCGGCCTTCTTACCGAAGGTGAAATTGTCGCCGACCACGACCTCGACCACATGCAGCCGCTCGACCAGCAGGTCGTGCACGTAGCGCGCCGGGGTCAGCTTCATGAAGGCCTGTGTGAAAGGCATCACGCAGAACACGTCGATGCCGAGTTCCTCGGCCAATTCCGCTCGCCGGGTCAGCGTGGTGAGCTGCGCCGGATGCGAGCCGGGCCGCACCACTTCCATCGGGTGCGGATCGAAGGTCATCAGTACCGCGGGAACCCCGCGCGCGGCGGCCGATTTCACCGCTCTGCTGATCAGCTGCGCGTGACCGCGGTGCACGCCGTCGAACACCCCGATCGTGAGTACACATCGGCCCCAGTCCGCGGGAACGTCGTCCAGCCCTCGCCATCTCTGCACAGTCGGCAGCTTATATCGCGCAGCTGAACGGGGTTCGACCGAAGCCCGCGATGTCACACGACGCTTCCGGTGTCGTGTACGGGCGGTGAATCCGGAGATTCCACTGTGCGGCGAGCTGTGTCATTCGGCAGGCATGTGCTTAAGCTCGAGTATGTGCCCGGTAAACGAGACATCGCCACCCGCCGTGAGCTAGCCGCTACCGCCGCGCCGAAAACAGCCACCGGCGGCACCGCGACGATCGCGCCGGTGCTCTCCTCGGTCGCCCAGGACTATCTCAAGGTGATCTGGACCGCACAGGAGTGGTCGCAGGAGAAGGTGTCGACCAAGCTGCTCGCCGAGCGCATCGGGGTGTCCGCGTCCACCGTCTCCGAGGCCGTGCGCAAGCTCGCCGATCAAGGACTGGTCGAGCACGCCCGCTACGGTTCGATCACCCTCACCGAGGGCGGGCGCCTGGCCGCGATCGCGATGGTGCGCAGGCATCGGCTGATCGAGACGTTCCTGGTCAACGAGCTCGGCTACGGCTGGGACGAGGTGCACGACGAGGCCGAGGTGCTCGAGCACGCGGTCTCCGAACTGCTGATGGCGCGGATCGACGCGAAACTCGGCTACCCCGACCGTGATCCGCACGGCGACCCGATCCCGTCGGTCGATGGTGCCGTGCCGACGCCGCCGGCCCGTCAGCTCAGCGACTTCCGGGCGGGCGAGTCCGGCCGGGTGGCGCGCATTTCCGACTCGGATCCCGACATGCTGCGCTACTTCGATTCCGTCGGCATCGCACTGGACACCGCCATCACCGTGGTGGAACGCCGAGACTTCGCCGGTACCATCGCGATTCGCATCGGCACCGGCGAAACCCCTACCGATCTGGGCAGTCCCGCGGCGGAAGCCATCTGGCTCACCGCCTGAGGTTCGCTCAGCGCGGTTCGGCGCTTACCGCGTCGACCAATTCGGCTGCGCGACTTGCGATGGCCGTGGCCAGCTCCGTAGTTGTCGCGGTGCCACCCAGGTCCGGAGTGCGGACCTGGCCCGCGCCGAGTACGTCACAGACGGCCCGGTCCACCGCCGCGGCCGCGGCGTGTTCGCCGAGATGGTCGAGCAGCATCGCGCCCGCGAGAATCTGCGCGACCGGATCGGCGATGCCCTGCCCGGCGATATCGGGCGCGCTGCCGTGCACCGCCTCGAACATGGACGGACAGGCGCCCTCGGGGTTGATGTTGCCCGAGGGTGCCAGTCCGAGCCCACCGGTCACCGCGGCGGCCAGATCGGACAGGATGTCGCCGAACAGGTTCGAGCCGACGATCACGTCCAGGCGGTCCGGGTGCAGCACGATCTCGGCGGCCAGCGCGTCGACATGCATCTGCCGGGTCCGCACGTCTGGGTATTCGACGGCGATCTGGTCGAACACGCTGTCCCAGTACGGCATCGAGTGGATGAGGCCGTTCGACTTGGTGGCCGAGCACAAGCGGCCGCCGCGTTCGCGGGCCCGCTCGAAGGCGTACCGGATGATCCGTTCGCAGCCGACCCGGGTGAAAACCGACTCCTGCAGCACGAATTCGTCGTACCGGCCCGGATTGTGCTTACCGCCGATCTCGGAGTATTCGCCCTCGGAGTTCTCTCGCACGATGAGGATGTCCAGGTCGGCGGCGGTCCGGTCGCGCAATGCCGATTCGGTGCCTGGCAGCAACCGGACCGGACGCAGGTTGACGTACTGACTGAACGCGCGCCGCAACGGAATCAACAGGCCCCACAGCGAAACATGGTCCGGCACACCGGGAAACCCGACCGCGCCGAGCAGGATCGCGTCGAACCCGGCCAGCAGTTCCGGCCCGTCCGGCGGCATCATCTGACCGGTGCGCAGGTAATTCGCGCAGGACCAATCGAATTCGGTCCACTCGATCCCGGGCAGCACGGTGTCGAGCACCGCGACGGCGGCCGCGGTCACGTCGACGCCGATGCCGTCGCCGGGGATGGTCGCGATGCGGTAGCGGCAGTCGTTCACAGGCGCACTCCGATGTATTTGGTCTCGAGGAACTCGTCGATGCCGACCGAACCGCCTTCGCGGCCGAGCCCGGATTCTTTGACGCCGCCGAAGGGCGCGGCGGGGTTGGACACGACGCCCTGGTTGAGACCGACCATGCCGGTTTCCAAGGCCTCGCACACGCGCAGCCCGCGACGGAGGTGCTCGGTGAAGACGTAGCCGACCAGTCCGTACGGGGTGTTGTTGGCGCGCGCGACGACCTCGTCCTCGGTGTCGAAGACGGCGATCGACGCGACCGGTCCGAATATCTCGGTGTGGCACATCGCCGCGTCGTCGGGCACCCCGGTCAGCACGGTCGCGGGATAGAAGTTGCCCGGCCCGTCGATCGCGGCACCGCCGGTCAGCATTCGCGCGCCGCGGCGGCACGCGTCGGCGACCAGCTCGCTCACCTTGGTCACCGCCGCCGCGTCGATGAGCGGACCGACGATAACCCCGGGCTCGGTACCCCGGCCCATCGGCAACGCGGCCATCCGGGTGGCGAGACGCGCCGAGAACTCGTCGATGATGCCGCGCTGCACGAAGATTCGGTTCGCCGCGGTGCACGCCTGCCCGATATTGCGCATCTTCGCCGCGAGCGCGCCTTCGACGGCCTCGTCCAGGTCGGCGTCGTCGAACACGATGAACGCCGCGTTGCCGCCCAGCTCCATCGAGGTGCGCAGCACCGTCTGCGCGCACTGTTCGAGCAGCCGCTTGCCGACCGCGGTCGAGCCGGTGAACGACAGCTTGCGCGACCGGCTGTCCAGGATGAGCGGCGTCATCAGCGCGCCGGGGTCGGCGGTGGTGAGCACGTTGACGACACCGCGCGGCACGCCGACTCGATCGAGCAGATCCGCGAGCGCGAGCATCGACAAGGGTGTCTGCTCAGCGGGTTTCACCACGCAGGTGCAGCCGGCGGCCAGCGCGGGCGCGATCTTGCGGGCGCCCATCGCCATCGGGAAATTCCACGGCGTGATCAGCAGGCTCGGGCCCACCGGCTGCTTGGTCACCAGGAACCGCGCGCCGCCGGTCGGCGCGGGCAGGTAGCCGCCGTCGAGGCGGACGGATTCCTCCGCGAACCAGCGGAAAAACTCTGCCGCATAGGCGATTTCGCCGCGCGCCTCGGCCAGTGGCTTGCCCATCTCGAGCGTCATGATCAGCGCGAGGCGGTCGGTGTCGTCGAGTAACGCGTGGTGTGCGCGCATGAGGATTTCGGCGCGCTGCCGGGGCGGTGTCCCCGCCCACGCCGATTGAGCCACGGCTGCCGCGGCCAACGCGTCGAGTCCGTCCTGCGGGCCGGCGTCGGCGACCGCGCACAGCGGCTGGCCGGTGGCCGGATCGAGCACGGGCAGCTCGGCGGTCGTCTCGCACCACTGGCCGTCGATATACAAACCCGTTGGCACAGTGTCGATTACGGCCCGCTCCGCGGCGGACAAGGTCTCGGTGAGCATCGGCGCCGGACTCCTTTCGCTACCGCAGGCTATTGCTGCGGCCTCTGTCGCCATGTTATGCATATTGTCAACAATCCGACAATATGCGATCTACGGATGTTGAGCGCACCACTTCCCGGGAGGCGGATCACCATGACCGAACTTTCGCCCGTTCTGCGGCAGGCCACCCCGGTGACCGTCGACCACGGATCAGGCTGCTACCTCTACGGCACCGACGGGCGCCGCTATCTCGACTTCACCGCGGGCATCGGCGTCACCAGCACGGGGCACTGCCATCCGCAGGTGGTCGCGGCGGCTCAAGCCCAGGCGGCCAGCCTGATCCACGGCCAATACACCACCGTCATGCACCGGCCGATGCTGCAGCTCATCGAACGCCTCGGCACGGTGCTGCCGGACGGCTTGGACACGCTGTTCTTCGCGAACTCCGGCAGCGAGGCGATCGAGGCGGCGCTGCGACTGGCCCGCCAGGCGACCGGACGGCCGAACGTGGTGGTCTTCCACGGCGGCTTCCACGGCCGCACCGTCGCGGCGGCGACCATGACGACCTCGGGCACCCGATTCTCCGCCGGGTTCAGTCCACTCATGTCCGGCGTGCACGTTGCACCCTTCCCGACCGCGTACCGCTACGGCTGGACCGAGGCGGCGGCCACCGCGTTCGCGCTGCGCGAGCTCGACTACCTGTTCGCGACCATCGCCTCGCCCGCGGAAACCGCCGCGTTCGTGGTCGAGCCGATGCTCGGCGAAGGCGGCTACATTCCGGGCAATACGGAGTTCTTCGGTGGGCTGCGGGAACGGGCCGACCGGCACGGCATCCTGCTCGTCATCGACGAGATCCAGACCGGCTTCGGGCGCACCGGAAAGTTCTTCGGGCATCAGCACTTCGGGGTGCGGCCCGACATCATCACCATCGCGAAGGGACTCGCCAGCGGGTTCCCGCTGTCCGGTATCGCGGCCTCGCGCGAGCTGATGGCCAAGGCGTGGCCCGGCTCGCAGGGCGGCACCTATGGTGGAAATGCCGTGGCCTGCGCCGCGGCGGTGGCGACCCTCGAGGTGATCGAAGCCGAGCACCTGGTGGACAACGCGGCGGCCCGCGGCGAGCAGCTGTTGACCGGGCTGCGGACGAACGCCACCAAGGCGATCGGCGACGTGCGCGGCCTCGGACTGCTGGCCGGTGCCGAATTCACCACCGCGACAGGCGAACCCGACACAGAGACGGCGAGCGCCGCGCAACGGCTTGCGGTCGAGAAGGGGTTGCTGCTGCTCACCTGCGGCGCGCACATGAACGTGGTGCGGATGATCCCGCCGCTGATCGTGACCGATACTCAGATCGAGGACGCGCTCGCGATCTGGACCGAAGTACTGGCCGAGCTCTAGGCGCAGCGGCCACGAGCTACCCGGCCGCTGCCTCGCAGGGACTGGTTGCTTGCCCACCGCGCCACACCGGGTCCGCCGAGGCGCACGGCGGCCGCGCTCAGCCGACTGGCCGCACCGCTCGACCTGAATGCCCCGACCGACGACCAGAAAGCAGAATCCGATGGCCCGCTATATCACCATCACCCTGACCAAGGCCGCCGTAACCTGCCGTGCCCGGCTTCTCGACGCGGAGGCCCCACACACCTGCGCCGCGGTGTGGGACGCGTTGCCGCAGGAGGGAGACGCGTTCCACGCCAAGTACGCCCGCAACGAGGTGTACACGCTGGTCCCCCGCATCAGCGCGGCCCCGCACCGGGAGAACCCGACCGTCACCCCCATCCCCGGCGACGTCTGCCTGTTCGATTTCGAAGCCTGGGAAATCGGCAACCCCGCCTACGGCTACGAACCCGGCTCGACCGCCCACCACGACCAGGGCGCCACCGATCTCGCAATCTTCTACGGCCGCAACAACTTACTCATCAACGGCGACATGGGCTGGGTCCCCGGCAACGTATTCGCCACCATCGAGGACGGGCTCCCCGACATCGCCGCCGCCTGCAACGACCTCTGGCTACACGGAGTCTCCGGCGAAACCCTCTCCTTCGCCCGCGCCACATAGCTGCCAGTTGAGGTGCGTCAAAAGGTCGCTATCAAAGATCAATAAGCAACCATAAGACTCACCTCAACTTCTCCACCCTCAGCGGCGCACAGAGCCCCGCAGCCTGACCGACGGGGCCGCGACCGCATACATCCGAGGTGAGTCATATGGTCGCTGCCAAAGATCAACAAGCGACCATATGACTCACCTCGGATGTCGAAACTTCTAGCGCCGCAGCGGCGGGCGGATACGTGTGGAGTGCGGCGCCGGTTACGGGGCCAGGATGTGTTCGGCGTAGCGGGCTACTGCCATGACCAGGTCGTCGGAGTGGCGGGGGCCGATGATTTGCATGCCGACGGGGAGGCCGGCTTTTGTGGTGCCGACGGGGATGCTGATGGCGGGTTGCTGAGTCATGTTGAAGGGGTAGGTGAACGGGGTCCACTGGGGCCAGGTTGTCTGGTCGCTGCCCGGGGGGACGTTGTGGCCTGCTTCGAAGGCGGTGATCGGCATCGTCGGGGTGATCAGGACGTCGTAGGCGGTGTGGAAGGCGCCCATGGTGATGCCGATTTCGGCGGCTACGTTGCGGGCGTCGAGGTAGTCGACGGCCTTGACGGCATCGCCCTGTGCCCAGACCTCGCGCAGTGCCGGATCCACCCGGTCGCGCGAGCCCTCGGGGAACTTCGACAGCATCGTGGCGGCACCCGCCGCCCACAGCAATTCGAACGCTTCGCGGGGATCGGCGAAGCCGGGATCGCTTGCGACGACCTTTAATTCGGCGTCGGCGAGCTTCTGTACCGCCGCGTCGACCAGCTCGGCGACCTCGGGGTCGACCGTCGCGTAGCCGAGCGTCGGCGAGTAGGCGACGGTGAGGCCGCGGACATCGCGAACGACCTGCCCGCGGAACGTCGTCAGGGTCGGCGCGAGGCTCGTCGGGTCGCGCGGATCGGGCAGTGACAGAATGTCCATCAGCAGCGCGGCGTCCTCGACGGTCCGCGTCATCGGCCCCGCGTGCGCGAGCGGACCGAACGGGCTCGCCGGATACAACGGGATCCGGCCGTGTGTCGGCTTGAAGCCGACGATGCCGCAGAACGCCGCCGGAATGCGGATGCTGCCACCACCATCGGTGCCCACCGAGACCGGTCCCATACCTGCGGCGACGGCGGCGGCACTACCACCGGACGAACCGCCCGCGGTCGTTCTCGGGTCGACGGGATTGCGGGTGATACCGGTCAACGGACTGTCCGTCACCGCCTTCCAGGCGATCTCCGGCGTCGTCGTCTTGCCGAGGAACACCATGCCGTCCTCGCGCAGCCGAGCCGCGACCGGACTGTCCACGGTCCACGGTCCGGCCGGATCCACCGAGGTGGACCCGCGCCTGGTCGGCCAGCCCTCGGTGAGGAAGATGTCCTTGATCGAGATCGGGACGCCGTCGAGCAGCCCGCGAGCGTGCCCCGAGTGCCATCGCGCCTCGGAATCCTTGGCCTGCACCAGCGCTCGATCGGGGTCGACCAGGCAGTACGCGTTCACGTCCGGATCGCGGGTGGCGATGGCGTCGAGCACGGCCTCGGTCGCCTCGACCGGGGAGAGCGCGCCCGCCGCGTAGGCCGAGACCAGTTGGACGGCGGTCATCGCCGCCGGGTCGGTCGGAATATTGATGTCGGGGTAGCTCATCTAAAGGCTCCTTCAGCCGGGCACGTACCCCAGCTCCTTGTCGACCACGTTCCGCAGTGGCCGGCCGGCGATCCAGTTGTCGAAGTTCTCGGCGAACGCGGTGACGATATCGGTCCGCCAGCCGATGAAATCGCCCGAATTGTGCGGTGTGATCGACACATTCGGCAGATCCCACAGCGGGTGGTCGGGCGGCAGCGGCTCGGGGTCGACCACATCGAGCGCCGCTCCCGCAATCGATCCGGCGCCGAGCGCGGCGACCAGATCTTCGGTAACTACGAGTTCCCCGCGGCCAACGTTGACAAACCTCGCGTGTGGCTTCATCGCGGCGAATTCTCTGGCGCCGAACATCTTCCGGGTCTGCGGCGTCAGCGGGGCGATCGCCACCACATAGTCGGCCACCGGTAGCTCGGCGTAGAGGTCCGTGCCCACCGTGCCGAAATCTGGGTCGTCCGAGCGCATTCGGCGGCCGACCGCGCGAAGGTTCATCCCGGCCGCGCGCAGCAATCGCGCGATGGCCCGGCCGATCGAGCCGGTGCCGACGATGAGCACCGTGCTGCCCGCGACCCGTTCGTTCTCGCGATGCTGCCACTCGTGGCGCAACTGCCTGCGCATCGATCCAGGCAGGTCCTTGGCGAAACCGAGGATCTGCCCGAGCACGTATTCCGCGATGGCCGTGTCGAACAGGCCGCGCGTGTTGGTGACGACGACGTCACTGGCCCGCAGTTCGGGGAACATCGCCGGGTCCACCCCGGTCGATCCCATGTGCAACCATCGCAGCCGATCGGCCGACGGCCACGCGGCGGGGATCGCGCGGGTCAGGAAGTCGTAGACGAACAGCACGTCGGCACCGCGCAGCGCCACCGCGAGGCCGGCGGCCTCGGTGTAGCGCACAGTCGCCCGAGCTGACACGGCGGCCATCAGATCCGCCTCGGGCACGCGGTCACTGTGCAGGACGGTGACAATGGGGCCCGTTTCCACATTGACACAGTAAGATCGCATCGTATGATTGTCAACAATCCGACTCTGCTCGGAGGTCAATCCAGCTGAGTGCGAGAGGGGCCGGAGTGGAACTCAGCTTCCCGGATATCGAGGGCCCCGTCGCCCAACGGGGCATCGGCATCATCGCCCCGTTCGACCTCGCGCTCGAACGTGAGCTCTGGCGCTGGGCACCGATGGAGGTCAGCCTGCACCTGGCCCGAACGCCATATGAGCCGGTCCCGGTCTCCCTGGCGATGGCCGAACTGGTATCGAACCCAGCGCATTTGACCACCGCCACCCGCGATGTGCTGCACGTGGAACCGGAAGTCGTTGCCTACCTGTGCACTTCGGGCAGCTTTATCAAGGGCCTGGAGTACGAGCGGTCGCTGCGCGAAACCATCTGCGCGGCAGGCGCGTTGGACGCGGTCACCACCTCGGGGGCGCTGATCGAGGCGATCCGTCATCTCGACATCAGCCGGGTCTCGGTGCTCACCCCGTACGACGAGATCCTGACCAACAAGCTGCACGACTTCCTCGGCGAAGCGGGCTGCCGTGTCATCCGTTCCGACCATCTCGGCTTGGGCGGTGGTATCTGGAAAGTGAACTACCGCACCATCGCCGAACGCATCGTCGGCGCCGATGACCCGGCAGCCCAGGCCATCTTCGTCAGCTGTACCAACCTGCCAACCTATGACGTCATCGAACCACTGGAACAAGCACTCGGCAAACCCGTGCTCACCGCGAATCAGCTCACCATGTGGGCCTGCCTCGGCCGGATGAAGCTGCCGATGATGGGTCCTGGCAAATGGCTACTGAACGTCTTCTGATCGGGAGAACAGACATGCGGACACCCACCATCGGCTTCATCTACCCGGATCACGCGGCCGAGGACGACTACCCGCTGGCCGCCGCCGCGCTCGGCGCCGGCCTGCCGGTGGCACATATCTACGGCACCGATTTGCACGCCATCCCCGAGCTGCTGGATCTGGGCAGCCCGGACAAGCTGCGGCACGGGGCCGAACTGCTCGCGCCGCACGCACCCGAGGCAGTCGTATGGGCCTGCACCTCAGGCAGTTTCGTCTACGGACCGCGCGGTGCCCGTGATCAGGTCGACGCGCTGGCCGCGGCCGCAGGCGTGCCGGCGACCAGCACCAGCCTCGCCTTCATCGACGCGGTGCGCGCGCTCGATGTGCACACCGTCGCCATCGCGGCCAGCTACCCGGACGACGTCGCGGCGCTGTTCGTCGAATTCCTCGCCGATGCCGGGATCAAGGTGGTCTCGATGCGCAGCGCCGGGATCGACACCGCCGCCGAGGTCGGCACCTTGGACGCCGACCAGGTGCGCCAGCTCGCGGTGGCCAACGATCATCCCGACGCCGAGGCGCTGCTCATCCCCGATACCGCCATGCATACTCTTGCCGTGCTGCCCGAACTCGAAGCCGCCCTCGGCAAGCCCGTACTCACCGCCAACCAGGTCACCATCTGGGCGGGGCTTCGGCTGGCCGGCGCCGCCGTGACCTGCCCGGCCCTCGGCACCCTGTTCACAGAAAGGCACGCGCATGCCGCTCGTTGAGATCGAGCCGGTCAGCAGACAGTCGACGGCGGAGGTGATCGCCGACCGGCTCCGCGAGGCGATCATGCGCGGCAGTTTCGCACCGGGCGACCAGCTCGGCGAGGCCGACCTCGCGGCCCGCTTCGACGTGTCCCGCGGGCCGGTGCGCGAGGCGATGCAGCGACTCGTCTCCGAGGGGCTGCTGCACAGCATTCGTCATCGTGGCATCTTCGTCATCGACCTGACCATCGACGACGTCGTCGACATCTACCAGGCCAGGACCGCCATCGAAGGTGGTGCGCTGGAACTGATCCTGGACGGCCGCCGCGATATCGCCTACGCGGCGCTCGGCGAGAGCGTCACCCAGATGTGCGCGGCCGCCGAAATAGGCGATGCCGCCGCACTTTCCGACGCCGACCAGGCCTTCCATGTGGCGCTGGTAGACAGCGCAGGCAGTCCCCGGCTGGCCCGCGCCGCCCGCACCCTGCTGATCGAGACCCGAATGTGCCTGGGCGCCTTACAAACAACAAACCCGGACTTGACCGAACAGGCCCGCGAGCACGTCCACCTGCGCACCGCCATCGGCACCGGCCCCGCCCCCCGAGCCAGAAAACTACTCATCGACCACATGCAAGACGCCGTCCGAGCCATAACCGCCGACCGCACCTCCGTACCAGCCAAGACCTAGCCCCGCTCACCGCGAACGGGACATGAGGGCGGGCCATTCGGCATGCCGCCGCCACCATGTCCCGCTCGACGACCCGAATCCCCCGGCGGCCACGGCGGCGCGCTCCTTAGCGTCGCCGAACGGGACATGAGGGCGGGCCATTCGGCGTGTCCCGCCACTATGCCCCGTTCGACGACCCGAATCCCTTGGCGGCCAAGCCGTCCCGCGCAGCGGGGTGCTGCCTACCGCCGTCAACGGGACACGGTGGCACGGGTGCCAGCGCGTCCCCGCCACCATGTCCCGGCGGCGAACCGCTCTCCGTCGCCGAGCGGGACGTGAGGGCGGGGCGATCGGCGTGTCCCCGCCGCTATGTCCCGTTCGACGACCCGAATCCCTTGGCGGCCAAGCCGTCCCGCGCAGCGGGGTGCTGCCTACCGCCGTCAACGGGACACGGTGGCACGGGTGCCAGC